>CAYQMG010000155.1:0-44079 GCA_964418585.1 uncultured Gammaproteobacteria bacterium | reverse complement strand
GCACCCGACAGGCGTTCCCCATCTTCCAGTGTCCGAAGGAGAGTTCTTGGGTGAATCGTGCGTGACGCGAAGGCTCCATACCCCCCAAGGGAACTGCGTGACTACCGTGCATCGTTGCGAATTTGGGGGCCGGTTGCAGGGTTATGTTTATTCTCTGGAATACCCGTTGTGGCGCGCGCGCTTTGCGCGCCTGCGCGCCGTTCCCAATTCTCGAGAATGAATCAGGTCTGACCCGGTACCCACACCCTTCTCGTACACGAAACACCAAAATGATTCACAGTGCCACCCGCGTCGCAACGGGTCCACGCCAGACGACTCCCACATTCCCACCTCCACCGTGCTGGAGCGACGCTGGAGCCGACCACCGCGGACTTCGAAAAGAAATTTCGACTTTTTTGATTGACACCGGTCTGCCCTGTGCCTAAAATCAAGCATATACTTACTTTTAAGAATTTCGTCTCGACGACCTGTTCTATGCAAATTTCATGCCTCACCTCATCTCCCACGGCTCCGGCCCGCCGGACGACAGGGCGAGGTGGCCGACCGGCAATCTTTTTTTCGAGGTTCAAATGAAAGTAAACGTTTACTTGTTTGGTGCCGTGCTCACACTTGGGCTTCTCCCAGCCTGTTCTCAGCCACGTCAGGCGCCTGTGCGCCCGTCGCCCCAGGCGGTTCGCGTGATCCCGGTGCGGAGCGGCCCGATTGCCGAAGGACGGACCTATGTTGCCGAAGTGGCGTCGCAGAGCATGGTTCGGGTGCTGGCGCAGGTAGGAGGCACCGTGGCGGCTCTTCCGGTCGAGGAGGGCGAGGCTGCCGAGGCGAATGATGTGCTGGTCCGGATTGCGGCGCCGGAGATGGTGGCCCGCCGGGCTCGAGCCCGCTCAGAGCGGAGACGGGTTCAGCAAGAGCGGGATTTTGCGTGTGCCCGACTGGAGACGGATCGAGTGCTGGCGGCGGCCGGGGACCTTCCGCCGGAGGCGCTCGAGGCGAGCAAGAAGGCGTGTCGCACGGCGCGGTTGGCAGTGCGGGCGGCCCGGGCCGCCGAACGGGAAACTCGAGCGATCACGGCCCGGTCGGTGGAGCGGGCGCCGTTTGAGGGGCGCGTGCTGGATCGGATGGTGGAGGTAGGCCAGGCGGTGATGCCTGGGACGCCCTTGCTGATGTACGGGACACGAGACCTGGAACTGGTTCTGCAAGTTCCCGAAGGCGACATAGCTCGAGGTCTCCGGGAAGGGTTGCCGGTGGTGTTCGAGGGAGGACGAGGCGAGGTTCGGGAAGTAGGGGCATGGGCTCGAGGTCCAGGTCGGATGGTGGAGGTTCGCGTTCGGGTGACCGAGGGGAACGACACATTGCCTCAAGTCGGGGGAACGCTTCCGGTGCGGGTGGTATTCGACATGCGGGAGGAGGCGTTGTCGGTTCCGGTGGAGGCTCTTGTGACCGACGGCGACGCCCACTACGTACTTGTTCTGGATGGAAACCGGGTGCGGCGACAGGCGGTTCTGCCCGGACCTCGCGAGGAAGGATGGGTGGCAGTTGAGCCCACCGGGTCGGACAGTGGGCGCCTGGTTGCGGGCAAGCGGGTGGTGGTGAGCGAACCGGAGCGTGTGGACGTGGCACGTCCGGTGTTGGCGGTGGAGGTGACGTCATGAGTATCACGAAAGCCACCCTTCGGAACCGGCACGCGATCTGGGCGTTGGTTATTGCCGCTGGCGTGTTTGGGGCTTTGGGCTATGCTCGGATACCGGTGCGTTTGTTTCCCGAGACGGCGCCCCCCCTGGTCAACGTGGTGACGCCTTGGGCGGGGGCGAGCGCAGCGGATGTGGATCAGTCTCTGGGCCGTGAACTCGAGGAAGAATTCGCGTCGCTGGAGGGCGTTGCGCGGATTTCGGCCACGGCGCAGGACAACCTCTCACTGGTGACGGTGGAGTTTCAGTACGGGACGGACGTCCAGATGGCGGCGGTGGAGGTTCAGAATGCGATTGCGCGAATTCAGGCGTCGCTGCCTCCCACGGCCGAGCAGTCTCGAGTCATGACATTCAGCACAGCGGATCGGCCGGTGTACACGGTGGGTGTGGCCGGGGACGATCCGATCGAGGCCCGGCGACGTGCCGAGGACGATATTGCACCGCGGCTTCAGCAGATACCTGGAGTCGCAGCGGTTGATGTGTTTGGTGGGCGTGTCCCGACGGTGCTCGTGGAAGTGGACCCTGCTGCTGCGGAAGCGCACCATCTTCCTCTGCAACGGGTTGCGCAAACGCTGGCGGCCACCAATGTGTCTCTTCCTGCGGGTCGACTCCGGGGCGAAGCGCGGGAGACGCTGCTGCGTGTGGATGAGCGGGCGGATCGAGCCGAAGGGCTCGAGTCGGTTCCGATTCCGATGCCTGGCGGTGGTCAGATTCACCTGGATGACGTGGCGACCGTGACTCGAGGCGCTGTGGAGGACGATGCCTGGTTTGCGATTGGAGACAAGCGTGCCATCGCCGTGCAGGTATTCCGGACGTCGGATGCGAACACGGTGGAAGTGGTTCGGAAGGTGCAGGCGGTGATCGACGAACTGAAGGAGACCCACCCGGACCTGACGTTCATCGAAGGTGAGGAGAGTGCGACCTTCACCGAGCAGTCGGTATCGAACCTGCTTTCCAACGTATGGCAGGCTTTGTTGCTGGCGTCGGTGATCTTGTTCCTGTTCCTGGGGAGGGCGCGGAGTTCTCTGATCACACTGTTCACCATGCCGCTTTCCTACGGTATCACCTTTGCGCTCATGCACGCGCTGGGCCTGGAGTTCAACATGGTGACCCTGTCAGCGGTCATCCTGGCGGTGGGCATGGTGGTGGACGCTTCAGTGGTGGTGCTGGAAAACATCATCCGGCTTCGAGACGAGGAGGGGCTGTCGCCCATGGAAGCGGCGGTTCGTGGCACGGACGAGGTCCGGATGCCGGTACTGGCCGGCGTTGCGACGACACTGGTGGTTCTGGTGCCGCTGCTGAACCTTCAGGGATTCGTGGGGCGCGTGTTTGCCCCGCTGGCCACCACCTTGCTCATCGCGTTTCTGTCCTCGGTGCTCGTGGCCCTGTTCGTGGTCCCGGTCCTGAGCCTGTTTGACCGGAAGGAGGGTCGACTGGAGGAACTGGCGCGTCGGGCGGCCGGGCCGTTTCAGCGGGCCATGCACGCGTTGTCTCGAGGATACGCCAGGCTGCTGGAAGCAGGGCTTCGGCACCCCTGGGTGGTGGTGTTGGCGGCGGTCCTTTCGTTCGGGCTGGGGGCACTGGGCATGAGTTCGGCGGGAATGGACGTGCTTCCCAAGATGGACAGCGGGGCCTTTTCCATCTCTCTGGAAACCTCGTCCGGGACTTCGCTCCAGGAAACGTCTCGAATTGTCCAGGAAGTGGCCGGTATCCTCGAGGAGCGTCCCGAAGTGGAGCTGGTGCAAGCCCAGGCTGGTTACGAACCCGGGATGAAGTTCACCGGGGGTGGCGGCGTGATGGGGCCGACACAGGGCTATCTCAGCGTGACCCTGACGCCCCGGACCGAGCGAGAAACCACGATCTGGGAGATCGAGGACTGGGTGCGGGAGCGCATGGATGTCATCCCGGGGATCGCCCGGTACGTGGTCAAGGAGGTGGGCAACACGGCCAAGCCGACCACGGTGGCTCCGATCGTGGTCCGACTGACCGGACCGGACCCCCTCGTGCTCGACCATCTCGGCGACCAGGTGGTGACAAGGCTCGAGAATGTGGACGGTCTGGTGCAACCGATCCGGACCTGGTACCGGGACCTTGCGCGACTCAAGATACACGTGGACCCGCTGCTGGCCGGTGCCAGGGGCGAAAGTGTGGCGAGCGTGGCGCGCACCCTGGCCATGGGTGCGGAAGGCATCCCGGCCGGGAGCTTCGAGGGACGAGAGGGTTCTCCCGAGCCCATACGGGTTCGTTACCAACGCTCTGACAAGCCCGAGGCCGAGGACATGCTCTCGTGGCCCCTGTTCCTCTCCGGTGGGCAAGTGGTGCCGGTGCGCAGTGTCGCCACGGCCGAACCGGTCGTGGAGCAAGGGTTGTTTACCCGGGAAAACCTGGCTTCGGTGCTCGAGGTCCACGCGGAACTGAGCGGCCGTCCGCTGAGCGACGCGGTGGCGGACACCCAAAAAGCGCTGGCGTCCATGACGCTCCCAGAAGGATACCGACTGAGCCTGGAAGGAGAGAACAACGACTTGATCGCCTCCCGTTCCGAAATCATGGGGGCCCTGGGCATCAGCGTGCTGGCCGTTTACCTTCTCCTGGTCGCGCAGTTCCGTTCTTTCGTCCACCCTGTCACCGTGATGATGTCGGTCCCCCTGAGTCTTTCCGGTGTGGCTGCGGCCCTCTGGATCGCAGGGAAGCCGGTGTCCATGCCCGTGATGGTGGGTCTGATCCTCCTCGTGGGTACCGTGGTCAACAACGCCATCATCCTGGTGGACATCATCCGCAATCGACGTGAGGCGGGAGAAGAACGGCACGCTGCGATCCGGGAGGGGGTCCGCGCCAGATTCCGGCCCATCCTCATGACCTCGCTTTCCACCGTTGTCGGCATGCTGCCCCTGGCCATGGAGTGGGCACTGGGTGCAGAACGATTCTCGCCTCTGGCCGTGGCCGTCATCGGCGGCATGCTGGCGTCCACCCTGCTCACCCTGGTGGTGATCCCGGTGTTCTACGACCTTTCCGAGCGAATCACGACACGCCTGGGATGGACCAGGAAGGCTGCCACAGCCGGGGCGCTGGTCCTGGCGGTCCTCATGATTCCCGGTGGATTCGGCGAGCAGGTCCAGGCGGCCGAGCAAGCCCCGGTCGTGGCGACCTCGACCGATACCGAGACGCCAGCGACACCTTCCGTGGACGACTCCTCCACACTCGAGCAAGAGGCAGAATCTCCAACATCGGGTACGGAGCCTGCCTCCAGCGCCCCTGGACAGACCGTGGACCTGGAAGAGGCATGGCGCCTCCTCTGGGAAAACCACCCCAGTCTGGAAGCGGCCGACGAACGACTCAAGGCAGCCAAGGCCCAGAACAAGGCCATGATGGGGCGCATGCTCCCCCAAGTGGAAGTGCAAACCCGGTATTCGAGGATGAGCTATGTCGAGGCGCCCACCATTGAGATCCCCATGGCCCAGGGCGCGTCGGTGCAACTGGGAGAGTCCCTCGAGGACTACTACTCCTTCCGGGTTACGGCCCAGCAACCGGTCTTCACGGGCGGTGCATTGCTCAACGGAAAACGGGCGGCCAAGGCGGGGGTGGCACTCAATGAGGCGGAACGCGATCGTGCCCGCAGTCAGCTTTGGTCATCTCTTTCCGAGGCATGGTACCGTGTTCTGCTCACCCGCGAACTGGTGGAGGTCCAGCAGTCCCTGAGAGACGCCACCGTGGCCCAGGAGGCTCGAGTCCAGAGGCTCCACGAACAGGGGAGGGCCACCGACCTGCAACTCTCCTCGGTGGCGCTCCGACGTGCCGAAGTGGAGGAGGCCCTGGCAGACGCAGAAGCGGCGGCGGAAATGGCCTTGCGGGCATTCCAGTCCCTGGTCGGCTCCCCGGTCGACGCGGCTACCCAGGACCTGGTGGCCCTGGCCGAGGCCGTGGCTGTCGAGGCAGCCACCGCGTTCGACGGACCGGGCCAGGCGCCCGATCTGCGCCGGGCTGAGGCGGCTCGAGACGTCGCCCAGGCGCAAGCACGGGTCGCCCGCGCCGCCATGGCACCGTCCCTGGCCCTCCGTTTCGGATACCAGTACGAGAACCCCAATACCCGCTACTTCCCGCTCGAGGACGCCTGGCACGACTCCTGGGACGCTTCGATTGTACTTGGTTGGAAGCTGGGAGCCGGAGTCCAAGTCCAGGAGGCTCGAGCCGCCCGTGCCCGGGCACGGGCCGCCTCCTCCGCGGTCCAGGCGGTGAGAACTCAGCTCAACCTCCAGGAAGAGCAAGCCCGGGTGGCCATCGTCCAGGGAACACGCAAGCTTGCCCTGGCACGAGAACGTGTCCAGGTGGCACACCGGTCCGTCCAGGCGGCGGACACCGCGCTCAATGCCGGCAGGGCCACCGCGCTCGACCTCCTGGAACGTGAGGCCGACCTGGCTCGAGCCCGCGCGGCACAACAGAAGGCGGCGTGCGACGTCCTGATTGCCCGGGAACGGCTCCGGGTGCTGATGGGGGCCTACGGTCCAGAAAAGAACTGACGCCCCGCCCCTGCCCTGCCCATCCGTTCCTCCAATCACAGCGAACTCGTCGACACTCCGGGAGTAAACTCCGACTCCACCCAGCCGGAACGCAGAGGTATCGCCTCCTAACCCTCGGTCGCCCGCGCAAGTCGGAAGCTGAGCACGAAGTCGAGGGCGGTGTTGAGGCGGAAATGGGTGACCGACCGGGAGACGAGCTTGCCGGTCTCCTTCTCGGTCAGGACACCGTAGCAGGTGGTATGAGACACCGGGAGATTCCAGGGCTTGATGTTCACTTTCTCTCCCACGAAATGGTACTCGGTGTCATCCACCGTGAAATCAAAGCTGTAAACGATACGGTTCCCCCGAAAATAGTCGAGCGCCAACGTCCCCTTGCAAGGCACGTTGGAACACAGCCCCCCCACCGTGACGCGCCCCTCGAGAGGCTGGCGGAGAAACCCCTCTTTCCTGGGATCCAACCAGGCACTCAGATGGTCCGGCCCCCACGTGACCCGGAATTCCATCGGGTGCTCCCCTTCAGGTCCTGCACCAGGCTCGAACCGATGGGTCCCACTCATCACCTCGTCCATCCGAAACCCGAGCCCGTGACCCCGAATCCGCTCGACCAGATTGCTCACCAAGCCCATGACGTGGCCTCCTTTGCCTGCATTGCACTCGTTTCATCCGTGCAGTACCCGACGCCCAGGCACACACGGCCGGAACCAGACACCCCTTCTCCAGCTCCCAACCGAACCGCCCACCAGCGCCCCCCTGCACGCCCCCCATCACTCCCGCCTGGCAAGCACCAGGTTCCCAATCGTGCTCACCAGATTCGCCGCAGGCGGCAACAGCCGTGCGTAGTATCCGACATCATTCAGCACGCTCACCATCTCCACCGCTTTTTGCTTCTTCACCGCCTTGAACAAGATTCGACCCACGCGCTTCGGAGACATCGAGTAATAGGGGACGAGCCGCATGCTGAGCCGGGCGCCGAGCGTCTCACCCTCGATGCCGCGATAAAACGGTGTGTCCACCATGAACGGGTACACAGTGGTCACCTTGATGCCATACTTCCGAACCTCGAATCGGAGCATCTCCGAAAAGGCCCCGAGCGCCAACTTGATGGTCGCATAAGCACCCCAGGTGGGCAGACGGAAAAACGCCTGGCCGGACGACACGTTGACGATGTGCCCGCTCCGGCGCTCGATCATTCGCGGCAAGAATGCGTAGACATGGTAAAGAGGTCCCCAGAAATTCACCGCCATCAGTCGCTCCCAGGTCTCGAGCGATGTGTCCGCAAGTTCCGCTGAATGGCCTATTCCCGCGTTGTTGATCAGGATGTCCAGGTCCCCGAGTTCCTCGAGGACCCACCGCGCCATTTCCTCCACGGCAGCCCGATCCGAAACGTCCACCACCCGCCCGTGCACCACCCCACCCGCCGACCGAAGCCGGTCCACGGCACGATCCAACCCCTCCCCGTCAATGTCCGTCGCCACCAACTCACATCCGGCCTTGACGAATTCCTCCGCTGCACAAAGCCCGATCCCGCTAGCCGCCCCGGTTATCAACACCCTCTTGCCCTTCATGTCTCCCATCTCGACCTCCCTCCTCCTTCCGGTTCTCCGACCCGTGACCTTCCTCCTCGAAGACCCCGAATCCTCGAAAAGCAAGCGTCACCACTTCTTCTATCAACGCTTCCCGTGTGATGTTTGGAAACATCCCACTCCACCACACGTCCATCAGGTGCAATCCAATCCCAACCAGCGACTGCGCCACCACGTCCGTCCGACAGGGCCTCGCAAACCCGTTTGCAATCGCATGATCCAGATAAAACTTCGCAAGTACCGCAAACTGCTGAGAAATGTTGTCTATCTTCGTCTTGAAAGCCTCGTCGATCGACGGTGCCTCGTGCAATATCAACCGCATGATCTCCCGGTTGTCATCAATGATGGCCGCTATCCGCGAAATCGCAGATACCGACGCTGCCTGGTACGCTTCCACCGTCATCGGCAACGCGCTCGACATCGCGCTGAACTCCCCAAGCATCCGCTCCGTGAACCGATCGATGAGCCGCTCGAAAATCTCGCGCTTCGACCGAAAGTGCCGGTAAAACGTGCCCTGCCCCACACCGGCGGCCCCCACGATGTCCGAAATCAATGTGGCGTGATACCCCTTCCGGGCAAATACCGTCCTCGCTGCCTCCAACAACGCCTCCCGGCTCCTCCGTTTCCTCTCCTCATCCACCTTTTTCCGCAACGCCGACCTCACGTGCCTCCTCCTACATCCTCCCTGCTCAATCCGTTCCCCCCTGAATCGAGTCTAGGCGAAACGGACGGACGAGTCAATCCCCATTCGTGCGGATCGAAAAGGCTGCACCATTCGTGCCACCGGTATCCAGTCCAGACATGCGGGTTCAGGTGCACCCCGGTTGTGTGCACAGCGAACGGAATGCTCCATGATGGTCTGTGGGGCGAGGGTGAGAAACGGGATGGGAATTGCGGTGAGGGCTACTCGTGAGGACGCTCGAGTCGGAGGGCGCCGGGGCGGGGGGCGTTTCGCTCCATGTCCCAGTAAGGTGAGATTCGACGCAGGCTTTCCACGATCTTGGGGAATGCGTCGATGATGCGGTCAACGTCCTCATCGGTGTTGTACCGACTGAAGCTGAACCGAATGGAGCCGTGGATGGCGGTGAAGGGGATCTTCATGGCCCGAAGCACGTGGGAGGGCTCGAGAGAGCCGGAAGTGCAAGCGGAGCCGCTGGAAGCACAGATTCCGTATTCATTGAGTTGGTACAGGATGCTTTCACCCTCGATGTAGTGGCATGCCACGTTGAGGGTATTGGGAAGCCGAGCCGCGTTGCCCCCGTTGATTTCGATGTAGGGGATGGCGCTGATGGCTTTTTGCAGTCTGTCTCGCAGTCTGCGGACGTAGTCCTGTTCTTCCTGGATGTGGTCTGCGGCCAGTTCGCAGGCCTTGGCCAGGCCCATGATGTAAGGCACGTTTTCGGTCCCGGCCCGGAGTCCGCTTTCCTGGTGACCGCCGACCATGAACGGCCGGCAAGGAGTTCCGCGTTTCATGTAGAGGACTCCCACGCCCTTGGGTGCGTGGAGCTTGTGTCCGGAGAAGGTCAACATATCCACGTGCTTGAACTCGCGTTTCAGGTCGATGGCGAGCTTGCCCACGGACTGGGTGGCGTCGGTATGAAAGAGGATGCGGGGATCGGTTTCCTTGGTGATCCGGGAGAGTTTCTCGATGGGGAAAATGACCCCGGTTTCGTTGTTGGCGTGCATGATGGTGACGAGCAACGTATCAGGCCGGAGTGTGCGAACGAATTCGCCGATATCGAGCTTTCCATCGGAATCCACCGACAGGTAGGAGACCTCGCATCCCTGGCGTTCGAGTTCCCGACACACCTCGAGCACGGCGGGGTGCTCGACGGCGGTGGTGATGATGTGACGTCGGGCCGGGTTGGCAGCCACTGCACCGCGCAAGGCCCAGTTGTTGGCCTCGGTGGCACACGATGTGAAGTAGAACTGGTTCGAGGCGGGACCGCCGAGCGTCCGTGCTATGCGTTTCCGGGCGCTCGCCACGGCCTCGGCCACGGCCCGTGCGGGTTCGTACATGGAACTTGGATTGTAGAACCGGCTGGTCAGGTAAGGCATCATCGCCTCGACCACCTCGGGGGCCACCGGTGTTGTCGCGTTGTTGTCTGCGTAGACTGTGTTCATGGGTTCCCCCTGCTCAAACTGCGATCACACGAATCTTCTCGTCGACCAACTCCTTGAGCGTCCGCTCAACCATCATCTTCATGGTGGTCGAGGCGCCGGCACACCCGGCGCACGCGCCGGTCAAGCGGGCGTAGACCAAGGCGTCCTTGATGTCGATCAGTTCAATGTCTCCTCCTTCTGCGGCGAGCATGGGTCGCACATACTTGTCGATGGTGGCTTCCACCTTTTTCATGAACTGGAACGGCGAGAGAGCCGGCCGCTCTGGTTGCTCTGCAGGAACCTCGAAGGAAGATGGGACTTCGAACGCCTGGGGAGCCAGGTCCGGGGAGCCGGCGGACTCGGAACCGAGGTCGGTCTGAGACTCCGGGGTGCCGTCTTTCTGCTTGCCCCAGATGTCGTCGAGGATGTCCTGCAAGCCGCCGGGGGCATGGTGGCAGGTCATGCAGGCTCCTCCGGCCTTGATGGCGTTGGTAATCTCCGGGATCGTTCTCAGGTTCAGCTCCTTGATCTTGCGCCGGATATACGGCTCGGACACCGAGAAGCACTTGCAGACGATTCGCCCCTCCTCGGTATGCTGCTGCATCTGGACGCCCAGCTTCTCCAGGTCCACGCCGCGCTTCTGAGCCCAGTTGAACACCGCAGACTCGAGCGCCTCTGCGCCCATGACCGAGCAATGGATTTTCTGCGAAGGGAGACCCTCGAGGTAGTCCACGATATCCTGATTGGTGATCTTGAGGGCCTCGAGGGGCGTGTACCGGCCTTTTTCAATGAGGTCGCACAGGGCTTCGGACGCCGCGATGGCCGAGGTGCAGCCGAACGTGAGGTAACGTGCCTCGACGATGCGGTCTTTCAGAGGGTCTGTGGGGTGCTTCTCGACCCGGAACGTGAACCGGAGGGCATCGCCGCACACGATGGAGCCGTGTTCGCCGAACCCGTCCGGGTCGGGGACTTCTCCCAGATGGGTACCGGGTTTTCCCTGCACCGCATCCATGAAAATCTGCTTGGTCTTGTCACTGTAGTTCCAGGCCATGACAATGCTCCTCTCACGAAAGTCTCCTCAACCGTGAGGGAAAATATACCTGAACCGAGGAAGGCGAAAGGGGAAAGTTCTCCGCCACGAAGGATTCGGTAGTCTGGATCGCGCGGCAGCGATTTCAAGGAACCGCCGGAGACCCCGGAAGCAGCGTCACGGGTCAACCAGGCGGACCCGCCGGGCCAGGATGTCGGCGACGAAGAGTGTGCCGTCCGGTGCGAGTTGGAGGTCACAGGGGTAGTCCAGGGTGGCGAACTCGGGCGCCCCCCCGTCCCCGTCGTGTCCAGGTGCGCCTGTGCCCACCACGGTGTCGATGGTTCCTGACGGCGACACCAGCCGAACCACGGAATTGCCGCTGTCTGCAATGTAGCACAGTCCACCCGGCCCCGGCGCCACCATTTCGGGCGTGTCAAGGGCCGCCTCGAGCGCGCTGCCGCCATCCCCGACATGTCCAGGGACGCCGATCCCGGCCACTGTGGTGATCACCGACGAGACAGGGTCCACCGTGCGCACCACGTGGTTGCCAGTGTCCGCGATCCAGACGGTTCCCCCTGAATCCACGGCGACCCCATAAGGGAAGGAAAGAGATGCACGGACCGCCAGGTCGCCGTCCCCACCATACCCGGGAGCGCCGCTGCCCGCCAGGGTGTCGATGATCCCGTCCGGGCCGATGACCCGCACGCGATGGTTCTGGGTGTCCGCCACGTAGATCCGGCCGTCGGGGTCCACCGCCACGCCTCGAGGCTGATTCAACTCCGCATCCCGCGCATCGCCGCCGTCCCCACTGCTGCCCGGCGTGC
This sequence comes from uncultured Gammaproteobacteria bacterium, assembly GCA_964418585.1. Lineage (GTDB taxonomy): Bacteria > Myxococcota_A > UBA796 > JAJRTE01 > JAJRTE01 > JAJRTE01. The sequence continues at coordinate 32,340 of CAYQMG010000155.1, read as the reverse complement.
CGACTCCTGCCATGGTCTGAATCATCCCATCTTGATCAAGACGTCTCACGCGATTGTTGAAGGTATCACACACGAGCAAACGGCCCTCGAGGTCCACGGCCAGCCCGGTCGGACCGTCAAGCAGGGCGCTCGAACCGGCCCCACCGTCGCCGGAAAAGCCGAACGCCCCGGGGATACCGGCAACCACCCAGGCGGTTCCGTCCGGGTCCACCCGCAGCACCACCGAGGCGCCGCTATCCGCCACGAACAGGGAGCCGTCCGGCCCGAGCGCGATTCCTTCCGGGGCCTCCAGGGGAAGGTCCAGCGCTGGCATGCCGGATTGCACCTCCCCTTCGCCCCCCGACCCCACCACCAGGCGAATCTCCCCCTCCTGGCCGTCGCAATCGCTGTCCACCTCATCGCCAAGGGTGTCGAATGCCCCGGGATAGCGGGCCGGGTCTGCGTCGTCGCAGTCGTCTCCGACGGAACTGAAGCCCTCGAGTTCCAGGCAACCCGTCGAAACCGGGCCTTCAGCGGAGCCGTGGCCGTCTCCATCCAGGTCCAGGTACCAGACCGAAGTATCCAGAGATTCGTCCACGCGGCGGTCGCAATCGTCGTCCAGGCCATTGCACTGTTCCGGAGCGCCGGGGTGCACGGCAGGATCGGTATCGTCGCAGTCGTCAGCGCCGCTCACATAGACTGAACCGGGCGACGTGCAAGCGAGGACAGGAGAGGACATGTCGCCACACCCGTCGCCGTCCCCATCGGGTGCATACAGGTGCCGCGGCCACGCCTCATCCACGTCGCCGTCGCAATCGTCGTCCACCAGATTGCAGACTTCCTTCGCCCCCGGATTCACGCCCGGGTCCTGGTCGTTGCAATCTCCGCCCTCGAGCACCAGGCCATCCATTTGCCCACACGCGCTCGAAGGTTCCGCCGACACGCCATATCCGTCCCCATCGCCGTCGGGATACACGGGGACGGGCGGAAAGTCCTCGTCGCTCACGCCATCGCAGTCGTCGTCCACGCCGTTGCAAACTTCCGGGGCGTCGGGATGGGCGGATGGGTCCTGGTCAGCGCAGTCCCCCCCAACGGAAACGAAGAGGGGGGAGGACGTGCCGCACCCGGCCAACGGGTCGCCTGCACCGTACCCGTCTCCGTCTTCGTCGCGGTATGCAGACCCGACCGCAGGGTCCTGGTCGTCACAGTCGGCGGCTGTGATGACCCCGTCCCGATCCTGATCGAACAATGGCACCGGGTCCTCGAGCAAGCACCCCGGCAAATGCCCCATCAGGACGGCCGCGATCAGGGACCTGACAACGGGATACGCCGCACGTGCAAACCCCTTGCTCCAAACCATCGTTCGACGTCTCCCAGTGGCTCGGTGCTACAAGGCGCGCTCAGACGCTCCGTCCGTCGACCGGGACCGAACGCCGCCGCCAAGACCCAGGTCCAGGCCGATTCCCAACGGGACATAGACCTGCACCGCTGGACCGGCGTCCACCACACCAAGGCCCGACCGGAACTCGACGCCCACATGCACCGAGCGGAGCATCCAGGCGAACCGCGCCCTGAGCCCGGGACCCACGACCAATGCAGAGGCCAGCCCCACACCTCCGGTTTCCTCGTCGTCCAGTGGAACCACGATGCCCCCCAGCCAGGTGGCGTCCGCGGTGATGGACTGGGAGGCCACCAGGTGAGGACCCAGCCGAAACGTCCAGCCCACCCCCAGACCCACCATCCGAACATCCCCGGCGGAATGACACGCAGCCGCTTCCGCGATCTCCGCTTCTGACGGGACGCCGTCTCCAAGATAGGTATCTGCCGCACAGGGTGGCACCGGCCCTATCCGCTTGCTCGAAGGATAAAATGCTCCGTGCACCACCACCAAAGCACCGGTGGTGACACGAACCCCTACCTGGGCCGACATGCCCGCGCGGTCTCCGACCGCGGCCAACGCGGCGTCCGGCCCGAACCAGTGCTGTGAGGCCAGCCCGACCCGAAGTTCCAACGCACCTGGCGACCCCAGCTCGAGGCGAGGATAGGCGCCGGCCGAGGCTTGGGAGGGCCATCCCCCGCCCAGGAGGCAGACGAGTCCAACCAGCAGCCAGACTCCCTCTCTCATCACTTTGCCGGAACATGGCCTCGAACGCCCCGGTACCGCCCCGGCGGGTGCCGGAAGGCTCGAAGATGAAGTCTTTCGGCCCGTTCCCAGCTTCATTGTGACACCCATCTCCATAACGTAGCATATGCACTGGGGGTCCCGGTTGTCAATCACGGCATTTGTCCGGATCCCGCCATCGGGTCGAATCGAGGTTGCTGGGGTCGGTTCCTGACACCGGGTCACCCGCCGTGATACTGCAGTGTGCACGCCTCGTTTGACCCGAACTCTGTGCTCCGGTATAATGGGCGCGTGCAAGCAGCGCTGGTGGCGTGGAGCCTGGCGGCACGGAGCGACCTGAATTGCAGGATGTAGCCGCGAGCCGCTCCGGCAGGAGGAGGAAAAGGGGATGCACTCTGCACATCGTAGTCGGCTGCCGTACCTGGTCAGCCTGATTTTCCTTGTGGCTCTGCCGACAATCCGGGCCGAAGCCGCCCCGGACGGGGTGAAGACGGCTGCCGCCTCCCAGGTCCATTCTGTTTCACTCAAGACATCCGACGGCTGGCAACTCCACGCGCTCTACTGGCCCGGGAAGGCCGACGGACTCGGGGCGGTCCTCGTGCACATGGCGTCCCGGTCGAGCGAGGATTGGCGTCGCATGGGCGAGCGTCTCGGCAACAATGGTGTGCACGCCCTTGCGTTGGACCTGCGCGGTCACGGCAGGAGCACCACCGGGGCGGATGGGAAGACACTGACCTACGCGGACCTCGGCCCGGACGACTTCCAGGCCATGGTCCGGGACGTGGAAGCCGCGGTTCGGTATCTGCGGGACCAGACCAACGTGGACCCGGAACGTATCGTGCTCATCGGTGCGAGCCTGGGGGCCAACCTTGCGATACGGTATGCGGCGGAAGACCCGCGCATTTCCAACGTGATCCTGCTGTCTCCGGGCCTCGAGTACAAGGGAGTGACCGCCGAGAATGCGGTGGAGCAGTACGGGTCCCGGCCCCTTTTCATCGCCGTGAGCAAGGAAGACCGCTTTTCGGCGAAGTCGGCACTGGTCCTGGACGCGCTGGCTCGAGGCAAGAAATACCTCAAGATTTATACTGGTGCGGGACACGGCACCAAGATGCTGAGTCGAGAACCGACCCTGGAGCCGATGATCTACAAATGGATGTACGGAACCTTCGTGGATGAGACGTCGCCCATCGACGACGCGGCGCCTCCGGTCCGAACGTCCGGATGACCCCTTCGCCTGCGGCTCGAAACGTCACAGCAACCCATACTTCTTCATTCGAAGATGCAGGGTGGACCGCGCGATCCCCAACAACTTGGCGGCACGCTTGCGATTGTTGCCACACCGGGCCAGCGCCCGCTCGATCGCCCGACGCTCCAGCGCCTCGAGCGTGCCCACGGAAGAAGACCACTCAGGCATTGGCGCAGCGGTTGTCGCTTCGGGAGGAGGATGGAACGTCAGCTTGTCCTCGGTGATGGTCCCCTGATCGTCCGTGGCCAGGGCGCGAATCAACACGTGGCGAAGTTCCCGCACGTTCCCGGGCCAATGATAAGCCACGAGACGGTCGACTGCTTCTGTGGTGATCCTCGGCACCCGACTGTCGACGCTGCATTCCTTGAGAAAGTGCTGCACCAGGGCAGGAATGTCCTCCCGCCGTTCCCTGAGCGGCGGCAGTTCCACGGTCAGCACGAACAGGCGGAAGAAGAGGTCTGACCGAAACCGGCCTGCACCGACCTCGGCGGCCAGATCCCGGTGCGTCGCCGCCACCACACGCACATCGACCGGACGCGCCTCGAAGGAGCCCACAGGGGTCACCGTGGCGGTCTCGAGCACCCGCAGCAATTTCGCCTGCACATCCAGCGGCATGTCTCCCAGTTCATCGAGGAACAGGACGCCCCCGCTCGCTGCTTCCACGGCCCCCTTGCGTGCGCGGTCCGCTCCGGTAAACGCGCCTCGCTCGTACCCGAACAACTCGCTCTCCACAAGCTGAGACGAGATGGCAGAGCAGTTGACTGCGACAAACGGTCCCCTCGCCCGGTGGCTCCGGGCGTGGAGGGCTCGAGCCACCAATTCTTTCCCGGTTCCCGTTTCCCCCAGCACGATCACCGGCGCATCGTGCCGGGCCAACCGGTCGATGGCGGCGAAAACTTTCCGCATGGCCGCACCCGTCCCCACCATCCCCTGGTACCGCGTCACCGCCATGGGAACGAGAGGTTCCTCCCCCTCCTCGAGCACCAGACGAATCGAGGTGCGCCCCACCCGGATGGTGCTTCCAAGGGCGACCGCCACATCTCCTTCCGCAGGACGTCCGTCCACGAGCACCGGCTCAGAACCCTCCACCGGCCGCAACGCATAGCGGTCCGCTGTCCACAACAGTAGACACTGTTGCGCCGGCCCTTCCTCCACGCGCACGTCCGCCCCGCGGTCAGACCCGATGGTTACCACCTCCCCCTGCAACGGAATCCGACGCCCGCGCATCGGCCCGTCTCGAACCTCCAGCACCGGCCGCGCATACAGAAACTTCTCCGCCGTGGCATCATAGGAAAGCGCCCCACCATCCGGACCGGTCACCACGGTCGGCGGCGGCTCCTGCAAGCCGGACACCTCGAACCGAATCTGGCATGAACCGACCGTGATCACGTCCTGATCATGAAGCCGGGCCGCCTTCGTTCTGACTCCATTCACAAAGGTCCCGTTCGTGCTCCGATCATACAGCCGGTAGCCGTCCGTCCCCCTCCGAACCACCGCGTGAATCCGGGACACGCGCGCGTCTGGAATGTAGACGTCCGCACCATCGTTCCGCCCAATGGTCGTGTCTTCCTTGTCGAGGCGGAAGCGGAGGAACGGCCTCCCATCCTTGAGCACGACAAGAAATCCCATGTCCCGGCTCCTCCAACGTCAAACAGACAGCGCCCGCGCCCCGACGGGACAGGGTCGCTATCCGCTCTGCGCACCGTTGCACCCAATTGAAACCAGGGCATTCTAGATGCATTTTCGGACACAGTCAACAGCGGGATGTCCGAACATCGGGCCGGACTCGTTCGCGAAAACGCCATGCCGCCAGCGCGTCGTGGGCAAAGGTTGCCCCCCGGACAAGGCGGTCACGATCACAGCAGTTCGAGATCCGTCCGGCTCACGAGGGACGTCAGATCCCGGCTCCACGCCGACGGCCCAGCAGCGAAAGAACGCCAAGTCCCGCCAGCAGCAAGTGGGATATCGCCCGCTGTCCAGATTCCCTCGTGCGGTCATGAGAACAGGCGCAGCCTTCGCCACCATCGCTGGAGTCGTCGTCCATGGGACTGGCACTGGGAGCCGGCACCGGGGAATCATCAGACGCTGAGCCAGGGGTGGGCGTGGGTTCCCCCGGGGGCAGCGGGGTGGCCGTGACATCCAGTTCCGGGGTTGGTGTGGCTGCCGGTCCTGGAGAAGGAGTGACCGTGGGCGCAACGGTCGGAGTGAGGTCCACAGACTCATCACAGGCATCTCCGACTCCGTCGCCATCAGCGTCTGCCTGATCGGCGTTCGGGATCTCCGGGCAATTGTCAGGGAAGTCGGCGGCGTAGCCCTCGGGCGGCGCCGTTCCGCAAACCTCCACCGTACTTGCCGGATCCCCCCAGCCGTCGCCGTCAAGATCCTCGTAGTACATCACCTGCGCCGCCACCTCCGGATCGAAATCGTCGCAGTCCTCGGAACCCGGCGTCCCATCCCCATCCGCATCGGGGTCGCACCCGTCTCCAACGCCGTCCCCATCCAGGTCGGCCTGGTCCGAGTTCGGCACCTCGAGGCAGTTGTCCGTCTCGTCCGCAATGCCATCCCCGTCCAGGTCATTCTCGCACTCGTCTCCGGTACCATTCCCGTCGGTATCGACCTGGTTCGAATTCGGGGTCAGAGGACAGTTGTCCGCGTCGTCGAGAATCCCGTCGTCATCGTCATCCGGGTCACAGACGTTGCCCATTCCGTCCCCGTCCGTGTCCAACTGGTCCGGATTGGCCTGGGCAGGACAGTTGTCATCGCCATTCGCCACATAGCCTTCAGGCGGAACAGACTGACAGAATGTGTCAAACGCCTCGGGACTCCCCCACCCATCGGCGTCCGGGTCCTCCCAGTAGGTGACCTCACCAGAGACGCTCGAATCCAGGTCATTGCAGTCCTCGTTCGCGTAGACGCCATCGTCGTCCGCGTCCAGATCGCACGCATCCCCTTCGGTATCATCATCGATGTCCGACTGGTCCGCGTTCACGGTGAGAGGGCAGTTGTCCACCTCGTCGCCTACTCCGTCGTTGTCGTCGTCCGGGTCGCACACGTCCCCCAGGCCGTCCCCGTCCGTGTCCAACTGATCCGCGTTCACGGTGAGAGGGCAGTTGTCCACTTCGTCACCTACTCCGTCGTTGTCGTCGTCCGGGTCACACGCATCCCCCAGGCCGTCCCCGTCCGTGTCCAACTGATCCGGATTGTGGACGAGTGGGCAGTTGTCCAGGCTATCGAGGACGAAGTCTCCGTCCGTCTCATCGTCGCAGGCATCCCCGATACCGTCTCCATCCAGGTCCGTCTGGTCCGAATTGGGGGTGGAAGGGCAGTTGTCTTCCAGGTCTGTGACCCCGTCCTCATCGGCGTCGAAAGCCGTGACCTCGATGTTGTCGAAATAGACAGCACTGTTGTCATAGGCCCAAATCCCGATCTTGCCGTGGTCCAGGCTGGAATCGGTCACGTCGAACATCAAGTTTTCGTCGAAATAGACCCGGATCCGATCTCCCTGGACCTCAATCCGCGTATGATGGAGCACACCCTGTTGATGGGTGACGTCACTGGCAGCCAGTTCGAACGCGACGCCATTCCGGATCAGGTACAGCCTCGAGGTCGGTGACGAATTGCGTTGGGGAGCTGCCCCCTCGGCCGGCCATCCTTCTCTTGAGCTGAAGAACAGGTAGTAGTTTGCGTCGTCCTGAAATCGAAACACGTAGCCCACAGCGTCGTTGTCATCGTTGCGGTAGTCTCCTGTCAGGACGTAGTCTGTCCAGGAAGTATCTCCGTTGGTCAGATGGTTCGCCTCGTTCGTGCCGATCCATCCGCTCCCGGTCCACGCATCGGTCGTTGGTGTCGCCTGCCCGTTCTGAACGGTCCAAGCGTCCCCGGGGAATCCGGAAGTCCAGCCTCCTTGACCGGAGAGCGCACCGGAGTAACTGTCGAAATCCTCGTGGAAAAGCAGGACGTCGGCCTGACTCGTTCGGGGGAAAGCGGCGATCAGGCACCATCCGGCGAGGACGATGGCGTGCGCCGGGAATCGACTCTCTGTTTTGGCCCACAACACCATTTCGATACTCCTCAACATCAGCCGCGGTTGCGGGTGCGCATTCTTGCACAATCAAGCCTGATTGTCGTGCAGCACCTGAATTCATGGTTTCCTGAATCTCATTTTTCATGTTACCGCGCAACTTCTCGCCGAGCCAGAGGAACCATGGTACCAAGAAGGGAACGAAGGGGGCGGCGGTCCACGCAGAGCGTCCTGTTGTGGGCGGCCTGCGATTCGAGGCGGTGCAGACGCAGGAGTTGCGAGAGGTTTCGGGAAGCGGTCAGAATGGCACGGAATGAGGTCGGTCCATCATTCAGGGGCGGGTCGGCCGGAGGGGTATCGAGGCGCCCGAGGGTGGCGGACCCGTTGAAGCATGTGACGGCCGTGGGGGAGTCGGTGATGTTCCGCCCGTACTGGTCGAGGAGGGATCCGAGCGGACCCTGGGCCGATGTCCGGGGAGAGAAAGGGTCGTGCCGATGGTGTTTCAGCCGTGCCATGCTGCCGGGATTGTTCTTGCGAATTCTGGTAGTTGGGCTTGCGGTATGGGCTGGTGCCTGTGCGACGGCGGGTCACCTCGAGGGTGGGGAATTCGTGGTACCCGGGCGGTTGGCGTTTTCCCTGCCTGAAACCGGAATGTGGCGGGAGGTGACCAATCGACGCCGGGGCGACCGGGTTCGTGTGGTTTTCAAGCGTCGGGGTGGTGGTGCCTGGATCTCGGTGTGGGCGATGCCGGAACCCGAGGAGACTCGAGGCGTACCGCTCGACGTGCTGGCGGCACGAACGTTCCAGGCGGGTGTGGTGGGAGCGTCCGGGGTTGCGACCATGGACGAGATGCACCGTATTGTGCTGGACGATCGCACGTGTATCGCGATCCTTGGTCGGCGAACGGAGCGGCCCGAGTCGTGGCGTCAGGCACTGGTGCAACTTCGGAGCCAGGGTTACCTGATGACGCTCACGTTCGTGGCGCGGGAGTCTCAATTTGGGGAACTGGAGGCATCGTTCGGGCAGGTCCTGGAGACGTTCAAGGTTTTGCTCCCCGGGCCGTTCGATCCCCTGGTCATCGATGATGTCCCGGTGGGACCGCCCGGTCCGGCGCCGAGGAACATCTACGCACCGACCCCGCCGCCGCCTCCTCCCTTGATACGGTCTCCCGGGGAGGACCTGGACTACTGACCCCTGTCCTTGCGACGATTGTAGCGTTCCAGGAAGTCCTTCTTGAATGAGAGGAAGTTACCATCCAGAATGGCCTTTCTCATCCGGGCCATCAATTCCTGGAAAAAGTGGATGTTGTGAATCCCGGCGAGGGTGCCGGCGAGCATCTCGCGGATGTTGTAGAGGTGTCGCAGGTAGGCCCGACTGAAGTTCCGACAGGTATAGCACTGGCACCGGGTGTCGATCGGGTACATGTCCTTGCGATACCGGGCGTTCTGAAGCCGCAGACGACCCTGAAACGTGTAGACCACACCGCCTCGAGCATGCCGGGTCGGGACGACGCAGTCGACCATGTCGACCCCCCGTTCCACTGCGACGAGGAGGTCTTCCGGAAGGCCGACGCCCATCAAGTACCTGGGGCGGTCCCGGGGCAGTTCCGGGACAGTTACATCCAGGATTTCGGTCATGACCTCGCGGCCCTCTCCCACCGACAGTCCCCCGATGGCATACCCGTCGAACCCCAGGTCCACGATGTCCTGTGCACTGCGCCGCCGCAGGTCCGGGAAAGCGCTTCCCTGGACGATACCAAACAACGCCTGGTCACTCCGCCGGTGGTGGGCCTTGCACCGCCGGGCCCAGGCCGTGGTCCGCTTTACCGCCTCCTCGGCCCTGGAACGAGGACAGGGAAAGGGAACACACTCGTCGAACACCATGGCGATATCCGACCCGAGTGCATCCTGAATCTCGATGGACCGTTCCGGGGAGAGGAACACCGAGCGCCCATCCACCTCGTACTTGAAGGCCACCCCGTCCGGCCCCACCCGGATCTTGGGCAGGGAGAAGACCTGGAACCCTCCGGAATCGGTCAGGATGGGCAAGGGATAACCGGAAAACCGGTGAAGGCCCCCTGCCTTGGCGATCAAGGCTTCCCCCGGCCGCAACGCCAGGTGGTAGGTGTTGGCAAGCACGATTTGCGCGCCCGCCTCCACCACCTGGGCCGGGGTCAGGTTGCGCATGGCCGCCTGAGTGCCCACCGGCATGTAGACCGGGGTCTTCACCACTCCGTGAGGCGTGGTGAGGGTACAAGCTCGAGCCGCAGTGCGGGGGTCGACCGCGTCCACGACAAATGTCAATGGTGCTCCTGACATGTTGGAGGGTCCCTCGAATCGGTCCAACCTGGCGTTCCCGCCGAAGAAATCGTCGCGCCACTGTATCGCCGGCGTGGTAGCAAGTCAAGAAAATCCCTGTTGATCCGTGTCTACCCGTCATATACAATACCAGTACCTCAACAGCCTCTGGCCGCAACAAAGCCCCCGCACGGGGGCTTTGAGGATGCACGGAACACGCAAATCGAGGCATCGTGGGTGAAAACCGCTTACATGGACAGCACGAACCGTCCGACGACCCCGGACTGGGCCAGGTCCTGACCGCTCGAGGACGTATTGCTCCGATCCCGGATGGGACCGTCCTCCGCGCGAGGTACCGGATCGAACGCTTCTTGAGAGGCTCCGAGGCGCGCAACCTCTACATCGTTTCCTGGCACGAGGAGAGCGGCCGTCCCCTGTGCCACGAGTGCGGCTACCAGGACAACGAACCCGGGGCCAGCCACTGCCGGCAATGCTTCTCGCCCCTGGGAGACCGCCTCTTCATCCTGTCCGAGCGGTGGCGGGCCGACTTCCGCCCGTACCACGAGGTGGTGGAACTGGGGCTCCTGCACCCCGGGTTGGCCAGAATCTACGACCTGTTCGAGGAAGGACAACGGCTGTTCACGGTCTCCGAACTGGTCGAAGACGATTTCCTCGCCGCCCAGTCCAGCCCATGGGAACCGGAACACATCATCCGAGTTGGCCGACAGGGCTGCGACCTGCTCGAGTACCTCCACCGGAACGGCGTGGCACTCTCCATGCTCAGCGGGGAATACCTGGTGGAACACGACCGGGACCTGTTGCTCCACGACCCGGAGATCGGAATGGTCTACCCCGGTGAGGTCCCGAAAACCCAGCGCCTTCAGGACCTGCGTGACCTGGGGCGCATCATGAAGACGTTCGTGCCACACACGCTGCCCGACCTGGCTGCACTGTTCGAGAAAGCCTACGACGGCCGTTATGAGTACCCTGCCCACCTGGTCGCCGCGCTGGACGACTTCACCTACCAACCCACGACCACGCCTCCCCCTGCCGAAGCGGCGGCGATGAGCGACGTGGGCATGTGCCGCACCCTGAACGAGGACAACTGGGGGTGGGAGCAACTCTCGGAAGACGTCAGCGTGTTCGTGGTCGCGGATGGCATGGGTGGACACGACGGCGGCGAGATCGCCAGTGAACTTGCCGTGAAGGTGGTACTGGACGGGACCCGACGGAGACTGCATGGAACCCTGGACCGAAGCGACGAGGCGCTGGCCGCCATCCTCGGCGAATCGTTTGGGGAGGCCAACAACACCGTCAAGGTGTACGCAGAAAGGCACCGGTCCGACATGGGCACCACCTTGTCCGGCGTCCTCATCCGCGGACACAGTTTCGCGGTGGTGGCCAACGTGGGAGACACCAGAACCTACCTGATTCGCGGCAAGGACATGGTCCAGTTGACCGAGGATCACTCCCTGGTGGCCAACCTGGTCAGCATGGGCAAGATCACCAAGGACGCCGCTCGAAACCATCCCCACAGCAACATCTTGATCCGGACGGTGGGAAAAGAATGGGACGTGGAGGTCGACCTGTTCCGCTGCGACATCCAGGCGGGCGACATCTTCCTCATCTGTTCGGACGGCCTCTGGGGCGAGGTGACCGAAAAAGACGTGCTCGACCTGGTCAAGACCCATTCAGACCTTCGGACCGCTTGCCGGGAACTGGTGCGTACGGCCAACGCCCACGGCGGTCACGACAATACCACGGTGATGCTGGTGCGTATCCCATGACCCCTCGCAACGGCTTTCGAGGAACGCGCCCGGCTCACCCATCGGGTGGTGAACAATGAAAATCGACAAGCTGACGGCGACAGCCTGCTTCCCTCTTTCCCTCGCCGCATGGACCGTACTCGCAACCCTGGCGTTCGCCCACACCCTGGCGGCCCAGGATACCGACTGGCTTCGACCCGTGGTCCCCGGCGAGGACAAGGTCACCTCTCTCCGCGTCGGCGACGACGCCCCGGCGTTCAGCCTCCGGGCCTACAACGAGGATATCGCCCTGCGCCTGGTCAAGAGTCCTCTCGTCGGCCTCAACTTCTTCGTGGGCATTCGCCCGGAATACCAGAAAGAGGTGGTGCTCCTCGCATTCCTGACCGCAGAAAGCCAGAAGGACCGGCACGACCTGGCCACCCTCCAGAAACTCTACAAAAAATACAAGGGCAACGGTGTCATGGTGCTTGCGGTCAGTCTCGACAAGGAAGACCCGCAGACGGTCTACGATGCCCTGGACCGGGCCAACGTCACCTTCCCCGTGCTGCGAGACCGGTTCGCCGTGGTGGCACGGCGATATGATGTCAAGCAATTGCCCACACTGTTCGTGATCGACAAGAATGGCAAAATCCAGTCCATCGGCGAAAACTACTCCGGTGATGTGGAGGCCTACCTGGATACCAAGATCCGAGACCTCCTCGCCGGCATTTGAGCCCCTCCCGCCTCGTCCGCTCCAGGCCGCCCTCCATGCCCCGATTCACCCCCCGGCCGGGTCCATGGCGCCGCTCCGAATCGCGTTCATCGAACTGGATGGGAAGAAAAAGCAAAGCCCCCGAGAAATCTCTCGAGGGCTCGCTGATGGTGGCGGGGTTGACGGGACTTGAACCCGCGACCTCCGACGTGACAGGCCGGCGTTCTTACCGAACTGAACTACAACCCCAACGTCCTTTCTGGTAGGCGGAACAGGGCTTGAACCTGCGACCTTCGGTGTGTAAGACCGATGCTCTCCCGACTGAGCTATCCGCCCCCGCCTTCGAATCGCTCACCTATATACTCGCCCGGGTGCCTCATGTCAACAAGAAAAGTGGCTTCCCGGCAAGATCCTGGCTTGAAGCTTCCAGAACGACCCATCAGGGCCCGACAGAGGTTTCCTCTTGTGGCTTTTCCGCGGAATCGACGACCTGGTCGGACCGCTCGCCAGCCACGCTTTCCCCGGCCAGGATGAACGACAGATTGTCCTTCTCCGACGCAGCCAGTCTGGCAAAGAACGGCTCCGGGTCTTTCAGGTCCAGGGCCACCCGGAGCACGTCATCCATGTGGTCGGCCGGAGTGAGCACCAGGCTCGACTTGATTCTGGCCGGGACCTCCTTGAGGTCCTTTTCGTTCTCCTTGGGGAAGACCACCCTGCGAATGCCGCCTCGGTGCGCTGCCAGCAGCTTTTCCTTCAACCCGCCGATGGGTCGGACCTTGCCTCGAAGCGTGATCTCCCCGGTCATGGCCACATCGTTGAACACAGGCACCCGCAACAGGGCACTCACCAGACTCAGGCACATGGTGATCCCGGCCGATGGCCCGTCCACCGGGCCGATCTCGGGAACATGCACATGCAAGTCCACTTTCTGGTAGAAATCCCGATCCAGCCCGAACGCCTCGGTGCGAGATCGGATGTAGGACAGCGCAGCCTGGGCCGACTCCTGCATCACCGAGCCAAGCTGTCCGGTCAAAATCAGCTTGCCTTTCCCCGGCAACACCGTCGCTTCCACCGGAACCAGTTCCCCCCCCACCTGGGTCCAGGCCAGGCCGTTCACGAACCCGATTTCGTTCCGCGCCTCGAGACGCCCGTACCGATATCTGGGCACGCCGAGGAAACTGGAGACTCGAGACGCGGTCACCGTGACCCGTGTATCCGGTCCCTGCTCCACCACCTTGCGTGCGACCTTGCGACAAATCGCCGCGATCTCGCGCTGCAGGTTCCGTACCCCGGCCTCCCGCGTGTACCGCCGAATGATGGTCATCACACTGCCGGTTGTGAACCGGAGGTTGTCCTCGGTCACCCCGTTGGCCGCCCGCTCCTTGGGAATCAGATACCTGCGCGCAATGGCGAGCTTCTCCCATTCGGCGTAGCCTGGAATACGAATGATTTCCATCCGGTCCTGGAGCGGGCTGGGGATACCGTGAAGCGTGTTCGCGGTGGTGATGAACATGACGTTGCTGAGGTCGTAGTCCAGATCCAGGTAGTGGTCGTTGAACGTGTGGTTCTGCTCTGGATCGAGGACCTCGAGGAGCGCGGAGGAGGGGTCACCCCGGAAATCCGTACTCATCTTGTCGACCTCGTCCATGAGGAAAACGGGGTTGTTCGAGGTGGCTTTCTTGAGGCTCTGGATGATCTTGCCGGGCAACGCACCGATGTAGGTCCGCCGGTGTCCCCGGATCTCGGCCTCATCCCGAACACCGCCCAGCGACAGGCGAACGAACGGCCGCCCGGTGGCCCGGGCCACGGATCGTGCAAGGGATGTCTTGCCGACGCCTGGTGGCCCGACGAAGCAGAGGATGGGTCCCTTCATCTTGGCAACCAGAGCCCGGACCGAAAGGTACTCGATGATCCGCTCCTTGACCTTGGTCAAGCCATAGTGGTCCTCATCCAGGATCCGCTGGGCTTCCTCGATGTCGAGTTTTTCCTCGGCCAGGTCGTTCCAGGGTAGACTCAAGATCCAGTCGATGTAGTTGCGGACCACGGTGGCTTCCGCCGACATGGGGGACATCATGCGAAGCTTACGGAGTTCCTTCTTGACCCGCTGTTCCGCCTCTTCGGAGAGTTTCTTCTCCGCGAGCTTGGCCTCCAACTCCTGGAGTTCATTCCGGAATTCGTCCTTTTCCCCCAACTCCTTCTGGATGGCCTGCATCTGCTCGTTGAGATAGTACTCCTTCTGGCTTCGCTCCATCTGCTTCTTGACCCGGGTCCGGATCTTCCGCTCCATCTGGAGAATCTCGATCTCCGCCTGCAGGAACCCGAGCAACCGCTCCAGGCGCCCACCCGCCTCCAGAGTCTCGAGGATCTCCTGCTTCTCCGGCAGCTTGAGGTTGAGATGGGCGACCAAGACATCCGCAAGGCGAGACGGGTCGTCGATGCCGGCCACGGTCAGCAACATGTCGGGCGGAATTCTCTTGTTCAGCTTCACATAGGTCTCGAACGCCGCTTTTGTCGAGCGCACGAGCGCTTCCACCTCCACCGTGTCGGCCTTGGGGACCTCGAGCAACTCGAGTTCCACGGTGAAGCAAGGGTCGGACTGGACGAAGCGTTTGATCCGTGCTCGTTGCCGCCCCTCCACCAGCACCTTGACCGTTCCGTCCGGAAGCCGAAGCATCTGGGCGATCACACTGAGCGTTCCCACCTCGAAGATGTCCTCCGTGGTGGGGTCCCGGGTCTTGGCCCGCCGCTGCGCCGAGAGGAAAATCTTCTTGCCCTGCTGCATGGCGGTATCGAGCGCGGTGATGGACTTCTCTCGCCCCACGAACAGGGGGATGGCCATGTGCGGAAAAACGACGATGTCCCGGAGGGGAAGCAAGGGCACCGCCCTCACACTGCCGTTGGTCGAGCGGCGTTGCTCTCTCTTCAAGAACATGGGCGGCGGCTCCCTGGCTGAAACGACTTCGTGGTCCGGAGACGTGGAGTCAGGCCCACCGGCTGTCGTTCTCGTAGACCAGAATCGGACTCTTCTTTCTCAGGACCACCTCTTCGCTGATGATACACTCCTTGACGTTGGCCCGGGAAGGAATGTCGTACATCACGTCGAGCATGATCTCCTCGAGAATCGCCCGCAGGCCCCGGGCGCCCGACTTGCGCCGCAGCGCCTCTCGTGCGATGGTCCGGAGGCTCGCCTCTGTGAACTTGAGGTCCACGTTTTCGAACTCGAACAGCTTCTGATACTGCTTGATGAGCGCGTTCCGGGGCTTCACGAGAATCTCGACCAGGGCATCCTCGTCCAGTTCGTCCAGGGTGGAGATCACGGGAAGCCGGCCCACGAACTCCGGAATCAGGCCGAATTTGAGCAGATCCTCCGGCTGAACCTCTGCGAACACCTCGCCGAGCGAACGAGTTTGAGCACTCTCCACCTGGGCGTTGAACCCGATGCTCTTGTGCCCGATACGCTCCTCGATGATCCGCTCCAGCCCGGAAAACGCCCCGCCGCAGATAAACAGAATGTTCGTCGTGTCGATCTGCAAGAAATCCTGCTGCGGATGCTTCCGCCCTCCCTTGGGCGGCACGTTGGCCACCGTCCCCTCGATGAGCTTCAACAGCGCCTGCTGGACCCCCTCCCCGGACACGTCTCGAGTGATCGAGGGGTTCTCCGACTTGCGCGAGATTTTGTCGATCTCGTCCACGTAGATGATCCCCTTGGTCGTCCGCTCCACACTGTACTCTGCCGCCTGGTACAGACTCAGGATGATGTTCTCCACATCCTCGCCCACGTAGCCCGCCTCGGTCAGGCTGGTGGCATCCACGATGGTGAACGGGACGTTCAGGAACCGGGCCAGGGTCTGGGCCAACAAGGTCTTGCCCGAACCGGTGGGACCGATGAGCAGAATGTTGCTCTTCTGAAGTTCCACATCGTCGTGCGAGGCCCGAACGTCGATGCGTTTGTAGTGGTTGTGCACCGCAACCGCCAGAACCTTCTTGGCCCGCTCCTGCCCAATCACGTACTCGTCCAGATGCTGCTTGATCTCCTTGGGCTTGGGTACAGGCGACCGACTCGAGTAGTAATCCTCCCGCTCGTACTCCTCGGCGATGATGTCGTTGCACAACTCGATGCACTCGTCGCAAATGTACACCGACGGGCCCGCGATGAGCTTGCGGACTTCCCGCTGGCTCTTGCCGCAGAAAGAGCACCCGAACTGACCGCCTTCTTCTCCTCGCCTCCTCAAGGGGACCTCCCATCCGCCAGGCACCCTAGCGCTTGTCGATCACCTGATCGATCAGGCCGTAGTCCACCGCGTCCTGGCCGGTCAAGTAGAAATCCCGATCCGTGTCCCGCTGGATTCGCTCCAACGGCTGCCCCGTGTGCTTGACCAGGATCCGGTTCAATTCCTCACGCATCCGGAGAATCTCCCGGGCGTGGATCTCGATGTCGGTCGCCTGCCCCTGAAAACCACCCCAGGGCTGATGGATCATGATGCGCGCATGCGGCAACGTGCTCCGCTTTCCCTTGGCGCCGCCGGCCAACAACACCGCACCCATGCTCGCGGCCTGACCCAAACAAAGCGTGGCCACGTCCGGCTTGATGTACTGCATCGTATCGTAGATGGCCAGTCCAGCCGTGACGCTCCCCCCAGGCGTGTTGATATACAGGTGAATCTCCTTGTCCGGGTCCTCCGACTCGAGGAACAAAAGCTGCGCGATGACCACGTTGGCGATTGCGTCCGAGATGGTGGTCCCGATGAAAATGATCCGGTCCTTCAACAACCTGGAGTAGATGTCGTATGCCCGCTCCCCCCGGTGTGTCTGCTCGACGACCATCGGGATCAGGCTGTTCATCTCATTGCTCATGTGACGCCTCCTCCGCAAGGGATCCGCTCGAGACAGTCCCTGAAACCCGGACCCACCCGGGGACGCTTGCGGTCATCAAATCCAAACGGGTGCAGGGGTTCTGGCCCCCCGCAGTCACTCCGTGGTCTCGCCACCGGTTTCCGCCGCCGAATCATCACCCTCGGCCGCATCCTGCCCGGCCGCTGCGTCTCCGGCCTCGGCGGCTTTCTCCGACCCGTTCCCCGATTCCTCGGTCTGCACCGTGACCTCTGCATTATCTATAATGAACTTGAACACCTTTTCTTCCAATACGTTCGAACGCACGTCCTCCATCAGGTTGTTCTTGAGCAGTTGACCACGCAAGGCCTCGAACCGCTGGCCGCTCTCTGCCGCCATCTTCTTGACCGCCTCGTCCAACTCCTCGTCCGAAACCTCGATCTTCTCCTTCTTCGCAATGCTGTCCAGGATGAGGCTCAATCGAATTCGACGATCGGCCACCTGAGCATACCGCTCCCGTTCCTCCTCGCTCAGAGCCAGGGGACCGCTCCGGCCACGGCTGTGCTGATCCTCCCGTGCGAGCCGCTCGATGGTCATTTCGATCAGGCCCCTGGGCACCTGGAACTGGTTGGCGGAAAGCAGCGCTTCGATCACCTGGTCCCGAAGGGCGGCCTCGGCCGAACTGGCAGCCATCGACTCCAACCGCCTCCTCACGTCCGCCTGGAGTTCATCCAGCGTCTCGAAATCCAGGTCCCGGGCCAGTTCGTCGTCCACCTCCGGCAGCTCGTACCGCTTGATGTCCACGAGCGTGACCGTCAGCCGGGGCTGTTTCCCGGCGAGAAGGCTGTTGGGAAAATCAGAAGGAATATCGAGTTCAAAGGTTCGTGTCTCCCCGCGCGTCATGCCGAGCACCTTTTCGGCAAATCCCGGAAGGAACGAACTGCCGTCGAGTCGAATGGGCACGTGAATGTTCCGGGGGTTCCCGTCGGCCCCTTCCACGACCTTGCCGTCCACCTCGAGCACGTAGTCGATCCGGGCCACATCCCCTTCTTCCAGGCCGCGTTCTTCTTCTACCTCCACCAGGGAAGCCTTGTTCCGACGCAGCCCCTCAATCTGCATGTCCACATCGGCGTCCCTGACCACCACCTCACGGCGGGACAGGGACAGCCCCTTGTAGCCGGTGGCATCCACCTCGGGCCGGATTTCCACCAGGGCGGTATAGGTGAAATCCGCCTTCCTGCTCAGGGACCCATAGTCCACCTCCGGCTGGGAAATGGGCTGAATCTCGTTTTCCTCGAGGGCGGCTTCGAAGGATTCGCTGATGAGCTTGGCCCGCACCTCGCCCTCCACCTGGGAGCGAAATCGGGCCTCGAGCAACGACACCGGGACCTTGCCGGGGCGGAATCCCGGCAAGTGGACCTCACGCTGAAGGTTCCGGTATGCCCTGTTGAGTTCCTTGTTGACCAAATCGCGGGGGAGTGTGACAGTAACCTTGCGTGTCACGTCATCCACCGTCTCGACCGTGACGTTCATGGTGGCTCCTGATGATCGTGGTGATTGTCATGTGCGCGTCTTCCCCTGACTTTTCGCAACCAGGGGCACGGCAGAACTTGCTCTGAATTGCAGAGTAGATAGCTTTAACCTTTTGATGACGAAGCATCAACCAAATTCCTCGAGTTGCCGCGGGCCGCACGCAACCGGCGCGGTTCCGGAACTCGAAAAACGGACCGAGGAGGCTCCCTCATGGCGACGGAAAGACGCTCCATCTACCAGGGTCGCGTGATCGACCTGGACGTGGAAACCGTCCGTCTTCCAAACGGCAACCGGGCCGAGATCGAGGTGGTGAGGCACCGCGGAGCAGCGGCCGTGGTCCCCTTGCTCCCGGACGGCCGCGTGGTCCTGCTGAAACAGTACCGTCACGCCGGAGGCGGGGTTCTCGTGGAAGTCCCGGCCGGTCGCCTGGAGCCGAATGAGGCTCCAGAAGTTTGCGCGGCCCGCGAACTCGCAGAGGAAACCGGATATCGCGCCGATGAGTTCGTCTTCCTTCAGTCCATCCTCACCACCCCGGGATTCTCAAACGAACGTATCCACCTGTTCCTGGCTCGAGGCCTCCGACCCGGCCCCCCCGCTCTCGAGTTCGACGAATGTATCGCCCCCTGGATCGTGCCGCTCCCGGAAGCCCTCAACGCGGTGACGAGTGGCACCATCGTGGACGCCAAGACCATCGCGGCACTGTTCGCAGCCGGCACCTTCCTCGGAATCGTTCGCTGGGAAGGCGCTCGAGGCGGCGCTCGGCAAGTCCACCGGCGTCGAGAACCGTGACACCAGGATCACGGTGCGACACTCCGCTCTCGAAGTCCCGGGTCCTGGAAAACAAAAAAACACCATGTTCCGCACAAGTTCTCAAACAACGACGCGGCTGGCACAAACCTTGAAACCCCCTCCTGGAAACAGGCCCTTGGGAAACGTTCGACCCTGCTCTGAGGTTCATCGTGCCCCTCCTCGGACAACGAACGTGGTTCCCGTGTGCACGGCACGAGGGCCTGCCCCCTTTTTTCCTGCACCGCGCCGTCTCGAGCACCCGGTGCCGGCTCCCGGCCACGCGCCACCAACATATTCACCCATGACCGGTCGTCGGTATCTTCGGTTCTACACACCGAAAGGAACTCGAGGAAGCACGACCCTGTTCAAAAGGATGTGACCATGGGGGAGCAACTGACCCTGTCGAGCGGCCGAGCGCCGGAACCACCACTCGCGGACCGGATGAGGCCGTCGTCCCTGGAGGAGTTTGTCGGCCAGACCCACCTGCTCGGGCCTGGGAAACCCCTCCGCGTGGCCATCGAAAGCGGTGAACCCGTCTCCTGCCTCCTGTGGGGACCGCCAGGCACCGGAAAGACCACGCTTGCCCGGATCGTGGCCGGGGCCACCCGGACGGAGTTCGTACCCTTCTCCGCCGTGCTGGGAGGGGTCCGGGAACTCCGCGCGATCATCCAGGAAGCCCGCACCCGGCGCGACCGGCTGGGCCGCGGCACCACGCTGTTCGTCGACGAGATCCACCGGTTCAACAAGAGCCAGCAGGACGCTTTTCTGCCGCACGTGGAGAGCGGATTGATCGCCCTCATCGGAGCCACCACCGAGAACCCGTCATTCGAACTCAATGCCGCCCTCCTGTCCCGCCTCCATGTCTACGTGTTGCAGGAGTTGACCGAGGCGGAGGTGGTCACCATTCTCCGCCGTGCCCTGGCAGATCGAACTCGAGGCCTGGGCAAACTGGCACTCGAGGTCACCGAGGAAGCGCTGGAGGCCATTGCAGCAGAAGCGGATGGAGATGCCCGGCGGGGACTCAACCTGCTGGAGCACCTGGCAATGACATGGAACCGGGAGCGGTCGCCAGGTCAGAAACTCGACCTGACCGCGGTCCGGAGGTTGTCGACCCAAAAGACGCTCCGTTACGACCGGGCATCCGAGGAGCACTACAATGTGGCATCCGCGCTCATCAAGAGCATGCGGGGAAGCGATCCTGACGCGGCCGTCTACTGGTTGGCGCGTATGCTGGAAGGGGGGGAGGATCCGCGCTTTGTCGCCCGACGGCTGGTCATCTTTGCGTCCGAAGACATCGGAAACGCAGACCCTCGAGCACTCCAGGTCGCAGTGGCGGCAGCCCAGGCGGTGGAACTGGTGGGTCTCCCCGAAGCTCTGTACAATCTGTCCCAGGCCGTGCTCTACCTGGCCATGGCCCCCAAGTCCAACACCGCCAAGACCGCCTATTTCGCAGCCCTCGAGGACGTGAGGCGGCACGGGTCGTTGCCCGTTCCTCCCCACCTGTGCAATGCGCCGACCCGGCTCATGAAAACCCTGGGTCGCGGCGCCGGGTACCGGTACCCCCACGACTTTCCGAACCACTTCGTGGAACAGGCGTACCTGCCCCCCCGTCTCGCAGGCCGGCGCTACGTCACCCCGTCCGGGATGGGATTTGAAAAAAAGCTGGAAGCCTGGCTGGAATGGCTCCGGAACCACACCGGACCGGCCGACTCCATGGACGACTCGAGGGAGCGTCCGGCAGAAGAATCCCCGGACAGGCGGACTACTTGACCACGAAGCTGACGAGCTTGCGGGGCACGAAGATCTCCTTCACGACCCGCTTTCCCTCCAGGTAGCGCCGGACGTTGTGGTGCTCCCTGGCCGCCGCAATCACCTCCTCCTTGCCCGCGTCGGCAGGAACCTCGAGCTGACCGCGCACCCGGCCGTTGACTTGCACACCGTAGGTGACCGTTTCCTCCACGGTGTATGCCTCCACATACTCGGGCCAGGGATGGTACGCGAGCGTCTGATCGTGGCCGAGGAGTTCCCAGCACTCCTCGCAGATATGAGGAGCAATCGGCGAAAGGAGCAGCACCAGGGTCTCGAGATCCTCCCGCAACACATGCGGCGCCTTGTACATCTCGTTGACGTAGATCATGAGTTGCGCAATGGCGGTATTGAACCGAAACGCCTCGATGTCGTGCGTCACCTTCTTGATGGTCTGGTGTCGAATGCGACGCAAGGTATCCTCCCGGCTCGAGGCACCGTCGCGCCATCCATCCACCAGACGCCACACCCGTTGCAGAAAGCGGTGGACCCCCTCCACGCCCTTGGTGTCCCAGGCCTTGGAGACCTCGAGCGGTCCCATGAACATCTCGTAAGTGCGCAGGGTGTCGGCGCCATACTGGCCGACCACGTCGTCCGGGTTGATGACGTTCTTGAGCGACTTGGACATCTTGGCGGGCAACTCGGTCAGAGGCTCGCCGGTTTCCTTGTGGAAGTGGCCACCGTCGCGATGTTCCACCAGGTCGGAGGAGACAAGGGCTCCTCTGGAGTCGGCGTAGGAGATACCGAGGATCATGCCCTGGTTGACCAGTTTCTGAAACGGCTCTTTGGTGTGGACCACGCCCAGGTCGTAGAGGACCTTGTGCCAGAACCGGGCATAAAGCAGGTGGAGCACCGCGTGTTCCACCCCCCCGATGTAGAGGTCCACCGGCATCCAGTAGCGTTCCTTTTCCGGATCCACGAGTCGCTCGTCGTTGTGCGGATCGATGAACCGCAGGAAATACCAACAGCTTCCCGCCCAGTTCGGCATGGTGTTGGTTTCCCGCCGTGCCGGTTTACCGGTCTCGGGGTCCACCGTTTCCACCCACTCCTTCACGTTGGCCAACGGAGACTCGCCCGTCCCGGAAGGCTTCACCGAGTCCACGTCCGGAAGGGTCAACGGCAATTCGGACTCGTCCAGCGTCTTGATCGTACCGTCCTCCAGGTAGATCACGGGGAACGGCTCCCCCCAGTAGCGCTGTCGGCTGAACACCCAGTCCCGAAGGCGGTAGGTGACCTTGCGGCGACCGATCCCGCGTTCCTCCAGCCAGGCGTCCATGGCCTCGATAGCCGCCTTCTTGTCGAGTCCGTTGAGGAAGTCGGAGTTGACGTGCGGGCCGTCGCCTGTGTAGGCGGCCTCGTCCAAATTGCCGCCCTCGACGACCTCCAGGATGGGGAGGCCGTACTTGCGGGCGAACTCCCAGTCCCGCTGGTCGTGTCCTGGAACCGCCATGATGGCGCCGGTGCCATAGCTTGCGAGCACGTAGTCGGCGATCCAGATGGGAATCGGCTTCCCGTTCACCGGGTTGACCGCATGGGCACCGGTGAACACGCCGGTCTTCTCCTTCACCAGGTCGGTCCGTTCCAGGTCGCTCTTGCGAGCAGCCGCCTCCCGGTACTCGAGGACCGCTTCCCGCTGCTCCGGTGACACGATGGTCTCCACCAGGTCGTGCTCGGGAGCCAGCACCATATAGGTTGCGCCGAACAGCGTGTCGGAACGGGTCGTGAACACGGTGATGCTGCTCCCCTCGTGCCCCTTCACCTCGAACCGGACCTCGGTTCCCACCGACCGGCCGATCCAGTTCCGTTGCATCTCCTTCACACTCTCGGGCCAGTCGAGATCCTCGAGGTCCTCGAGCAGGCGGTCGGCATACCGGGTGATCCGGAGCACCCACTGGCGCATGGGTTTGCGATAGACCGGATGATTTCCGCGCTCGCTCCGGCCGTCGATCACCTCCTCGTTGGCGAGCACTGTACCCAGGGCCGGGCACCAGTTGACCGGGACCTCGTCCACGTAGGCCAGGCCCATCTTGTAGAGCTGGAGGAAGATCCACTGGGTCCACTTGTAGTACGCCGGGTCGATGGTGCTGATCTCACGGTCCCAGTCATAGGAGAAGCCGAGCATCTTGAGCTGACGACGGAAGGTCTCGATGTTGCGCCGGGTGATGTCCGCCGGGTGCTGGCCGGTTTGAATCGCATACTGCTCCGTGGGCAGTCCGAAGGCGTCCCAGCCCATGGGGTGCAACACGTTGTAGCCCTTCATGCGCTTGTACCGGCTCACGATGTCCGTGGCCGTATAGCCCTCCGGGTGCCCCACGTGCAGCCCTGCGCCCGAGGGATAGGGAAACATGTCCAGCGCATAGAACTTGGGCTTGTCGCTCCCATCCTCCGCCCGGAACGTCTTGTGCTCTTCCCAGTACCGTTGCCACTTGGCTTCGATTGCGGCCGGCTTGTAATGCTTCGCCACGCTACCTCCCAGGTTGAACCATGACCGCACGCCTCGAGCCCGCTGGACCCGGGCCAGAACCGGAACCGACGACCACGTGGGCGTCGAAACACGTAACATTAGCGAACGGGAATACGTTTGGCCAGCGAAAAATCCATGATGACTTTCCCTTGCAATCCGGAAGGACGGCAAGTAGATTGTACCCGGCCCCTTGAAGGGGAGACGGGATCGGCACAAGCTGGCTCCACGTGGGTGCGAAGCATGTCAGTCATCAACTTCCGGCGAAAAGAGATCGTCGCCAAGGTCGTCTACTATGGCCCTGCGCTCTCGGGCAAGACCACGAATGTCAAGTGGATACACGACAGTATCCCGGAGGCCCGCCGAGGCAAATTGACATCCCTGGCCACAAAGGAAGACCGGACCCTTTTCTTTGACTACGTGCCCATCCACCTGGGGAACATCGGGGGATTCAAGACCAAGTTCCAGATCTTCACCGTGCCGGGCCAGGTGATCTATGCCTCCACGCGGCGTATCGTGCTCCAGGGGGTGGACGGCGTGGTTTTTGTGGCCGACTCGAGCCCGGACGCCATGGAGGCCAACCTGGAGAGCCTCGCAGATCTCAAGGAGAATCTGCTCCATCACGACAAGCACCTCAACACGCTCCCGCTGGTCATGCAGTACAACAAGCGGGACCTGGACGAGGTGATCCCCATCGAGGACCTGGAGAGCGCCCTCAACTTGCTGAGTGTGCCCAGCTTTCGGGCCATTGCCATCAAGGGCGTGGGCGTGCTCGAGACCCTCTCCAAGGTGTCCTCCCTCGTACTCACCCACCTCAAGGCATCCATCGAGGGACGCCTGGTGCGCGGCCGCTCCGACCCCTCGGTCATCCAGAGCTTTGACAGCGAGGAGGTCGACGATGCAGCCCTGGTGCGCGACTTGATGGCCCAGATCGCTCGAGTCCGACCCGGGGAGGTGGCGTCGGACATCGAAATCGTGGACGATGGAGACGCCGACGAGTGGGAGGAAGACGCCGAGGATGAGGTGGCCACCCGGCTCATCTCATTGCCGCCCCGTCCGTCGGCCAACCGGCTGGACCAGCAAGGGGATGAGGCCGAGTCGGCCACGTTGACCGGCGCGGGCGCCACCCTGGTGGCGGAGCGTCCCCCGGGGCCGCCTCCTTCTCCGCCGGGGGGCGCGGAGGAGACCAGTGAGACGCCTCCGGCGCTCGCCGAACCGCGTACAGAGTCCGAGCCCGATGGCGTGAAATCCGCCGAGGCTGGGGAGGAGACCGCAGGAGTCACGGACCGGGGGCCCGATCGTTCCCTGGAACGGGAGGGGCACGACGAGCGTGAGGAAGAAGCCCCGGCCGGCGGAACCGAGCAGGAGGAACCCGAACCGGGCCCATCGGAGGCCCGGCCGGAGACTTCGACAAAGGCGCAGAAGGCTCCTCGAGATCCTCTTGCGGGCATGGTGTTCCCCAAGGACGAGGTGACCGACGATTCCACAGCCTACCACATCGCCTCGTTGAAAGTCTCCCCGCCTCCGGAGCAACTCTCCGCAACGCCTGAACCGTTGGAACGCTCCGGCTCGAGTCCGGAAACGCCCTCGGCCCCGCCTGACACCCCAGGCGCCCGTTCCGACTCGAGCCCGTCAGGCCCGGGAGCACCGGGTGGAGAATCCGGCGCAGGAGCCAGGCTCGAGCCACCCGGGGCACGGCCGACGACGCCACGGCCCGGCCCACGCCTCGTGGAGGCTCCCCCCACGTCCTTGCCCACTCCGGCCGGGTTCGAAGTGCTTGACGTGGGGCGACCGGTACGTGAGAAGGGGGAGATGTGGGCGATCCCGGTGACGGTTCGCACGCCGGGAGACGAGAATCCGAACATCGTGGTCTTGAGGTTCACTTTCGACGAGACCGAGCAGATGGATCAGCGCATGTCCGTGCCCAGTTACGTGCTCGCGTGGCTCGCCGGATTGACCCTGCTGACGCTGCTCGCGCTCGGATTGACCTTGTTCTAGGGAGAGGAAGAGACAGGAGGAGGAAAGCATGCGGATGCCCGGGAACACCACCGCCTTGACGCTTCTGCTGGCTGCCGCGCTGGCGTTGACTTCGACGGGTTGCCCGAAGCAGGTCGAGGAATCCCCTCCGCCCGAACTGAGCACCTCTTTCTACGGACTGGTAAAGGGCGGCAAGGGGTCGGGCGTGGTCGGCGGCCCGATCGAGGGGGTTCAGATCACTGCGACCTACGAAGACAGGACGGTCGGCCCCGTCTACTCCGACGCTTCAGGAAGCTTCACCCTCGATGCTTCCGGCCTCTTCCCTCCCGGATCCGTGGACACAGAGGAAAAACTTCGGACAGTCCAACCCATCAGTGCCGATGTCAAGTTCGTCAAGCCCGGGTTCAAGACCCAGGTGGAGACGGTCACCTTCCCGGTGCCGAAGTTCGAGGAGTTCACCTTCTATCTCGAGGGTGAAAGCGGGTGAACGCCGGTCCCCCCGGGATCACGGGCGCCCCCAGGCCAGTGCCCCTTCCAGGTCGGGCACGGAACGTCGTGTCCGGGCCTTCACTGCGGTTCGAACCATCTCGAAAAACCCCGTGGTCGTGCGAAACACCTTGCTCGTGTCCATCCAGCAGGGTCGAATGCACCCCGAACAGGCGGCCACCTCGCGCCGGGCCATGCGCTGGAACGCCGATGAACGCAGGTGGTCCACGATGTCGGGGTCGAGCATGGATTTGATCCCCACCCCCCGATGGCACAGACTCATCTGCCCCGACGGACTGATCGAGAGATAGAGTGTCCCCGCGTCGCACCGATTGGGCAGGGTTCCAGACTTCAGATACGCCCGGCTCTCCACCAGAAAGGGCGTGGTGGACAAAATGGGGGCGCCTCCCGCCTTGAGCATGATGAGTTGATCGTACGCCCGGTCCACCTCCGCCGCGTCCCGGGCGGAGAGGGCCATGCGTGGCTGGTAGGCGATGAATCGGTTGCTCGCATCCTGGGCGTCCTCGGCCAGTTCCACCGGAAGAAACGAGATGAAATAGCCGAGGTAGTCGGCAAAACGGACCAGATCCGGCAACTCGGAGAGGTTCTCCCGGCTGACCACCGTGTTCATTACCAGGATGCCACCGCGACCCGACAGCAGCCGGGCAAACCGGACCATGTTGGTGACCACCTTGTCCCAACCCCGCTCGTCCCCGCAGATCCAGGCCACCCGCTTTCTCGACAGGCTGTCCAGAGAAATCGACACCGCCTGCAGCCCCGCGTCCACCACCCGTTCCATGCGCGACTCGGTAAGGTTCATCGCGTTGGTCAGGACTCGAGTCTGGATATCTCGGCTGGTGAAAAGGTGGACGATCCGGTCCAGGTCGTCTCGACAAAAAGGCTCACCGCCCCCGATGGAGAGCTGAACCACCCCGAGTTCCTGGAGCACGTCGGCGACACGGGCCACCTGGTCCAGGTTCAGCTCCTCCTTGCGGTTCCCGTGCTTCCAGATACCGCACATCCGGCAGCGCAAGTCGCAACGGTGGGTGACGCCGTAATGGGCATAGACCAGCCGATCGTGCAGGGTGGCGGCGCGCACGATTCGAACCATCTGCTTTGCGGCTGCCAGGCCAGTCATCACCGCCTCTCACAGTGCGGTTCCATTCACTACAGGCAGCATCCGTCTGCTGACCTGCCCAAGAATCGAGTCACGGGAGCCTCCCGAGTCGAGCATCGCCAGGCTCCACTCGGCGATCGTGCGGATATTCAAGGCAAAGAGCTTCGAGTACTCGGTGAAGCACGCGGCCACACACGCCTTGCAGGCGACCTCGGCGCATCCGTCGAAGGCGTGGCGGAATCCGGCCTCCTTGTAGTGGACGCCGGGGTAGGAACCGATCAGCAGGGAGCAGGGGTAGACGGTTCCGTCCGTATCCACGTTGCAAAACGCCTGGCCTGCCAGACAGTTGAGACCTCGATGCGGAACGCTCGACCGCGGTTGGGCGAAGTCGGGCCAGGTGAGCACGTGGTACAGGTAGTGGGCGGAAGATCCCACCCGCCGTCCCTGGGCCTTGGCTGCAATCAGCTTCCGAATCGCCTGCCGATACGCCCTGTTGCTCGGTCGCAACGACATCCCGGTCTTGCTCATCTCCGGGCTGTGGTGCAGCACCTGAAACGACGCCATGAACCCCAGCCGCTCCGCCTCGTCCAGAATGAAGTCGATAGAATCCAGATTGTGCCGGGTCAGCACTGTGATGGTCCAGGCGTTCAACCCGTGGTCGATCGCAACCTCCAGGGCGCGCATGCTTTTCCGGAAGCTCCCGGGCTCCCGGTTCGCGTCGTGGTGAGCCTCCCGCCCGTCGATGGAAATCAAGATGTGGTCGAGATGCCGAAGCTCATGGATACGGCGCGGCAGCAGGTAGCCGTTCGTGTCCATGGTCGTGTACATGCCCCGCTCGTGCGCGTGGGTGATGAAGTCCCCGATCCCTTTGCGAAGCAGGGGCTCTCCTCCCCAGATACCCAGTCGCCGCGTGCCTGCGTCCGCCATCTCGTCGATGAGACCGTGAATGTCCGCATCGGACAACTCCGGCTGGTCCCTCAACGGAATATCGCAATAGGCACAGTGGGAGTTACACCGGTTGGTAACGCTCAACATGACGTTGATAGGAATCCGCGCTCCGGCAAAGGAGACTCGAGCCGCGCTCAACCCCATTCGAACCATCTGCGAGACCTTCATCGCCACCGCTCTCCAACCCAGCACGTCACCAACCGCCATCGCACCCGCGGACAGCCGCCCGGATCGAGCACGCACGTTCACACGATCCAGTGTACAATACCTACACCCGACGTCCAGTCATCCGTGCATCATCCATGCAGCACCGCCTGCCTCACCGCCTCCGCCACGTGGTTCAGGTCTCGACGAGTCAGGTTCGGATGGACTGGAATGTGCAAAATCTGCCGCTCCACCTCGGCCGCGTGGGGGCATTCCCCTGTCACCTTTCCCTGGAGGATCGGCAAGCGCGAACAGTCGCTCATGTAGCCCCGCGTCGAGTCGATTCCCCGATCGAGCAGCCGCTTCGCCACGGCTCCTGGATCCGAAACCCGAATCGGAAAACTCATGAATATGGGCTCCGCCCCAGACACGAACCGCGGCACCTCCAGACCCGATACGTGGGACAGGTGCTCGAGCAAGAACCGCCCGTGCGCTGTCCTCATGCCGTTGAGCCGATCGATCCTCGAGAGTTGAACCAGCCCCACCGCGGCTTGCACCGCCCGCGCGTTGCTCGTCCGAAACCACCCCGGTTCCTCCTCGTAAAGCACCGGCGCCTCCTCGAACAGGTCGTGGAGTATGTCCCGGCCAGTCCAACCGTGTAGTCGACGCACCACCGGGTGCAAGGTGAAGGGATAGACTCGAGGATCGGTCACGGCCATCATCGCCACTCCCACCGCAAGCTCCTTCACCAGGGGCTCCAAAGGCGTCCTGTCCCGACGAGCCATCTCGCGGTGCAGGAACTCCGCCAGATCATCGTCGTCGGTGGTGACCATCCCCCCTTTCAGAGTGGTGATGTTCTTCGTCAAACCAAACGTGTAGTACGCAGCATCGCCAAACGACCCCACCCGCTTGCCGTGATACCGCGCCCCGGTTGCCTGGGCGCAGTCCTCCAAGACCTTCACCCCGGCCCCCCACGCGGCCTTCAATATCGGGTCCATCGCACAGGGAAATCCGTACAGATGCGTCGGGACCACCACCCGGGTCCGGCCGGTAAGCTTCCGCTCGAAATCCTCCGGATCCATCAAGAACGTGCCCGGATCCACATCCACGAACACCGGCCGGATACCCAGCGGAAGTAATATGCTCGGAATGCTGAAATAGGTAAACCCGGGCAACATCACCTCGTCCCCGGGCTCCAACCCCCACCCCTTCATCACCAGGTAGGCCCCCATCCGCGCTGAGCCCACCATCACCGCATGCTTCACCCCAATGTAACGGGCAAACGCATGCTCGAACGCCTCCACCTTCCCCCGGTCATCCCCAACAGCCAACGCCTTCAGCGCCGCTCCCAGCTCAACCACGGAAAAAGACGGAGAAAAACGCGGTACCCTCGTCTTCATCGTCACCGTCACCTCGACGCACCTTGCCACCTCTTCGCAGACCACGCCCGCGACCGCTCACGCTGTGAATGTAACACAGACTCGCCCGCACCACGAACGAGAAAAAACGGCAGGACACCAGACACGGAACAGAAGGCAGACTACCCCTCACTCCGGGGGAAGCATCGAGCATTCAAGTGCGCTCAACGACGGGAAAGCAAATCGGCGACAATCGTGGCCACGGCGAGATCCCGCAACTCGGGACTGTCGTACACCTCGGAAAGCTTCTCGTAGTAGTAGGAAATGAGTTCCCCCAGCGTGGTTTCCGATTCGCCGGGGAGGCCGACTTTTTCGATGGGATCCATGGCACACCTCGCTCCAGCCAGGTTTGAAACAGAATCAGGAGACACAGATTGATATAGCAATAGGCGTGCCAACAACAGACCCAGGTACTCGAAAAACCCAAAAAATGCCGGTTTGTCGAACTCATCGGTTTTCCGACCACCGCCGGCGAACCGTCGGCGTCATGCCCAATCCGGCGACAGGTGTACAAAGTTTTTGTATTGTGTACAAAATTTTTGTCCTACCGTCCACAGGGATCGTGAAGATGACAGGCCACCTGGTGGCCCGGAGCGACCGGAATCGGCCGGGGCGCCTGCTCCTGGCAACGGGGCATGCGGTGGGGGCATCGAGGATGGAAGTGGCATCCGGAGGGGGGATGGATCGGGGAAGGGACCTCACCGGGGAGTGGGGTTCTGAGGGGTTTGTGGATCGAGAAGGGGGAGGGGACAGCGGAGAGGAGTGCCTGGGTGTAGGGGTGGAGGGGATTGGCGAAGAGCGTGTCGGTGGGCGCTTGTTCGATGATACGTCCGAGGTACATGACGCAGACGTGTTGTGAGATATGACGGATGACAGAGAGGTCGTGTGAGATGAAGAGGTAGGTGAGGCCCATTTCGTGCTGGAGGTCGGAGAGCAGGTTGATGATCTGAGCGCGGACCGAGACATCGAGTGCGGAGACGGCCTCGTCGCAGACGATGAGTTTGGGTTGGAGAGCGAGGGCTCTGGCTATTCCGATGCGTTGTCGCTGGCCTCCGGAGAACTCGTGGGGGTATCGGGAGACGCAGTCTGGGCTGAGTCCGACTTTCTGGAGGATCTCCTGGACCCTGGATTCCTTGTCTCGCCGGGAGGCGAGGCCGTGGACTTCCATGGCGTCTCCGACGATGTCGAGGACGGTCATTCTGGGGTTGAGGGAGCCGATGGGGTCCTGGAAAACGATCTGCATCTGTCTACGGAGTCGGCGCAAGGTTTTGGGGGGGAGGTCGAACAGGGGCTGCCCCCGGAAGTGCACCTGGCCGGAGGTGGGGCGATAGAGGGCGATGACGGTCCGTCCGACAGTGGTCTTTCCGCAACCGGACTCACCGACGAGGCCGAGGCATGTTCCTTTTTCTATGGAGAAGGAGACGCCGTCGACGGCCCGGATGTCTCCCACGTGGCGAGCGAGGAGACCGGATCGGATGGGAAAGAACTTGCACAGGTTGTCGACTTTCAGCAGCGGTTCCTGTGACTGCATGTCCGGGGACCTCGAAGAGCTATTGTGGCCTGGTCGTGCCCGGAGGTGTATCGACCTGTCTCGGTGTCTCGCCCAGGCGTCTCATTTGTGTCTCGCCCCTGTCACCGGTTGCCTGTCATGACGTGACAGGCGACCGCGTGTCCCTCTTCCACGAGGACGAGCGGAGGGGGCTTGTCGCACACGGGCTCCGCCCACCGGCACCGGTTTTTGAAACGGCACCCTTCCGGAAACTCGTGGGCCCGGGGGACCATTCCAGGGATGGCGTCGAGCCGGTCCACGCGAGTATCGACCGGGGGGATGGATGCCAGGAGTCCTCGGGTATACGGGTGCACCGGGTTCTGGAACAGGCGCGCTGTGGGGGCCCGTTCGGCGAGCCTGCCTGCATACATGACCGCGACCTCGTCAGCGTTCTCGGCGACCACCCCCAGGTCGTGAGAGATGAGCATGATGGCCATTCCCGGGTCGGAGCGCAGGCCCTGCAACAGATCGAGGATCTGGGCCTGGATGGTCACATCCAGAGCGGTGGTCGGTTCATCGGCGACAAGCAGGGAAGGTTCGGCCACCAGGGCCATGGCGATCATGACCCGCTGTTTCATTCCCCCGGAGAGTTCGTGCGGGTAGGCTTTCAGCCGCAATCTTGGAGAGGGGATCCCCACCGAAGCGAGTGCGTCGGCGGCCAGGTTCCATGC
This sequence comes from uncultured Gammaproteobacteria bacterium, assembly GCA_964418585.1. GTDB lineage: Bacteria > Myxococcota_A > UBA796 > JAJRTE01 > JAJRTE01 > JAJRTE01. Next base: position 489 of record CAYQMG010000155.1, on the reverse strand, counting down.
CTGCTTGCGCGTCACCCCGCGCCGATGGGCCAACACGGCCTCGACCACCTGATCGCCCACCGTGAGCACCGGGTTGAGGCTGGTCATGGGTTCCTGGAAAATCATGGCCATACCAGCGCCTCTGACGGAGCGCATTTCGCCAACAGATATTTTCAGGATGTCGCGTCCTTCCAGAATGATACTGCTGTGTGGTTCGATGCGGCCGGGCTTTGGTACAAGCCGCATAGCAGATAGGGCGGTCATGGATTTACCACTGCCGGATTCACCGACGAGTGAGAGTATTTCGCCGGCGTTGATGCTGAGATTGATGCCGTCCACAACAGGGACGCGTTTTCCGGCAGATGGAAAGGTTGTTGTAAGATTTCTGATTTGGAGGATGGGCTCGCTCATTCTTTCTCCTTCAGGGTGCGTGGGTCCAGGACATCACGGGCGGCATCACCGATGAGGTTGACGGCGAGAATCAGAATCAGAAGTGCGCCCGCGGCACCG
>CAYQMG010000154.1:0-19595 GCA_964418585.1 uncultured Gammaproteobacteria bacterium | reverse complement strand
GTCTGCGCGGCCAGGGCCACTGCCTAGAACAGCGTCGCATGGTCCTTGACCGGGTCCAACCGCGCCACAATACCCACCACCACGTCCTCGGGCTCGAGTCCGAACCGGGCTCGCACCGAGACGCGATCCACAGGCGAATCGAATCGCTCCAGGTCGATCCCGTCCGCTATCAAGCCCACCCGCGCCGGATCGAGCCGAAGTCGCCGGCACATGGCCTCCCGCATCGCCTCGCTCCGGGCCACCACCTTGTTCACGTGCCGGAGCAAAAAACGTTGAGCCAGCACCCGTCGACGCGGTTCCGGTCCCAGGTTGTCTGCGTTCATCCCGTCGAACGAATGGAGCCTTCCCGGTACCCCGGCGATGAGCGACGGGACCACCCCTTCCATCAGTGTGGCCCAGTTGCGCGTGTGCACCACGTCAGGCCGCTCCCGCACCATCAGACGCACCAGGTCCGGATAGATTCCCAGGTCCGTGCCACCCCGCTTGTCGAAGTAGACCACTCGAGCCGCTCCGGGCTCGAGTTCCGGTTCCAGCTCCGTCACCGGGGTCAGGCTCACGATCAGGTGCTCAAAGCGTTCCCGGTCCATTCGGTTGCACAGCTTCACCGCCAGCGTCTCGATCCCGCCCACGCCCAGCCCGTAGAGTACGTGGCAGACCTTCAGTCGTCTCATCCGGTTCTCCCTTCTCCCTTCATCCCGTCCCGTCATGCACGCCTCCAGCCAGGACCCTCGAGGTCCCCCCGCGAGTCACGGCGCATGCCACCGGTTCAGCGGCGGTTCCCCCAAATCCGGGGCCACCACACCACTTACGCCGGGACGCGGCTCGAACGTCTTCCCCTCGTTCGGGTCCGGAGGCGGCGGATGCTCCTTCAACCACTCCCCCACCACTGTCGGCATGATGCCACCCAGAATGATGGCCCAGTAGAGCACCTCAATTTCGGTCAGATCCTGGAATAGACCAGTCACGATACACCCCAAGATCCCCGTCTCAAGTCCGTAGGACTGGTAACGCCAAAAGTGGTCCATCGGACGCTGCCCAAGCTTCTTCCGCATCCGAGACAGTGAGTAGGGCACACTGATCACCATCAGACACCACGGGATGAACGTCGCCAGCCCGTTGGACACCAGAATGTCCAGCACCACGCTGTGACACACCCGGTACCGGTGGAAAAGGTCCGAGAACAGATCGTCGTCGATCTTCCCGTACCAGATCGGATAGGCGTACCACCCGTGAATCCGCCCGAAATTCTGTCGCCCCACCCCCAGAATCGGGTGATCCTTGAATACCGCCCACGCCACCGTCCAGATTTTCAGCCGCTGATCCGCTGAACGCTCCCGCTTCTGCCCCGTCTCCTGATCGTCCTTGCTGAAAATCGTCTCCATTCGCGCCGTGAATTCGGCAGGCATGACAAAAGTCAGGGCCAGGCCGATGGGGATCGCCGCCAGCAGGTACCGTGTCTTCTTCCGCGCTCGAGCAAACATCACCGACAGACTCACCACCGCACCCAGGAATCCGGAGCGCGACTCGGTGAAGGTGAGCACGACCAGGTAGAGGGGTCCGAACAGGAGGCCACTAAGGCTAATCCATTTGTTTGGATGATAGTACCGGTATATCACCATCGGAAACATCAGATTCAGCAGCGCCGCCAGTCCGGACGAATCGGCAAAATCGCCTCCCCCCACGTTCTCCAGTCGGTAGTTCCCCCGGAAATACTGGTCCGTCCCCCAGACAGCCAGGAAATTGACCCCCCAGAACAGCACCTCCTGAAAAAGCCGAAACCGTTTCGTGGTGTTGATCATCTGAATCATCAGAAACAGGAACACCATGTATTTGAAGAACTTCTGGTTCGACTCCCACGATGCTCTGCGGCTTGCCTCGGCGAACACGGTGGAGAGGGACATGGTGAAGGTGACCACCACGTAGAGGATGAACTGGATGGGGATGCGCTTTGCATTCTCTCGAGGATTGCGGACGCGGAGCAACCAGCTACAGAGGGTGACCATCGAGGTGGTGAGAGCGAATCGAGCGTCGAGCATACCCCAGGTGAGGACCTCGAGGCGCACGAAGGAGATGAGAGCGAAGAAGAGGACGCCGACGAAGGGCTCGAGCAGGATGCCGAGCATGACGAGGGGAATCATCAGTTTGATAAGGAGGATTCGCACGGTGCCCTCTCATGCGTCTTTCACGCGGACCCGGGTGCTTCCCCAGGCGCGTTTGCCGGTGACGGCTCGAACGAGGCCTCGAGCTGCAGCCAGGTTTTCGAGCACGAAATAGAAGGGAACGGAGAGGATGGGTCCGCCTTTTCCCTCGAGGCGCCAACCGAGGAGTGCGAGGAAGTAGAATAGGGACTGGAGACCGAGTGCGGTTGCGTGGAGAGGGCCTGTGCGGGCGAGTGCGATGGAAGTGGTCATGGCCAGGGAGAGGGGGACGAAGGCCAACCAGCGGCTGGCCTTGTGGCTGAGGTAGGCGAAGAGTGTCCAGGGGTGTCGGAGACCCGGCCGTCCGTGGCCGCCGAACAGGGACTGGAAGTTTCCGTGTTCCACTCGAGTCTTCCTGTCGAACTCGAGGCCGGCGTTTGGGGGGCTGTCCTCGTACGCGATGGCACTTGGGTCATAGACCAGGCGGCGGTTTTGGGCGATCACGTTCATGGAGATGACGAAGTCGTCGTTGATCACCTCTTCGGGCACCGGTTGAAAGCAGGTGCGGCGAATGGCATACATGCCGCCGTCGGCACCGATGGTGGAGCCTACTTCGGATTCCGCCTCCTGGATGAAGCGTTCATAGCGGTAGTAGAGTCCCTGGGATTGGCCGAGCGTGAACCCTTCGGGCTTGAGCCGAACGTCTCCGGTCACGCCACCGATGCTGGGGTCGGCGAAGTGACGCACCAGTCGTTTGAGTGCATTGGGGGCGAGGAACACGTTGGCGTCGGAGAAGACGAGGATTTCTCCTCGAGCCTCGGCCACAGCGCGGTTCAATGTGGCTGTCTTGCCTCCTCGAGGCAGGTCGAGCACGCGGACGCCCCGGTCCTGGTATCGTCTTGCGATCGCGACGGTGGCGTCGGAGGAACCGTCGGAGGCGATCAGGATTTCAAGGCGGTCCTGTGGATAGTCGGCGGCCAGGGCGTTTTCGATTTTTTCTGCAATCACCGCTTCTTCGTTCCAGGCGGCGACGATGAGGGACACGTCGGGGAGGATTCCCACCTTTCGCCAGGGCCGGGGGCGGATACGTGCAGCGGCGGCGATCAGGGCCGGATAGCCGGCGTAGGTGTAGCCGAGCCATGCTGCGGAGGACCAGAACAGGATTGGGATCCAGGCCATGGAACTCTCCTGAAAAGGCTATTGAGGCAACAGACGGCGTACCGGGGGGCCGAGTATCCGGGTTGCCCACAGGGGGAGCTTGCGCCACAGGTCTGCCAGGGTGTCCCGATGGGTCTCCAGCCCCTCATGTGCCGGGGGAGCGGGCCATGTGTGCCAGGCCAGCGGCACCTCCTCGGCGCCCCAGTGGCGCTTGAATCGATGTTGGGGGCTTCCTGGTGCACACCGACCCAGGTCGAACCGGTCGAACCCGGCCTCGGTGGCCTCTGCCAGCATCTGCCAGTACAGTCGAACGTTACCGCACAGATGGTCGAAGGGGCGAAGAGAGGATGCCCAGGGGACCTCCACCGTGTCCTGGAACCAGAGCACCAGCCCGGCGGCAACGGGTAGGGTGCCGAATCGCACCACGAAGATCCGAGCCCGACCCGGGAAGGTACGGGTCACCTCCTCGAACAGATCTCGTCCCCAGGTGGGGCTTCCAAGGCGCTTCATGTTGTGCACGAATACATGGTGGAAATCGGCGACCAGTTCGGTGCTCCCTTGTTCCACCACAAGGCCGGACCGGTCCGCCTTCCGCACCTGGTTGCGGAGTTTCGGGCCGATCTCCTTCCAGAGCCTCTCCCGGTCCGGTGGAAGGCGCCGCACCATGGACACCCGGTGCGTTCTCGCCGGAAGCCTGCACACCGTTTCCGCACGGTGCCGGAACTCGAGTCGGGATGCGCCGATTCTTTGCGCCAGGGCCACGGCCTGGTCCACCAGCGCCTCCGCAACGGAAGGGTCGTCGGCGACCACCCCGCCGCGGTTGACGAACGGGAGCGAGTGGAGCGACGGTCTCGTCCAGGGCCGTTCGAGCGCGATGATGGGGAGGACGCCCCGGATCCGGTCCTGTACCCAGGCGGCGAGGTAGAACGGTTCGTGCCCGAAGTGGGTGCCGAGCACGCGACGCCAGTGCCAGAGATGGTATACCGAAGCTCCTCGTGCCTGGCGGACGAAGTCGTCCCAGGCGGCGGCGTCCGATTCATCGCAGGTGCGGACGTGTATCATGAGCGTTTCCTCGAGTCGTGCCGGGTGTGTGTGTGGGCCGAGTCGTGGGGTTGGGCGCTGCTCCGGAAGGTCGGACCTGCTCGAGCCAGGGCTTCGACGGGCAGGCAAGGGGGGGGCGTTGTCTGGTCCAGGTGGTCACGGAGTGGTCCGAACGGAAACAGGGTGAGGAGTCGTTCCAACCGATCGAGGATCCTGTGCTGGTTGACCGAGTGGCGCCACCAGCGGACAGGGCCGCCCGGAAGTCGTGGCTGGTGCGGGTCGACCTCCCAGGGATGGAGATAGACGAAGGCCGGTTGGCCTTCTTTGTCGTTGATACGCCGGATCGCCGCCGTGGTGACCCGGAGGGGGTAGAGCCTCAAGTAGCCGCCCCCGGCCACCGGGAGGTTGAGCCCGGCCATGCGCACGGTGCTCGGCGGCAGTTCCAGCACGGTTGCGCCGCAGGTGGTGCGGATTCGGTAGGGAAATCGTGGCGCCGTGGGCACACCGTACCGGTCGTGATGGACCGGGAATATGCTCGAGTCGTAACGGAATCCCGTATCGGCGAGCACATCGAGCGCCCAGAGGGTGCCCTTTGTGATGGAATAGGTGGGGGCACGGTACCCGTCCACCGCACATCCGATGATGTTCTCGAGCACCGCCTTGCTCCTGCGAACGTCCTGTTCGAACTCGGTTCGAGTGAGTCCATGGATGCGTCTGTGCCCGTATCCATGGGAGGCCACCTCGTGCCCTGCGTCGTGGATACGGCGTACCAGGCCGGGCCACCGTTCGGCCACCCAGCCGAGGATGAAGAAGGTGGCGCGGACATCGGCGTGGGCGAACGTATCGAGGAGACGTGCCACGTTCCGGTGGACCCGTTGCTCCATGCCGTCCCAGTCGGCGGGGTCGATCAGGCCGTCGAATGCGTTGGCGTGGAACGCCTCCTCCACGTCCACACTGATGCCGTTCACGAGAGGTTTCATTGGATCACCGGCTTCGGCTGCTGCGTACCGGCACGAGCGAGTACCTGGAGCGGTCGTGCTCCGAGTCATCGGGTGGCGCCGGGTCGGTTGGACCTGGGGCTGCGCGTCTGGTGTACTTCATCCGGTTGCGGAACACGATCATCTTGAATGTCTCGATCATGATCACCATGTCCGAAACGAGGCTGAAATGTTTCACGTAGAAGAGGTCGTAGGACAGCTTGGTACGCGCATGCTCGGCCCGCGCGTCAGGGAACATGATCTGAGCCCACCCGGTCAGCCCGGGCTTGACGATGTGCCGCAGGTTGTAGTAACAGTCGGCCTCGGCAAATTTCCGCACATATTCCGGCAACTCCGGGCGCGGACCCACCAGGGACATCTGTCCCAGCAGCACGTTGACGAGCTGAGGAAGTTCATCCAGCTTGGTTTTCCGGATGATCCGCCCGACTCGAGTCACCTTTCCATCGCTGGTCATGGACCGCCACTTGTACAGTTTGTAGACCCTTCCGCCTCGACCGACCCGTTTCTGAACGAACAGGAGCGGTCGGCCCGAGTCGATGAGAATGGCGAGGGGGACCAGTACCAGGAACGGGAGACTCAAGCAGAAGATGACGAGTGCCAGGAGTCGTTCCCACATGTCCTTGGTGGCGAGGGTCAACTTGTCGATGGTATAGCGTTCCTGGGAGAAAAACAGCGGCCCCGCCGGCTCACCCAGGTAGACCCGGCCGGTGAGACGTTCCCAGTAGTCGAGCCCGCCAATCACGTTCACGCCGCACAGCTTGAGCGCCACCAGGCCGCGCATGAGGCTCGCCACGTCCGTGTCCGGCTCGCCCGAGCCGGTGGGTAGTTCGTCCGACCCGCGGGCCCCGTCCCCGGAACGCTGACGCCGAAACGGCTCCAGTGCGACCAAATTGTCCCGGCTCGATGCGCCGTCCAGGGAGGCCGCCCATCGCAGGGGGAACGGAACGTTCTCCAGGGCGAGCACCACCACGTCGACCGAGGATTTGATCTGCTCCAGGCGTTCGTCCAGTGCCTTGCGGTCCAGGAGGCCCCCTGTGCCGGGCGCTCCGGCATGGTAGACCCATTCCATGACGCGCCGGATCAGGTCTGGACTCTCGATCAGCGTCTGGCGGTAATCACGTTGGGTCAGTTCCTCCCGGATGTCTTTCCCGATGGCGCTGTCACCCAGCACCAGGACGCGCTCCTTCCGTAGCCTCCGCTCCAGTGTGGGGCGGAAGTACTTGTACTGGACGAGCAGGAGGAACGTAATCGTGCCCAGGGCGGTGCCGAACACGAGGCGGCCCTGGGTCAGGTCAGGCAAGACCGCGGACGCAAGTGCATACAGGACGACCGCCACCAGCCACCCCTTTGCCAGGCGGGGCAGGAGGCGACGTTTGTCGGTGAGAACCCGTATGTGGTAGAGATCATTGAGAAAGATCGCCAGCCACAGGATCACGGTGTAGAGTACCAGCTTGAATCCCGCTTCCGTGGATACCGCTCGAGTCCACTCCGTGACTCCGTGGTAGCGAACGGCGAGCGGAGCCGCGACCGCGAGGAAGCAGAGCACGGTCTCCACCCCGAGCAGGAACTGGTTCTTTTTCTTCAGGACCCCGACCATGACGCTTGCCCCTTCGTGTTCGTGTATGTGCTCCTTGCCTAGTCTCGGTCCCAGCCCCTTCCGTGGTAGCTCCCTCGGCGAGGACCTCTTCCTGATACGCTGTGATATCTCGCGTACTCACGGCCTTCGGCATAGCGCCGGTAATAGGGGTCGTACCCGTACCCCCGACCTCGAGCCGTGCCGTTGAACACGATGCCCAGCAACTTGTCCTTCTTGAGGAGCGACAGCGCCCTGGACAGCATCCGGCCGGAGGTCTCTCCGGCACGCACCACGAACAGCACCGCATCGGCAGCTTCGGACAGCAACAGTGGATCAGACACCGGGAGAACCGGTGGAGAATCCAGGATGATATAGTCGAACTGTTTTCTCGCCTCGGACAGCACCCGCTCGAGCCCGGTGGAACTGGCGAGCAGCTTCAACGGTTCGTCTGCGGGGCCTGCTGCGGGAATGAAGTAGACCCCGAGTTCCTCGGCGTAGTGAAGCGCCTCGTCAAAGCTGCACCGGCCTTCGAGGAGTTCCTGGAGCGCGGGGTGGTGGTCCCCGAGCAGGTCCTTGAGCCGGGGGCGTCGCAGGTCGCAGTCAATGAGCAGCACCCGGTAGGACGCGCGCTCCACCAGGACCGCAGCCAGGTTGACCGCCACGGTGCTCTTGCCCTCGCTGGCCATGGAACTGGTCACCGTGACCACCTGAAACGGTTGCTTCTGGCGCAGTTGGTCCATCATCCAGCCCAGGGTCCGGTAGCGCTCCCCCACGTCCCGATCAAGCTGAAACAGGAAGGCGGATTGATCTGGATGGACGGGCAATGCCTCGTCCGCACTCTTGCGGAACAACCCGCGCGTGGCCCGAACCAGGGACCGGAGCAGGGGCTGACGTGGTTGCGCGCTCCTCATCTCAGGACTTCCCTCCTCCGGCTCTGGACGGACGGTCGGGCAGTCGCACCGGCGACTCCGGTTTTTCGCCACCCTCCTCACCCGGTTCCTCCCAGAACGGCGACAAACCCGCCCGCTCCGTCCGGGCGCTTCGCCCGCCGGTATCGCTGCTCACGATCCGGATCCGTGGTCTCCGATCCTGACCGGCAACCTCCTGGACCAGCCCCCGCGAGGACACACGCGACCCCCGGGACCCCGCATCCTGCCCAACCGGCCCGGCCCCGTCCGTCTCCCCGGCGTACTCGATCCGGCCGTTTCCCACCCGCTCGAGACGCGGCGTGGGGCCTTCGGGATCAGCATAGGTCGGCCGCAGGGAAAGTCGGCGGGTCAGGTCCAGGAACCTTCCGCCGCGCGCCCGCGTATCCGAACGCCCGCCCCCGCGACCTTCGCCCCCCGGTATCGGCGGCGGCACCCGAACCGTGTCCTCGCCCACCGCGTAGGGCCTCCGACAGGCTCGTCGGACACGCCGTGGAGACGGCAGTTCCACCTCTCCTCCTTCTTGCCCGGTGGATCCCGAACTCCGTCGAGGCGGGACTTCAGGCAGGTGGTACTCATCCGCAAACGACAGAGAACCAAGCAGAAAGCGCGTCAGGTTGGACATCTGCCCCCGGAATCGCTCCCATTCCGAGGGGAACGGACCGACTTGCGGGATCGAAACCAGCACTTGGACGCCGGTGAATCGGGCCAGATCCTGCTCGTCCAGGAAAGGGCGGAACAGGATGTCGAGACCCACCATCATCACCACCCCGAGCACCAGTCCCACCAGGCCACCGATCACGATCAACACCGGCCGGTTGGGACTGACCGGCTTGGAGGGGACTCGAGCGCGGTCCAGGGACCGGAACTGGCTCCCCTGGTTGTTCCGCTCCATGGCCAGGGACGCTCGTGCATCCGTGGCCTTCTTGTCGTAGGCATCCGCCTGCTCCCGCTTCACATCCAGCCCGTTGGTCAGTTCGCTCAGTTTGAGCGCCACCAGCGGCATCGCCTCCAACCGCTCGTTCAATACCTCGATCCGTTGCTTGACGCGCTCTTCCTCCGCCTCCAGGCGCTCGATGTCCTCTTCCACCAGCCGGAGTTCCTCTTCCGTGCGCCGGTATTCGCTCGAATAAACCACCCGACGCCGGGGCGGATCGTTCGTGCCCGACCCCTCCTCCGCCGCCACCCGCTCCTCCAGGGCCTCCACTTCCGCCTTCTTCAGCTTCACATCCGGGTGCCGGTCCGAATACTGCACAAGCAGAGCCTGCAACTCCTTGCGAGCCCTCTCCAGCGCCTTCCGGTCCTCCGACGCCTTGCCCGGCCGCTGGGTAATCACGATCGGCTTCAACGAACTCAGCTTCTCCCGGAGGTTGGCCGCCCGGATACGCGCCGCCACCAGGGATTGTGAGGTGGCATCCAGTTGCCTCTGCGCCGCACTCAGTTGGATCTGCGTCGTCTGCTGCTGGTCCGGAAGCCGGTCCAGGTTGGCCGCCTTGAACCGTTCGATCTTCCGTTCTTGCTCCATCACCTCGGCACGAAGCCGGGCAGCCTGATCTTCCAGAAGCTTCACGTTGTTTTCCGACTTGAGCAGCCGGAACTTGATGTTCTCCTCGATGAAGAGATCCGCCAGCCGGTTCGTCACCGCCTGAACCTTCTGCGGATCCTCCCCGGTGAACGTGATGGAAAACGTGTCACTCCCCCGCCGCACGATCTCAATGTGGTCCCGCATGTAGGCCACGATCTCTTCAAGCGTCTTGCCCCGCCGCCGCATGTCGGCATAGAGGTCGAACTCATTGATTACCTGCTCCAACCTCGACACACTCTTCACCTGCTCCACCAGGGTCCGCACATAGGTCTCCGGACCGTAGGACACGGTGGCTTCCAGGTACCGCTTGGGCAGAGCCTGCGGCTCGACCAGCACAGTGGACGTGGCCCGGTACTGGTTGGTCAGAGTGAGACTGTAGATGGCCATGCCGACCAGACCTGCAAAAGCAGGCATCATGACGAACCACTTCTGGCGGAGCAGCAGTCTGGCGTAGTGCTCCAGATCGATGCCGGGAAGTGGTCCTGCCTTCACATCCGTCATGCCAGCTCCGTCATTGCCAGCCGAAAAACCTGGGACGGGCGTCTGCCCCCATTCCGCCACCCAGGGTGATGGAAGCGGACAGGGAGACCATGTGCCAGGTCAATCGGTCGGAGTCGGTTCCTCCTGCGGCCGGGGCGTCTTCGCCGCCGGTCGCGGTCGCCATCGCCTGGTGCGAGACGACGTAATCCATTCTCGAGCTGATCCAGGGAGCAGGATGCCATTCCACGCCGGTGCTCCCGGTCCACAAGGTGGTCTGGGTGGCCGCGGGAAGACCCGACGGGTTGGCTTCATCGACGATTGGACGCGCGCGCAGCCAACCGGCGCCTCCGGTCAAGGTCCACCCGGGTCTGAGCGACCAGGTGGCGAGGAGGTCTGCCGTGGCGTTGTAGGTTGGCGTCGCTTGCCCGAACAATGTGGCGGCCTCCAACCCCATCCGGGCGCGCAGGGCTACCTGGAGGACGTTCCAGCCCCCGTTCACCGTGGCGGTGGGCAACACGTAGGAGCCGGTCGTCTCCGCACCTCCCTCTGCTGGAACGGTCCTGCCCCAGACGAACGCCACGCCGGGCCGGGCTCCCACGCGCCAGGTCGAACCGCCCGCGTAGATGGACGCGGATGGTGTCACCTGGGTGAATACCCCTGTCGGCGCCGCGCTCCACAAGGCGCTCGAGCAGGCCTGGAACGGCCGGTTCACATCGCGACGCCCGCGGACATCCAACGTGTAGCCTGCCCGGTCGCGCACGCGGGTGACCCAGCGGGAGTCGAGCACGATGGCGTCGTTCTCGTAGTTCTGGGAGGTCAGACTGCCGTCGAGGGGAACGCCAGGATCGCAGTCGTATCGTTCCAGGTAGCGGAAGACCCGGTACTGCACGGTGGCAAAGGGCTGGAGGCGCGGGGTCAGGCCGGCCCGCCCCACCAGCCCCACCACGCCCACCCAGGAGTCCTGAGGCAGTCCAGGACTCATCCCGGGATTCGTTTCCAGTTCCGCAGGATCGGACAGGGCGCCCGGTTCACCACCCAGGTCCCCGGCTCCTCCCTGAGAATCGTTGGTGGAAAGCGCCCCGCTGCCATAGTCGCCCGGACCCGCTGCAATGCTCGTCATCAAGGCGCCGTGGCCGAACAGGCCCACCGTGGCCCGTTCCGACACCGATGCAAGCACGCCCAGGGTGGCCGCCGGCATGAACCGCGCCCCCAGATCCGCTGTCACACCGCTCGAGTCGGTCTCTGCGGAGGCCAGATCGAGTTGGGGTTCCACCGAAAGGACCGCCCGAACGTCCCCGGCGACCTTCAAGCGGGGAGCGGCGGCCAGGAAGCTCAACGAGGTCATCAGTCGGTCGCTCAGGACCGGCGCCGAACGAGCTTCCGCCTCGCCGGCCCGGGCGTATCGGACGTGCACCCCTGTGAGAATGTCGTCCACCGTGGCCCGAAAGGTCGTCTGGGCCTGCGCAGAAGCCGCGTTCCCCACGAGGGCCACGAACAGCATGCTCGCAGCACACCACCCGGCAGTCAGGAAGGTTTTGATGTCACAAGCCATGGAACCACGCCATCGCGACAAGCGGCATACGGCCGATGGATTCGGATCAGGGCACCAGTACGCGGTCGCCAGGAAGCAGGTCCATGTCGCCGGCCAGCCCACGCACCACATCGCGATAGTTGAACGTGAGAACCCGGTCCCCTTCCCGCGTGCGACGAAACACCTTGATTTCCTTCACGTTCGCGTAAGGAAGAAACGGACCGGCCAGAGCCAGCACCTGCAGCATGGTCAACCCGGAGGACACCTTGTACTCCCCCGGGTTCTCGATCCGACCAAGGACGTACACCTTGAAGCTATTGATTTCCTTGACGACCACCGACACTTCCGCTGCGGGCACGAACTCCTGGTACATTTCCGTCAAGCGTGCTCTCAACTGCTCGATCGTGAGCCCTTCCACCTCCACTTCACCCACGAGCTTGAACGCAATTCGTCCGTCCGGACGAACCGCCTGCTCCTGAGACAATTCCGGGTTCTTCCACACATCCACCTGGATGACGTCCTCAACCCCCAGTACATACGGACGTCGATCCCGTGCCGACGGACCCTCGGGCACCCGTCGCCCTTCCTGGACCGCTCCTCCAAACCCCTCCCCAGGAGAAACTCCAGAGCCTCGAGCCACAGGGGCACAGCCCGACACCAGCCACACCGGCAGCAACAGGCACAAAAGCTCTTTCCGGCGCTTGCTCCTTGTCACGCCCCCGCGATATCGGTACACTGCCCTTCGAGCCCTTGACAACGACATACAGGGCACGCACGATGTGTCAAGAACGGCATCATCGTCTATCTGTCCAACGGCGGGAGAAGGGTTCAACTTGAGTCCAATCTCCATGGAATGACAACTCACGATGCTTTCAGGAAAACTCGCCTGCAACATTCGGGCGGGTTCCAGCATTATTGTAACGCGTGCACAGCGAGAACTCAAGGCAATTTCTGGCACGCAGGAAGGTTTCGACGAGCGCACACATGTTTGACACCATTGGCAAAGACCTCGCCCGGTGGCTCCCGGACCGGGCCGAAACGAACTCATCCTCACGGCTAAGAGCCCTTGTCCGCGGCCTCGCTTCCCCGGGCTTCCAGGCGGTCCTCACCTATCGAATCTTCCGTTGGGCACGGACCCACCACCTCCCCACTCAGCCATTCCGTTACCTGGTGGAACGATGGGTGGAAATCACCACCGGCGTGTCGATCCCTGCCGAGGCCGAATTCGGACCCGGACTGCGCATCCACCACTTCGGCAGCATCATCGTCCATCCCCACGTCCAGGCCGGGGCGGGCTGCACCCTCTACCACAACGTGACCCTGGGCACAGACGGCCTGTCGGAAAAGGCGCCTCGCCTGGGCAACGACGTCCTGGTCGGCGCCGGCGCCAAGGTCCTCGGTGACGTGGAAATCGGCGACCGTTGCCGGATCGGCGCCAACGCCGTGGTCACCCGTTCCGCCCCGCCAGACTCCGTGCTGGTCGGGGTCCCGGCTCGAGTCGTCAGGACCGCGGCCGGGCACAAACGCCTTGCCGGAGAACCGACCCCCGTCCATGGCCACTCACACCGCGGAGCCGCCGATGATTGACAGGCTCACATCCTCCCCGGTCCGCGTCCTCGAACTCCGTTCCACCTATCGAGGAGGTGGCGGGCCGGACAAGACCATCTTGCTCTCCGCCGCCGCCCACGACCCCACCAGGGTCCAGGTCACATGCGTCTACTTGCGTGGGGCCGATGACGCTGCGTTCACCCTCCACGAACGCGCCCGCGAACTCCAGGTGCCCTTCGAGGCCATCCTCGAGCGCGGAGGAATGGATCCCACCCTGCTGCCACGGCTGGCACACACCTTGTACCGCCATCGACCACACATCATCCACACACACGATTACAAGAGCGACCTGCTCGGCTGGGCCTTGCGTCCCCTGGTGCCTCGAGCGCGGTTGCTGGCCACCGCGCATGGATGGACGCTCGACAACCGGCGGATGAACATATACAATCAGTTGGATCGGCTCGTTCTTAGGCGGTTCGACCACGTCATTGCCGTGTCCGGAGCGACTCGAGAGCGCATGGTTCGGGCCGGGATCCCGGATCGCCGTATCACCTTGCTCTACAACGGGATCGACCTGAACGTCTGGCGGCCGCCCGGGGGGGAGGTGGATCGAATTTCGGTGCGTCGTGCTTTGGGGTTGCCTGTGGACGGACCGCTGGTGGGGTTCATCGGTCGACTGAGTCCCGAGAAGCAGGTATCCGTGGCGCTGGAAGCGGTGCGTCTGGCACGGGAGCGGCACCCTGGGCTGCACCTGGTGGTGGTGGGAGATGGTGCGGCGGAATCGGACCTTCCGGGCATGGTGCGTCGCAAGGGTCTGGAGGGGGTGGTGCATGCTTTGGGGTACCGAAGGGTGACGCCTGAGTGGTACCACGCGCTGGATGTGTATCTGATGTCGTCGCGGACGGAGGGGTTGCCGAACACGTTGCTGGAGGCCATGGCCTGTGGGTGTCCGTCTGTGGTGACAGCAGTGGGGGGGATACCGGAGTTGGTGGGGTCGTCCGGGGGCGTGCTGCTGTGTCCGTCCGGGGATGCGGCGTGTCTTGCGCGGGGCGTGTCGGTGGTTGTGGAGGAGCCTGGCCGTGGGGTTCGGATGGGGGAAGCGGCGCGGAGGCGGGTGGAGGAGGCGTTTTCGTTCGAGGCGCGGCTTCGTGCGATCGAAGGTCTTTACGAGTCCCTGGCGCGGGGCCGGGGGGTGAGGAGGTGGTGGTGAAGCGGCCTCGAGTCAGCATCATCGTGCCGGTGAAGGATGGCGAGGCTGACCTGGAGCGACTGCTTGGGACGGTGGCGGATCTGTCGTATCCCCGTTCGCGGCTGGAGGTTGTTGTATGCGACAATGGGTCGTCGGACGGGACGGTTGAGGTGGCCCGGCGGTTTGGGAGTCGCGTGCTGGAGCTTCCTGGGGAGACGGTGGCCGGGCTTCGGAATGCCGGGGCGCGTGCGGCGGTTGGGGAGGTGCTGGCGTTTGTGGATGCGGACTGCACGGTGGCGTCCTGGTGGGTGGGAGCAGCGGTGTTTCACCTTGTGCGGACGGGGGTTGTAGCTGCCGGGTGTTATCCGTTTGCGCCGGAGGGGGGTACATGGGTTCAGCGTTTGTGGAACCTGAAGGAGCGTGTGAAGCCGGAGGTACACGAAGCCGCGTGGTTGCCCTCGATGAACCTGGTGGTGGATCGAGAGGCGTTTGAAGCGGTTGGGGGGTTTGATGCCACGCTTGGGACGTGTGAGGACGTGGACCTGTGTTATCGGCTCCGGGATCGGGGGGGGCGGATTGTGTGGGACGAGCGGATCCGGGTGGTACACCATGGGGAGCCCCCGACCCTGGCCGTGCTGTTCCGCAAGGAGCGCTGGCATGGTTCGAGCAACCTTCGTGGGCTGGTTCGTCACGGGCTCCGGCGGGAGGAGTTGACCAGCCTCGTGCTGCCTGCCGCCGTGCTTGGCGCCTGGACTGTGCCGTTTTGTCTGGTGCCTGTGGCCCCGTGGGCGGTTCCCCCGTTGGTGGCCTTGCCTCCTGCCCTGGCCGTGGCCGGCGCTGTTCGTACTGCGGGGAGAGCCCGGAAATTGCGGCTTGTCGCCCCTCTGTCCGCCATCTACCTCGTCTATCTTGCAGCCCGGGCTGCCGCCCTGGTGGACGAGGTGAGGGGTGAGCGCTGACAAACGGGTCTCGGCGGCTTTTCCGCCGTGTCTGTTTGGTGTTGATTGTGCCGTCACGAATTGCCGGCCGATTGGGTTGATATTCTGGTGAGTAACGGGTTTCAGGAGGGCCGTGGCGTCCTGGAATGTGCCGAAGGCC
Source organism: uncultured Gammaproteobacteria bacterium (assembly GCA_964418585.1). Classification (GTDB taxonomy): domain Bacteria; phylum Myxococcota_A; class UBA796; order JAJRTE01; family JAJRTE01; genus JAJRTE01. The sequence goes on along the minus strand of CAYQMG010000154.1, from coordinate 4,327 downwards.
GCTGGAAATGCAATTGACGCGCTTGCGTGATTGTGGATATACTCCACTGTGCGGAAATGGCTATGGATACGGGAGGTTGGCCATGACGAAGGCGCGGCGTGGAGGCCGGGGTCAGGGCGATGGAGTGAACCACGAGATCGAGCTGATGACGACCGAACTGCGGATTGAGAACAAGCGATTCTACTTCAACTTGAAGGAGAATCAGAAGGGACGCTTTTTGAAGATTGCGGAGGTTTCCGGCGGACGTTCCACCATCATCATACCTCAAAGCGGATGGAGCGAATTTCGCGATATGTTGGACAAGTTCATCATGAACCAGGACTATGACGGGAGCGGTCCGTTCCCGCTGTGACGCCCTCACCGGAGCTGGAGGGAACGATCGCCCGGACCGGGTTGGGTTCTGTGGTCCCGGTCTGCCGGCTCCGGAACCAACGCACGTCCGTCCTTGACTTTCCCCGGGTGCCTTTCTACAATCCTATTCCTATCGTGATCAGGAGCGCCGTGTGTTCGCATGAAGGTAGACATCCTGGAACATCTCGCGGACGGGACTCGTAGGCGGATCGCGACATTTTCCTGGCGGGGCGGGGAAATCGAGTGTGACAACCCGCTCCTGTGGAAGCACCTGATGAACTCCAACGGAGGTGTCATCATCGGGGCGCGGGGGAAGCGTTTCTACCCGCGGGACGGTGCGGAGTACCTGCGCAATCTGAAGTACCAGTTTGCCGGCCCTTACCTCCATGCGGGGCCGGTCGAGGAGGAGGACGAGGTCGGTCCGGGTGGAGAGGGTGGGGCCGGGGTCGGTGGGGGCGGTGCCCCGGTGGACGTTTCCTCACTGGAGACGGTCAAGGCCCGGGTTCCTGGCAGGAGCGTTCGTTCGCGGACCTCACCTTCTGCCCGAGGCGTGCGCGGGGAGTCCTCGAGTCGCCGGGCGGGTCGGCGCCGGGTCCGTTCGGCGACCCGGTCTGTGCGGGCAAGCGAATCGGCCCTGTCGCGGGAGGACATGGAGGCGGTCTACGGGGGGGTGTATCGTGCTGCACTCGCGGTACGGGGACTCGGGTTCCAGGTGGCCCGGGCGGAGATGGAGGGCTTGTTGGAGACCATCACACGCCTGGCCGGTGTGGACCGGGACGACCTGCTGCGTGCGTTTCAGTCGCGTGAATCCTACCTCGAGTTGAGGTACCAGCCCCCGTCCCGGCAGAATTACGAGAAGCTTTGGGAGCGGGCGCGCAGCCACTGGCAACGGTTCCTGGAGATCCTCGAGGAGGGGGAACTCGAGCCGGCGCTCTGGCCGTTGTTCATGGTGTGGGAAGCCATGCGTTGCCTTCCGGCCCATCGGGCGGAGTGGCTGACCGCCCAGGGGTTCGAATCTCGAGGAGAAACTTTACCGGCTGCCATCTCGTTCGACGAAATTCAGGCGAGTTGGGAGACCCATGGGCTGACCGCCATGAGGAAAAAGCGGCTGTCCTGTGCATTGCTCGACGAAGCGTTCGCCCGGGCCGACCAGCCGTTTCAGGCCGCGGTGGAGGCGTTTCGCGATGCCTCGTTCGGCCGGAGCGAGGTCGAGGTGAGGCGTGCGCTCGCCATCGACCCCGGTTTCATCGATGCCCGGCTCGTGCTGGGGGATATTCTCCGTCGTCTGGACCAGAATGCGGCCGCGTTGGTCGAACTTCGGCACACCGTGGAACTGGAACTCCTGCGCCTTGGCTCGAGCGCCGGGCGGACTCGGGACCCCGCCTCGTGGCTCAGGCTTGCGCGGGCACGGACTTCCCTGGGCAAGACGCTCCTGGGGGAGGGCCGGATTCGTGCCGCCACCCATCAGCTCGAGCTGGGACTGGAGAGCCTGGAGCGGCTTGGTCCCGAGGCCTTTGCCGGCCAGGACGAGGAAGCAGCCCGGCAGGTCCGTGCAGAGGAGGCTGCGTCCCACCGCCTGTTGGAGCGCGTCTACCGGGACCTCGGTGACGTGGAGCGCGCCGGCCACCATCGGAAGCGGCTGGCGACGAAGCCCTGAGCAGCAAACGAGAACTCCCCGGAATGCCGGCGTGGGCCGGGTGGCATGATCCATGAACCGAAGTCGGCGAAAGACAGGACGCGGCGTCTCCATCGTGGCCGCCTGGCTGTGCATGGCCTTCCTCGGCCGTGTGCTCGCCCTCGACCTGCGTCGGCCGCAGGAAGAAACCCTGCACCTGTCCCTGGGGGTTGCGCAAGACCTGGTTCAGACCGTCGATGTCCAGGACCTGGAACCCCTGCGCGCCTACCTCGATGCCGAAGGCGTTTCGGTGCACGGCGTCCAGGTGGAAAATTCCTTCGAACTGGCGGATCGGCTGGTCACCGAAGAGGTGGACGTGGGGGTGTTCGCCCCGGTGGACTATGTCCGCCAGCACGCCCGGTACCCGGCGCTCGTTCCTTTCGCCACCCACGTGGTGAACGGTATGCGGTACATGCAGGGGTATGTCGTGGTGCGCCAGGATTCCGGGATCGAGGACCTGGCCGGACTTCGCGGGAAACGGTTCGCTTATACCGGTCCCGACGCATTCGGCGGCCACCTGTTCCCCCGCTACGCCTTGATCAAGGCCGGCTTTCAACCCGCCAGGTTCTTCTCCAAGACGGTGATGAGTCGAGACTACCTCGAGAGCCTCCGCCTGGTGTACGAACGTGAAGTGGACGGGGCCGGGGTTCTGGACGAGGTGCTCAGGTTGGGCGAGGCCATCGACATCCCCAGGAAGGCGTTTCGAGTGCTTGCCAAGAGTCGGCGGGTCCCTCACATCGCCTATGTGGCCCGGCCCGGGCTCCCGGACCCGGTCGTCGACCGCGTGCTCAGGCTGCTCAAGGGGAAGCGGTTCAAGAAGCTGTTCCTTCGCGCGGCGTATCCTGGATTTCCACGCAACCGCGCGCTGGCCCGCTTGACCCCCCGGCGCGAGCCTCGCTGGAATATCAACGGGTTTATTTCCTGCAGCGATCGCGACTTCGATGAGATCCGACGCATGCTCGCCATCGAGACCACCGCCCATGCTGAGCAACGAGATGCGGTGATCGGACAACCTGGAAACTTCCCATGATGCGGCTTCGTCACACCGTGATCGCCTCCCTCCTCGCACTCCTGGCCGTCCTGGTCATGGGGAGCCATTCCGCTGTCCGGACCCGCAGGTTGGTTTTGCAGGAGAGCATACATGCGAAGGCCCAGGCACTGGTCACCTCACTCATGCAACCCTGCCTCGAGGCGCTGGTGGCGGCGGACGAGCCGGACCATGCCAAGCTGGACCACTACCTGGCCGCCCTGGTCGACCAGGAGGAACTGGACGTGCTCGAGGCGGCTGTGATCGACGAGGAGGGGCGGATCGTGTCGCACACGGATCCGGAGCGGTACGGATTGCAGGTGAAGGACCCGTTCTTCTTGATTGCCATGGCCTCCCCGCGCCTGATTACGCAGACCCGAACGATCCCTGGTCAAGGCGAGGTGGTCGAAGCGGCGCAACCCCTGGCCGTGGAGCAACTTCGATGGGGAACGCTGGTCGTGCGGCTTTCGACCCGTCGGATCAAGGCCGAGTTGCGGGCCGGATATCTCCAGTCGATTGGCTGGGCGTTTCTGATCATCGGTCCCCTCACCTTGACCCTTTATCTGCACTTTTCCAGGACCATCGTGCAGCCCGTGCTCGCCCTGGCCGAGGGGGTGCACCGGGTCAAGCAGGGGGATCTGGATACCCAGGTGGTCCTTCGGCGGAGTATCTGGCACCGGGACGAGTTGCGGGATCTGGTGGCTGGGTTCAACGAAATGGTGGCACTGCTGCGGGACCGGGAGAAGCTCAAGAGCGAACTGGAGGTGGCCCGGAAACTCGAGCAGGCGCATGCGGAGTTGCAGCAAGTTCACGAGGAGTTGAAGGAGACTCAGGGGCAACTGATCCAGGCGGAAAAGATGGCTGCCCTGGGCGAACTCGTGGCGGGCGTGGCGCACGAACTGAACAACCCGGTCAACTACCTGGTGCAGTCCATCTCCCTGGTGCGCGAACACCTGGAGACGTTGCGCGAGCAGGCGGGTCGAACAGCAGGAGGGGACCGGGGCGCCGGGGATGAGGGAGAGAGCACGTTCGAGACCACGCAAGAAGAGCTGGATACGATTTTGTCGATCATGGCCGACGGTGCCGAGCGGACAGCAACCATCGTTCGGAAGCTTCGGGATTTTTCTCGAGTCGATCGGCCGAACGTGGTTTCGAGGGTTTCGCTTGCCCCGATCCTCGATGCCTGCATTGATTTGCTTCATTTCGAACTCAAGGATCGGATTCGGGTTCATCGGGCCTACGAGGATGTGGAGGAGGTGGAGGGCGATCCGTCC
>CAYQMG010000153.1:0-6107 GCA_964418585.1 uncultured Gammaproteobacteria bacterium | reverse complement strand
ACTGGGCACTCCGGACATTCAACCGCGACGTGTTTCAAAAGCACGTCCGTGGGGGGACCGCGCTTCGCTTTCCTTGTGCCGAACTGCGCCATCTTGCCTACCTGATGCCGAATGGAGACCTGGTGACCTGCGGAATCAACCACGAACCGGTCGGAAATGTTTTCCGGGACGGTTTTGAATCCGTATGGTACAGTGAGCGCGCGAATGCATTTCGAGCCCGGGTGGATGCCTGCCCGGGTTGCATGCAAGGGGCTGTCGAACTCATGAGCCGGGTGTACCGCGGTCACTGACCATCCGCATGTTGTACGGACTCGTCTCGTCCGTGTCGTGCCGGGGGTTTCCCTGGCGTTGGGCGGGAGCATCCGTGCCGGATTGTGTGTGACCCGCCGACCCGCCAGGCGTCAGCCAGGGTTCGATGGACAGGGGTGTGGGAGCGGTTGCCCGCGGGGATACCGGGGATAGCGGCATGCGAGGCTTGACGGGGCGTGTGCTGTTGGCACTGGCAGGGACCTGTGTCGCGTTGCTCGTATCAGAAGGGGTCTTCCGGGTTCTCGGCTGGGGCAACCCGGCCATGTGCTATGACTTCAAGCTCCGATGGCTGCCCTCTTCGCCCTTCTACGTACACGACGACCCCGAGATTCGTATTGCACTCAGGCCTTCCTTTATCGGCCGCATGGTCTACGAGCGGGTTCCGGACGGCAAGGTACTGAAAAGCGTTGCGTACCGGATCTCCAAGGCGGGCCTGAGAGGTGTCGACCGACCGGCGACGCCGGAACCAGGCACGACCCGTATCCTGGCCCTGGGGGACTCCTTCACCTTTGGAGAGGGCGTGCACGACGACGAGACCTATCCGGCGGTCGCGGAGCGCATGTTACAGAAACAGGGCCGATACGAGGTGCTCAACGCCGGAGTCCCCATGTGGAATCTTCACCAGGAAGTCCGGTGGCTGGAAACCGAAGGAGCAAGGCGCCAACCCCACATCATCACCCTGGGGTTCTTCGTCAACGACCTTGAGACCATCGTCTACCGGAACCCCAAGGACCCCTTGCCTCCGGACGTGGCGCGGGTGCCGGAATGGGCCACGTGGGAACGGGGCATTCGTCAGTACTCGTTCCTCGTCAACCACATCGCACGGTATTTTGAGCGAAGGAGACTCGCCCGCGTGCTGCTCGGTACCCAGCGGGACTACCGGGACGCCCTCCGGGCGGCCATGGATACCGACGAGTTCAATACCCTGCTCCAGGACGGGCTTCGACGATTCAAGAACCAGTGCGACCTGCTCCAGGCTCGGTGTATCGTGCTCCTCCTGCCCCTCCTCGATACCTTCCACGCAGATCCCATGGCCGACCTGCTGGACAGGGCCGACACCGAAGCCCGCCGCCTCGACCTCGAAACCCTCAACATGATCCCCGCCCTCCAGCACCTCTCCCAGGTCGAACTCACCGTCATGCCCGGCGAGGCACACCCGAGTGCTCGAGCCCAGGAGGCCATGGGAGAGGCGCTCGCTTCCTACCTGGCGCGATGTCCCACCCCGTGCCGCACCGACCCCCCGTCCAATCGGCATGCGCCCCCTGCACCGTGACCCCGGGACGAAAACCCGGATGGTTCGAGCCGGGCGCCCAGGACGATCCGCCGTTCTTTCTGCTCCTCCTCCCTGAAGGTTGCCAGCTCCGTCCCGTTCTGCTACATTGTGCGCGGACTGACCAACGCTTCGTTGGAGACATATCGCCTGCGGCCGTGATACCCCTGCTCGCACCCCTTGACCGGACGAGCAGCGGCTCACGGGAACCGCCCCAAACGAGGGAGACACCATGCCAAAGCCACCGGCAAAACGCGACCGATATCACAAGGAAACCCGGATCATTCACGGCGAATTCGATTCCCCCCACTGGAACTATCGCAACCACATCGTCCCCCCCATTTCCGCCTCCTCCGCCTACCGACTCGAGAGCGCCAACCGGGGAGCCAAGGGCTTCCTCACCTTCGCCAACCCCGAGTTCAACCGCAAGGAAACCCATCCCATCTACATCTACGACCGGCTGGACGAGCCGAGTCGCGGGATGCTCGAGGACAACCTGGCCATCGCGGAAGAGGGCGAATGTTGTGTCTGCTTCAGCACCGGGATGGCTGCCATCGCTGCAGCCCTGGGTGTGCTTTGCAAGGCCGGAGACCGGATTCTGGCGCATCACACGCTCTACGGGTGCACCTACTCCCTGCTCACCAACTGGATGACGCGGTTCGGTGTCAAGACCACCATGGTGGACTTCAAGGACCTGGACGCGGTCAAGGGCGCGCTCGACCGGAACGTCATGGTTTTTTACTTCGAGACCCCCACCAACCCGACGCTCGAACTCATCGACATCGCAGCGATCCGGAAGATCGCGGACCGGGTGAATGCCCGGCGAGGCAAGCGTCGCCGTATCTTCATCGTGGTGGACAACACGTTTGCCACGCCGTTCTGCCAACGACCTCTGACCCTGGGCGCAGACATCGTGGTGCAGTCCTTGACCAAGAACATCGGTGGGTTCGGCACCGACATGGGCGGCGCCGTGATCGGCCCTCGGTTGCTCGAGCCTGACCTGCTCCTGTTCCGCAAGGATTTCGGCGCAGTACTGTCTCCTCGAGCCTCCTGGCCGGCCCTGGTCTATGGTTTGCCCACGCTGGCGGTGCGAACGAGACGCCAGATGAACACCGCCATGGCCGTGGCGCGGTTCCTTGCCGCCCATCCTGCGGTCCGGGAGGTCATTTACCCCGGACTTCCCACTCACCCACAGTACGAGCTGGCCCGGCGCCAGATGCAGGACCCGGACGGCGCCTTTGCGCCGGGCATCATGCTCACATTCGTACTCAAGGGCGACCCGGCCGAGGCTCTCGAAAAGGGCGCCCGGATGATGGACCACATTGCAGACAATGCCCTGTCGATCACCTTGGCCGTCTCGCTCGGCCAAATCCGGACCTTGATCGAGCACCCGTCGTCCATGACGCATGCCACGGTCCCGCCCGAGGCCCAGGTGGAGGCCGGCATCGACCCGGGCATGATTCGCATGAGCATCGGACTCGAGGCGGCTCAGGACATCATTGGGGATCTCACCGAGGCACTGTCGCACGTGGCGGGCTAGGCGGGCAAACACGCCAGGTGGGCGAGCGCTCACGGCGCACTGTTCAGAATCACGCCGATCTCACGGTAGTAGCTCACCAGGGACCGGATGGACCAGAGCATGGCCATACCCATGAGCACGCTCAGCACGCCCACGACCGCGGTCGCCACCACCTTGGTCGTCTGGGAATACCTCGGGTTGAGCCAGAGCAAGGGAAGGGCGAACGGCCCCACGGTCAGGAACGCGAGCACGAGCGTGTGGGGCTTGAAGTACCACTTCTCGCCCTCTGAACTCCTGCCTCGACGCGGGCGGTCAAACACCAGAAACTCACCGCAGTAGCGGCACTTGATGGCGTCTTCCTGAATCTCCTCGGCACAAAAAGGACATTTCTTCACGATGGCTCCCCGGCCCGCAGGCAGGGCACAAGGTCCCGGGTGCGGGCGCTTTCCGTGCGCCCCGGGTTCAGCAGCAGGGCACCCGGAAGCAGAGTAGCAGAAACAGCAAGGAATTCAACCGGGAACCTGACTCGAGCCTTCACCACGGCTGTCGACACCCCCCAGGTGCTCCTCGCCGGCGCACCCGGCGTTCCCTCGGAGGACCCGAATCGCTTCTCGAGGGGCGGACGCGAAATCCAGGTCTCCCTCCACACGCCATTCCGCCTCCGCCGAGTAGTCACACCCCGGGGGCTCGTGCTTCTGATACCAGGGACGGTCCGATGGGGCCAACGTGTGGAACGCTCGTCCCGGGAGGTACGCCACCGGTCGTCCCCCGCACGCTCGCACCCATTCTCGATCGAACACCACACCGTACGGCTCAAAATCCCAACGCATGAGGTGCGTTCGATATTGGTGGAGACGAATGACCTCCTCCGGACGCAACGCCGTGAGCGATACCACGGAATATCCTCCGCGGATGAGCCGTGACGAGCCCCGGATGCGCCTCTCCTCGAGAATTCGGCTGAGCGTCGCGGCTGCGTCGCGTCGAGCAGACGCACCGCCCAGGAAAAGGTCCTCCAGGTACGCCCATCGAGGTTGACCCGGCCACGGTCCTGCCGCGGCTCGAGTGTAGTGGGTCAGCGTCGGTCCTTTCAAGGGCGATTCGTTCCACTCGACAAACTTCGACGACAACGGCGCCCGGGGAAGCAATGAGGACGGCCCGGCAATGTCCGGGATTCCTGCGGCCAGGTCCGGGATTCCTGCGGCCAGGTCCGGGGCCACCGTGGCCAGGAGCGGGACCCCGGCTGTCAGAAGCGCCCGGTTCCCCCTCGAATCCGCCGTGTATGCGCCACCGCTCAGTGCAGCGACCGGCTTCCCGTTCCGAAACCGCTCGAGGAGCAACCGGTGCATGTGTCCCCCGCGTCGCACCGCAACGGCGACGGCAAGGTCGACCGCATCGATCACGGCCAGGTCTCGAGCCGGCCCGACGAGTCCGGTCCGGGCCTCCACCTGAAGCAGCCTGCCGGCAGGGAACTCGAGGGGCAGGCATTCCTGGACCCGGCCCAGGAGGTTCGGGTCGGTCATCACCCTCACCCGCCCATGCGCTCGAGCTGCAGCGTAAAGGGTGGCTTCGTAGGGGAGGTTTCCCACCGACGTGCACACCTCGAATCCAGAGCGGGCGGCTCGAGTCGCCAGGGTGAACGTGGCGGTGAGCCAAGGGGGGCGCCGGGAAACCGGGCGAGGTTTTCTTGAGCTGAGGAAGGCGATTCTCACAGGCGGCGCACCGGAGTAAGGAGCCGGGGCAGGTTGTCGCGGAGGTCCACGGGAATGACCCCGACGCGGTGAGAGCGCCGGCCGAGTCGGGTGACGCCGACGTACAGGAGACCGGAACGTCGCACCCGCTCGAGAGGCGTGGTGGGCACCTCCTCGGCCCAGTGCCAGGAGGTCTCCTCGTCGGCTCCGTAGCGATGAACCAGGAAGTCGTACCGGAGCACGCCGCGCGCCTCGAGGACCCGTTCGAGAATGGTGCGTTCCAGGGGGGAGAGTTTTCCCACCACGCTGCGCAGCCAGCGTGGAGAGGTGAGGCGCTCCACGACCGCCCGTTCCTGTTCCCACCGGTCGTTGCATGGGGGAAGCCCGAGCCCGCGGGCAATGCCCTCCAGCCACTCGTGGGGGAGTTCCTCGAGCCATCCAGCCAGGTCCATTTCCACGTTGACCGGGCGGTGGTCCTGGCGGCGACGCAGGTCCCGGCGCATGCGGAGGACCAGGTCGGGATCGTTGGGCAGGAGGAGGGGGAGAGAGCCCGGGACTGCGAGATGACGGACCGAGCGGTCAGGGACCGTGGTTCGCGCCCGGGACCGCTCTTTCAGCAACCGCTCCACGTCGAGGCGGCCGAGCACCTTTCGAGATTCCTCGGCCTGGGCGAACTCCCGTGCCCTGGGACCCAGCCGGTCGAGGAGGCGGGCGCGCAAGGTCCGAAGTGCTTGCCAGCCTTGCCGGATACCCGGCAGATGTGCGGCAACCTCGTCCGGCTCCACCTGTCCCAGACGCACCAGCTCGAGGGCAAGGGTGAGGCGACGGCCGAGTTGGTGGAAAGTATCCAGCGTGTCCACCAGGGATTCCCGGTCCAGGAGGTGGGGAGGAATCCGGTCCAGTGCCCGGAGGAAGTTCAACTCGAGAAGCTTGGCAGTCACCAGGGCCTCGTCGAGCCAGAATACCGCGTCGTGCCGAGGAGCCTCGCCCACGTCCAGTTCGATCGTGGGCCAGTCCTCCACCTCCGGCCCATCCGCGGCGTCCTCCTCTTGCGGAACATCCACCCCGGGGAACGGGATGATCTTGGCCCCTCGGCGCGACATGGACATGGCGTGCTCCTCGAGCCAGGTCCTGCCGGTCCCCGCGTCGAGCGCTCGGGCTTCCCTTCGAGCAGGCTGGCGTGCTATCGTGACATCCTGGTCGCACAGTAGCACCGGAGACCTTCGCGTTCAACCTTTTCGAGTCCTGGAGAGCGGAGTACCCATGTCACTGCTGGTCACCGCGTTCAGGCCGTGGGGAGCGCGCACCACCAACCCGACCA
>CAYQMG010000152.1:0-63206 GCA_964418585.1 uncultured Gammaproteobacteria bacterium | reverse complement strand
CGTCCACGGTGCCGTCGCAGTTGTTGTCGAACCCGTCGCACACCTCTTCTGCGCCCGGATTCACCCAGGGGTCGTTGTCATTGCAGTCTCCACCGATCAACGTGTAGCCGTCCGGAACCACGCAGCTTTCGACAGCCTCTTCCTCGGCCCCATACCCATCCTGATCTTCATCGGGATAGGAAACGACGACTTCCAGCCCCTCGTCCACCTCCCCATCACAGTCATTGTCCGCCTGGTCACACACCTCCTCCGCGTCCGGGTGGACGGCCGCGTCCGCGTCGTCGCAGTCGCCCGCCACCTCCACATAACCGAAGGGCGGATCGCAAGCAAAGGTGGTCGAGTCGGCGTTGCCGTATCCGTCCCCATCCAGATCCTGGTAGAACAGGGTGGTGACGCCCTCGTCGATCTCTCCGTCGCAGTCGTCATCCAGTCCGTTGCATGCCTCGGGTGCACCGGGGAACACGTCGGGATTCGAGTCGTCGCAATCGACGTCTGCGTCATACCCATCCCCATCTTCGTCGACGGCTCCGCAGTCTGTGAAATCCGTTCCATCGCAGTCCTGGTCTATCCCGTCACGACAGACCTCCGGTGCTCCGGGGTAGATGGTGCTGTTCCGATCGTTGCAGTCTCCTCGCAATTCGCTGTAGCCGTCGCGATCGTTGTCGAACCAGTACGGCCACCTCGGTTGGGCGGCGGCCTGGCCGGCGAACATCACGAGCAGCGAGACCCAGACGACGCCAAGTAACGCTTTCCTCAGTACCGGTCTTGCCTCGGTCATAGCAGGACTCCTCGCTCGAGTTGATGGGACGGTTCGATATGACCACTCTCGGTTACAACTATCCGCTTGCTGTGGCTCCCAGGTCCCCTGTGCGCCCTCTCGCCCCCCGTGCGGGGCAAGGCGTTCGGTATTCGGCACCACAACAGGCATTCTATTGATGTGTACCTCAAAAAGCCTACCCTTCGCCACTTCATTGATCATGCCGGGTGCTTTTTTTTGCCCTGGGAACTGGTATGAAGACATCTGGACATGCGGATACTGTGTGGGCTGCGCTTGCGGCGAACGCACGACGTTTCGCTTGCGGTTTCATGCGCTGACCGAGCGACAGGAGCAGACAAGAGGTTTCTGCGCTACGACATTGACAGGAACCCGGGCTCTCACATATCATCGGGCGACAGCCATATCATCGGGCGACAAGCGTAGCCCATCCGGTTCGATGTGGTGACGGTGGTCCGGTTGGGCTGGGCGATACCGGTTCGAGGCGAGGAAGGCGGGGATTCATGAGACGTTGGAACTTCTTGTTCTTGTTTCTCCCATTATCAGTCTTGCTTTCCTGTCTCGTGACCTGTCGAAGCGCGCCGGAGCCCGTGCCGCCGGTCCGGCAGGGGTGGGGGACACTGGCGAACCACCGCCCCACGGCGGACTGGATCCGAGCGGAGGCGGAACCGGAAGGTCAGATTGTGGTGGAGAGCTACGCGGACCAAGTGTTCGTGGCGGTACGCCGGCACTACAAGGAGTTTCAGGCGTGCTACCAGGCGGCCCTGCAGGTGGACCCGGACCTCTACGGCGAACTGTCGCTGGTCTTCCGGATAGGGCGCGACGGGCATGTGGGCGCGGTGAAAGTGGATTTCTCGACCCTCCAAAGCCCGGCGCTCGAGCCGTGTGTTTTGGACGTGTTCGGCAGGCTGGTGCTACCGCCGCCCCCTCGGGCCGATATGAAGGTGCGATACCCGTTTCTGTTCACATCTGAACGGACGCCACCCGAGATCATGGCCACATTCACGAAGCACTATCATCTCGAGCGGGAGCCTGCGGAAGGTGGACGCGAGGAGGCTCCTCGAGATGACTACGATGCCCCGTGGTGACCTCGACTGCGAGGATTGGCCACGCGAAAGGATACACGGGGTGGGGAATCAAACCGAAGGAGAGTGACCGATGAAAGATCTTGCTGGTCAGGTGGAACTGAACATCGAACAGGCCACCCACATCGCGAGAGCCATGTTCAAGGTGGCGGACGCGGAAGAAGGGGTACACGAACTCGAGCGGCAGATGATCGACTCGTTCTATCTTGGATGTTGCCGCGAAGCCGGGGTGGAGCCCGAGGACCTGAGCAAGAATCCATTTGACGGGGAAGCGGCTCGGCGCGCACTGAACACCCCTGAACTCCAGGACATCACGCTCCATTCCTGTCTCTTGGTGGGGTACGCGGATGGGCAGTGCTCCCCGATGGAACGAGCGGCCATCGAGGAGATAGCGAACTCCCTCGGGGTGGACTCATCACGGTTCTCTTCCATCGAAAAGGACGTTCAGCGCGCCATGCTCGAACACTTCAGCAACATCAAGGTGTTTCAGGATGCCGTCCACGAGATTGGGAAACGGCTGGGCCTGAGCCAGGAAGAGGTGGACGAAATATTGAAGTCGAATACGTGAACGTCAAATCCGCCTGAAGGCCGGGTAGGACCGCGCGTCAGTTCTCCAGGAAGCCTTCCAACCGCTTGCGCCGCTTGGCGTGACGCAACTTCCGCAACGCCTTGATCTCGATCTGCCGAATCCGCTCTCGAGTGAGATTGAACATGGAGCCGATCTCCTCGAGGGAGTAGTTGCACTTCTCCCCGATCCCGTAGCGCATGCGGATGACCTTTTCCTCTCTCGGCGTCAAGGTCGACAACACCGACTGAATTTGTTCCCTCAAGTTGGCGTCGATCATGACCTGAACAGGAGATTCGGCCTTGGCGTTGGGAATGAAATCACCGATATACGAATCGCTGTCGTCCGTGATGGGGGCCTCGAGAGACATGGGTTCCTTGGTGAGCCGCATGAGTTTCTCGACCTTCTCGACAGGCAGCTCCATCTTGTCCGCAATCTCCTGAGGGGTCGGCTCCCGGCCCAGCTCATGGAACAATCCTTTCGATGCCTGGTGCAGCTTGTTGATTATCTCCAGCTTGTAGATGGGAATGCGGATCGTCCGAATCTGAGACTCGATGGCCCGGATGATCGACTGGCGGATCCACCACGAGGCATAGGTGGAAAACTTGAACCCTTTCTCGTACTCGAACTTCTCCACCGCCTTGATCAGGCCCAGATTGCCTTCCTGAATCAGATCCGCCAACGGCAGACCGCGGTAGCAATACTGCTTGGCAATACTCACCACCAGGCGCAAGTTCGCGCTGATGAGTATCACCTTGGCCTCCTCGTCGTCGTATTCCTTGATACGCCGCGCCATCTCGATCTCTTCCTCCCGACTCAGGAGAGGAATCGAACCCATCTTCTTCAGGTACTTGTTCAGGAGACTCGAGCTTTCGACGTATCCCTTTTCGGCTGTCCCTGCCATGCTCATCTCCTTGCGGTATCTGAGAAGCGAAAAAGCCCGTTTAAGTCATGCACATTTCATGCCAGGGAGCACAAAACCCACAAAACACCTGCAAAATCGCCGGGTTGACCGCAGGATGACCCCGGGAATGTAAAAATATTTTGTACAACCAACAGAAAATATCGCCAGAGATCCGGAATTCTCTCAGTTTCTCCGATGGTTACACGAATGTCCAAAAAATTTGGACATGTACCAACAGATGATACACCCCGCCACATCCCCTACCCCCCAACCCATCAATCGGATGCCCGGGGCCATCCGTGAACGTTTTTCCCCTCGTTTTCACAACACCCCACCCAGCCCTTCATTCCCGGTCCCTCGAGCGGACCTGGATAGCGGGGGGAGGGTCCCCACACGGTGGACTACTCGACTCCTTCCGTGCCCTCGTCCGATTTCTTTCCCCAGCGTTTCCCGTGTCTTCCCGTGTTTCCGGCAGATCAGGATCGGACCTCGACGCACCCCCTGTGCCCACCGCGGCGAGGCCCACGACGGCCAGTATCACGAACAGGAGTGCAAGTTGCCACGGCACGGTGTCTGCTTCGGTTCGTGCGGCGGCCAGCACCACGGTGTTGTTGACGAGGTGGAAGGTGATGGGCGCGAGGAGGGACCGTGTTCGAACGACCAACCATCCCAACAGGCAGCCCAGGACGAAGGTCACGCTGAGTTGATAGGGATTCATGTGGAACAATGCGAACAGGGCTGCGGTGACGGCCACGGCCCGGGATTCTCCCCACGCGGGCCGGAAGCTCTGGAGCAGCACCCCACGAAACAGGAACTCCTCGCACAGGGCGGGGGTCAGGGCGGCTGCCGACCAAACCCAGAGCCAGTCCCACGGTCCGGCGGTGCTGAGAAACAGGGCTTCGCGCTGCTCGAGGAATCCCTGCGGAGGTTCGAAAATCTGGTTCTGCACCGCCAGGACGGTGGAGACGAGCACGAACCAGATTCCGGCTCCTGCCAGGGCGGCCCCGATCAAGTGGCGCGCTCGAGCCCTCCGCACCCAGAGGTCTCTGCGAGGAGAGAAGCGCACCAGGGCCGCGTAGACGAGCGCGGGGAGAAGCACGGTCCCGACCTGCAGGACGGCGAGGCCTCCGAGATGCCATCCGGGCAGCAGCCCCAGACTGGCCCCGATGAAAAGGGCGACCACGACGAGATAGAGTGCGACCCCCTTGCCGACCGTGGCGTGCGAACGACTCGGTGCGCCACTGCCTCGTCCGTCTCCCGGTGGGGTGACTGTTGCGGCGAGCCCGGCCTCGGTGCTGTACGTCCCGTTGCTCATGAGGGTATTATTCGGGTGTTCCCATGATTGACAAGGGAGGATCTCAGACCCCGTTCATTTTCGAGAATGAAGGGTGAGGCGCAAGCGCGCAGAGTTGGAAGACGGGAAACGCCTGTCGAGACGCGGGGCTCCGCACGTCTGCCTCCGCTCGTTTGCTGACCAACTCCTCAAGGCCGCCGGCGCCACGGTCCTCCTCATCGCTGAAGGCGCCAACCGGATCTCCTCCGGCTCCAGACGACAGCGCTACTCCGAAGCCCGCGGAAAATGCGGCGAGGTCGCCGCCATGCTCTCTCGCCTCCTCGCCCGACTCTCTTGCCTCCCAGTTCCTCCCTCCCGGAGGGGCCATCACCACCCCGGCCCCCTCCGGGGCATGTTCAATCCGAGGGCCCCCACCGCTGGGGGGCTTCACGCCTCTCGAAGCGGGGCTTCACACGCTGTTCAATGCAACCAGAACCTTCCAATCTCCCTGGAATCAGGACACAATCCCTCCGCCACCAACAGAACACTGGTGGGGTGGTCCATGATCCATCAGCCAGACTTCCCGGCCGAGGCAACGCCGGTCCCGACCTCCCTGACCCACCTCGCTCCGGGTGCCACCACGCAGCCCCGCGCTTCCTGCCAATCCCCCCTTTCGGCGGCAGGCCTACGACGCGGCGGCCATCCGCGGACGCTGCCGACTTCGAATTGGACCCGGACCAGGATCGTCGGGAGGGTTGTCCTGGTGCACGAAATGGAGTATCGTTGGGATGTGCTCGGGTTCACCCTGCATGAGGAAGCCCCATGGCCCTGCCCACCCGTTTCTGGACCAGAAACAAGCGTGCCATCGCCCTGCTGGCCTGGGGCGTGGCAGCAGCGCTCCTGGGCGCGATTGTTTTCGGAGAACGCGGGCTGCTTCGACTTCACCAACTCCAGGCCGAGCAGGCACGCATGGAGGCGGCGATCGAAACAAAGAAGGCGGCGAATCGTGCGCTTCGCCGTGAACTCGAGGCGCTCCGAAACGATCCTGCGTACCAGGAACGCCTGGCGCGTGAAGAACTGGGCCTGGTGCGCCCCGGAGAAATCGTCTACCGATTCCCAGATCCCCCCCCGTCACAAAGCCCGACGCCGCCCCCGTGAGCCCACTCGAGACGGTGGGTTCCGGACGGGATGGGCACCAGGGCGAGCCGCCCGTTTCCCCACGGGACACAGGTCAAAGTCCGAACCGGCTGGCCATCGATCTCCACCCGGAGTAGCGGTAACCCGCGCACACGCTCCGGGAGTCGCAACCACAGACCGTCCCCCTCCACCTCGACTCGAGCCGTCCCGGGCCGGGTCCTCGGGGACTCGATGGTCGATCGCTCCCGCCGCTCGAGAAAGTCGAGGTACCGCCCCATGGTACCTCGCCACATGCGGTGGCGACGGGCGGATTCGAACCCGTCGAGCCATGCCTCAATCGGGCCGACCGAAGGTTTGTAGGCCATGGTATTGCAATGAAAAATCGGGACCACGGGCAGATGGAACGCGGCGGCTGTCTGGATGAGGCGTTTGAGTCGGTCACGTGGAGGCGCCTCGTCATCCTGGAGGACGAAGGGAAGCTCGAGGATGGGAAGCAAGGCCCCGGTCCGATCCAGAGGACGAAAAGGCTGGACCGATCCGAAGAGATACGGACCGTGGTCCCCGTGCGGGCCATAGCTGCTGTCGAGACGAATACCGGCGGCGACCATCCGCCGGAACGTGGTGTCGAAATCGGGGTCCCACTCGAGCCCGTGAATCCGCGTGATCGGGGGCAGTGGTTCCCCGCCCTTGTGGGTCAGGATGTGCTGCTGGTCGGTGAGTGACCATTCCTGGCGCCGCCACACGAACGGGCCCACCTTCAGCGGTCTCGTATTCCCTCCTCCGAACCCCCTGTGCCAGTGCAGAGCAACTTCTCCCCCCAGGGAACGGAGCCGGGTGACTCCTCGAGACGTGATCGGCCCGGGCAAGACAAAATAGGTGCATACCTCTCCTCGAGCCGCCTCCTCCTCGGCCATGAACACGCTGCGGTCTCCGAATCCTTCCTCGTCATGGGTGCAGAGGTAGGCGGCGGGAGCCCCCTCCGGGATCCTCCACCAACCGGGTACCCCCCCCCTTTCCACCACGGGTTGCCACAGGAGTCGCTCGAGCTGGTCGAGCGCCGGCACTCCTGGTTCGGGATACCTGCTCACCAGGTCGGCAGGCACCGGGATGCCGGCAAGCGCGCCATCGCGCGGCGCAGGCTCGAACGAAAAATCGCTCGCTGGAGTGCCCTGAACGCGCTCGAGGAAAAGGTGGGCCAGGTCAAAGGCGGTCCCGACGACGCAACCGCGGGCCATCGGTCTTTGCCACACCAGGGGCAGGGAGGCCGAGGTGCCACCGAGCGTGTGTCCACGCACCATCACCTCGACGCCCCTCTCGAGGCGCACCTCAACCACCGGGAGTTCCAGGCCGTCGAGCAACACTTCACCCGCCGTCACATGCAACGCTCCCACCACCTGCCGCCCCCCCTCGAGACGGGCGCCGGCCATTGCCAGGAGTCGGGCGGCAGGTTGTTCCAGGACCAGGCATCCGCCAGAGTCCACGAACGCTTTCAAGGTTTCCAGGTGCGGCGTCGTCGCATCTGCTGCGTGGGCACTGACCACGACCAACCGAACATGTTCCGGAATGGGACGACCCAGGCGATCCGGGGGTACAAGGTGGGCCTTCCCAAATTCGTGTGACACCAGGTTGACCCAAAACCGACCCGCATCCAGTTCGTCGAACGTGCGCTCCGCTCGTGGCGGCTCGAGCGCTGCTACCACGATCCAGACGCCGGTCTCGAGCGCTGACGCCAGGCCCGTGGACGGGTCCGGGGCCTCCCCGACGCCGGTGTCCCCACCAAGCGGAGACAGGGGCTCGTCCGCCTCGACGACCTCGCGAGGGTGCCCCAGAAGGAAGGCTGTTCCGGCCACGCAGATCGCCGCTCCCAGGCAAAGGGCCACGTAGATCTCGAAGCAACGCCGCCTCATCCGGCCGACTCCCCTATATCCTGGTTTGCTGGAACACCACCGCATGGGCCGCCGGGGCATCTCCCTTGAAGGCAGGCTACGCGCCGATGTCATTTCTGTCAAGCTTTCAGACCGCCGCCCACGCCCGAGTTCTTTCGAGCCGTGGCGCAAGCGTCGTCCCGCAAGCGGTCTCGCGGGTCGGGGACATTCTGCATGCCCCAGCTTCGATCAGCCTCCATGAATCGAGCCGGGCACGTGAAGCGCGGACTCCACAAGCAAGCCCAGGAACGCGGAACATCGGTCTGCACCACCATTTTGGTGTTTCGTGAAGATTCCTCGTTGTCTCCACGCGGGGAGACGGCTATAGTTTCGGCGAACCAACCCGCGACGCATGCGGTAACCCGTGCTCGAGGAAGTCAATGTTTGGCGGGATCGGAACCGGCGAAATCATCCTCCTGCTCGCCATCGCGCTGATTGTCATCGGTCCGAAAAAGCTGCCCGAGGTGGCACGAACCATCGGCCGAGGTCTGGCCGAGCTTCGGCGGGCGTCCTATGATCTGCAGCGCAATCTGAGCCTGGAGGAACTGGACCGTCCGCCGTTCCACTCGATTCCAGACGCCAGGGCCCGGGAGCAACTTCGCAAGAAGACGTCTGCAGAATCCCTCGAGACGGGGGAGACCGAGACGAGCGGGACCCCGCGCCCGACCCCGGCGGTGCCGAAGGAGACAGCGCCTTCCGGGACGCACGAGGGGGAAGAGCACCGTGCATCGGAGCTGGGTACGGGGGCCACAACCGCCGAGCCCAGGCAGAATGAGGCGGTGGCGACAGACGCGCCTGCTCGAGAGGGGAACGGCGTGGCTCCCACGTCTGACGGTGCGGTCGTCGATGAGGACGGGATTCAACCTGCAAGTGCACATGGAGGCAAGTCCTGAGTTCGTCTGAACCCGAAGACATGGCCCGGATGTCGGTGGTCGAACACCTCGAGGAACTGAGGAAGCGGCTGCTATGGTCTCTTGCTGCCTACTTTGTGGCGGTCCTCCTCTGCTATTCGGTGGCCACGGAATTGTTCGCCATTCTGAAGCGCCCGCTCCTGCAGGCGATGGAGTCCTATCCAGGGAGCACGCTTGCGATCCGGAGTCTGGCAGAGGGGTTTCTGGTAGAACTCAAGGTTGCAGCCATTGCGGGCCTGTTCGTGGCCAGCCCGGTGATGTTCTACCAGATGTGGAAATTCGTGGCACCCGGGCTGTACGAACGGGAAAAGCGACTGGTCCTCCCGGTGGTGCTGTCCTCGACCCTACTGTTCACCGGTGGGGCGATGTTCGGCTATTTCGTGGTGTTTCCGTTCGTGTTCGGGTTTTTCCTGTCGTTCACCGGGGGGGACACCTCGGCGCTCCTGTCCATTGGTGACTACCTGAGCTTTGCGGCGAAGCTTCTTGCTGGTTTCGGGCTGGTATTCGAGATGCCGCTCATCATTTTCATTCTCGCCTATCTGGGCATCGTGGACCACGTCAAGCTGAGGCAGGCCCGTCGCTACGTGATCGTGATCAACTTCCTGGTGGCGGCGATGATCACCCCCCCGGACGTGGTGTCTCAGCTTTTCCTGGCGGTCCCTCTGATCCTGCTATACGAAATCGGAATTGCAGTGGCCCGCCTTGTGGGTCGTCGGCAA
Source organism: uncultured Gammaproteobacteria bacterium (assembly GCA_964418585.1). GTDB lineage: Bacteria > Myxococcota_A > UBA796 > JAJRTE01 > JAJRTE01 > JAJRTE01. The sequence goes on along the minus strand of CAYQMG010000152.1, from coordinate 53,912 downwards.
CGGAGGCGGGGGAACGAGGAGAATCCTGCTCCTGCCGAGCCAGAGGAGGAGCGGAGCGCAACGAAGGAAGAACCGGCGGACGGGGACGAAGCGTAGGCCCCGGAGGCAGGGACGACGAGGCATGGGCCCGGGCCGCGGTCGAGGTGCGGGCCGGTCACGATCCACCGAGGAATGGTTGTTCGGTCAGCGTGTCGATGACTCGAGTTCTGAGTTCATCCATGGATTGCAAGAAAAAGTTGCGCTCCACATCGCCTGCGGAGAAGCCACTGACCTCCCGATCCATCCGGACGTCGATCACCACGGCGTGACGCTCCAGGTCGTAGAGTCGAAACAGGGCCGTGCCTTCGCCGTAGAGCACGTCCTGGTACTGGCCTTTCTGTTTCCGGATCCGGTCCAAGGAGATGGCGACCACGCCGATGAGGTCGGCGTCGGGCACCTCGCCCGGATCCTCGCCCCGCTCGACCTTCTCGAACACCTCTGGATTGACCAGGTAGTCGACATCCGCTTCCTGCACATCTATCCCTTGCTTTCGAAACGCGTCGGCAAGCTCAGCGACAATCACAGCCCCGCGCCCTCCCCCGGTGCCGCCCCGTTCGATGTTGGCCAGGAGCAGCCTGGGAGGCACCAGGGTGATGTCGAACGTCACCCCCGGCACCGGGAGTCGCACCCATGCGGCCTCGGGCAGCGGTTGCAGCCGTTCCCACTCGAGCAACCGGTTTACATCCAGCTTGACCTCAATCGTCACCGGAGAGACCCGGGGATTCAACGCATGGATCTGGGCGCTGGCCCGCCCTTTTTCGTCCGTGACCGCGGAGGGGTCGACCTCGCCCATGCCCCGGATGAACCGAAACGCCACGGGAACGCGCTCGAGGGCCTTTTGTCGGGATGGCTGGAGCACCTGGACCACGAGCCGGGTATCACGCAACCCTGAACCGCGACACTGATGCGGCCCCTCCACCTTGGCCACCATGACGTCCTCGAGCAAACCTTCCAACAAGTCCTCGACCTCGTCCCGAAGTGCGCCGCCGGACGCGATCCCCGGCATAAACAGCCCCTCCGGCCCGGCGCAGTAGGCGTAGGCGGCGACGGCCTCGCGGATGGCCCGGACGAACTGTCCTTTTTGATTTCGAAGCTGAGCCTGTTCCAGGTGCTTGCGGGCTCGAGGGGCCATGGTTTCGAGCCGCTCCATGAGGGTCGAATGGAGATCTGACAGGGAGAGTCGGAGGTAGCACCAGTACTGGCGGCGACGGCTGTCGTAGTAGGTATCGGCAGGCGGGACTTCTTCCAGAACCTGTGCGAATGCGTCCCAGACCACCCGTTCCACGTCTCGAGACACCACAGGCCAGCGGTCGAGGTAGTTGCCGAGGCGTTGCTGAATGTCATGAAGCAATGCCGCCTGGGCGTCGGCGCGGGCGGCTGCGCGGTCCTGTTCCGGATCGAGGCCTCGAGGGGCACTGCCCACGCCGTGGAAATAGTCATCGTCGTCCGGGGGAAGGAGGACCCACCCGGGGGTGGCACGGTCCGCGACCGGTTCTTCGATCGGGACTTCGTGGTGACAAGCCACGAGCATGACCATGCTCAGCAGCCAGGGATGGAGCGACGAACGAAACGTGTGGCGCCTCATTACCAGGAACTCGGATCCATTGGGGGGAGACAACCAGCCGGCCGGTCCATCCGACCCTCCCCCTGGGCTCCGGGGAGGCGCGCCGGTACGAGCAGCTCTGGCAGCCAGACACGGGGCCCGGATTCACCAATGATACACTCCCGTGTTCTCCGCATACACTTCTACCAGAAGGTCTACCCTTTGTCAACACGGGCCGACCTTCAGGGCGACCTCCTGGCCATTCTGAGGACGCGGCCGGCATGACCCGAGGTGTGCGGAGGGGTTCTCCCCTGGTTCATTGATGAACAGCATCCCCAACGCCTGGGAGGTCCGTACCCCATCGGAGCAGGCGGATTCACGGCTGGAGCGAGTACGCGAGCAGGAGACCAAGCTGGGTGCCGAGAGCCAAACCCACCATGGCAGACGTGATCCCGGATACGATGATTTCACGATTTCCGAGCGCCCGGGCCACCGGACCGATGAACGCGGGTCCGTAGATGGCTGCAGTGCTCGTGATGATGGCCGTCTCCACGTCGATACGAAACAGGGCCGCGAGGAACATGTGCAGGGTCACGGCGCCAAACATGACGAATCCCACATAGACAAAGTAAGGGAGCCCGGCCTCGACGAGTTGACGGACGTTGGCCTGGGACCCGATGGCCACGCAGAAGACCAGGATCAGGTAGTCTCCCGCCTCGTAGGCTCCTCTCAAGGACCGGATCCGGGGAACAAAAGACCCGGCGATGGCGAGCAAGGAGATGAAAATGACGATGCTCGAATTGAACGCAGGCTGGTCGAAAACCTCCCCGGTGGGAAACGGACCTCGGAACCACTGGGTGAACCCAAACGCCAGCCCGGCACTCACGATCACGGCCAGCACCGAGAGACCGAACGCTGCGGACACATCTTTCCAGACGACTTCCTGGTCAAAAGACGCTGGCTCCGCCCCCTGTCCGACCGGATCCAGGCCGCTCGAACGGGGAAAAGGAGGCAGCACCCGTCCCAACAACGGTTTCGCCCCTGTGATGAGAAAAAGGAAAAAGGCACCACCCAAAGCCATGTCCACGGCATTGATGAGGACGAACGTGTTCTCCTCCACCTGCAGTGCCCATCCGATGGCCGACATGTTCGGCGTCCCACCAGTGTAGACGCCCACCATCATCCCCGATACTTTCCACGCATCCGCCCCGGGAACGCTCAGCCACCAGGCGGCCAGAGAGGCCAGGACCATGGTGGCCACCATGGCCAGCACGAAACTCAACACCGTGCGGGGAGCCAGGCGCAACCAGGCAGGGAAATCCGTGGAAAACAGGAGCAATGGTATCGCCAGGGGAACCGAGGCCATCATCAGCGTCCTGGACACGGCCTCGTTCACCAGGTCCACCGGGAGATTGGCCAGAAGAATCCCAAACAGATAGCATTGCACCACAGGAGAGAACCAGGCGAGCCACTTGAAACGGGTGGAAGACCAGTTGGCCACGCCAGGGTAGGCAAGCACGAGCAGACCGGTCACGGCTCCCTGGACAACACTCATCGTATCCCTCCCACCTCCCTCGATCCACCCCGCCCGAAACCGGCCCCGGCGGCCCCCTCACAGCCCAGGACCGGCCGCGCAGGCAGGGTGACCTCAGCATACCGAAGTCCATCATCCAGGTCAACGCACCACGCCGAACTCGCCGACCGCTGCCCGTGCCCGACGAAACGCACCCGGCACCGTCCACACCTCCCCCCTTCCAGGGTGCCCCCGGCTCGACGCGGAACACGGCTCCAAATTCTGACTCCGAAACGAAGGAAGGACGGCGTGAACGAAATCCCTGCAACGACTCCCGTCACCTCGCGTGAACGTACTCCGAGTCATCGGATCGCACGGCTCGAAGTTTTCGGGTGTCCGCTGCCGGGTAGGAATATCGCGAATGTCTCCAGCGCGGAACCGCTCCATCGCCGGGGACAGGAAGGAGAGTCGTCAATTCAAAATCACGTTTCTGCGACGCAGACGCCTGTTCAACCGCGCCAGTGCCTTGGTATGAAGCTGCGACACACGCGACTCGGTCACGCCAAGCACCTTGCCGATTTCTTTCAACGTCAGCTCGTGGTAATAATAGAGCGTGATGACCACCTTCTCCTTCTCGGGAAGCGCTTCTATCGCTTCCGCGAGCGCCTCCGTCATGTACTTGGCCTCGAGAGCCGCGGCCGGATCCTCGGACTTCCCCTCCAGAACTTGAAGAATATCGCGTCCATCCCGCTCACGCCTGCCAATGTCCTCAAAGCTCACCACCGACAGGTGCGAGGCCTTCCGCCGCATCTGCTGAAGCTGATCCAGGTTGATGTTCATCTCCGACGCCACCTCCCGGTCCGTTGGCTCCCGCCCAAGCTCGGCCAACAACGACTGACGGGCACGCTCCGCCTCGTGCATCCGCTGCCGCAGCGAACGGGGCGCCCAGTCGAGTTGACGAAGCTCATCGATGATGGCCCCGCGAATCCTCAAGCCGGCATAGGCGGCAAAACTATCGTCCCGATCCGGCTCGTACCGATCCACCGCATCGATCAGCCCCAGCATGCCCACGCTCATCAGATCCTCCACCTCCACCGAACTCGGGAATCGCCCGACCAGGCGGTAGGCGATGTTCTGCACCAACGGCGCATACTTCTGAACCATCGCATTGCGCCTCTCCACAGCACTCGCCGATTTCGCTTGTCCTGCCTCGCTATTCATGGGATATGCCTCCTTGGGGGCGTTGGGTTCCTGCTCGCACCCAAATTTATATTCAAGTGCCGTGCCAGGTGTGCCGATTATCGGCACGACCACAAATCCCCTTGTGGGGACGCCACGTGCCAACACGCACACCCGGCCAGGACTCCGGTTCGATCCTCCCCAGGAGTGTCACAGTCTTGACACCCTCGCCTGGCTCTCCGGCGCAAAGTCCGCGTGCCAGCGTCAGTGTCATGATCTTGACACCCCTCCGCCTCGATCCGGTCCATGTGTCAAAATCGTGACGCACCATGCTCGATACCAAATCGCCGCCGCCATCCCTCAAGCGCATAGCGGACCGCGTCGCCGGTCTGCCCGAATACATGGGCTACGAGACCCAACTGGCCACCCTGGCGTGGACCCTGGTCCAGATCGCCCGGAGTCCGGCCGCTGCCGGGCTGGATCGGCGCTGGAAGACGCTTGCCCTCGGTTTCCTCGATCCCTCGGGTTGGAAGGAAGCTCCGGAGGTGCTCGAGGAGCGGTTACTCACGCTGTACCTTCGAGTGCACGAACTGACGCTGCCGAACCGGAGCGAGGAACATGGGATTCGGCGGGGAGTTCAGGGGCATTCCAACTATCCCGGAGGCATACTGCCCTTGCTTTTGGCCGGGGACCATGTGGGACCGGAGACCGTGTCCATCGATCTGGGGGCGGGGAACGGGCTTCAGGGGATATTGCTCCAGCGCATGTATCCCCACCGGGAGACAATCCAGGTCGAACTTCTCGAGGGACTCATCGCGCGGGGAAAGGCTTTCCAGGCAGCGGTGGGGATTCCGGCGAGCCGGATGACGTGGCGGCATGCCAACATCGCGGAAGTATCCCTGGAAGGGGTGGACTTCGTCTACCTGTACAGGCCGGCGCAACCGGGAGGAGCGGGTGCCGAGGTCTATCGCGCGATTGCCCGGAACCTGGCGAGGGCGCCTTCACACGTGGTGGTGTTCAGCGTGGCGGACTGCCTGGGCCGGTTCCTGGGAAAAGGGTTTCGAACCTGCTGGACGAGGGGTGAGGTGACCTGCTTCCGGAAGCGCGACGCGGGGGGTCCAGGCAAACCCGGGAACGAGGCTTCTAATCCACTATCCCGTCGATGAAATCCACCAGGACGGACACAGGCTTGCTGTCGGGCGTCTTGGTGCTGACCGCCTTGATCTCGGTGACGTGCGTCAGGTTGTCGAAACGGACCAGCGTGGCCTCCGAGCCGTGCCGGAGCAGGTTGCGGTAGAAGTTCCTCGCCTGCCGGTCGAACGTGGGCAGGTCGTCCTCGGCATACTCGATGAGGAAAGGCGGCTGCCAGTCGTCCACGTGGGTCGCCGGTGACACCTCGGCAAGATAGGCGGGATCGAGGCTTCCGAAGGTGTCGTACACGGTTCCGATCATGGCGGGAACCAGGGCGTTCAGGTTGTATACACCACTCATGGAGATCACACCGGCGATCTCCTCGGTGAAATGCCCCTGAGCCTCGAGGAAACTCTCATCAGTGGCCATGAGGGAGACGATGTGCCCACCAGCGGAATGACCGAACAGGAACAGCTCCGTCGGATCCCCACCGTAATCTGCAATGTTCTCCAACGTCCAAACGGTGGCCAACGTGGCATCCTCGGTATGTGCCGGATGGACCACGTCCGGCGACAGACGATAGTTGATGACCACGGTCACATAGCCATAGTATCCGGCCAGCGTCCTTCCCAATTCTACATACTCCGACTTGTCCCCCGACGCCCAGGCCCCCCCATGAACAAACAAAACCACCGGCGCACCTTGAGCGTCAGCCGGTGCGTACACATCCAGCCAGTTCCGGAAATCCGTCTCCGACGGTCCATAAGGGATGTCCGGATACTTCACAATGGGCAACGACTGACCCCAGGCTACGCCGCCGGCGAAGCTGAGAGCCACGATGAACACGAGGGCCGTGAGGACGGGAAATCGCTGCCGTGCTTCCATGGTGTGCTCCTTTTCCTGTCTGGTTGATGCCGACATCGGTTCGGATTCGTGCCGCACGCGCCCGATGCTCTCGAGCACGACAACCGGAGTCTCCGGCAGGATTGCACGCGAGTCCGCGTTCAGTTTTGCATGTAACCCGGCACGATTCAATTGCAAAGTGCCCGCGACCACTTCCGCTCGACGCCCCCCAGGCTCCAGGACCGGAAGACCGGCAACATCGATTGCGACCGCACCCCTTGACACAGAGGTGTCCGTGGGACACGATCACGGAAAGCCTGTGGCGACCCACCCAACACACTCAGGTCGTCCAACACTCCAACTTCTCGACACAAGGAGGGGTCATGCGGTACTCGACTCGAATCCTGGCTCACCTCGCCTGGTTTCCCTTCGCCCTGTTGTTCATGTCCGCCGACGCAACTCAGTGCGACAGTTCCCCCCCGTGCGCGGAGGAACCGATGTCGTTCACGGGGTACTTCGATGGAGTGCTTTACAGTGAGGACCTGGTCGGACAGACCTACGCATACGTGGAAGAACTCTGCCTGAACGTGGACGACGAACCCCTCTACTTCACGAGTACCGACGATTTCCAGACCTATGTGATGCTGGAAGAAATCGAAGGATACGAAGTTTACGTGATCGTGATGGCGAACTTCAAGTATCCCTGGATGTGGGACGGGGGCATGCAAATCCTCGTCTTCTACGACCTGGCCTACGCATCCTCTCACACCGGGAATGCCATCCCGATGGACGGCTCCGGAGCCATCGCCTATTACTGGGACCACGGCTTCTGGGACGGTTCCGTGCAACCTCAATACATGAGCGACTCGGGCGAAATCGCATTCGAAGTGGTCAGTCGCGTTCCGGGTGGTTTTGTCAAGGCAGACTACGACGGCCACCTCGTGCCATACGCAGCGCCCACCACGGGTGCCAGGATCGCCCCGGTGCCGCTACGTCTCCCCCCCTCCGGCTCCTGAGGTGAAGCGTTCTCGAGCCTTCCTCGAAGGCAGAACCTCTGGCACCACGCCAAACCACCGCCCACCTCGAATTGCTGGAGGAGACCATGATCGTCGTCAGCGCGTGCCTGGCGGGATACCGTTGCCGGTTCGACGGAACAACCAGGGAAAACCCTGCGATCGCCCGACTGGTGGCTGCGGGTGAAGCGATTCCCTTGTGCCCTGAAGAACTCGGAGGCCTGACCACACCGCGCATGCCCTCCGAAATCCAGCACGGCGACGGTACCGACGTGCTCGAGGGAAAAGCTCGAGTGCGCAATCTGGCAGGAGAGGATGTCACCGAGGCGTTCCTGGCTGGAGCACGGGAAACCCTCGCCATCGCCCGTCGGGTGGGCGCCACCACGGCCATACTCAAGGACGGAAGTCCTTCCTGCGGTTCCACTCGTATCCGAGATGGGACATTCACCAACACGCGGCGTTCAGGCCTCGGTGTCACTTCGGCCATGCTCCTCCGCAACGGGATTGCCCCCATGTCCGACGAGTCGGACACCGTGCCAGATCCGCCCCCTTGAGGTCCGATCGTCGGACTCCAGCCGCAACCTCCCCAATCGTCCGCTCGTCGGACGATTCCAGCAAACTCGTTGTCAGATTTGCCCATGATTCCGAATGTTGGTCAACAGACGGAGATGATTCGGTCCCGCCGGCTACTTTTGCAGCAGTTCTTCCACCGCGTTGACCAGGCGCCGCTCGTCGCCTTTCCGGAATCCCTTGCGTCGGATTCGGATTTGTCCCTTGCCGTCCACCAGGTAGGAGGTTGGGAGGGTTCCGGCGTCGAAGCTTCTGTAGAGCTTTTGCTGCGGATCGAGGAGGATGGGGAACGAGAGAGGGATCTCCTCCAGGAACCGGGCCACCTTGCCGGGCTCTCGATCCGTGTTGACGGCCAGGATTTCGAAGCCCATTTTCTTCAGGTCAGAATAGACCGACTCGTAGGCGGGCAACTCCTGGCGACACACACGGCACCAGCTCGCCCAAAACGTGATGAGCATGGGTTTGCCGGCGAGGGAACGGGAGTCGAACCGGCCGCCGCCGTACAGGTCGGCGGTGAACGGCGTGAGGGTTTGGCCGACCTGGCGCCCGGGATGGGTGACCCTTTCGTGGACCTCCCCGCCCCGGCAGCAGCGGAACCCGATGGCTTCCGACTTGTGATAAGGCCCCCAGGACTCGGTGCGGCTGTGGCAGGTTGCCGAAGCCTGACTCTGGAAGGCGCCGCCGATATAGGCCCCCATATTGGGCACGGTTCCGACCCACTCCCGCACATTGCCTGACAGGTCGTACACCCCAAAGGCTGACCGACATTTCGGATGGTTGCCTGTGATGAGCGGCGGGATTTCGGTGCGTTCGTCATCACCCCCCGGTTGTGGGGTCGGCAGAGCCATGTCGTCGTTGCAGAGGCCGGCCTTGTACAGGTCCCCGTAGGGGTACTCCGTGCCGGTCAGGCGGTCGTCCGAAAAGATACCATTGTGGTTTTCATCCACTGGAATCGCCCCCTGGCAGGCCGTCAACCACTCCCCCTCGGTGCACAACCGCTTGCCAGCAGCCTTGCATGCAGCGGCCGCCTCGAACCAATCGACGTTCGTCGCCGCCGGAACCCCCGGGACCGCCACGGCCTTTCCGTTCTGGATCGATGCCTCCACGGCGTCGATCTCGAACCAACCGAACGGCCCCTTGATTCGGATCATTTCCGGGGTCTCCACCTTGCCGATGATGTCCGGAAGCTTGGGAGCCTCGCGGATCTCCCGCATGGTCATCTCACGCCCTGCCAACTCGGATTCCACGATGGCCTTGAGCATCTCGATGGCCAGGGCCCCGCTGAATCGCCTCCCGTTGACGAAAAAGGTTGGTGTACCAGTTACTTTCAGCGCGCCCCCGGTGCGCGCATCCGCTCGAATCTTTTCGGTCGTTGCCGGGTCCGCCATGCATGTGGTCAGAGCCTCCACGTCCAGCCCCACATCTCGAGCGTACTGCTTCAACGCACCCATGCTCAGGTCCCGGGCATTTCGGAACAAGACATGGTAGTAAGGCCAGAACGCGCCCTGTTGTCTGGCACACTCGGCGGCCCGGGCTGCATTGCAGGCGTTCGGATGCATCTTGCGGGTGACCGCATCGTTGCATGCGGGGTCCATCGGGAAGTGCCGCAGCCCGATGCGGACCTTGTCCGGATACAACTCACGAAGTTGCTCCAACGGACTCACCAGCCGCCGACAGAACGGGCACTGAAAATCGTCGTAGACAACGAAAGTTACCGGCGCGTCCGCCGGTCCGACAAAGGGAATGGTATCGTCGATGGGAACGTCGTACCGCTGCTGACCCGGGCGTACGCGGGTCGTCCGGTCCGGCGTCTTTCCGGCTTTTGCCGTCTCCTCCTTTTGCCCAGGCCCCTCGGTCTTCTTCCCGCCTTCCAGTTCCTCCTTGAACGCCGCCACCAGGTCCTCCCGACCGCTCGAGTAGGCCCACCAGGCAACCCCGGAGGCCAGGAGCAACGTCGCCGCCGATACTCCCACCAACTCGGGCCGCACCACGGCCTCCAGTCCGTCCCGTAGCGATCGGATCCACCCTCGGCCCGCCGCCCGACAGGGCAATACGAGAGCCGCCAGATTCACCACGTACATGGTCATGCAGAAAAGGCAGAACTCGCCTATCACAAAAGCGCTCACGTAGGCGAGAAACACACTGTACAAGGTCGCAACCGCACCCAGCACGCCCACCGCGCCGAGACTCCGCACATCGCGCCGAATCCACCCCCAGATCGAAAGCACCAGCATCCAGAGGTAAACCGGGATCGCCACCAGTGCGATGGGCACCCCCCACACCTCGGACTGGTCCGACATGTTCACCTTCGAACAGTCGAAGCCGGACCCGAAGTCGCAAACCGAATCAACCGCTTCATGCCCAAACTTGAGCTGAAGATGAAGGTGCGACAGGTACCCGGCGCAGCCCACACCTACAACCAGTGCACCAAGCAGCGCCCAGAACGCCCATCCCGCTCCCGGGGCCTCCCCCCCAACCGTCGACTCCCCCGCCCCGAGGGACACGTCACCTTCGGTACCCTCCTCCGTCCCCACACGAGTCGCGCCAGAACCAGAACGTTCCGCTCCCCTTCCCCGGGACCGATTCGTCCGCTTCCTTGCTTTCTTTCCCATCGGTCACGTCACTCCTTCATTTCTCGCACAGGACCGGACCCCCCCATGGACCCCGGCCCCTCACCGACTGCGCCCAATCGACCGACGCTCAGCGAGAATTCAACTTAGAACCTGACGCGCAAGATGGCAACAACTATCCCGGTGATCCACTGTTCCACCCCGCCCCCAACCTCACGCCTGCTTCCCCCCCATCCCGGCCGGACAATCGCGGCCAACAATTCCGGAATTGCCGGAATTACACACCACACAACCGCCCACATTGACATCGTTGACCGCAATCTTCTAATTTGACATGCTGCAGTTGGATACGTTCGGCAATCCATTCCCCGTTACCCGGCGGTCGCGCTCGCTGAAGCTGCACTCGCTCGAAGTTGTCCCTCCTGCCCCATCCGGGTTCCGGGATGTCGGACGCTGGTGTTCGCTCGAGTTCCAAGCTCCTACGCCACGTTTCTTTCCCGGTGGGAAGGACGTGGGATGACTTAGTCCGTTGTCTTGATTCACCTTTGAGCAAGGAGTCGAACATGAGAAGACGAGGCATCACTTTCATCGCGATTGCCGCTGCCATGGGGCTGGCTGTCTGGAGTGCGGGTTGCGGAGGAGGGGAAGACGAGACCTCGAGCCCGACGCCCGAGGAGACCCCGACAGCGATTCCGGATCACGCGACGCCTACGCCGACGGAAGCGCCCTCGGCCACTCCCACCCCCGGGCCGGTGGCGACCCCCACGCCTGAACCGTTGGCGACCCCGACGCCGGAGGCCGAAGTGACGCCCACGCCCGAGGTTGGGGTGACGCCTGAACCGGGGCAGGATCTGGACAATGACGGACACAGTGGGACGGACGACTGTGACGACACCAACCCGACCATCTACAATGGCGCCGTGGAGGTACCGTACGACGGGATCGACCAGGACTGTGACGGTCAGGATCTGGTCGATGTGGACACGGACGGACATGTGGCTGTGGAGGCGGGTGGAGATGACTGCGACGACAACAACTCCGCAGTACGGCCCGGGGTGTCTGAAATGTGCGACGGGCTGGACAACAACTGCGACGGAACCGTCGACGAAGGCTTCGAGATGACCACCTATTACGTGGACGCAGACGGCGACGGCCACGGGGTGGACTCGGACACCGTGGACGCCTGTGATGCACCCGACGGGTACGCGGAGACCAACGATGACTGCGACGACAGCATGTGGTCCATCTACCCCGGGGCGAGCGAGATCTGCAACGGGCTCGACGACGACTGTGACGGCCGGGTGGACACGGCCGACACCCTGGACGACAGCTCTGCCCTGTCGGATCTCAACACCGACTGTGGCACCTACGAAACCGTGGTTGGAGGAGAGATCGGGCTGTTTCTGAGCGAGTACACGGTCAACGGTGAACCGACCACGGACTCGTTCCCGAACACCCTGTTCGCGGGTGGGCACAAGACCGGCGAGGCGATCCCGGACGACTGGCCCAGCGGGTGTATCTACCTCGAGCAGAGCTACTTCATCGGCGTCTGGGAGGGGGAGATCCAGGCTCGGGCAGTGAAGATCTGCTTTGACAAGGGCCAGGATGGGGAAGCGGACGACAAGGTCTATGCCGAGATGACCATCCAGAAGACGGTGGCCGGCCAGGAGTTGAACCTCACCATGGGCGGGATCCTCGAGAACGGAGGGATGGACACAGTCCGATTTGCCGAGGACGAGAGTGACGAGCGCTATCAGGTCTGGTACGTGAATGCCTCCTACAGCTCATCCGGGGACCTGCCGGGGAACATGAGCTATGAATCCACGATCACGCTGCAAGATGCGCGCTTCGTGATCGACATGACCCCGGGCACGTAGGGACCGGGGGCCCTCACGGGGTACACACATCCTCCGGCGAGGCCGCGCAGCAGACCGGAGGACTCACCTGGCAGAGCTTTTCGGGTGGGATCTCGATCCCGGCGAGCCGGTCACGCAGCCACTCGAGCTGATATGGGAGCGACCACAACGCTCCTTCGGTATGGCTCGCATTCATGCACTCCCGGTATTCCAACTGGTATCCCATCTTGCAGAGGCGCTGGAAGTCTTCCCGTTGGGGGGCGGTGACCACCAGGGTGTCATCTTCTGCGTAGGCCATGAGGGTAGGTGTAAAGCGAAGAGGCGGCACCGAGGAGGTGGCGAGAGAGTTCTCCTCGAAGTAGCAGGTCCACGGTTCGATGTCCTCCCACCGACCTTCCAGCACCGCGTCGATGAACGACTGCACGTAGATGTCGTCCACGCTGTCCGCATAGAGACCGTCCCCCGGGTTGCATTCATCCTCGACAAAGACATAGCTCTCGGCGTTGTCTGCGAGGTAGAAGGGGTCTTCATTGGTGAACACGCCGTAGAGGTCGTCCGGGGCGCCATACCAGGCGCGCATGGTGGTGACCACCGCCGTCATGGAAATGGTGGGGTCACCGAACGAGGCCACGGCGATCTCCACCAAGGGGAGCAAGGCCGAGGGAGGGACCGCCGCGACAACGCCGGCCACGGAGAATTCCGGGGCGTAGTAAGGCCCGTAGAGTTCGGTGAACAGGGCGGCGTGCCCGCCTTGAGACCCGCCCCACAGCACGGTCTGGTCGCCGCCCTGGACCCCGAGAGGTGCCAGTGGCCCGTCGAGGAGTTCCTGCCCGGCACGGAGTGCATCCCAGGACCCGATGGCCACCTGCTCGCCAACGAGATAACCGTGCGTCGTGGTGGAGGGCTCCCCCATCCCGACCATTCCGATGTAGTCCGGGGCCACCCCGATGAATCCCAATGCAGCAACCAGTGCGGCCTGGGAAGGCCCGTCCGGCATCATGGCGCTCGGGGCGCATGGGTCGGAAAACCCTGTGGTGCCATGGAGATAGAGTGCATAAGGAAACGGAGTGGGTGGCATGACTGCATTGGCGGGGACTCCCAGCAAGGCGGTTGCTTCCACAATCTCGCCGCGGTCCTGGGTGGTGTACCGGAATCGAAAGACCCGGCAACCATAGGGAACGGGGGAAAGGGCCTCGAAGTCCCCTGCGGCGAGAAGCGCGTCGACGGCCGAGGCACTCAGGTCGAACATGGGAAGTTCCTCCCAGTCCACCAGGTGTCCCACCTCTGACCTGGGCACCATGGGGTAAGGCGCCATGTCGCAAGCGGCCAGGGGCAGGTCCGGCCTGGGCGTCGGGGTGTCCTCACCGGTCTCTGGACACTCGGACAGGGTTGCCGGGGACGCCATCAGCATCGCCAGCGGCACGAGCCACTTTTCAAAAGACATTCTGGACCTCCGGTTCTGGTTGGACGGTGGGGCCCCGGCAGGACCGGGCGCCTAGTAGGCGTCGCTGGAACTGGCCACATCGTCCGTCCCGAGCCAGTGCAGGGACCATTCAAAGAAATCTGCCACGACCGGACCCGTATGGAACAGCTCGAGGTGGGCCAGGAACCAGTTATCGCTGAAGTGATAGTAGCGCAAGGCGGGACCGCCGTAAAATCCATCCGTCACGAAGTCGGGTGCAGCGTCCCGGTCCCAGGCGAGGCGGAGGCCCAGGGCACGCGCCAGTTTTTCAGTGGTCCAGTTGGGCACGAGTCCGTCTCCCACACCGGCCTGCTGGGACACAATACGCGGATACTCGCCATCCATCGGCTGTTCTTGCAAGAACGGCGCGAACCCAAGCGGGTCCACCGCGTCCAGCAAGTACGCGGCGAGCGGCATGAGATACTTGCTCTCCCTGTCCCCAAGCCCGGGAAACCTGGAAAGCGGCATCCCAAGCAAGTTCATGAGGTGGCTGTCGAACATCATGTCCACCGAAGATCCTCCGGCCACGTCGAACACCGCCGCCTTGATGTCCGGCGCCAGGAAGCACGTGGCCACACCGCACAGCCCGCCCAGGGACTGGCCCACGTAGAAAATCCGGTCCGCTCGAAGCCTCACCGGCGCTCGCCCTGCCTCCCCGGGCACCAGTTCCCGCAACGCCAGGTCTTGCCGAATGAGTTCCACCAATTGCACATTCCGCATGATGTGCTCCACGAACACAGCCCAGAACAGGTCCAGGTTCTTGCGCGTCCCCAACACCACCTTCATCGGCTGAACCAGATTGTTGTGCCAAATCGTGTTCGTCGCAATGGTCGCAATGCCTCGAGACGCCAGGGCATCGGAGACCTGAAACATGGTCCCTCGGGTGGCAGACAGCCCATGCCCGAAAATGACCACCGGACACCCGCCGCGGGGACACGTATCGGGAAGCCGAAGCAGGAACTTCAATGTCTGCTCCTCCGGGTTCTCGAGCTGCCTTCCTCGGTCGTCCACGAACCGAAGCGCGGTGAACTCCCCCACGGCCTGAATCCTGGCCTTGTCCTCGCCCTTGAGCAGACGTTTCCGCACGTGCAGACGGGCCACCGCATATCGCTGTTCGTTCCGCCGCTGCTCCACGAACCGGTCCAGATGAGTCAATGGTTGGATGTAGCTCTTTTGCGACTCCACAGTGAATCCGAACAGCAGCGCGATGTCTGAAGGCGTGTATCCGAGCGGTGCAATCGCCCGGGCCAGTTCACGCAATGCCTGAGCGTCGGCCCCAGCCGTCCCGGACCCGTCCCCGTCATCGCACATTTCCCCGGCGAGCACCCGGGACACACACCGAGCGGGCGGTACCGGTTTCCCGGTTACGTCGAGAAGTCCGTCCCGCACCACCACTGCATATCGTCGTGCATGCTCCAGGCGGTCTCGAGGCGAGAGGATCACCAGGGTAAAGGTTTTCCCGTCCTCCTCGCGGATCTGGGTGAACGCGCGAAACGGAAGCCGGGTCAGGGAATCCAGGTTTATCAAGGCAATCGGGCTGTCCGCTCTTCGGGATTGCTCGAGGTCCGGCAAGGCGTCTCCGGCGAGTTCTCCGGGGATGGAAAAGAGGACCGGCAGGTTCGGAGAAAAGCCGTCCTTGGCCTTCAGCCGATTCACCACCGCCGCGGCATCGAACGGTGCCCGAGACAACAGTTCAGGCGTCCACAGCCATTCCGGGGGGGTTACACGTTTTCCGGTCAAGCTGGTCGGGTCCGGTCGAGTGTAGGCATCGTTGGGGAATGGAAGCAGGGTCTCCCCGCCCCACGAGTAGAGCGCGTTGTGTGCCCCGTGCTCCTCGGCCCACGCGGAGAGCGTCACCATGCAGGCGACCATCACCGCACCCAGAATCCCTCCCCTCGCCAGCCAAGGGGTTCGGACCCACACCCGACCTCGTATCCCCAGACCCGTTCGGTTCACCCTGTCTCCTCCGTCCCGGAGTCGCCCGGTACCCGCTGGACCATGCAGAAACCGGCCGACCTGCACACGCAACCGCCACCACACTTGCGCGCAGTCGCCGGAGATGCTAGCATGCTCAGACTACTGTTCATAACACATAACCTGGAGATATTGAAGTGTTTTACAGATGCCACTCCTGTCTTGTTGCGCTACTCCTCCTGAGCGCCTGCGGAGGGGATGAGCCGGAACCTTCTACCCCACCCGACCAGACAACCACCCCCGTGCCGGGAGATGACGACACCTCCGCCGGAGACGACGATGGAACCGGATCGACGCCCGGCCCCACGGTCACGGCAATGCCGGAACCCACGCCCGAACCCGGGACGCCCACCCCCGGGCCGACACCGGGGATCGAACCTACTCCCACCGCGGCTCCGACTCCGTCCCCGACCCCGCCCCCGCCGGAATACGCGCTCGGATCACCTGTGGAAGTGCTCTACGACCAGAGCGGCGTCCCACATATCTACGCCCAGACCCTCGAAGACGCTTTCTGGACCCAGGGATGGGTCGAGGCTCGAGACCGTCTCTGGCAGATGGACTTCAATCGACGGACGGCTCGAGGCCGACTCGCCGAGATCCTCGGCCCGGCCTACGTGCCCTCCGACACCATCGCCCTCACCATGAATTTCAACGGGCTCGCAGTCGAGACCTACCAGGACATCCAGGAGACCGACCCGGAACTCGCCTCCCTGCTCGACGCATTTTCCGCCGGCGTCAACGCCTACCGAGCCGCAGCGCTCGAGCAACGGGACGGCGCTGCCTTGCCGCCCCAGATCCTGGCGCTCGACTACATTCCGGATCCATGGTACCCCACCGACACCCTCGCAATCGAGAAAGCCATCACCTACGACATGTCCTGCACCGCGGACATCGAACTCACCATCGGGGTCATCAGCGGCACCCTCGACCCCGGAGTCACCTCAGACCTGCTCCGACCTCAACCCATCGAAGACACCGTGATCGTTCCAGGTTTCTACGACGACATGCGAACGCAGGCATCTGCTCGAGTCGCCCGCAAGCTCGACCTCGGCCTCTCGCTCGATGACCTCGTCCGGTACCTGCGGACCCGGTCCCCACTGGGACTTCCCCGGTTTCAAGGAGGAAGCAATAACTGGGTGGTCTCCGGCGCCAATACCGCGTCGGGATACCCCATCCTTGCCAACGACACGCATCGGGGCGTGGACGCGCCGGCCACCTACTACCAGGTGCACCTCTGTGCAGGCGACGACTGTGACGACGTGGACGTGATGGGATACACGTTCGCGGGGACACCCGGCGTGATCATCGGCAACAACAGGTGGGCTGCGTGGGGAGCCACCAACAATTTCGCCGACGTGACCGACCTGTACCTGGAGGAAGTTCGAGGAGACAAGGTGCTGTTCGAAAACGACTGGGTGGACACGGAGGTCCGCATGGAGACGATCCGTGTTCGGCAGCCTGGCAAGTCGGTGGCTGAGGCGGAGGAGCAGGTCCTGGTGGTGCGCACGGTGCCTCATCACGGTCCGATCCTGCCTCGAGACCTGGTGGGGGACCTCCCGTTGACCGTGAGTGTCCGCTGGGTGGGGAACCGGGCGGGTACCATGTTGCGCACGTTCCTGGCGCTTGCCCGGGGCCGGTCTGTGGAAGACTTCCATGACGCGCTCCAGTATCTCTACGCCGGAGCCCAGAACTGGGTTTTCGCCAACGTGGACGGGGACATCGCCTACTGGGCGCCCACAGACATCCCGGTTCGAGAGCAGCTCGATCCCGACTATCCCCCTTACTCCCTCTTGCCCGGGTCGGGCGGATATGAATGGACCGGGGACTTCGTGGCCCGGGACATGATTCCGGGTGCGGTCAATCCTGCGGCGGGGTTCATCGTGTCGGCGAACAACGACCCGGCCGGGAACGTTCAGGACAATGACGTGTTCAACGACCCGGTCTACCTGGGTGCACTCTACGACCTGGGAAGTCGGGCGGCCCGGATCACGGCATTGCTCGAGGAGGCTGTTGGCACGCAGACTCTTTCCCTTGACGAGATGGCAGAGATCCAGGGGGACGTGTTCATGCAGTATGCGACGCATTTCGTTCCCTATGTCCTGGAGGCAGCCGACGCCCGTCCGGACCTGGTCACCGGAAACCTGGCGACGGCGGTGGACCTGCTCCGCAACTGGGACTACCGGGCCACGGCCGACTCCCCTGAGACGCTGCTGTTTCACGCATGGATTCCGTTCCTGCTCCGGCACGTGTTTGCGGACGAGACCACCGAGGCCCTGTTCGACGACCTGGGACCGGACTACGTCAACATGTTGAGCCGGCCACTGGCGCACTTCCTGGACAAGACCCGGGAGGACATCGCAGAGATTGAGGCCGGAACCGTGCCGTTCCCTTCGGTCAGCGGGTTGAACTACTTCGACGACCAGACCACGGATTCGCTGGAAACCCGGGACGAAGTCTTGCTCAAATCCCTCGCCGACGCGGCAGACCTGCTCCAGGCTCGCCACGGGGATGCCACAACCTGGTCCTGGGCCTCCAACCACCTGCTCTCCTTCAACGATCCCGCCGAGGCGTTTCTCTCCGACGCGAGCACCGGTCCCTTCCCCGTGGATGGTGGATACTTCACGGTCGACGTGGCCGAATTTCCGCTCACGAGCGGAGGTGAGGTATCTCTGGTGTTCGACGTGACCAACGCCCCCAGTCAACGGACCCTCTACCTGCTCGACCCGGCGGGCGTGACCGTCCTCGACATTCTGCCAGGCGGCCAGTCGGAACGGCCCGGAGACGCGCATTTCAACGACCAGGTCACGCAATACCTGGAAAACACCTACCGCACTCGACCATTCCGGCGTCAGGATGTGGAGACGGCCCAGACCGCACGGGTCGTCTTCTCGGTCGATGGAGCAGTCTCCTGGCAGTAGGAGCGCCGACTGCTGGCTGGGTCCGTGGGAAGGAAAGCCCCACCGGCCATCGTTCCAACGACAACCGGGAGACCAGGTGCACGGCACGTCCGGTTCGGAAGACGAAACCGGTCCCGCCGGGTAGACTGAGAGCGAGACATAACGGTCCGGTCCAACGTCGCCCCCGGCCCGGGCTTCCAATCCGACCCTGGACGGAGTGCTCACACATGGCTCGAGCACGAAACAATCACCCGTGGGAAGACCTCCCCCTGTTCCGCCAGGGAGCGTCCGCCACCACCATGGCAACGGAAGCTTCATCCTCAGAGCCCGGAAAACAAAGACCGGGGGATACAGGGAACAGAACAGGAAAAGGAAGTGGGGTCGGGAACCCCGCACACGCGCCGGCCTCCCGGTCCAGCTTGCCCACGGTGCAACTCCCCGACTGGTCCCACCTGCCACCGCTGCCCCCAGGTATCCGATTCGGGACATCCAGTTGGACTTACCCGGGCTGGTTCGGCCAGGTCTATTCTCGCAAGTACCGGTCGAGCGGAGACACCCTGCCCATGCTGGAAGAATATGTGCAATGCCCCCTTTTCCAGTGTGTGGGGATCGACAGCACCTTCTACCGGCCTCCGACCCGGGAGACGCTCGAGGCCTATGCGGCGACGTTCCCGCCAGGATTCGTAGCTGTTGCCAAGGTGTACGAGCGGTTCACGATCCGCAGGTTCGCCCGCCATCCCAAGTGGGGCACGTTGGCCGGGGAACGCAACCCCGACTTCCTGGATGCACAGCAGTGTACGGACTTGGTGGTGGGTCCCTGGTTGGAAGTGCTCGGCGAGCATGCGGGCCCGCTCATTTTCGAGTTCCAGGCCATGAACCCACCGGACCGGCCTGCCCCCGAAGCCTGGGCCGAGGAACTGGAACACTTCTTCCAGCGACTGCCCTCAATCGGCAAGTATGCGGTTGAAATCCGCAATCCCCAACTGCTCCACCCCGCCTATCTCAATGCCCTCAAGCGCATCGGCGTCAGCCACGTGTTCAATGCCTGGACCCGTATGCCGCCCATCCTGGAGCAACGTCGCCGCATGGGAGGCTTGCCCACCGATTTCATCGTGGTCCGAGGGCTGTTGCAGACTAGCCGCACCTACGCCGCCGCAGTGGACCGCTTCAAGCCGTACGACCGCATCCAAGACCCGCAACATTCAGTGCGCGCGGAAATCGTTCGCATGGTGCTCGACGCACTGGCCACTGGACGTACCGCTTTCATCCTCATCAACAACAGGCTGGAGGGGAATGCTCCGGGGACCATCGAGGCGATCCGCAGCTTGCTGGCTCGAGCCCTCGCCTCGGTCGCCACTGCTTCTGACGGCGAAACCACTTGATTGACCACCCTTGGCCCGGGTACAGATAGGGTAGAAGGTCGTCGAAGGCACCGAGGAACGAGGCGCAGGAGCGCAGGTCCTGGGAGACGGTGTCGCTGTCCACGAACAAAAGGAACGAAAGGAAGGTATCATGCCCCCACTGGTCAAGCCCATCGTGATTGGATTGGTCCTGGTCGGATTTCCTCTGGCCATGTTGCTTGCGACGCCTCGAGTGCAGGCCGAGGACAATCCTGTGGTTGTAATCAACACATCGATGGGGGCGATCAAGGCGGAACTGTACCCGGACAGAGCGCCCGAGACGGTGAAAAACTTTCTCCGATACGTGGATGAAGGGTTCTACTCCGGTACCATTTTCCACCGGGTCATCTCGAACTTTGTGATTCAGGGCGGAGGCTATGATGTCAACATGACGCTCAAGAAGACGCATCCGCCCATCAAGAACGAAGCTGCCAACGGTCTGAAAAACGAGCGAGGGACACTTGCCATGGCCCGCACGTCGGTTCCGGACAGCGCCACCTCGCAGTTCTACATCAATGTGAGGGACAACCGCAGCCTGGACTACCGCGATTCGTCGGTTCGGGGCATTGGCTACTGCGTATTCGGCAAAGTAATCGAAGGGATGGATGTGGTGGACAAGATTCGCAAGACGCCGACCACCACGATGAAGGGGATGGCCAACGTGCCCGTGACGCCGGTGGTCATTCAATCCATCACCCGGGCCAAGTAAACGAACCAGGCCAGGAGCGAACTCTTCACTGGACCCGGCCGTGGAGCGACGCGATGCAGGGCAGCAGGTTCCTATTCTTTCTGGTTGGCGCATGGCTCTGGTCTTCAGGGTGCGTTCCGGTCCAGAACAGCGACTTGCCTCCCGGGTCTCCGGTCGGCGGCGATGACGACACATCCATCGGGGATGACGATACAGTCCCGACCACCACGAGTCCCGGTGCGACCCCCACCTTTCTCGTGGCGACCGCCACCCCCGGCTCGACGACCCGGACGCCCCCGGCGGTGACCGCGACGCCTCCGACAACGACCACGACACCTCAGACAGCGACCGAGACGCCGCCGACCGTTGGGCCGACCGAGACGCCCGGGGTCGATGAGGACGGAGACGGATTCCCAGCCGCACAGGACTGCGACGACAGCGACGGAACCATCTACCCCGGTGCGGACGAAATTTGCGACGGCCTGGACAACGACTGCGACGGTGCAGAAGACGACGGTCTCCCGACCAGCGTTTTCTACGTGGACGTGGATGGAGACGGACACGGGAACCCGGACATGACAGAGGAGGATTGCCGTCTTCCACCCGGCACGACCGACACGGGTGACGACTGTGACGACACAGACCCTTTTACCTACCCCGGTGCGGTGGAGTCGTGTGATGGTCAGGACAACGATTGTGACGATGAGGTGGACGAGGACACTGCAGATCAGACCTTCTACCCGGACGAGGACGGAGACCGATACGGGACCGAGGAAGGCGCGGTGACCGATTGCGTGGCGCCCGACGGAAGCTACGTGCTGACGCCCGGCGACTGTGACGACGGAGACCCGACCATTCATCCGGGGGCGAATGAGGTCTGTGACGAGGTGGACCAGGATTGCGACGGCGAAATCGACGAGGGAGTGACAACACGTTACTTCCCGGACGAGGACTGCGACGGCTACGGGACCGAAGATGGGTCGGTGGATGCCTGTATCGCGCCCAAGGGGCAGGACTGTCCTTTCTCCACTCGAGGCGACGACTGCGACGACGACGACCCGAAACGGTACCCCGAGGCCGACGAAAACTGCAACGGCGTGGACGACGACTGTGACGGTGTCGTGGACGACGGGTTGCTCGCCGCCTACTACCCGGACCAGGACAACGACGGATTCGGAGACCCGAGTGGCCGGGTAGACACCTGTTCCCCACCGGAAAAATACATCACCGTGGGCGAGGACTGTGACGACACCAAGGGGAACACCCATCCCATGGTGGTCGCACCGGACGGGACCCCATCCGGGAACGGCACATTCGAGAATCCGGGCGACTCCATTCAAGGTGCGGTGAACAGCAACAAGAACTGCAACCTGGTGTTTCTCCTGAGCGGCACCTACGACGAACAGATTTTTCTGGAAGGACTCCGGGATTTCCGGATCGAGGCGTGGGGCGACGACGGGACGCCCACCGTGCGCACCGACGGGGGGCGGCGCACCATGTACATCAGCGACAGCACGGGAATCACCGTCCGCGGTTTGCACCTCGTGGCTCAAGACAACGTGGAGAGCGCCGGCGCCGCCATCTTTATCGGAAACAGTACCCAGGTGGAGTTGTCGCACATGCATGTGAGCGACTCCGTTGCGTCAGGCTCGGACGGGGTTGGAGGAGGGGTGGCCATCGTGGATTCGACCGAAGTGACCATCGTGAACTCGGTGGTCGAACGCAACCGGGCCTATGCTGGCGGGGGTATCCTGTGTGCCGGGTGCGAACTCGTGATCGAGGACACGCTCATCGAGGGGAATCTTTCGGACACCAATGGTGGTGGCGTTGCGGTGACGTTTTCCGGCTCGGACAACGCGGGCGAGGTGACGATTGGACCTGGGACCGTTGTATCGAACAACTCTGCCGATCGTTACGGCGGTGGGGCTGCGGCGGAGGAGGGGTGTGGATTGGTGCTGAGCGGTGCGTGGTTCGTAAGCAATCACGTGACCACCAACCTGGGAGGAGCGGCGAACAATCCCAGCCTGGTGGAGCACTGTGTTTTCCAGTGGAACGCCTCCCTGGGCACGTCTCCCTCTCTGTCGGACGGGGGCGCACTGGGACTTCAGCAATCCGTGGTCGTCCAGAACTCCATTTTTATCGCCAATGACGCCTACATGGGTGGGGCCATCCTCGTGGACGCCTTCGGCGTGGGCACTGACCTCCACCGATTCGAGATCGTCAACAACAGCTTCCTCGGAAACACGGCCTCGAGCGGATTCGGGACCGCGATCTACCTTTTCGACGGGGACACCGTGCTGCTGCGCAACAACATCATGGTGGACCGTGCCGGGGACACCCGGTACGTGGTTTACAATGTGGTCCCCGCAACTATCAACGTGGATCACAACGACGTGCATACGGAAATCGGGGAAACCTATGGCGGGCTCGGGTTGAGTGCTTCGAAAATCGACGGAGTCGACGGCAACCTGACGGCGGATCCCCTGTTTCTTTCCGAAGATGCAAGCAGCCAGACGAGCTGGGACCTGCACCTGTCTCCGGACAGTCCGTGCCGGGATGCCGGCAACCCCGAGGTGGGGAGTGACCCGGACCAAAGTCTCCCCGACATGGGCGCCTATGGCGGGCCGGCTGGAGACTGGTGACCTCTCCTCGAGGCGTGGACCGACGCGAAGATCGGGCCGCCCCCTGGGCCGGCACTGGCACCATCACCCAGGGCAGCCTCTGTGGCGTGCCCTCCATCGACGGACAGTGTGTCGGCGTCCTTTCCCACAACGATCGAGGACCAACTCAGCCCCGGTGCCACGGGCGACACACCCGTTCTTCCCTCCGACCTCTTCGGGCGGTCCTGACTTCTTCTCCGGTTCGGCCCTGCGTCGCCCCGCCAGGGGTCCAGGAGGAATCAGCCTGCCCTCCCGGCCGAGGCAAGGCAGGTCCTGGGCTAAACGCCCCCCCCGGCGCCACCGACGCAGTCCTGGGCTTCGCGCAGGCGTCGGCTCTCCGCGGCAAGCCCATCGCGGGGCGGCCATCCGCCTGCCCCGCTGGGAATGGGATCGCGTTTGCAGTCAAACCGGGTTCCGCTTGATCTCACCCCGGCTGCTGTGATAACCAGTAGCTATCGGGTGCCGCTGTCGCACCTGGGACGAAGGTAGCAACAATTCAACCGAGAACAGGTGAACCCGTGGCTCGATCAATCAGGCGACTCCTCTGGACTGTGCCGGCGCTGCTGCTCATCTCGAGCTGGAGCCCGGTGGCGTCGGCCCGTTCGAAAGTGGGCGGTGGCATTGTGGTGGGAGGTGGAGGCACGACCTCCAACCCGAACACTCAGATTGCGTCCAGCAGCTATTTCAGCCTGGGAGGCCAGGGCGTCTCCTATGCCGGGCGTTTTTTGCGGAGTGGCATGGACCTGGACGCGATGCTGTCTCAGACCGGGGGCTCCATCCGTGGAGGGTTTTTTGGAGACTTCGTGTTCGGTCGCATTGCGAACGCCGACATCTTTGCCGGTGTGGGTCTGGGGTATGGGGGTGGCCCTCTGTTCTACAACGGAGGGGCGATGTACCTCCGCCCCGAGTTCGGCGTCCAGTGGAATTTGGGGAGAACCGCCATCGATGCCAAGCTGTACAGCATTGTGGTACTGCCGACCGGAACCTCGTACTACTCGATGAGCTATGGTGGGCTGTCGGTGAGTCTCCTGTTCGGGCACTTCCCCATCCCACAGGCTCGACGGGCGCCACCGCCTCCACCGCCTCCGCGCCGAGTTCCTCCCCGGCGACCCTACCGTCGGCCACCGCCGCCCCCACCGCCGCCTCGAGGCTACTGATCGCCCGCCGACGCCTTGGGGCGGCTTTTGCCCGGGCGTGGGCACCGGAGCTACCAGATGACCGCGTCGAAGACAGGCAAGGCGAGGCCCTCGAGTCCGACCCGGCGGAAGCGGTGGCGTGCAGTTGCGCTGGTGCTGGTCGTGGTCCTGCTTCTGGGTGGTTATGGATTCCTCCTCCGTCGTGCCCGGGTACGGGAAGCGCGCATGGAGCGTTTCCTGGAGCTGGATGATCGTTATGAATGCTGTACGCTGGGCGAATCGCAGCTTCCGTCACACTGCCGAGCGGTTCTCGAAGACTTGATCGATCTGAGCCGAGGGGGGGATGTGTCGCGGCCTGCACCGGCCTGGCTTCCTTCCCCGGTCCGGCTGCTGGCGGACCAGGTTCGAGGTGCGGATCCGGCCACGCAGCAGGCGGTGGTACTTTACTGGCAATGCCCGAACGCCCAGGAACTGGCCGGACGCACGAACACGTCGCCGGCCGAGCAACTCTGCGGTGTGGTGGCCACGTGGGAGCAGCGGGAAAACCTGGCTCGAGAAGCGGCTCGACGTGGCACCCTGGTGCGCGCGCTGACCCACCTCCCTTGCTCCAAGGAAGGATATGAGGCAGGACTCCGCCGTATCCAGACCGATTTCCGGCGCCTGTGTGCTCGAGACGCCTGCCTGGACGCCTTGCTCCACGCGCCCCCCTCCTGCCGAAGCCGCGTGCGTGAAATCGTGGCAGCACACCCGGACGCGGTCCTGTCCGCGCTCCTCCCCATACTCGGCCCGGACGGCGATCCGCGGGCTTCGGCCCTGCTTTCCGACGTGTTCGGCCAAGACGCGGGGGCCATTGCAGCGTTGAGCCGGGGGGACCTGGACGGGCTCGATCTCGCGTCCGCCCTGGACCTGCTCGAGCTTCCGCTCAACCCCAAAAAAGCCTTCCTCCTGAGGCAGATCCGGGACCGCTCATCTGAGGAGGTCTCCTCAGTGGCGGCAGTGTTCCTGGACGCAGCCGAGGCGGCGACAGCGACCATTCCGGAACTGCGCCGAGGTTTGCTGGCACTGGCGGAGCACCAGTGTGTGCTGGTGGAGCGCGCGGCGCAACGGCTGGACCTGGAGACTGCTTCCCGGGCCAATGCCGCCCTTCCGGCCCTGCTGGCCTGTCCCGAGGCAGCCCTGTCCGCACTGGCCGATGGGGAACGGCTGGCCATCACCCGCCGCATGCTCGAGGCTGTGCTTTCAGGTCGCCTGGGGCAGGCGGACACCATTCTCGCCGACAGGCTCGACAGGGCGGACCTTGTCACGCTGGAGACCTTCCTCGACCTTGCCGCCCGCCCCGATCTGGAGCCGGCCGCCTTGCCGATCCTCGAGACGCTTCGGGCGAGCAGTGCCGCCAGGTATCGCTTGCTGGAGGAAGCGTTTCCCGGCGGCCGGGAAGGGGTGCCGGAGGAGGGGATCGAGGGCTCCCCCCGCGTGACCCGTGCGTTCCGACCCCGGACCTCCTCGAGTGGTCCGGTGGAGCCGACGATGGGACCGGGACCGGTCCGGGAACCGGAGTCCCTGGAGGAGTCTCCATCCCCGGCTCCCGGGGAAACCTCCCCTGTGCCGCTGACCGAGGAGCAACTACTTACCCGGGAATTGCAGAAGCTTGGGATCCCGACGCCCGAGGCCCAAGAGGAATGAGAAGTGAGAGGGATGAGAGGGAAGTAGAGGGATTGAGACGAGGTCGGCTGGGCTCCGGGTGACGGGCAAGCGCGACCACACAGACGAGTGTGAACCGAGGCGGGCGGTCCGAACCGGGCACGACCGGCCCACCGGAGCCGTCCCGGCGTAGATGAGGGGATCTTTCATGCTGGTCGTTGTCTTTTGTTTGTACCTGGTGGCGCTGCTTGTCATCGGATTCGTGGCCTCCCGTTACCCCTCCTCGGTAGACGGGTTCTTCCTCGCAGACCGAAGCCAGGGTGCCTGGGTAACGGCCATCAGTTCGGCTGCGTCGTCCGAGAGCGGTTGGGTCACCCTCGGCCTGGTGGGCATGGGCTACTCCCAGGGACTCTCTTCTCTCTGGTTTGTCTTCGGCTGCCTCATGGGGTTCCTCGTGAACTGGTACGTGGTCGCCCCCCGCCTCCGTCGCGTATCGAGTCGCCAGGGGTCTCTCACGATTCCCGATTTTCTGGAAGAGGTGACCGGAGATCGCGTGGTGCTCAGACTCGTGGCCGTGGTCATCATTTTCCTGTGCATGATGGGCTACGTGGGCGCCCAGTTCACCGCAGCCGGCAAGACGTTCCAGGTGGTGTTCGACTTCGACTACCGGCTCGGCGTCATTCTCGGCGCGGCCATCACGATTCTTTACACCTTGATGGGAGGATACCGTGCCGTTTCCTGGACAGACCTGCTCCAGGGCCTTCTCATGGCCTTCGGACTTGTCATCCTGCCTTTCTACCTGATCTTTTTCCACCCAACGGTCCAGGGGATCTCGGCCCTGTTCGACCATGTGGACCAACTGGGACCCCGCGCGGTCCTGAAAGTCGAGGCGTCCACCGGGGGCACCATTCCCAACAAGGCTACCGGCTATCTGGAAGAGGGAACGCTGTGGATAGCTGGCACCAAGGCTGACCGCAAGGGCCGCTTCGCCCATGGGGGCGAGGATGGGGAGGTCGCCCTGGCCGGAATGCCCGCCGGACGACTCGGCCTCCGGGTCGCAGGCGAGCGCACCCTGGGCGCCTGGGAAGAGGCCGGCGGCGCACGGGTGGTGGTGGTGAACGACTCGGACCTGCCGGTACAGGTAGGGGACCCGGGTGCAGGGCCACGGGTCGACCCTCATCAGGCCCTCGAGGTAGACTATTCCGAGGTACCGGCCATCCACTGGGGGCAGGCGGTGATCAGCGGTGAGATCAAGCGGACCGAGCCGGGTCGGGCACTGGGGGATCTGACCCTGGGCAAGACCGGTCTCGCCCTCCTGGGCCTGATCCTGGGCGGCCTCGGGATCGGCCTGGGCTATCCCGGGCAACCGCACGTGCTCACCCGGTACATGGCGGCGCGGAGCGAGGAGGTGATCCGCAAGGGACGGATCATCGCCATTGCATGGGGGGTACTGGCACTCAACGGTGCAGTCTGGCTCGGCTATTCGGCCAGGGCACTGCTTCCCGACCTGGCGGACCCGGAATTCGCCTACCCCGCCGCAGCCACCGAGTTTCTCCATCCGGCCCTCGCCGGCCTCCTTGTGGCCGCCATCATCGCGGCCATCATGAGCACCGCGGACAGCCAACTGCTCGTGGCTGCGTCGGCCATCGCGCGGGACGTGTATCAGAAGATCATGCGGCGAGACACGCCGGTGACCGAGCAAAAGATCGTGGTGATCAGCCGGGTGGTCGTGCTCCTGCTGGGCCTGGCCGGTCTGGCCACGGCCCTGGGCGAGGCTCGAGTCGTTTTCTGGTTCGTGCTCCTGGCCTGGTCCGGACTGGGGGCCAGCTTCGGACCTCCCGTACTCTTGTCGCTTTTCTGGAAAGGACTCACCCGCTGGGGCGTGCTTGCGGGCATGGTCATCGGGTTCACGACCACGGCGGTCTGGAACTTCTACGTGCGGGATGCCCTGGCTTCCAGCGTGGGCCTGGACCTGTACGAACTTGTGCCCGCCTTTGCTCTCTCCTTCCTCGCCACCTGGATCGTCAGTCTGGCGACATCCCGTACACGGACGGCGTCCTGAGTCCCATCCCCGGGGCGCCTTGGGCCTCCATTTTCCTGCTTTTTTTCAGCCGTTCCATGGAGTTCGGGCCGGCACCGTTGAGACGCACCCGCCTGTTCCGATATCGGTCCGGTGGCAAAAGTCCGCCTTGGGCAAACGCAGGTTCGGGTTGCAAGGTCGGCCGGGGCAATCCTTTCCAGGAGTTCCTAAACGTTCACCCCCCGGATTCCGTCTAACCAGGCAGGAACACGCGGTCCAAACACAGCCGGAGTCGACTGGCATGCCTTTCTCGATGGTTGTAGCCTCCCGGATTCAATCGGGACCTGTCATGCCCCGCGGCCTGTTGAACAGGGAACGAGGGGCACGCAGGCTTGCCCTGGCGGCGCGTCCTCCGGTGTCGGATCCGGACGAAGGAAGCTCCGGGTCCCTGCCGCGCCTGGGTCCTTACGAACTGGTCCGGCGGGTGGGGTATGGCGCCACGGCCGAGGTGTACGAGGCGAGGCGGGTCGGGAAGTTCGGGGTGAAGGCTCGAGTCGCGCTCAAGAAACTCATGCCGGAACTCTGCGCGGACAGCCGATTTTTCAACATGTTTGTGCGGGAAGCAGCGGTCTACAGCCGGCTGAGTCACCCGAACATTCTGCAAATCCAGGACTTCAATGAGGTCGATGGCCAGTATTTCATCGTCACCGACTTCGTGGATGGACTGGACCTGGACTCCCTCATTGCCTCGGTGCGAGACCGTGGGGACTTGATCCCCGCCACCGTGGTGGCGGACATCATGACCCAGCTTCTCCGTGGGCTCGATCACGCGCACCGCACCAAGGATGAGAAGGGTCGCAACATCAACCTCCTGCACCGGGACATCAAGCCGTCCAACGTGCTGGTCGGGTGGGACGGCACGGTCAAGCTGGGGGACTTCGGGGTGGCGCGGACCGACGCGAGTGCGTATCAATCCATCGACGGACAGTTCGTGAAGGGCACGCTCCGGTACATGTCCCCCGAGCACGTGAAGCTACAAAAGGTGGTCCAGGCCTCGGACCTTTTTTCCGCTGGCGTGGTCCTGTACGAACTGGTCACGCTCACCCCATTCGTCCCCCTCGACGGGTCGATGCAGGACATCGTGTACCGGATCGCCCACGAGCCTCGAGGCCCGATTCTGGATGCGATTCCGGCTCCGCACGGCTGTTTTCGCAACGTGTTGGAGATTGCGCTTCAGCCGGAGACCATTCGGCGTCATGGAACAGCGGCCGAATTCCTCGATGACCTGAACGCGCTGTCCGAGGTGATTCCTCCGGGTCCCACCACGAGCGGATTCCTTGAGGGGATTCGTGCGGAGCGGGAGGGCAAGGGACGGGAACGGTGTGCCTGACCTGGCTCCCCGCCTGTTCGGAGGAACCGGCCAGGCCAGAAGCCGGGGACGTCAGAAGCGGTAGGTCACGGTGCCGCCACCACCGAACACGAAGCCGTCCGGGGAGGGTTGAGCATAGCTTCCCGGGCGCCCTGCGTTTTCGAGCCTGAGTTTTCCTGCGTCGAAGCCCAGGCGGACATCGACCCCGTATCCATCGCCGAACGGGATGGTCTGGAAGGCCGAAAGGCCGGCGGTGAAGACGGCCGGGTCGAGGATGTGACTTTCCTCCTGGGAGACGATGTAGCTGGGCCGATAGTACATCCGCGCCTCGATCCAGAGTGGGGCCTTGTCGTGGAAGTTGGCCGCCTGAATGGCGCCGTAGAGATTCCACTCGTAGACATCGCGGAGCACGATCTTGTCGGCCCAGTCGTTGGCGAACCCCATGTCCATGGTGAAGGTGATCTCGATATCCTGCTCCCCATCGGTCCCCTCGGTGCTCCCGGTGATGGTGGTGCTCGCCAGCTCCTCATCGACCCCGAAGTAGCCGAAGGTCATCTGGGAATAGTTCCGTTTCCGTACCGAGACCTCGGTCCGCCACCTGGGGGCGTCCCATCCCAAAGAGACCCCGGTGTTGGACGGAATGTAGACCATGTGCAGGGTGGGGAAGACGGTCTCGAGCAATGGTTCTTCAGACGGAACCTGCTCGCCGGTCTCCGGATCTGTCTCCGTGGGGGAGACCATGCTCACCTCTTCGCCCTGGACTGACAGGTCGACGACCATCTGCTGGATACTCATCTCCATGTCGAACGGGATCTCATGGCGAGCCCTGTGGACGAACCCGAAGCGGAGGCCGTCCAGTGCAGGAATCGCCTGGCCCACGTCCCAGCTCAAGCCGAACATGGGGAGCGCGAGGAAGGCGGCGATGAACGGAATCTCGTTGGTCTGAAGCGACATCGTGATGTCGCCGTAGAGGGTGTCCCCGTAGGATGGATTGCTGTAGATCTCTCCGGTCAGACCGAGGGAGCCGCCGTCCACGGGCATGTAGAAGGTGGCCACCTGGTGTCCGCCCAGACCGATGGCGAACCCGGCCGGGAGTGGGAAGGCGACCCCGAGTTGCAGGTTGAGAATATCCTCCTCGACCCGGATCGAGTAGGCCTCCGGGATGTTCGGGTCGATGATGGGATAGACGGAGGGTCCCGGCGGGGTGCGGAGATTCACGAATATGGTGGTGTTTCCGTACTCGCGCAGGAACTTGGGCGTCAATCGCGGCGCAGCGGCCCGGAGTCCGAACATCACGGTGGTGATGTCCAGGCTCGGGTCGGTGGCGACCTCCTCCCCGGTGACGTAGTCGTGGGTCGTGACCACGGGAAAGGTGTACCCCTTGTGCTTGAGCCCGAGTTCCATCTGGCTCTGCTGATCGACCATCACCATCGCCGCTGCTGGATTGTCGATATCGGTCGGCCCAAAGGCCGGCAACGCGATACTCATGGTGCTTGTCCCCTCTTGTGATTCACTCGCCGATTCGGCATCAGTTCTGCGGAATGTAGTCGGCCACGGCCGTGAGCTGGTCGACCAACGACTGATAGTACAGATGGTCATCCTCGGTCTCGTTCGGGATGGTCAGGTAGATCCGCGCACGTCGATCCACCTGGTCTCCCTTGCGGGCCTCGGCATCCACTCCGCAACCGGTGTAGGCATCCAGATCCAGCCGCTGGGCAAAGTCGGACGTGGGCTCCCGCTGAATGTCCACGAGGGTTCGGTCGATGTACAGATAGGCATCGTGCTGTTCCGTCTCGGGCACGAAGTTGAAATCATACAGCACATAGGACCCGTTCACACCGGCGGCCGGGGCATGGGACTCCAACATGGGCCGAACCGGCACCGACTCGAAACTCATGCCGGTTTCGCCTCCCCCTTCTCGAGCCCCGGGTGACTGCGTGCGTCCATAGCGGATCTTGAAGTCGTTGAGATGGTCGTGCCCGACGACCTGGATGGCGACCACACCGGTCTGAGCGACAATGTCCGCGATGGTCTCGTCCGTGTTGATCCCGTACTCGGCAATGAGAAGCTCCAGGTACTGCGCCATTTCATCGCCCAGCGTGTCGTACAGGAGATCCTCCACACCGAGCAGCGCCATCAGATCCATGAAGTCGGTGGGCGAATTCTCGTCCCCGTTCACGTCGATCATGATGTCGTCAAGACCATGGTGGCTCGCAATCACTGCGATGAGACCGTTGTTCCGCGCATACTCGCATTCACGACGAATGAAGTCGCGGGTGTCCCGCGTCAATACGCCTTCCCACAGGAACGGAAACACCGTGTTCACGTTGATCATGTGAAACGGCACCGCCACCTTCCCGCTCGATGCAGGCACCCGAGACAGGTCCACCGACCAGTTGCCGCGCTGGTCCATCACCGTCCGATCATCCAGGGAGGGGATCACCGCCCTGGATGCCGTATCCATGGCCGACTTGAACACCTGTATCCAGTCCTCCACGGTGATGGGAGCATTGGCGTTCGCATCGTAGCTGGGCGCAGCCCCGCAGGTCTCGGGCGGGGGCACATAAGACGAAATGGAGGTGACGAACCGTTCCACGACCTGGTCGTCCTCGGTGAGGACGAACTGGATACCGGATCCCCAGAAGTATCGATCCATGGAGAACATGTAGTTGAGGAACCCATTCCAGGTCTGGACGGTGTCGGAGTAGTCGCCGGCCTTGTCCGGGTCCATGAGGCCGAGGCTTCCGAGGTAATTGATGTGGTTGCCGGGCACCGGTGCCTTGATGGCCGAAGATCCGCCGACCTGGGTGGGATAGTAGTCCACGTGACCGTTCCCAGCGTTGATTCCAGAAGCGCAACCGGCCCGCTTGTTGATCGGGTCGAGAATGATGGGCGCCTTCACGTCGATGGTGGTGTCTCCGTAGACCAGGCTGGCAGCCAGCTCGGCCTCCTGCTTGCCCAGACCGTCCATCATGTCGCCGGTGACCGACACCCAGTAGACGCCAAGGGCCTCGATGTCGTGGTGGAACTGGCTCATCATGTGTGCGAGGGCGGTGGGGCTGAGGCTGAGGGGTCGTGCGAAGCTTTTCATGGCCACGCCGTCCATCCCGGCACCGGATGCGGGGTGGAACATCAACGACGCATGCAGGTCGCTGATGTGGGCTTGCCGGAAGATACGGTAGGAGATGGCGTCCTCGTTTTCGTCAGGCGTGAGCGGAGGGTTGTCCTCGGAGCACTCCCCATTGCAGGTGAGGTCCAGCACAGGGGTGTACTCGAGTTCGGATTCGTTGAGGACATCCCAGCCGCCGAGGGCGCCGTCGTTGCTGACGCGGTCCAGGAAGGCTTCCCTGTAGGGTGAGAGCAGGAGTTCCTGGCAGAGGTTCAGCCCTTCGACGCACCCGCTCAGTTCTTCCCCGGTCTGCGGATTGGTCCAGGTCTTACACCGGTCATCCTTCTTGCCGGCATAGTCGAGCGAGGGGTCGAGGGCGGAGCCCCAGGAGGGTGGCTGCACATACCGCCGATTCAGATCGGGGACCACCGAGATGATCTCGTCCTCGGGGGTCACCCCTGTGTCAACCTCGATCTCCTGGACTTGGTCGTTGGGTGCCGGGGTGAATGTGGCCCAGTTGCCCTCTTGCACCGGCGTGCAACCCCACACGCCGAGCACCAGCACGGCGACGAGCCCTGCCCCGGTTTCCGGTGGCCTGCAGGAAAGGAGTCTCATGCTTGGTTCCTTGTGTCTATAGCTGGTTTGACATAGAGCACGGCCCGACTCAACCAGATGCCTGGTCGCCGGACCACGCTCAACCCCTGTTCGATCGCATGCTGTACCGCGCGCTCGAATTGCGACGACGGCACGTGCCGTAAGGGTTCCACCACGAGAAGCCGTCCCCCGGCTTTCAGCGACGCAGCCATCGCACGATACAGCCCCGGCTGGTCTGGAACCTCGTGGGCAGACCAGAAAGCCAGGGCGAAATCAAGCGCGCCACGCTCCGCCAAACGCTCGGCGGAGCAGGCGCGAAGCTCGATCCGCTCCGTCACGCCGGCTCGCCGAGCACGCCGCGAGACCTGCTTCAACATGGCCGGCTGAACATCCACGGAAAGGACCCGCCCCTCCGGTCCCACCAACCGGGCCAACTCCACAGAAAAATACCCCAGTCCGCACCCGATGTCAGCCACCTTCATCCCCGGCCCGACGTAAGGGCCGAGGATTCTCTCCGCATCGTGTAACCGCCGCCTGACCGGATTGTCGAACAGATACGCCAACCACCACGGACAGACATGGGTCCGCCGTCCCCTCTGTTCTCCCTTGCTCACGATCCAGAACGCTCCCGCGGATTCGTCCCCTGATACTTCACTCGATGTTGCACCTTTTCTGGCAAAATCGCAAGGACAACTCGGCTACGGACCCCACCCTCCCCCCCTCGGAAACCGGTCCACGCTGGAAAACCCGCCCTGCTCCGGCTATCCTCGAGACAAACCCACTCGACCGGGCGCGCCGGACGAACCGGCCGGCACGCCCACATACGGCGTCCCGGCCGGGATACGTTCCCGACCGGTCCACGACTTTCGCGCGAGGTCCAACATGAAATCCACCAGAATGAAATCCATCAAGCAATACGTCAACGTCGGACTCCTGGTCGGCGGTCTCCTCTCCCTCCTCCCCTCCTTCGCTTTTGCCCAGACCACGGTGACCGGGGAAGTCTACCTCGATGTCAACGCCGACGCGGTTTCCATCCGGCACCAGCAACGGGACCGGATGGACCGGGGCCTGGGAGAAATGGAGGTGGACCTTCTCGGCCCCCAGGCGGTCCACCAGGCCTGGACTCGAGCGTTCGGCGACTTCTCCTTCGAAGAAGTCCCGGACGGCACCTACCTGATGACCGTGACGGCAGACATGACCTCTCTCTATTGCTCGAGCCACAATCTCCCCTCCCGATTGCCTCAAGCCGTGCTCGAGGGCCATGTGCAACTGGTGGCGTTCGGGGACTCGCTGGCGGTCACGGGCTCGGACCGGACTTTCCCGACTCGAGTCGCAGATTATCTTTCCGCGCTGGCCGCGGTGGATCTTCGCAACGTGGCCATCGGAGGGAGCACGGCGGCCCAGTGGGTCCCGGGCACGCCCTATTTCGAAGACATCCTCGTTCCCGCCCTGGAGGACGCAGACCTTGTGATGTTCTCCCTCGGAGGGAACGATTTCGGGGCCTACTTCGGCGAACCCCCCTACGACCAGGGCGAATTCGTCCAACTCCTCGCCGGGTTCCCTGAAGCGTACCAAGGGATCAAGGAGGATCTCGTGGCCATCGCCGAGGAGATTCACACCCGGTTTCCCGACGTGGACGTGGCCTACATCGTCTATCCCAACTTCGTGAACACCACCGTGTTCGAGACCTACCTCGGCGACCTGTGGCCCACCGCCAAAAAAGTGGTCTACGCGGTCTTCTCAGACATGCGCAACGCAATGGCCGCCCTGGACTACGTGATCTTGATCGACATGCTCGACGCCCTGGGTCCCGAACCGATTGATGACTTGCTCATCGACGCGGTCCACAGCAACGACGCCGGCCACCAGGCTTACGCTGACGAGATCTTCTATACCATCGGTGGTGTGGTCGTGGGGACGACGCCCCTGGGCCTGGACCGTTCCTACGCCCTGGCTCCCCGCGTCCTCGAGTAGGCGCCGAACGCAGAGACGCCGCGGGAGGTCTCGCCCCAGCCGGGAATGGTCAGGGGTAGGGCATGAAAAACATGCGACGAATCTGATCGTAGTTGGTCTGGACAGCGTCCCGCCCACGAACCGCGGGGCCGTGCCCCGGCAGCAACCACTCCACATCGAGTTGAGATACCCGCTCGATCGAAGCCTGCAAGGCGGCCGGGTCGCCCCCCGGGAAATCGGTCCTGCCCACGCCCTGGGCAAAAACCAGGTCACCCGCCACCAACGCCTTTTTCGCCGGCCAGTAAAAACAGACCGACCCAGGGGAATGGCCCGGAGTGTGGACCACCTCCAGCACGGTGGGATCGTCGTGCCCGAGTTCCAGCACCCCCTGCTGAAGCAGAAAGGAGGGCTCCAGATCGGGCAATTCCATGCCAAGCGCCCGGGCCAGGTCCATCCCGGTGGTCCGGGCAAAGGTGTCTTCGTCCTGGTGCAATGCAAACCGGGCGCCGCTCTGGCGGCACACATACTCCGCCGCCTCGATGTGGTCCGGATGGCAATGGGTCACCATGACCAGGTCGATGTCGGTGATGTGGAATCCATCCGCGCGGATCGCGGTCTCCACCCCCTGGAACAGGTGACGATGTCCCGGGTCGATGAGGGTGAGCTTCTCCCCGGCGAGGAGGAACGTGTTGCAATTGTTCTCGTATCCGTTCCAGAAGTAGGCGTAAAGACCGTCGAATAACTTCATCCTGACCCCTTACTCGTTCGATTCCACCATGTTCGATAGCTGGCTGCGCACCGCCTCCCAACGGGTCCCAAGTTCCTGCTCGACCTCCTCGAGCGCCTGCCGCCGCAGGGTCTGGGCCGAGGGAGTCAGAACCAGGGCGGAACCCCGAATCCCTTGCCGGTCCAACTCGCGGCGTCGGCGGGCTTCCTCCCTGCCCCGGATTTCGTCCATGCGGCGCGACAATTCGGCGTCGGTCTCGGCCTGCAACGCCTTCAGCACTCGAGCTATTTCCCGGAGTTCATCTCCGGCACGATTCGGGAAAAGGGTCTCGAACCCCTCGAGCGCCCGTGTCCAGGTATCCGGCCGGACCTGTGTGACCAGGTGCCCCGCGAGCACACGCCGGACCACGGTCTTCTGCTTTCCTGTGTGCCTGTCCACGAATCGGGAAAGCCGGGCCGACTCGAACCACTCGTCCTCGACGAACCGGGCGACCAGTGCCCGGGCATCCGCGTCCACCTCCTGACGGAAGAACTCGTCCGGATCAGTCCCGGCCGCGTCCATGGCGGCCGCGCGTTCCATCGCCAGCTCGATCGAACTCTTGATCCTACCCACCTGATCCTCCACCAGTGCTCGACCCACCACCGCATCGCAGCCCGGGTATCCGGATCGACAGGCCGGCCGGGCGCGCACAAGTGTAGTATAAGGAAGGTCCGGTGACTGACAAGTCCCATGCTGCTCACTGGGCTGCTCGACGCCGACGGATTCGGCGCCAGGTGAAGCCTCCTGCCAGGAGGAGGAGGGCCGGGGCTCCAGCCACCTGCACCCATCCCGAGAGCAGGAGGATTTTTCGGAGCAAGCTGGAATGGGCCTCATCGGTTTCCGGTTCCGCTCCCAGCGCCTCGGCGGCGTGGTGAAGGAGGTTGACCGCGACCGATTCAGAGGGGATCTCCTGGTGGCAAGAGAGGCACACGCCGCGTCGGTCGAGCAGCGCGCGTTCATGGTCGTTCAGCGGCCTGGACAGGGTGAAATGGTGTCCCACGGTCTGAATCTGGGTCCCGTCCGGTGTCACGAACCGAGACCAGTCGGCCTCGAGGCCCTCCACAGCGGCCACCAGGGGCTTTCCTCCTGAGGCAATGGGGTGACCGTCGCCGGTGGCCAGCTCCACCTCGTGCTCTTCGGAAGGATCGTCGAAGAACCGTCCACCCCCGATCCCGTATCCTGCTGCTTTCTCGTCACCATGGCATGAAACGCACGGCCGGGCATGTTCCTGCACGGTATGGGGATGAAGGGGGGAATGGTCGATGGCCAGTTGCCCCTCCGGTCCAGCGCCTTCGACGTTCGGAATGCGGTAGATGTGATTGGCCACTCGAGCCTTGCCCTCACCGTCGATCACGGTGACCGTGGTCTGGCAGCCGGGAATCACCGGGGCGATACGCCCTTCGCCGTTCACACCGAGGGATGGGTCTTCCCATCGGAGATAGGACCGGGATTCGCGGATACGCCCGGGAATCCGGGGTACTTCGCCCCCCCCTGCTCCGGGATGATCCACCGTGGTTCCGTCCGGACGGTGCTGCTTCCCAAGGGCAACCCAGTCGGTGTGTGCCTCGGCCTCTCGATAGTCCACCTCCACATGACAGCCGTAACATTGGGGCGCCCAGGTGGCGTGACAGGCATAGCACTCCATCCGCGACATGTGACTGTCCACCTGGACCATGGCCACCCGGGCCTCGGTGGACAGGTGGCCCTCCTCGAGCATCCGCTTGAGCGGATCGAGTTTCTTGAGTTCCCCGGAGGCGAGGTAGACCCAGACCTGCTGTCCATGTCGGACCACGTTGCCGAGGGGATTTCCTCGGGCCGAGAGCAGATACCCGTCCCCTGCGGGGGGGATCCAGCCCCGGGCCTGGTAGTCGGTCACGGTGGAAGCCACGCCTCGAGGCCGGCCCTCTGCGGGGTGCTCGGCATATTCGTCCCCGTAGCCCAGGGGCAATTCCCACGGGAATCGGTCCGGTGTTCCGTGACAGTCCGTACATTCCACCTCCACGGCGGCGGAAATCGCGCCGATGAGGCGGTTCGGAGAATGCACGTCGAGAGATGTATGGCAGTCCTGGCAGACGAAGCCCTCCTCCCCGTGGAGGTCCTGCTTGAGTTTCAAATAGTGCTTCCCGTGGAGCTTGTGCTGGGGGTCACCGTCGGCAGACCAGGGCGAGGCGTAGGGCGTTTCCATCAAGCCCTGGAAAGACACCCCGATCCGACGACCGCGATTGTGACAGGTGGTGCAAGTCTCCACCGGAATGCCGCTCCAGGACATCCCATCGAAAGTAACCGGTGCGTCCGGAGTCGCCTGGATGGTATGCACAAGGAGGTGGCCGGATTCGCTCGAGTCGATGGAGCGATCCTTGCCCCGATATCGGCCGTCGTTGGCATAGGGAATGTGACACGCACTGCATCCCATCCCCCGATAGTCGCCATACCGCTGCTTGCCGCGAACACCCAGGTGACACCGCTGGCATTCCCCCCGAATATAGGTGAACGCAGCCCGACTCGGATCGGTTGCCACCTCCGACGCATTCGGTGCGGGTGGGACTTCGGTCATCCTGTCCACGAAAACCTGGGGTTCTCGCTCGGCAAGGGTGTCCAGGTAGGCCTGGAAGACCTCGGTCCCTTTCATCGCGGCCGGGTCTGAAGGGTTGGCCACGGAGTAGTTGGCCCACTCGTGCCGATAGCCCTCGAGCGCACCGAATCCCCAGGCGGTTCCCTGGATCTTTCCCGCCTCGGTCATCATCAGGCTCCGCCACTGGGCCTCCACTTCCCAGGCATGACACACGCCACACGTGTCGGCGTTCACCCAGGGACTCCCCGGGTCCGGATAGAACCGCTTCGGCCCGGGATGAGTCTCGAAGTAGCTGGGGGTTCCGGAGTGAGCGGCCCGGGTCGCGGCCTGAAACGCCGAGTCCTCCGGATCGGTGGGGCCACGCCAGCCCACAGACGGGTCGCCTCCGTGACACACCACGCAGCGGTTCCCGGTCCCGGTGGCTGCCGCCCGCTCGAAGATGGCCTGCATCATCCCCGAGTCGGATCCGCGAATCATGGCCAACCCGGCATGGCAATCCAGGCAACGGTTGCTCTCCGCCTCTTCGTCCTCCTGGGGGGCCGCCTCCGGGTGACGAAACCAGGTGTGCGTCTCCTCGTCCTCGTCCGTCTCCAGGTCCCCATGGTCCCCGTGCTTGTCATCCCCATCAAGGGACTCGTGCGCCTCGTGCTCCTCGAGTTCCTCGTGCGCCTCGTGCTCCTCGTGCTCCTCGTCCGAATCCGCCCGGGTGACTGCGGCCAGGCCCAGGGCCATCGTCACGAATGCGCCTGCGATCCCAACCGTTCGCCATGTCATCTCCATCCTCCCCTCCGCCCCGGTTGTTTACCAGGAC
This sequence comes from uncultured Gammaproteobacteria bacterium, assembly GCA_964418585.1. Lineage (GTDB taxonomy): Bacteria > Myxococcota_A > UBA796 > JAJRTE01 > JAJRTE01 > JAJRTE01. The sequence continues at coordinate 14,603 of CAYQMG010000152.1, read as the reverse complement.
CGCGGATCCTGTCGACTCATTCCCTGTGGACGCACCGATACGTGCACCCAACACACGATCGCCTCAACCCCTTCAATGATGGCTCCCCCTTGATTGATTCGACCAGACTTCGAGCCCGCGCCACGGCCTCACGCTCTCCGCTGACAACCAGAACCACCTGCCCTTCCGACCCTCCGATACCACCACCCCCAACCGGGACGGCATCAACGCCGACCAATGTCCGCAACGCCTCCACCTCGGTCACCACCGCCGCGTCCATCAGCGGCATCATGCCCACAGCGGCACCGAACGAGAGGTCGGTCCGACCGATACCCAGTGCACGACTGGCTGCCCGGACGTCGGGAATCAACTTCTCCAGACCGACCGGGACGATCAGGGTGAATCCCATCGCCCGAACGGTTCCCAAGGCGTGTCCGATGGTGCCCCCGGTTTCGCTCGCAAGGAAGACGCCCGCCCGCCCCGCTGGGTCCACGGCGTTGGCCCCCTTGATGAACACTGTACCGGGTCGCCTCTCTGCCAGGGCGTCTTTCCACGGAAGGTCAACCGGGCGGCCCCGATGGAACACCACCGGGGGGATCCGCTGTTCTCGAGGTGTGACGCACAGGGTTCCTTCGGTGCAGATCCCGGCGGAATATCGCACCTTGTCGGCAATCTCGCCGCCGAGTTCCTCCACCACATATGCGTTGGTGATTCCTCCGGCAACGATCACGTAACTCCGCTCCATGGCCGAACGCACGTCACATCGGGCCGCCACGGCTCGAGCGATCAGCCGTCGGGATTCATAAGGGGTGAGCGAGAAAAGCAAGGTCATCACGCCTCCTGGTCGAGCATGCGTTGCACCCGGCCGGACGTGCGACCAGGGTCACAGGCCACTGCCGAACGCGCGGCGGGCGGGGAAGGGTGAAACAGGGCTCTCCATTGTATCACATCCGACCGCCGGGTATACTGCCCCGAAAGCCATCCCCTGCCCGCCCTGGAGGAGCCATGAAAGACTCGTACCACATGACATTGGATGCATTCCGTAAGAACGGCCACCGACTCGTCGACTGGATCGCCGATTACTACGAGCGCGTGGAGCGCCTGCCTGTGCTCTCCCAGGTGGCGCCCGGTGGCGTGCGCGCCCGACTGCCCCTCGAGGCGCCGGAGCAGGGTGAGACGTTCGAGGCCATGCTGCACGACGTGGAGGAGATCTTGCTGCCCGGGATCACCCACTGGCAGTCACCAAACTTTTTCGGCTACTTTCCGGCCAATGCCTCCCCGCCGGCCATCCTGGGGGAACTGCTCTCGGCCGGTCTGGGCGTGCAGGGGATGCTCTGGACCACCAGTCCAGCCTGCACCGAACTCGAGTCCCATGTGCTCGACTGGATCGTGGAGATGCTGGGATTGCCCGAATCGTTCAAGACCAGCGGTCCGGGCGGAGGCGTCATCCAGGACAGTGCCTCGAGCGCCACTTTGTGCGCGTTGCTGGCAGCCCGCCAACGAGCCACGGCCGGGACCGAGGGGGCGGCAGGCAGCAACCGACTGACCTGCTACACATCCACCCAGGCCCACTCGTCCGTGGACAAGGCGGTCCGTATCGCCGGGCTTCCAGAAGGCAACCTTCGACGTATCCAGGTGGATGAGCGCTTCGCCATGCGCGCGGAAGACCTGGAAGCGCAACTGGCGTGGGATCGTGCCGCGGGCAACTGCCCCTTCTTCGTGGTGGCGACGGTGGGCACCACGGCATCGAACGGGCTGGATCCACTCCGGCAGATCGGGGAAGTCTGCCGGTCCTTCGGCGTGTGGTTGCACGTGGACGCCGCCATGTCCGGCACGGCGGCGGTCTGTCCCGAGTACCGGTACATTCTGGACGGGATCGAGTACGCCGACAGCTTCTGTTTCAATCCGCACAAGTGGATGTTTACCAACTTTGACTGCGACTGCTTCTTCGTTTCGGAACGAAAACCGCTCATCGACGCCCTGTCTGTGCTGCCAGACTACCTGAGAAATGCGGCGAGCGAATCCGGTTCCGTCATCGACTACCGGGACTGGCAGATTCCACTGGGGAGACGCTTCCGCGCACTCAAGCTGTGGTTCGTCATCCGCCACTACGGGGTGGAAGGTATCCGGCACCACGTGCGGCGACACGTGAGCATGGCCCGGGACCTGGCTCGGCGTGTGGAGCGAGATGAGAAATTCGAACTCGCTGCCCCGGTTCCGCTGAACCTGGTCTGCTTCCGTCATGTAGCCGGGGACACGTTCAACCGCAAGCTCCTCGATGAACTGAATGCTTCGGGCGCCCTTTTTCTGACCCATGCCACCCTCGACGGACGTTTCACGCTCCGGATGGCCATCGGTCAGACGTACACCGAGCAACGCCACGTGGACGCGGCCTGGGAACGAATCAGGTCGACCGCGGAAACGCTGGAGGGAGAGTGAACGGCGGGGCCTGTCACCGGGCACCCGATCCCAGGGCGTCTGCGGACACGGTGAGGGCCTGGGTCGATAGCTTGACGGCACAGAAATGGCCACACATGGAGCACGGGTCGTCCGTCTCCAGGACCTGTCCGGCCTCCTCCCTGCGCTTGCGCCACTCGAGCACCATGCGGGGATCGAGGGCGAGTCGTGCTTGCCGATCCCAATCGAGTTGACAACGGGCCCGAGCCATCTGGTCGTCGGCGTGGCGCGCACCCGGGAGGCCTCGAGCGATGTCTGCCGCATGCGCGGCGATTCGGGAGGCGATCACGCCCTGACGGACGTGCTCGGGTTCCGGGAGGCCGAGGTGCTCGGCGGGGGTGACATAGCAAAGGAAGTCGGCGCCGGCCCAGGCGGCGAGTGCTCCGCCGATGGCGCTCGTGATGTGGTCGTAGCCGGGCGCGATGTCGGTGACGATGGGTCCGAGAACGTAGAACGGGGCGCCCTCGCACACGGATTTCTGGATCTCCATCTGGGCGCGCACCTGGTCGAGCGGCACGTGGCCGGGGCCTTCCACCATGACCTGGACACCGGCGTCTCGAGCCCGGCGCACCAGTTCGCCCAGGGTGACCAGTTCCTCCAGTTGAGCCCGGTCCCCCGCGTCAGCCAGGCAGCCCGGCCGGAGTCCGTCGCCGAGGGACAGGGTCACATCGTGTGCACGGGCGATGTCGAGCAGATCGTCATACCGTGCATAGAGCGGGTTCTCCCGGTCGTGCGCATGCATCCAGGCGGCCAGGAACGAGCCGCCACGGCTGACGATTCCAAGTTTCCGCCCCTGGTCGAGCAAGAGTTGAATCGCACGGCGGGTGACGCCGCAATGCACCGTGACGAAGTCCACCCCCTGCTCGGCCTGCTTCTGAATCACGTCGAACAGGAGGTCCTCATCCAGTCCGGCGGTGATGTCTCCGGCGCGCTCGAGGGCGCGTGCAGCGGCCTCGTAGATGGGGACGGTTCCGAGCGGCACCGGGCATTGCTCCAGGATTGCCTGCCGAATCGCGACAAGGTCCCCGCCGGTGGACAGGTCCATCACCGCGTCCGCACCTGCGTCCACAGCGGCTTTCAGTTTGATCAACTCGTTTTCCAGCCCGATGGCGTCGGGGGAAGTGCCGATGTTCGCGTTCACCTTGATCGAGAGTCCGGCTCCAATCCCTCGAGGCGACAGGCCGGCATGAGCCGGGTTGGCTGGGATGACCACGCGGCCCCTGGCGACCAGGCTGCGGATTTCCTCCGCCGGCCGACGTTCGGCCTCTGCAACGGCCAGCATCTCCGGCGTGATGACGCCCTTGCGCGCGCTTTCGTATTGAGTCATTCTGATTCTCCTCGTTTGACGCCCCTCCCCGACCGGTTGAAGCGACACCCGATACTCACGGACCTGAGGCTCCCTCGGACAGGACCACCGCGCCGGCCAATGGGTTGGTCGGACCGTGCCCGGACCCGATGGGCACCGCCTGCTCGATGGCTCGCACCAGGAACGACCGGGCCTTTCTCACAGCGTCCTCGAGCGGGAGGCCCCGGGCCAGGAACAGGGCAATGGCTGCGGAGTAGGTGCAGCCCGTACCATGGGTGCCCCGTGACGCCACGCGACGCCCGGAAAAGGTATGAAATTCGGCTCCGTCGTACAGCAGGTCCACCGGATCGCCCTGCAAGTGGCCTCCTTTCACCAACACGGCTCGAGGCCCCATGCGGGCGATGGCGACCGCGGCTTCCTTCATGCGGGAAACCGTGTCCACCACCCGGCCGGTCAACACCTCCGCCTCGGGCAGGTTCGGTGTGACCAGGAACGCCTGCGGGAACAGGGCCGCCACCATGGCCTCCCGCGCAGACCGCTCCAACAGATGATCCCCACTCTTGGCCACCATCACCGGATCGACCACCAACGGCCCCACCTCGTACCGCGCAAGGACCTCCGCCACCACCTCGACCGTGCGGGCGTTCCACAACATGCCTGTCTTGACCGCATCCGCCCCGATGTCGTCCAACACCGCCTCGAGCTGAGCGCGCACGAACTCCACCGGAACCGGATGGATACCGCGCACGGCTCGAGTGTTCTGGGCGGTAAGCGCGGTCAGAACCGTGGTGGCGTGTCCGCCAAGCACCGTGACGGCCCTCAGATCGGCCTGTATCCCGGCTCCACCACCGGAATCAGACCCGGCAATGGTCAACACTCGTTTCACGACCTGGCCGCTTTCTGCTCGAGGCTGTACTTGTTCAACAATTCCACCAACTCAGGATTGTCTTCGATCGCTTTCTGAGTCAGGGTGAGGTACCGACTCAACCGTATCGCCTCCGGGCTCACCTCGTTGACCTCTCCGTTCAAGATCACGAAGTGACGGTGAGGCACCTGACTCTTGGACACGTAGATGGCCTCGTTCACACCGGCATGCAGGGTGTAGCAGTCCGGAGAGCAGTCCACGGTCAGCACCTCGATCCGCTCCGGGTGCGTGGAGGTGATCATGGAAGCAAGTTTTCCGAAGATTGGCTGTTCCGCCTCCGGACACACGGTAAGTACCACCTTGCCGTCGCTCATCCGCTCAAAAATCTCCGGATAAGAATTCCGGACACATTCACCGACCACGAGGACGGAGGCGCCGTTCAAAAACGGGCTCTTGGCCCAGCTTTCCATCAACTTGGCACAAACTTTCATCGTCATGGGGATCTCCCTGAATTGTAGTCGGCCCGAAGCGCACCCCTTCCCCCCGAGAAGCACACCGGACGCACGACGCAGCCTGCGCAGGGGCCATCAGCCGCCCCCTCGACTCGTCGCGCCGTCCATACGCGAAAACCGGGGGTATCCTGAACCACTCGGGGCCCCATCGCAACCAGAATATTGCTCGAGACTCGACAGGGCGTGGCATACATTACGCCTGCGGGTCCGTCCCTGCCACCTGTTCGGGAATCCCGTGCACGATGGTCTCCACCGTCCGGACAGCGTCCACGGCGGAGGAGACGATGCCCCCCGCATACCCCGCCCCTTCCCCGACCGGGAACAGGCCCGGGGTATTGACCGATTCACGGGTATCCGCACGCCGCGTCAACCGTATCGGCGCACTCGTGCGACTCTCCACCGCCAGCACGACGGCGTCCCGCGAGAGGAAGCCCCGCATGCGACGATCGAACGAAGGCAAGGCTTCGCGGAGCGCGCCCACGACGAACCCTGGCAACACGGCTTCCAGGTCCACGGTCACGGCTCCGGACGGGGAGGAGACTCGAGGCAATGGGTTCCCCCTCCGCCCATCCAGGAATGCGACCAGGCGCTGGCCGGGCAAGGCATGCCCCCCTCCCACTTCCTGGACCGCTTCCCAGGCTCGCCGTTCCACCGACCGCTGCAGCGCCAGGCAACGGAACGGATCATCGCCGGGTATTTTCGACGCGGTCACTGGAACCACCAGAGCTGCATTCGCCCAACGGGTGTTTCGCCGCCGGTTCGACATGCCGTTGACCACCACGCCGTCGGCCTCGGTCCCGGCAGAGACCACGTACCCACCCGGGCACATGCAGAATGTGTAGGCGCGCACGTCGTCCCGCCGATAGGTCAGCCGATACTCGGCAGGTCCCAGTTTTTCCGCACTTGGCCCCAGCCGAATCCGGTCGATCAGGGCCTGGGGGTGCTCCACCCGAACCCCCATGGCGAAATCCTTGGCCTCCATCGCCACGCCCTGCGCAAACAGGGTGCGGTAGAAGGCACGGGCGGAATGGCCGGGCGCCAGGACCACCCGTTCGGTCTCCAGGTGCTCGCCGCCAGCCAACTCCACGCCGGCAACACGGTGGGACCCATCCAGAAGCAGGCCCACCACCCGGGTCTCGAACCGAAACGTACACCCGCGTTGTCTGAGATGGGCCACCAGGTTCCGTATCACCCGGCGGAGGTGGTCCGACCCCACGTGCGGGTTGTGCACGAATCGCGTCTCCGGTGGGGCGCCAAACGCAACGAGACTCTCCAGCACGTGGTGCACGAAGGGACTCCGGATCCGTGTGTTGAGCTTGCCGTCTGAGAAAAGGCCCGCCCCGCCTTCCCCGAAACAAACATTGGACCACGGATTCAACTCTCCGCGTTTCCAGAACCGGGCCACGTGTACCGACCGCTTCCGGATCTCGGCCCCCTGGTCCAGGACAGTGCAGGCCACTCCGTATTCGGCGAAACGAAGCGCAGCGAAAAGTCCGGCTGGTCCCGCACCCACAATCACCGGACGGCGGCCCCCGAGCCGCACCGGTCGGGGACGAGGGTTCTCGTCAGGCGCCGCCTCGCCTGGTTCAAACACCTCCACGGTGTAGACATGGACCGGTCGCCGCTTGTTCCGGGCGTCCAACGAGCGTTTCACCACCCGGATCCGCCCGAGTGCAGCGGGCGGTACGCCGAGACGACGGGCGACCTCGGCCCGGAGACGGTCGGATTGGTCAATCGGAATCCGGATCTGGGTCAGGCGTCTCACAGGAGGACCCCCGTGCGAGGTAGTGGCAGGTCTCCACAAGGCACCGGTCCAGGCGGCCGGAATGGCCCCGAAAGCCCGTGGGGCGTGGCACCCGCGTCAAACTTCGAAGAACTCCCGGCCCGGGTCCACCGGGAACAGTTCGGAGGCCGGAACAGCACCGCGCGGCGCCTCCTGGGGATCGCCTGCCGACTCCCGCTCCACGCACTCCCGCAACGCACGGAGGAACCGCGCGCAAAGCACGGCCAGATCCTTCCTCAGCCGGAGCCACTGCTTGACCCGAGTCCGAATACGCCATGGCGGAAGGTGCCGGCGGCGGTAGTCCACGTCGAGCCAGACGTAGGTGCTCTCCGAGGTTCCCTCCAGCACGAACTTGAAATCCATCACGGCCACTCGAGTGGTGACCCTGAATGTGACCAGGCCGGGCAAAGACTCGGACACCAGGAGTTCGGCCGGAAGCCAGAAGCCGAGGAGATTGACGAGCACGGCTGCAGTGGCGCTCGGCCCGCTCGTGCGGTGGGTCAGGAACCGGTAGTTCTTGAACCCGTCCGGATCGATCATCGGATGACGCTCGAGATCCTCCAGGTAGGCCCGGACACGTTCCGGCGGCCTCGAAATCGTGATGGAATCGGATAGACTGCCCATGTGCTTTCCCTCGTCCCAGTGGTCCGCTCTTGTCCACCCAGCACCGCCAAGGACGCACCCGCCCTCGCCCGCGACTCGGATAGCTTAAGTATATAGCAAGGGAAAGACCAATTGTCTCGCAGCTCGAAGCGCGACCCCCGACCCCGGCCGTTCACGGATGATCCACGTCGAGCACCTTGACCCGCACCTCCCGCCCGTTGGCGCGAATCTCGGGCGCATACATGGCATGGACCATCACGGGCAAGGCATGGAACTCGCCCGGGGTTTCCGCGCGGAGTTTGTAGCGCACCTCCCAAAAACCTTCGGGGAGACGGTCGACGAAGAAGGCCACCTTCCGGTCACGGAGTTCTTCATACACCCGGACCGTACGCCCGGTGTAGGCCACCGCCTTGCCGACCTCGGACACCAGCGCCGAATCGGAGTCGCTACCCGGTTCGACCGCCTCGGTCCCCACACCGAGACGCCGGCGAGCCGCTTCCCGGGTGATCTCCCGCGCCCACAGGGTCTCCCCGCTCCGAACTTTCTCCGACTCGAACCCGGCCGGCTTGAGGTCCTCGAACACCAGATACTCGCAGTCGCTCTTGCTCTCTACCGTGAGCAGTACCTCGACCCGCTCGCCGCTTTTGATGACGTCACCGTCATTCAGAGGGGTCCGGCCGTAGACATATCCCTTGAGCAAGGTGGGCCTGGGAACCAGACGGAAGTATTGTCGATAAACGAAGATTCCGTTTCCAGCAGCACGGACCGGCTCTTCCTGACTGAAGTAGGCCGCTTCCACCGAAAAGTAGAGCGGAGCCGCACCTCGAGTCCTCGTGATCCGAACCGTATTGGTGCCGGTCCTGAGCAACTCGGTGGGGACCTCGAACCGACTCTCGAGCTGAAGCAGGTCGGCCACGCTCACCGTTTGCTCGGCCAGTACCTCCCCGTTGACCCGGACCTCGAACTCGACTCCATCGGCCAGAGCATCAATCTCACCAAACGTGCGGATGTATTCATTCATGGCGAGCACCACGATGGCGGTGTCTCGAGTGTTCGACCACCGTGCGCCTCGACGATTCTTGAGGAGCCAGTTGGTGACCGGTTCGATCAGTTCATGGTCAGGCGCCACGGTGAGCAGGCCCCGGAGGGCGAACGCTGTGGTTTCCACGCTCCCATCGAACCAGCTCCAGGAGAAGCCGTCCCGGCCCCAGTGGGCGGTGCCGACCGTTTCCTCCCCGGTCGGTGTCTGTCCAGGAACCAGGAGCGACTGATCGGGTCGAGCCTCGCGTATGACGCCGTTCTCGAGCATCATGATGAGGATACGCGCCGCGTCCTTCTTACCGAGCAGGTGTGCGGTCAGGGCGAGCAGTGCCTTTCCAAAGGCGTTGAGCCTGTCCTTGCGGGTCCAGAGGTGTTCGAACGCCTTTTCCTGGGACTCTCTCGGAGCCAGCCCACTCTCGGCCCGGGATATGCTGAAGGCGTGGAGCATCCAAGCCAGGAGAAGGGGACGATCGAACGCTTTCACGAGAGACTCTTCGAGGCAGTCGCGAGCCCGCGCCACCACCTGGCTGCGGACATTCACCCCGGCGGATTGTGCGAGGGTCAGGCCCCACACCACGTAAGAGGTCATGTATTCGTCGGTGCTCCCCTCCTTCCACCATCCCCAACCGCCATCGGTGTGCTGAGAATCGTAGAGACGCTCCAGACCGGCCTTCAAAACGTCGTCGAGTTCGCCGAGGGGGACGGGGCCTGCCTCGTCGGAATTCCAGGGTGCACCCACCTGCGGCCGGGGCAGGCCCGGACCGGCGTTCGGTCGCTGCTGGACCTGCTCTGGATCGAGGCCCAGATCGTGGAGTGTTCTTGCGGTGATCAGCGCGGGCAAGAACCGACTCATGGTTTGCTCGATGCACCCGTAAGGATAGTGAATCAGGTAGGGCAACGCGTCGAGCAAGCTGACGACGAGGCTCGGGGTCACCCGAACCGTCATGTGTGTGGTCCCTGGCGCCCGCTCCTCGGGCAGGTCCACCGCCACCTCCACGCTGTCGTTCCGCAACTTGCCCGAACGGGTAATGGCCTTTTCGATCCCGTGGGCAAAGACCGGAAAACGCTTCACCATGGCGTCTCCATGACTTGCCGAACGGGCCTCCACTCGTACCCGAACCTCTCCGGGATGCGACAAGGCCAGCGTCCAGTCGATGCGGGCCTGTCCCTCGGCCGGAACCTGGACCGAGGCCTGATGTCCACGCCCCGAGACACCCGACCCCGACACCCCGGTCACCCGGGCCCCCTCCACGTCCAGGTCGAGCCGGACACCGAGATCCTTTTCCGTGCTATTGTCGACCAGAGCCGAAATGGTGGGCTGGTCGCCAACCACGAAGAACCGAGGCCCTTGCAACCGAACCATCATGGGCAGTGCGGTCCGGACCGAGACCTGGGCCCAACCGAACCGGTCGTCTCGAGTCGCGACTCGGGCGACTCCATGCCAGGTGGTCAACGAGTCAGGGATGGTCGTTTCGATCCTGGCCTCGCCGTGCTCGAGATAGATGTCCGGTTTCCAGAAAGCGGTGGCACGGAAATCGGACCGCACCTGGATGGGTTCCCCGGATTCGCCCGAGGCTTCCCCGCCCTTCTGTCCCGGAACGGGACCCTTCCCGGCGGGGGGGGAGGCCTGAACCGGAACCGGCGTGGCGGCCAGAGTCTGTACATCGGCCGCGTCGTTGGGCGGGGGTGAGGAGACGATCATTGCGTGGTCGTCCATCTCCTTTTGCTTTTTTTGCTCTACCTCGTGATCAACACGAAGCCCGGCCCGGATCACGCCCGGGTCCAGGACCAACTTGACGTAGCGCTCCAACGAGGTAATCTTGGTAAAAACTGTGGAGATCCGGTCCCCTTCAAAGAAAAAGGCAAGGGGATCGCCCGCGTATTCTGGCTGAATGTGGAGCACCGATTCGTCGAACAGGCTGAAAGTCAGTTCCCCTTCCACGGGATTGCCGTCCACGTCGAACACGCTCAGGGAGAAGGCCGCGGAGTCTCCCGGCTCCAGCCTTGGCCGCTCGGCCCGCACGTCCACCGTGAGGAAATGTTCGACGGGCGGCACGGCGAGTTCCACCTCGGCACGGTGTCGTCGCACCCCACAGATCGAAAGGGCGTTGAGGAACACCACGGGCTCGTAAGTCTCCTTGATGGGTATGGAAATCAACTTGATTGGGCCATCCATGCGGACGAGCATCAGGTCATGAAGGTCTTCGCCTTCCGTGGAGAACAGGATGTATCGGCCACTTTCGGAAGAGGAGAGCATGACCATGGCGGATTGACCCGCCCTCACGGCGTCCTGGTCCAGAATGATCTCCAGGTCGCCGTGGTGACCGATGTCGACGGACTGGTGCGTCAAGGCCCAGACGGAGGTTTGAGCCTTGATGAGCCCGTAACCGGGGTCCAAACTCTTCCAGGTCGCGGTGTAGCCCCCTTCCTTGGGGGGTTCAAACCGAAAGGAGGCGTGCCCATCCGGCCCGGTGGTGATCCGAACGGTGCGGATGTGCTCGTGATGACAGCCTCGTTCCATGAGGTGCCATGCCCGTTCCGAGGCAGTTTGCGGAGGGGGTGGAAACACGGGGAGCCTGGCCTTCAGGTCGCGGACTTCCTCCCACTCGACCTGGCGTCCCTGGGGATCGATCCAGACTTCGTGCCAGAAATCCCGCGCCACCTCAATAGTTCCTTCGGCCGCCACCGGCTGGTCGTTCGGGTCGACAACCTTCACCTTCACCTCCACCTGCTCTCCGGGACGACAGAGCCGGTGGGAGGGCTCCAGGTACACGTGGTATGCCTGGCGGGTCACACGAACGATTCCGGTCCCCACGATCTCCCGTCGAGACGCGTCGCTGACCCGGGCCTCGATGTGGTACTCCTCGTCACCAAGACTACTTCGGTGCGTCTTGAAAGAGAACGTTACCCGACCTCGAACATCGGTCTTCAGCTTCTCCCGGGTGACGACCTCGCCAAGATAGTCTCCATAATCGTGCGCGTTCAGGGTTCGGTAAAGCCAGGGATACTCCCGAGCCGATTGGAACATTCGTACAAACAGCGTCCTGTAGAGAACCAACTCCACGGAAGCGCCGGCCACCGGGCCGCCGAAATAATAGGATACCTCCACCTCCACGTCGACCCGGTCGCCGAGCCGAAATACTTTCCCCTTCCCATCCTCCTCCGGGACGTGCACCATCACCTTGAATTCGGGAAGTTTGTACTCCTCGAGGCGAAACAGGCGGGCAGTTGCAATGGCTCGTTTCGAGGAAGGGGCTCGAAGTTCCATCCGGTACTCGCCGACAGGGAAATCGTTCTCGAGATTCAGGGTTCCCCAGGCGCTGCCAAAGGCGTTAAGGACCAGGTCTTGCTCGAGGACCTCGTCGCCTCCATCAGAAAAAATCCGGAGCGTCAGGTTGCTCCCCGCCGGGGTGGTGTACCGTTCCCCATCGTACTGCCGTGCGATCACTTTCCACTGAACCGTTTCGCCGGGTCGATAGGCGGTCCGGTCAGTGAACGCATAGACCTTCCACTGTACTTTCCAGGAATCTCCGTAGAAGAAACGGCTGGGGGAGACGAATGCTTGACGGTTGTCGCGAAACGCGGCGCCGAAAAATAGGACGACGATTGACTGATCGGGGAGGGTGAACCTCACAAGGCCGTCCTCGTCAGTGGTTCCTTCCAGGTCGCACCACGCCCCCCCGTTGTCGTCAATGTTCCACCACCTAAAGAGCACCGAGGCCCCTTGGACAGGGGCTCCTTCGTAAACGTCGCAGACGTAGATCACCGCCTGGGTGCAGGAAGTTTTGACTACGACCGACAGATCGCTTACCAGGATGAGCGCTCTGGAGGAGAGGTCTCCGGCCGTGGCCTCCAGGAGGTAGGCCCCCGGTTCGAGCCGATCGGGCAACGAACTCCTCGCCTTCTTCGGCAAAAAGTCACCCGCGTCGACTCCATCCACCGTCCAAGTGCGAATTCGATTCTCACGGTCCGGGTCGATGTGGTTCTCCCAGGGGTTGAATGCATCGCGCGCATAACGAAACCGCAGATCCTTGGTCAGGTCCACCCGGTGGAGGGAGAACTCAATCCGGTCCACATTCTTCCAGGAGAGGTAATACTCCACATCGGATCCTGGGAGAAACACGTTGGAAACCATGACGTCGAGCGTCCTTTCCTCGATTCGAACGATGGCGGCCTCAGCTCTGTCGAAGAATGCCGTTTCACCCCTACGGAACTCCCAAACCAGGCGCCGATACAGCTCGAGCGCGGTCTTCATGTCACGACGGCCGATCCACTGCCCGTCCTTGTCGAGTTCCGCGCGCCCCTCCTCGGCGAGGAAGGTGGCATAATAATAGAGGGCCGCGTCGTAGTACGCGGCCCCCTTGCCGGCTGCGATGGCTGCCTCGAACGCTTCGGGCGCCCGGCGTTGGGCTTCCCTGTTCTGACCGAACGCCTGGGAAAACGCGACCAGGTACTGCGCACGGTGGCGGTCTGCCTCGGATCGCGCGATCTCGACTACTTTTTCCAAAACCTCGAGGGGAGGGATGGGACTCTCCGAGTACTGATGGGAGTAGAATCCCTGGCTTTTGGCCTCGTCCACGATTTTCCAGACCATCTGGATGTACCGGGTTCTGGCCAGTTCTACATCCGGAACCCCGGCCCACCAGTCCAGGGCATCGCGGTAGTGGTGCCAGGCGCGATTGGCATTTTCCTTCGGGCCCAGCCACCAGTAGTCGCCGAGGGACTCATTCGCCTCGGCCCAGACCCGATCTCGTTCTCGCTCCTCCACCTCGGCCACCAGTGCCTCGAGCGCAGCTGAGGCGTTCTCACTTCGCGTGGTGTCTGCGTGGGCTGCCGAGAATTCCGAGCGCCAGGCGGTGTCGGCCAGGCGGAAGGCTACCCATCGAGCTTCACTCTGGTCGAGACTCAGATTTCGAGCCTGAAGATAGATCGTGTGGGCGCGTTCAAACGCACCCATTTTGTAGAAATGTTCCGCCTCGGTCAGAATTTCAGAGAATTTCTTGGAAGTTCCAGAAAGAATCGAGCTGCTCATCGGAAGCACTCCTACAAACACGGCCACCACGAGACGACGTGTTCTGATTGTGTTGCTGTTTTCCTTCCCTCGTCCACTCACCTGACGGCGGGACCCCAAGGTTTCGGGCCATCGTTCCTCTCACGAGCAGGCGCCCTGGCACGAGTTGAACTCCGCACAATTCGCGGCTTGCTCGTAGCAGTCCTGTACGCACGCGCGAACACCCACGTCGTTCCGCGGGTCGCAGGCGGCAATGAAGTAGTTCTCGTAGGAGATGCAGTCCGTGTTCGGCCCACCGTAGTATGCAACCTCACACCCGGACATGTCGGTGTCCCATGAGCAGTTCTCCTGACAACGTTCCACCTGGTAGCAAAGGGCCTCGTCTTCCTCAAGCAACCCGGTGCAGGTCAGGAAACAGGTGTCGTCGGTCGGGTCATTTTCTCCTCCCGAAGAGCAGGCGTAGAATTCGAACTCCTCCAGCGACAGGCACCAATGGGCCGGAGACGCCTCGTACAGTTTTTGGCAATCCTGCGCCTCCCCACCAGAACACCCCAAAGGGGCAAACACCGCGCAACACGCAACCATTGCCCCGGAGAGGGGGACTCGCTTGTGTTTCATGAAGTTCATCAAAAGCCTCCCCCTCGTATGCCACGGACCATCTCCGGGGGCCAAGGAAACGAATCTTGACAGGTCCACCGGAGCACCACGTTCTCCTTGGGATTCTACGACACGGCTTGACCTTGTGGCAAGTACGTATTATCTGTTGGTTCTGGCAGGGTTCGTGTGTCCATGCCAGGCCGGGGCCTGTCGGTCCCTTTTGCACGATCCTCGAGTCCGACCTCCTTCACAACCGCAACCGATTCGGCTATCCTGAGTCAGTCGTCGCGTGCACGAGAAACAGGAGCGCCATGATTCGAGGCACGAGGTTCAAGCCGGGGCTGGGCACGTCCGACTTCCGCGCGCTTCGACGCGCCGGGGCCGGCTACGTGGACAAGACCGCCCTGGTGGGCCAGGTGGTGGACGACCCGGCCAGTGTCCTCCTTTTC
>CAYQMG010000151.1:0-4104 GCA_964418585.1 uncultured Gammaproteobacteria bacterium | reverse complement strand
ATCGAAGAGGCGCTCGGCCTGCCGCAGGAAGGCGCGAGGGCCTTCGCCGGCGTCATGGCGCGCATCCGGCGCGAGGAGCATGAGACGCGGCTGATCAACGAAGAGCTTCGCTCTTCGGGTGTTTTGGTGTCTGGTGTCCTTGTGTCTGGAGGACAACGGCTACCCTTGAAATCAAGAAACCAGGCACCAGGAACCAGCCAACCAGAAACTGGAGCGACCGAAGGGAGCAACCGACCATGAGCATCACCATCCAGAGCAACACGGACACCATCCTGGAACTGCCCGGCCTGGCGGGCACCCTCGGGCCGGGGAAGACCGTGACCGTACCGGCCATGACCGAAGACCTCGTGCGGGCCGTGGACCTCGGGCTCCTGCTGGTCCCTTCCGGGGCCGAGCCGCCGCCCGGGCTGCCGCCGGTGCTGTTCGAGCACCGCTACCCGCACGTGCTGCCGCTCTCGGCCGACCGCGCCTACTACGTACGGGTGCTCCGCGCACCCGGCGGCTTCCACGACGGGACCCGCCTCAGGGACTTCGTGGCCTACTACGGCGACGGAGACGGCATGAGCTGCGCCTTCTCCGACGACGGGCTCGCCTGGGACAACGAGAAGAAGGTCTCCGGCATCGCGGAGAGCGGCTACCACGTGGTCTGCGCCCTCGAGGCCCCTGACCGCCTGCGCATCCTCTACTGGGACCCGGACGTCCCCGACCAGCCCTACAACATGGCCGGTCTGAGGACCGCCGTGTGCAACCCGAAGACCGACGCGGCCGCCTTCACGGAGGATGCGGCCTGCACCGGGAACCTGGTCACCGGGGGCGGCGATCCCGCCTGGAACCGGGGGCACTACGGGCCGTCCTTCCTCTGGTACAACCCGGAGCCCACGTCCATCCCCGGCAGACCATTCACCTGGCGCTACGCGCTCCTCTTCATCGCCACCACGGGCGGCAACGACAGCCTCGGGCTCGGGTACTCGGACGACGCGCTGGACTGGCGGCTGTACGGCGACGGCCCCGTCCTCTCCGGCCTGGTCGACACCCAGCCCTGGGAGGGCGACAACGGCTACGTCTCCGCGGCCCACGTGGAGCGCCTGGCCGACGGCCGCTGGTGGATGCTCTACTCCGGCGGTCCGGCCGGGAACGCCGGCATCGGCTACGCCTGGTCCTGGGACCGCATCCACTGGAAGAAGGCCCCCTTCAACCCCGTCTTCCGCGCCGGCGGCGGGCCCTTCCTCGAGCGCTGCTACACGCCCAGCCTCGTGCGGGACGCCGACGGTTCCCTGCTGCTCTACCGCTCGGGACGCGACGACTCCTCCTACCGCACCTTCGTCTCGCGCCTCAGGGCCCAGACCCTCGACTGGCAGGACCTGCTGGCCGCCGACCACCTGGGCCAGGGACTCGCCCCCCGGAGCGCCGTCCGGCGCGGCAGGGGTTCCGAGGCCGAACGGGACGCCGCCATCCCCAACCCGGCCCTGGGCGACGAGTGGTTCAACACCGACCTCTCCGGCGGCGGGAAGTGGGAGAAGTACACCGGGACCGACTGGAAGAGGACCTGAGGGCTGTTCTTTTTCCCAGGTCTCCAGAACACCCGCCCCGGGCAAGGGACCGCGCAACCCCCGACGTTTCCGCCGGTTATGGCCCGATGTACATAACACGTTGAAAACAAAGGACTTATCTTCGGAGAAACCGGCGGAATCGCCTTGCTTTCTGTTCGGAAAGAAGCCTGTATGTGTGTGAACACGCGCCGGAACACCTTGCGGCGCAACGGCTTACAGAAGGCAAGGAGACGACGATGGACCTTCGGGAAATCAGTTTCGGAGTCGAGATCGAGACGGTCAAGCGCAGGCGCGAACGGGTGGCCCGGGCCATCCAGTCGGTGGTGGGCGGCGATGTGCGCCACGTGGGCAGCCCGGCCTGCTTCGATCCCTGGGAGGTCACCGACACCCAGGGGCGCGTCTGGAAGGTGGTGGCCGACGGTTCGCTCATCAACGTCCCCGGCCACCTGCGGGCCGAGGTGGTGAGCCCGGTCCTCGGCTACGAGGACATCCCCACCCTCCAGGAGGTCATCCGGGCGGTGCGCCGCTGCGGGGCCAAGGTGGACGAGAAGTGCGGCATCCACATCCACGTGGACGCCCGGCCCTTCGACGGGCGGACCCTCGCCAACCTCGCCAAGATCATCTACAAGCAGGAGGCGCTCATCCTCACGGCGCTCGGCGTCAACGAGAACCGGCTCCGCAACTACAGCAAGCCGGTGAGCGACGAGCTCATCAGGAAGATCGAGCGCAGCCGCCCGCGGACCAAGGACCAGCTCAACCGCATCTGGTACGGCTACCACAACCGACGGCCGCAGCACTTCGACTCGACCCGTGACTCAGGGGTGAACCTGCACAACGTCTGGTACCGCGGGACCGTGGAGTTGCGGCCTTGCTTCGCAAGTGCCGTCCTTCGGACTCGCGCCTCCGGCGCTCGCGCCCCGTTTGCTCGCCTCCGGCTCGCAAGCCGTGGTCAAGACCGCGCGCAAGCACCTGCTGGCGGCGCTGCCGGGCGACTCGGCCTTCAAGCGCGGCAGGCCGAAGCCCAAACCGAAGGACGAACCTTCCGCCCCGAAGGACGGGACGCACGAGGAGGCCGGGCCACAAACCCGGCCTCCGGTGTTTTCGGGGCGCGTCGCTCTTCTCCGACCACCGGGACGTCGAGAGCTACATCGACATGGTCCTGCGCAACGCCAAGATGCTGGCCGATATCGAACTGGTGGTCAAAGGGGATATGCCCTTGAAGAGAAGGCCGCTTCTTTCCTGACCGCGCTGGTCGACCAGGGATTGGCTGTGATCCTGGACGAGAAGAGCGCCGGGATCGGCGTTCCCGCCGTTGTCTGGCAGGGTATCGACGCCGTCCGTCTCTCGGGACTCACCAACATGCTCGACCGCCCCGCGGTTGTCAGGATTGCCGAGGAACGGGAGTACCTGGCATGGGTTTTCACGCGGCTGCTGGTCATGAGTGAATGCAGAGGACCCCACGCCACGGGTGTCGCCTGGCTCACAACGCCGTCCGGGACGACCGGATTGATATGGAGAGGTTCAGGGCGCGCCTGGAACTCTGCCGGGGCCAGATAACGGCGGTGCTCGCGTCCCGGCTCGATCCCGAATCCATCCTCGTGCTCAAGGGAAACAAGCCGCTCGAACTTTGGGCCCACCGCCGGTACCGGGTGGTGCTCTACGCCTCGGACCCGGCCTTCCTGGACGCCGTCCTGGCCGACGAGCGCGGATGGCGAGAGCTGCCTGTTCCTCCCATGAGCATGGTTGTGTTCAGGCACGAGGATCTTATGGAGTTCTCGATGGAGCCTCTCGAGTTCATCGCTCAAGCAAAAAGGGGGAAAGCACCATGACAGAATCGGCAATGAACCGAAGAGAACAGTCAATGAATCCCAATGAACCATCGAAGGAGAACACAACAGGCATCCTGAGACTCTTCGTCTACGGCACCCTCAAGCGGGGCTACTGGAACCACGACCGGTTCTGCCGGGGCGTTCTGGATGTACAGGAAGCTGTGGTCCGCGGCCGCCTATACGAAATGCCCTTCGGTATCCCGGTCCTGGAGGTGCCCGAGACGGACGTCTTGGCCCACGGTACCGCCGACCCGTTCGCCGACGTGGCCACACAGGCACGCTTTTCCGGACATCTGGCGTCATACCTCGAACCGATGCCGGAAAGCGCCACAGCGGGTGACTGGGGCCCTGTGTACGGGGAACTGCTCACCTTTGACCTGCCTGCGCCGGGGCTTCGGCAGGCAGGCGACCCATCAATCCGCCTGCCCGCCATTGATCGGCTGGAGGGATTCAGTCCGGAAGGCAGGTGTTTCTACAGAAGAGTTCTGTTTCCGGTAAGTATCATACGGGGCTCTTTCACGGTCGCATGGGTTTACGTCGGCGAGGAAGCACTGAATACCCAGACACATTGGCAACTAAAGGAGATTAAAGAATGGAACCTGGAACGAAAGTGATTATTCGTCAGAATCCTCATCATCATGGAGCCGAGGACATCGTGGGAGCTGTCGTTAGCTACCGGTCAAGGGAGGGATTCGGTGGTTGCGATATGGTTGATATCCGGTACG
>CAYQMG010000150.1:0-4537 GCA_964418585.1 uncultured Gammaproteobacteria bacterium | reverse complement strand
GAGGATGTCCACGCGCAGGGTCGGCCAGGCCGAGGGCCAGGCATCCAGAAAACAGACGACCCCGGGAGACGAGACTTCCTTGTCCGGGGCTTTCTTGTCCGGCCCCCCCTCGGCCCGGCCCGGGTGCTCTGTGCCGAGAATCCGATCCCGTTGCTCCACGGGTGCGTCGACCAGGTCGGCGCCTGCTCGAGCAAGCCCCTTGACCGAGCTTCCAGGCAGCACCGGGAGGCCCAGGACTGGATCGAAGGAAAACCCGGTCTCGGTGGGGGCATCCGCGCCGACCCCCAGCAGGAGCGGCCCGGTGCACGAGAACTCCCTGCTCGCGCTCGAAAGGGCCTTACGATGGGCACGGCTCCGCCTGGTCGTCCAGGCGATCGACCCGGTTGTGCTCAAGGGGTTCATCGGACCGACGCTGCGCGGCATGCTGGGGGAGGCGCTCCACGATGCGGCGTGGCGCGACGCCACCACCGGCGAGATCGACCCGTCGAGCCTGTATCGCACGATATTCGAAGGACCGCGGACTGAAGCGAACGTCTCCAGGCCGCCTCCCTACCTGGTGCACCCGCCCGGACCGAACGGCCTCCGCCTCGATCCGGGAGTCGCGTTCACCTACGAGCTTACCCTGATCGGCGGTGCCGCGGCGGGGGCGCCCGCCCTGTGCTGGCACCTGTTCAGGCTTGGGCTCAACAAGGGCATCGCCAGGCACCGCGCCCGATTCTTGCTGAAGGAGGTCTGGGCCAGGACGCCGGACAGGGACGTGTGCCTGTTCCACGGCAGCAGCGGGCCGGTGGCAGACCGCTTCGAGCAAGAATGGACCTGGGACGGCGAGCAGCTTGTCACCCGCACAGGGGCACAGCTGCCTCGAGACGTCAGGGCGGTCACCCTGGCACTGACCACGCCCCTCGATCTGCGCGTCGAGGGCAAGCCGGTGTCGAACCTCACGTTTCGCCTCCTCTTCCGTTCGGTGATCCGGAACCTGGCCACCTACGCCCGGAACTATGGCGACGGCCCGCTCGAGCTCGATTTCGAAGCCTGGAAGGAGCAGGCGGGCACGATGGCGAAGACGAAGGACCAGACGGAACCGCACCGCGTTGTGCACTTCAGCCGCCGGCAGCTCGATCGGGAGGGACGGCCCCGGCCCTTCTCGGGTGCCGAAGTGCTTTCCAGGACCGAGCACAGGGAGAAAGCACGAGTCCTCGTTCAACGACTGCCGCCGCGACGAGGAGCACATCCAACGAGGCGAGTCCAAAAAGCCGTGCGCTCCGGCCCGGAGGATCACGGGACCAGCCGTTCGCCCTGACCAGGTGTCGGATGAACAGGTCTGGACCAGGACTCTGGCCCAGGGGTTGTTCGCTTCGGTTGGCTGGAGTATGATGTCCCTCGTTGGAGCGTGATGCCGCGGCTTGGCCCCGGCACTCGGCCTGGACAACGCCATGAGCGACGACGTCCTGACCATCGAGGAGACCGCAGATACTCAAGCAGGCCGAGAAGACCGCCTACTCAATGGCGCAGCGAGGGGATCTGCCGATGTTCAGTGTCTGCGGCCAGTGGCGCGGCCACCGCAAGGACCTCCACCGGTGACTCGACCTGCAACCGAAAGGGGACCAGTGTGCTGAAAAGTAGCTACGGTCCCGGAGCATTGTTGGTAGGAGTTCCCCATACAGGAAGGCGACCATGACCCTTTCCCCAGACCGGACCAGGAAATACCTCAACATCCTTGTCGAGCCCATCAGGGTATGCGCTGCTTATAGGCCGAAGTTTGGGCAAGGCGTTGGGGCCGGACTCACGGTCACCGAATTCCAGACGCTCTACGGTGGCGACCCTTTCTACAGTTGGTTCGGTCTCGACAACGCCATGATGTACGCTGCCCACAAGACGGCGGGGGGGATCACCAGTATCTACCGCCAAATCGGCATTGCTGGTGAGCGACTGTTTCGCGCCGTACTTGTTGACGAACTTGGGCTCAGCGACGACCAAGTTACCTGGTCATACACCGTCCAGACGGCGGGCGGAAGAACTCGCAGGCTTTCACTCGATGGTCGAATCCCTCTTGACTTCGTCGCCGACACAAGAGTTCGTGAACGGGTGGCCGATTGGATCCGACGAGCAGCCGCCGATCTCGATGTGGCGCCGGCGGTTATTGAGACCCTGAAGGGCGTTGTTTTCGAAATCCGCCAAGGCTACAAAAGCAAGGATTCCAAGCGTCAGAACGCGGACATCGCGAACGCCACCAACTCCTACGCGCACGCCTATCTCCCATGCCTGTTGATATTGTCCACTCAGATTGACACGGACATCCAGGTTAGATATCGAAACACCAAATGGGCAGTACTGACCGGCCTGCCTGACGAAGAATCTGATCTACGATCGACATACGAATTCATGCGGCAGGTTGTTGGTTTCGACTTGGCTGGCTTCTTCGCAGAGCACAGCCCCATGCTAAAGCAGGAAGTCCACCGAGTTCTCAAGAATCTCCTGTCTCCGAAGTAGGTATTAACGTGCGAGCAACCATCAAACAACGCGCCGACTTGACGTTCAAGCACAACCGAAAGAGAGGTCGGCACGGTTGGCTTCGGCTCACCCCCGCCTACTCGATGAAGCTGGTTCGGAAACTCATCCAGCAGCATCCGAACGCACAGCGAATCCTTGACCCGTTTTCCGGTACTGGAACCACACCGCTCGCAGCCGCTGAATACGGCCATGTAGGTGTGTCCTTGGATATCAATCCGTTCCTCGTTTGGCTAGGAAACGTCAAGGCCGCACACTATTCGGAAGACGTGCTCGTGCGGACTCAGGACATTGGAATTTCCGCTGTCCAGGGAGTGTTGCAGGCTTCAGTCGCTCCTTGTACCCCGCCGCCGATCAAGAACATTGAAAGATGGTGGTCTCCAGACTCTCTCGACTTTCTTTGCAGGCTCAAGACCGCCATCGACGAACAATGCAATGACCGCCCCGTATATGACCTCCTGCTAGTGGTGCTCTGCCGGACATTGATCGCTCTCTCGAATGCAGCATTTAATCATCAATCCATGTCTTTTGGGGACAATGGCTCAAGCGGCACGGGACAGTTGTCGCTGCTCGCCGCAAGCAGTCGCCACGAACGCCAGTTCATCCGCGACCTACGATTCGTTCTTGAGGCAGCAAGTGACAACCCTGCAGGCAATGCCATCGTCCTCCTGGGAGACTCCAGAGACCTTGCGGTGCTGGACGCGCACACCGTTGAGCCATTCGACCTACTTATTACGTCGCCACCATACCCGAATCGAATGTCATACATTCGAGAGCTGCGCCCATATATGTATTGGCTATCGTACCTTGTGGAAGCCAGAGAGGCTGGTGAACTCGATTGGGACGCCATTGGCGGAACGTGGGGTATCGCAACGAGCCGGCTCAAGGACTGGACTGCCAGCGAGTCCGGACGCCTACCGGAGTACATATACCCCATTCTGGACCGCGTTCGCGAGTCTCATGAAAAGAATGGTATCCTCATGGCCAACTACATCCACAAGTATTTCGAGGACATCAGCCAGCACCTTCACGTTGTCGGTCGACACCTAAAGCGTGGAGCCACGGTGCACTACATTGTGGGAAATTCATCCTTTTACGGCCACGTCGTGCCCGTGGAGAAGCTGTACGCCGACCTTTTGACATCCGCGGGCTTTGAGGACTCCAGTGTTGAGATCGTCAGGAAGCGGAATTCGAAGAAAGAGTTGTACGAATATGTGGTAACTGCACGATGGCCAGGACACCAGGGGGCTGTTGCACGTTGGGCAGGGAGGGAGGGGGGAAAGGTGATGAGTGACCAGGGAGGGGAAAGGCGTGTCGGCGGAAGGAGACAGGGGGCACCGATCACCAGATATCCGAATCACAACAATATGACACGTCGGTCCCTTGTGACTGAGCGGTCAGGGTTCTGTCGGATATCCAGGTTGTGCAGGGAAAGTGGGGTCAGCTAGCCAGCCTTGACTCATTCATGAGTATGGGCGCAACGCCGGCCATTCAGACGTTCCATGACATGGGCGCATTTCCACGCTGGAGGCCCGGCAGTGGATTCGAGGGGAATCCCGATCCGCTAAGCCATTCCTCGACCTTGAGGCCGGTAAAGGGAGGGTACGGGCGGGTGGTTTTGAGCGTGTCTGCTTCCCTCGGCTTCAGGTTCCATCGGGCCGCCACCCGCATGAGCGGCCCCGAACTGACGTGCCTGTGAACCATGCAAGACAGGCGACGGCCCCATGCCCGTCCTTGCTCTCCAGAGCCTCTCTGGCGAGTGGTTGAGCAGTTTCAGGGAGAAGGCCACCGGGAATCTCGAGGCCAAAAAAAGAGAGAGCTGGCGTCTTGGACGGGCCGCCGGTCTATTCGCGCCGGATGACTGCGCCAGGTGATGATCAGTGCCCCCCCGAATCGTGATTGACATGCCACCCCGGTGTCGAACATGACACATGCCGCTGACGGATCCAGTGCAAACACAGCCTGGTCTCAAACACAAATCAAGGCTTCCTTGGCCAGATTTGCCGCTTGTGGCGCAGGCGCACAATTC
>CAYQMG010000149.1:0-37712 GCA_964418585.1 uncultured Gammaproteobacteria bacterium | reverse complement strand
CCCAGCGAGCAGGACATCCCCGCCCGCTACCTGCGCCGCCTCAACGGCCTCTACGACGAGTGGATCGCCCGCTACCGCGCCCAGCGCACCTCGCCGGTGCTCGAGTGGGACACCGAGAAGATGGACTACGTGACCGACCTGGTGGACCAGATCGAGTTCCGGCGGGCCATCGAGGCCTTCCTCTGACCCACCTCGGCCTCCGCACGCCCTACGCCGTGATCACCGAATCCAGGTTGAGCCAACGGTGAACCAGGGTCGGCGTCATCTCACCTTTCAGAACCAACCGGGCCGCGAGTGTCCCCATCTTCACAAAGTTGGCTGCTTGCGCAAACTTGACCAGAGGCTCCGGGTTCCGCTTCAGTTTCTCGCTCTTCGACAGCGCCTTGATCAGCGGCAGCGGTACAAAAGATTTGCTCAGAAGCACCATCAGGGCAATCCAGAAACGATCCTCCGCAGGCCTCGGATAGTTCAAATCCACCCGGTGCTGGTAAAAGGTCCGCGTGTTCATCCCCTCGATGTCTCGAGGCGTGATGTAACCTAGTTTGAGCAGGCGCCGGGCCAGGGCACTCTCGGGAAAGATGGTCATGGAGAAAAGATACAGGTCATACGGGCGGGGAAAGCTGGATACAAGCTCGAACAGCGCCTGCTTGTCCTCACTCGTGGCCACCGGATCGTCAAAGATGAGTTGGTAGTGGATGTCCACGCCCACCTTGTGGAAAATCCGGGCAAGCGAGCGAATGTGTTCGTCCGAAGACTTTCGATCGTATAACTCGGTGTTTACTGTCTCCGCATTCTGAACCCCCATGAACACGTTCTGCAATCCCGCCTGCTTCAATGCTCGAAGCTTCGACTCGGTCACCAGTTGCGGCTCGAGGAAACAGTCGAACGGGAGTCCCACCTCCTTCGGGTACCGGTCCAGAAACTCCTCCAGCCACTTCGGGTCGAAGTTGAACACCTCGTCGTCGAAACGGACCCGCTTCATTCGCTTGAACGCGGCTCGACTTTGCTGAATCTCTGCTATCAAGCTGCTCACCGACCGGGTTCGGTAGTACTTTTCTCCGGGATAGATTTCGGTTTGGTACGTCGAATTGTAGCAGTAGGCACAACGAAAAATGCAACCCCTGGACGCCATGATCTGGTACAGCGTCTCCCCTCGAGCCACCATGGGATCGCCTTTTCGAAGGCGCTTGCCCATGACCAGCACCTTGTAGGGGGAAGTGTAGTCCCGGAAGGGAAGCGCATCCAGATCGCGGATGAGCGGTCGGAGCGGGTTCTTGCGCACCGACCCATCCTCGTCCTTCACCCACCAGTTGGCCAGATCCGACAAATCCTCGCCTTTCGCCAGTCGGTCCGCCATCTCCACCAGAGCCTCGTCCGCCTCGCCACGACACAACGCCTCGGCATGCGGAATGCACTGGTCCGGCACGAGCGTGGGATGGAGCCCGCCCCAGAATACGGGCAGGTTCAGCCGCTGGTGGATCACCCGGGTCAACCGACGGGAGACGTTGAAGTAGGCGCTGGCCCGGATGCTGAAGCCGACGATATCCACGTCTTGCTGTGCAAGGTAGCTACATAGATTGTCCAGTTCGTCTTGAGTGGGCGGATCGAAATGATTGTTTCGCCAATCCTTGAAGTAGACCTCCACGCAGTGGTGGCCTGCCTGGCGGAGTTCGGCCGCGAGCAATCGGACCGCGTTGTTCTCGATGTCGTACAGGGAAACCAGGGCCACGTTCGCGCGTTTCCGCGCGGCGCAACGTCGCCTGGCCCATTCCAGCCTCGATTCCATGGTCGCCACTCCAGCCGCACCACGTGCCGCATTTGTCCGGGTTCGTGGTCAGGATCCTCTCATTCGGTTCAGCAGGGCCAACAGAACAGGCGTCAGGAAACAATACTGCAGAATGCCCGTGTCGTCCATTCCAAGTGTAGCGTATCTGAGGCCGAGGTGCAGCAGGGATGTGGTGGAGGTGGGGCCTAGGGTGTGTGGTGTGGTCTGGTTTGAGCGAGGGGGGAGACGACGCGGCGCCATGCGGTGTCGATATGAGGCGTGGACCATGCGACGAGGAGTCCGAGCAAGAGACCTGCAGCCACGTCGACGGTGTAGTGGTAGCGGAGGTAGATGGTTGCAGCGATGCAGCTCGATCCGAGGATGGTGAAGATCCATCGGAGTGTTGGAGCGTGCTTCCAGACGATCCAGAGGACCACCACCGTGTTGGCGGTGTGGAGGCTTGGGAAGCAATCCCTTGGGATGCGGGCGAGGCTGTCGAGGGATTCGCGGATTTCGGAAAACCACCCGCCGGAGAGGGGCACGTGGTAGGTGAGGGTGTAGAGGGGGCCGATGGCCGGCACGGCGAGGTATCCGAGGTATCCGAGGTAGGTGCAGAGCACGACCGCCTGAAGCAAGTGCAAGAGGGCGTCCCGTTGCCGGCGAGCCACGAACCAGAGTGCGAGGCTGACAGGGAACAGGAGGTAGAGGGAGTAGGTCATGCTGAACCACTCCGTGAGCCAGGGATGAACGTATGGCTCGAGGCGCTGGGTCCAGGCTCCGCCGAACAGGATCTGGTCGGCCCGAATGAGCCAGGCATCCCGGTCGGTCGGGTTGACTGCATGGACCAGGTCGTGGAGCATGATGTAGGCTGCCTGGCTGATCAAGAAGGGAGCGAGGTCGCGCAGCAACCCGTGGGGTGCGTGTGTGGGGCGGTCCTGGGAGGAGTCTGCGGCGTCACTGTCTCCCCCCGGAGCGGTCCAGGCGCCGATGACCAGAGGCAGGATGAGCACGATTGCATTCTTCACGTCCTGGATACCCGGGGATACGCGGGTTCCGAGTGCAAAGAAGGAGAGGAGGGCGCAAAGGGCGGCGAACACACTTCTCCGGAGCCAGGGTCCGGCTCGAGGGGTTGAGACGAGCCAGCGAGCAAAGAGGAACATGCCGGCGTAGTAGAGGATGAGGCCGGCGAAGTTGAGCAGCGAGCGGTGCTGGAGGGAGGAGGTGTGGGTTGCGCCGAGGACGAGAAGCGCCAGGGAAAAGAGAACGGCCAGCACGTCGTCAATGCGCCACGTTGCCAGCACTCGTCGGAGGGAGGTCACGGCGTCGAGCGTTACTCCTCTTCGCCCTGCGGCTTGTAAGCTGCGGCAATCTGCTGCTGCACCTGCGGCGGTACCGGTTCGTAGTGGCTGAACTCCATCATGAAGCTCCCTTGACCGCCGGTGACACTCTTCAGCATGGACTGGTACTGGGTCACCTCGGCCAGCGGCGCCTGGGCCTTGATGACCACCATGCCGCCCGGCAGCATGTCCGTGCCCTGCACCCGGCCTCGCCGACTGGACAGGTCGCCCGTGATCGCCCCCATGGCGTCCTCGGGGACCACCACCTCCATGTTGACGATGGGCTCGAGCACCACCGGCTTGGCCTTGCCCAGGGCGTCCCGCAAGGCGTACTTGCCGGCCGTCTTGAACGCCACCTCCTTGCTGTCCACCGGGTGGCTCTTGCCGTCCACAATGGTGATCTTGATGTCCTGGATAGGGTAGCCGCCCACATACCCGGTCTCGAGCATCTCCTTGACGCCTTTCTCCACCGCAGGCATGAACTGACCGGGAATGGCTCCTCCAAAGATTGCATCCACAAATTCGTAACCCTGGCCTCGCTCCAGAGGTTCCACCTTCAGGAACACCTCGCCGAACTGCCCCGCTCCACCCGTCTGCTTCTTGTGCCGATAGTGACCATCTGCAGGCGCTGTGATCGTCTCACGGTAGGCGATCTTGGGTGGCTTGGTCTCCACCTCGAGACCGCGGTTCTTCAGTCGCTCGAGCATGAACCGAAGGTGCAACTCGCCGAGACCGTTGATGACCAGTTCTCGAGTCTGCGGGTCGTGACCCACCTTGAAGGTGGGATCTTCTTCCTGAAGCCGGGCCAGGGTGGCGGAGATCTTCCCTTCGTCGCCTCGAGCCTTGGGGGCCACCGCCAGGCCATACATGGGCGTGGGGAAGGGAAGGGCCTTCAGATGCACGTCGTCGTGGGCGTGGTCGTCGTGCAAGATGTCGCCGATGTGCAGGTCCTCCACCTTGGCCACCGCACCGATGTCGCCGGCGATGATCGCGTCGGTCTCGGCATGCTCCTTGCCCAGCAGGTTGAACACACGGTTGAGCTTGATTCCCTTGCGCGATTCCCCCGCCAGCACGGTCATGTTCCCGGTCACCGTGCCCTGGTGCACCCGGAATACCGAAAGCTTGCCCACGAACGGATCCGTGGCCACCTTGAACACGTGAGCAATGAGCGGCCTGGAGGCATCCGCCTCGTACTCGAACGGTTCCTCGGCCTCTCCCTCTCCGATGAGCATGGGCTGCTTGGGACCTTCCACCGGGCTGGGCAGATGGTGGGCAATCACATCGAGCAGTTCCTTCACGCCCACGTCGCTCTTGGCATCGGTGAAGCAAATCGGGACCAGGTGGCCCTCGTTCATCGACTGAATCAGCGCGTTGTGGAGGGCTGTGGCGTCCAGGGCTTCCCCCTCGAGGTAGCTTTCCATCAACTCCTCGTCCATCTCCACGATCTGCTCGAGCACGTTGCTGTGGAAGTCGGCGACCGACCCCAGGTCGGACTCTCCCTCATCGTTGGCGAGGCAATCCACTACACCAGTTCCTCCAGCCGTCGGCAGGTTGATCGGGAGACACTGGCGTCCGAACGATGTCTGGATTTGCTCGAGGATGGCTTTCAGATCCACGTCCTGGGCACCGATCTTGGTGACCACGATCAACTGGGCCTGGTTGCGGGACCGGGCAAGGTCCATCATTCGCCGGCTGATCAACTCCACGCCGTTCTGGGCGCTCACAGTCACCATCACGGTCTCGGCCGCGGGCAGGCTCGAGATGGCCTGTCCCAGCAGGTCGGGGGATCCCGGGGTATCCACGATGTTCACCTGGCGCCCTTCATGGCTGCACCGGACCACGGAGGAGAAAATCGAATGGCCGTGCTCCTTCTCTTCTTTTTCGAAATCACAGAAACTGGTGCCGTCGTTCACCGACCCCTTCCGGGATACCGCGCCGGAGGCGAACAGCATCGCGTCGGCCAGGGTCGTCTTTCCCGTCCCCATGTGGCCGGCCAATACGATATTGCGGATATCCCCGGTGCTGTAGCTAGGCATGATCAACGCTCCTGACGCATGAGTGGTTGTCGTTCGCAGGGTGTCGTTCCTGGGCCGGTCATCGAACCGGCCCGCGCGCCGCCGGCGCACCGACACAGACCCAAACCCGACTCCGGCGCGAGCCGAACACCGCGCCGGGGCGAAAAACGAGTCGTCTTTCGACGAAAAATCCTATATGGCACAATTTTGCGGCGGAATAAACGAAATTTCGAATCTCCGCACGCGAAAACCTACCAGCCGACATTCTTTTGGAGGCAGTGATGGAGATCATCCATGTTCGGACGTCTCGGCGAGAAGAACTCGTCGACATCACCCACGAAGTGGAACGGCTCCTTCCCTCGGACCGGGAGGGGGTCTGCACGCTCCTGGTGCAACATACCACGGCAGGCGTGACGATCAACGAAAACGCGGACCCGGACGTGGTTCGGGACATCTTGGTGGCGCTGAGGACCCTGGTTCCTCGGACCGGAATGGGGTTTCGACACGGAGAAGGCAATTCCGACGCCCACGTCAAGTCGAGCCTGGTCGGGGCCTCGTTGTCCATTCCTTTTGTCCACGGCCGCCTGGTCCTCGGCACCTGGCAGGGGGTCTACTTCTGCGAGTTCGATGGTCCTCGAGACCGGCGGGTTGCCGTGCAGGTTACGTGAGGACCGGGTCGGCGCGAAGGTCGCCGGCCGGTGCCATGGAGTCTTTCCTGGCCGAGCAAGGCTGTGGTAGGGTGAGGGCGGGGGTACGGTTTCCCACGGCCGGCCCTGGGCCACCCGGGATCGAGAGCGTTCCATGACCGATCATGCCACGACGCGCAACATACGGGCTGCGACCATCATCTGGATGGCCTCGGTGCTTCTCAGCCGGGTGATGGGGTTTGTGCGTGAGATCGTGATAGCGCGGCAAGCGGGTGCGAACGCGCAGACCGACGTCTACTTCGCGGCGTTCACCATTCCGGATTTCGTCAACTACCTCCTTGCCGGCGGTGCTCTGTCGATCACGTTCATTCCCATTTTCGCCGGGTATCTCGCCGACGGTGACGAGGAAGAGGGGTGGCGGGTGTTCTCCATCGTGACCACCTTCATCGGCGTTGCCTTGATTGGCGTCATCGTGCCCGCGATGGTGTTCACCGAGGCCCTGGCCCCCCTGGTGGCCAGCGGTTTCGATGAGGCGCAGCAGGCGCTTCTGGTTCGTTTGACCCGGATCATTCTGCCGGCTCAGTTTTTCCATTTCGAGGGGTTCCTGCTCTCGGCCGTCCAGATGGCCAAGGGCCGGCACCGTTATCCGGCCCTGTCGCCCCTGGTGTACAATGCCGGAATCATTCTGGGCGGTCTGCTTCTGGGACCCTCCCTGGGTGTGGAAGGCTTTTCCTGGGGCGTGCTGGGCGGTGCGTTCGCAGGGAGCTTCCTGCTCCAGTTGTACGGGGCGTCTCGAGTCGGGCTCCTGTGGCGTCCGTGTTTCGATTTCCGGCACCCGGGGTTGAGGCGGTATGTCAAATTGAGTCTGCCCATCATGTTGGGTCAATCGTTGGTGGCGTGGGACGAGTGGTTGACCAGGCAATTCGGGTCGTTCCTCACCGCCGCTTCCATCAGTTGGCTCAACTATGGGCGGAAGCTGGCCATGGTGCCCCAGGCGGTGTTTGGTCAGGCGGCCAGCCTGGCGTCCTATCCGCACCTGGCGCGATTGGCCGCGGAAAAGCGGGTCGAGGAAGTGTTTCAGACTCTGTCCGCGGCCTTGCGCGGGGTCCTGGTGATGGCGTTGGGGACCCAGGTGTTCCTCATGGTGCTCGCCCAGGAGATCTGTTTTCTCCTGTTCCGGAGCAGCCGGTTTGGGGACGAGGATGTGGCAGCCACCGCTCAGGTGCTGCTCCTGTTCTCCCTGGGTATTGCCGCCTGGTCCATGCAGGGGATCGTGGCTCGAGGCTACTATGCATTCAAGGACACGCTGAGTCCCACCCTGATCGGCACGGCCATGACCGTGCTCAGCGCGCCGCTTTATTACCTGTTGAGCCGGGTCCTGGCCCATCAGGGATTGGCCCTTGGATCCACCATCGCCATCACCGCCTATGCGGCCATTCTCTACGCGCGGTTCGTCCGGAAGATTCGGCGCCTCGAGCCGGGGTTTCGGCCGGATCCTCTCGCTCCGTTCCTGTTCAGACTGGTGCCGGCCTGTTTGCTGACCGGTGGGGTGGCCTGGACGCTTCACCGGGTGACCGTGGGGTGGACCGCACCGCAGGGTACGGTCGCCCTCTGGATGACCCGGGTTCTCCCGGCAGCCGAATCCTCTCCCCTGCTCGTTCCCTGGCTGCTCGCTTTCTCCCGGGTAATCGCGGTGTGCGCGGTGGGAGCACCGGCGTTTGTTTTCTTCTGCCTCGTTTTTCGCGTTGACGAGGTACGGACCATTGTGCGAAAAATCGCCCACAAGGCCCTGGGCCGGCAGCGGGTGGAGCGCTGGGGCGAGCGCGGGTCGGTCCTGGGGCGGTTGCGAGGCAGGAAGGGGCAGTGAGCAGGACGAACGAGGACAGAGCTGCGGAAAAGTCTGCCGAGGTGGTTGGACCGAGGAGCCCGTGGCCTCGAGCGGGCCGTTACCTGGTGACGGGCGGCGGCACGGGAGGGCATGTCTACCCGGCCATTGCGATTGCCGATGAGGTTCGGCGTCGGGACCCGGAGGCCAGGATTCTTTATGTCGGGGTCAGGGGGCGTGCTGAGGAGCGCATTGTGCCGCGACGGGGCTACCCGATTCGGTTCGTTTCCTCGGAGGGCTGGCCTGGGACGCGCAGACCCCTGGCCCTGGTCCGCTTCCTCGCGAAACTCACCGCCGGGTTCGTCAAGAGTCTTTTCATCCTGTTGTCGTTCCGCCCGAAACTGGTCATAGGTACCGGCGGGTACGTGAGTGCCCCGATCATGCTGGCGGCCATCGTGCTCCGAAAATTCGGACTCTTCTCCGGTCGGACGTTCATTCATGAGCAGAACACATTCCCCGGCAAACTGAATCGCCTCATCGGCGCACTGGTGGACCGGGTGGGGGTGAGCTTCCCGGAAAGTCTGAAGTATTTCCCCCGGACCGGGACGTGGGTCGGATACCCGGTCCGTCGTGAACTGGGCCGGGGAGGGGATCCGGATGCGGTGCGCGAACGGCTGGGAATCCCGCCAGGCAAGAAGGTTGTGTTCGTGTTCGGCGGTTCTCAGGGAGCACGCACCATCAATCGGGCCATCGTGGAAGCGTTGCCTCGCCTGAAGGAACGGGGAGACATTTTCGTGATCCACGGGACCGGCACCTATCGCGGCAAGGACTACGATGCCACCGCCGACACCGAACAACGTCTCGAGGCGTTGAACCTGGACGGCCCTCAGTCGGGTTGCTACCTTCGCCGCGCCTACTTCCACGACATCGAGGATATCTATACGGTGGCGGACCTGGTCGTGTGTCGGGCCGGGGCGGGCACACTGACCGAGCTGGCGGCTCGAGGTCTGCCTGCGATCATCCTTCCCAAGGCGAATCTGCCCGGGGACCACCAGGTGAAGAATGCCCGCGCCCTCGCCGCAGCCGGAGCCGGGGTGGTGCTGTACGAGCGCGTGGTGCTTACGGAGCGTGGGATCGAGGAGCACGTGCCCGGGGCCGACCTGGCGAAGGCGATTCTCGAGTTGCTGGATGACCCCGTCCGTCTGGCAGAGATGGGCGAAGCGGCCCGGCGTTACCATCGTTCCGACGCCCTGGACCGGATCGTGGCGGTCCTTGGTGCACTGTGTGTGCCCGGACACGAGCCGCCCGCGTTGCCCCCCCCACCTGAACCGCCTGCCGAGTCTGGGCCGGACCTGACCGCCATGGGAGCGGTGGCCTTGATTCGGTACCTGAGGGCACGGAAGGCTCGAGGAGACGGTCCGCTGGATCCGGCAGACATGGCCTACCTACGCTATCGCACAGACGACTATCTGGCGTCGAGGCGGTGGCAGGTTCGGAATCATGGCGTCAAGCTCGTCGGCCTGTTGGGGTACCGGGAACGGATTCCGCACCTGCTCTACCTGCTCGAGGAGCGGCGTTCGGTGGGGCCGCTCCTGCGGTTGTTGGGGGGCGACTATGAGCAGGTGGGGTTCATCCGTCGGAACGTGTTCGATGCGTTGGTCGAGGTCGATGTGGCCGACGAGCAGACCGTGAAAGCAATTGAAATCGGCCTGGAGGACCGGTACTTCGAGGCTCGGAGCCATGCTGCGGCCGCTGCCGAGCACTTTGCCTCGAGGCTGGGGTCGGCGAGGAGTCGGATTCAGTCCCGGCTCGAGACCCTGTTGGCTGACTCGAGCTTCGAGGTGGTCTGCGCCGTGGTGCGCGCGCTGGGCCGGGTGTCGGACGACCCCGACATTCTTCGATCCTTCCAGCGGTTTCGGTACAGCAAGTACTGGCGAGTCCGGATGTCCGTTGCCGTGGCGGTCCGGACGTTGCTGGAGCGGGGCGTGGTGACCCCGGACGGCGCCGAGCGGTTCATGGAGGAGGTGCTCATCACCTCGGACGGGTTCTTGCCCCATTTTCCACTCAAGGCCGAATTGAAGCGGCTGGGTGAGACCATCGCCGGGGCGCGGGGCGAAGGGAAGGTCGTCTCCCGACCGGAGGATGCTGCATGATACCGGAATTGTTGAATGCCCTGTTCGCGGATGCAGACTTCGCCCTGGTCCGGCTTCTGCGTTACCTGACCACTCGAGCGATCCTCGGGTTCGTCACCTCGTTCGTCCTCTGCCTCATTTTCGGCCGGGCCATCATTCAGTGGCTCTACCGGAAAGGGTATCGGGACACGGTGCGCGACTACGGAGTGATGTCCGTGGATGACAAGCGCGGTACGCCCACCATGGGCGGGGTGATGATCATCGGGACGAGCATGCTTTCGGCGCTGCTCTGGTGCGAGGTGAGCAACCATTTCGTCCAGATTCTGTTCCTGGCCGGCGCCTGGTTCGCCGCACTCGGATACCTGGACGACCGTGCGAAGATCAAACACCACGATTCGGACAAGGGGCTCTCCCGGGGCGCCAAGTATGCGCTGCAATCCGCGTTTGGAATCCTGCTCGGGGTCCTGGTGCTTCATCCCGCCACCACACCCCTGCCCGCGGATCTGGCGAGCAAACTCTACGTACCGTTCTACAAGTATCCCCTCGTGGACCTGGGATGGGCCTACCTCGTGGTCATCGTGCTCATGGTCATCTACTCCGCCAATGCCATCAACTTTGCCGACGGCCTCGACGGCCTGGCGATCGTGCCGACCATTTTTGTTCTTGCTGTCTATGGGATTTTCGCCTACCTGGTGGGCAACGTGGTCTACTCCAACTATCTCCTGTTCGACTATCTGCCCGGCGTCAGCGAGGTGGCCATCTTCGCTTCTGCACTGGTCGGTGGGTGTATTGGATTCCTCTGGTACAACGCCTATCCGGCGGAGGTCTTCATGGGGGACACCGGCTCCATCTTCCTCGGGGGCGTGGTCGGGACGATGATCGTGCTCCTGAAGCAGGAGGTGCTTTTCTTCCTCGCCGGCGGTATCTTCACCGCCGAGATCGCCTCGGTGATCCTTCAGGACTGGATCGGAATTCAGCGAGTCGGTAGACGGTTCCTCTACCGGGCTCCGATTCATCACACCTTCCAGTACCGGGGATGGTCAGAGCCGAAGATTGCCACCCGATTCTGGATTGTCTCGGGCTTGCTCGCCGTGCTGAGCCTGGCCACGCTCAAGCTCCGGTAGGAACGGGCAGGGCACTCACCGGTCAGAACCGGAACCGGGCCGGGGCCGTGCGGGTGAGCTTTACGTCTGCGTCCAGGAACACACTTTCGAGAAGTTCGCGTTCGTTCATGCGCTGGAGTGCGTTGTTGGCCGCAAGTTGCTGGTATTCGGTTCCGTTCCGGGCCAGTTCCAGCAGCGCGGCCATGGCGTCCTCCGTGCCTATCTCCATCAAGGCGTCCACGATCACCCCCTGCTCGGGCAGGTCTGCCTCGTCCATGCGCGCCATCAACCGGGGCACCGCGTCATTCAACTTCAGTTCGGCGATGGAGCGGATCACCGAAATTCGAACCATTTCAAGCGGATCGTCCAGGCCGGCGAGCAGCGCCTGGTAGCTGCGCGTGCCGCCCAGTCTGGCCAGCCCCCGGTAGGCACCGTCTCGAACCACCAGGTCAGGATCGTGGATTAGTTGCTCCAGCGCTGCGACCGCACCCTCGTCGTGCAGGCGGCTGAGCGCCCAGACCGCTTGACGGCGCGTACGCACTTCTTGCTCTCGAGTGAGCCGGAGGAGCGCTGCGACCGACTCTCCCCGGCCGGTGGCGGCCACGGCCTCGATGGCAAGCTTCTGGTTGCGTGGCACCGGGTCGTGGAAAAAGTGCTCCAGTGCCCGCGCCACAGCCTCGGGCTCCTCGAACCGGGCGTCCCGGAGAGCGAGGACGGCGGCGCGACGGAGGCGTTCGTCCCGGTGCTGGAACAGTTCGCCCATCAGGGCGATCGCCATGGGGCTACCGATCTCCTGGAGCGCGTCGAGGGCTTCCAGACGGAGCGTCGAGTCGGGATCGTGGAAGAACTGGGCGATGGCCCCGGCGGCCACATCGTCGCCGATTCGAATGAGCGAGCCGAGGACAGCCTCGCGCACCTCTCGGTCCTGGTCGGCTGTGTGTCTGGACAGGGCCATCGCAGCCTCGGGTGTGGGGCGGTACCCCAGGGCACAGGCCGCCTCGGCACGGATGAGCGGGTCCGGGTCGTCGAGGAACTGCGCGAGCAGGGCCACCACGGCGTCGTCTGGCTGTCGCGCCAGGGCGTGCAAGGCAGCGCGACGCACTCCGGGGTCCGGGTCGTCGATGGTGGCGACCACGGCGGTGAACGAGCCGACCACCGGGATACGGCTCATCTGGGACAAGGCTTGCTTGCGTACCGTCCGGTCCTTGCTCCGGGCAAAATGGGCCAGAGTCCGGGTGGCCTCGGGCGTACCCACCTCCACCAGCGCGGCCACGGCCTTTTTCTGGGCCTCGAGGTTGTCGATTCGGGCGACCGGCGCCAGCATTTCCGGAGCGTGGTCGGCTTCTCGTGCGACCAGGATGTCCACTGCGTGCAACTGGATGGTCGGGTCCGGGTCGTTGAGGAATGCCTGTGCCGCGTTGCTCGCACCGGGATCGTCGGAACGGGCGATACGCTCGATGGCTTCCCGCCGAATCCCCTTGTCCCACAGGGTGGACATGGCACCGAACACCTCCACCGGGACGTTCGGGTTGGCCAGCAACGCCTCGATAGCCGCTTCCTGAACCACCGGATCGGCGTTCTCGATCAGAGCCACCCCTTGTTCCGCCGGGGCTTGCTCGGCCAGACCACGACTGGCCTCGGCACGGACCGCAGGGAGTGGGTCGGTCAGGGCCAGGCCCAGCGCGGCAATACCCGATACAGCCTGGGACCGGAGTGCCACCACGGCGGCCACCCGCACCTCGTCCACCGTGTCCACGGCCAGACGGTTGAGCGCTGTGGACGCGCCCGGACCTCCTTGGAGCGCGTAGTATTCGGCCACGCGAAGCCGGATGGCCGGGTCCGGATCTCCTGCGAATCGCGCCAGGTTGTCCCCGCGCGTGGCCGGCGTCATGCGCCCGAGTGCTTCCACCGCGGCGAGACGGATTTGGCGTTCCGGGTCCCGGGCCAACGCTCCCATGGCCCGCGCGTGTCGCGTCCCACCCACTCGAGCCAGCCCATCCAACGCACGGATTCGGGTCTGGAGATCTGGACTGTTCAGGGCGGTCTCGAACACCGGCGCCGATGGCTTCCCGAGTTGTGCCAGTTGTTCTGCGATGCGGTCCGCCAGGGCCGGGTCCGGGTCCGAAAGAAGTGTCACCAGCAGCGTGTGGCCCTCCTGCCCGCCCGTGAGCATGGATTCGACGGCGATGAGCACCTCCTCATCGTCGCCGGTGCGGGCCATCGATGTGAGTGCCCGGGCGATGACGGGATAGCTGTAGCGGAGCCAGACCTCGCGGATGGTCTCGATCCGGCGCGCACCACGCACCCCTGCCACCGCTTCCAGTTCTTCCTGAATTTCGGTTGCAGGTTGGGCCGTCGAGATACCTGGAAGAGATTCGCCCCGGGCGGTCGCCACGCCGCTCCCGGGCAGTCCGACCAGTGCCACGGCCAGGGTGAGGCCGGTTGCCCGCCCTCCCCAGTTTCGTTTCCTGCTGCCAGCGTTCGGGGACATGTGCACCTCCTGAATCCGCGGCTGCCGCCGGCGTGCAACCATGGCTGGACGCCGGGCCCAAGACACTGCTTCAATAAACAGGATCGGCAGGAACAAGAGGGACCTTGAGACGAAAGGTGATCGCGCTGGAGGCGTCAGCCACGACGATATGCAGGAAGGTATCGATCGAGCAAGGCGGCAGCGTCCTCCACCGTGTCTGCACCGAACACCCGGTCGTCGGCCACCGACACGGGGCGGTGCCGGGAATCGATCCGGGTGTCGGCCAGTCGGCCGCTCCACCCGTCGACGCGCATGGCCACGATCAGGCGATCGTGGATCCAGGCCATGGCCATCTCGCTGAGCGTGCCTGCCCCACCTCCCACGGCGATCACAGCGTCTGCCTGGGCCACGAGCACGTTTCGAGCGTGGTTGAGACCCGTGCACAAAGGAAGATCCACATACTGGTTGGCGAGCCGTGGGTCACTCCCGGGAAGGACCCCGATGATGCGTCCAGGTTGGTAGGTGGACGCTGCTCGCGCACCCCGGGAGGCTGCAAACATGACCCCACCCCGGCCGCCGGTGATCAGCACGTATCCTCGATCCATCACCATGCGGCCCAGAGCCTCGGCCAGCCGGCCGATGGGGCTGTCTGGAGGCACATCACCGTCCCCGATGATTGCCACGACCGGGAAACGCGCCATCTGTCCCTCCCCGGCCCCGGTCACTGCTGCCAGCGGTACCACCGGAAATCGATAAGCTCGAGTTCCCTGGCGGTGTAGGCGCCGTTGAGTTTCCGGATGGCTTCCCAGTCGATCTTGCCGTACCGTTTCTGGGAGATCATCATGCGGGTTTCGGGGTTGAACTGTCCGCCTCGAACTCGAGCGTCCGGGCTCTGGGACCGCTCCGTGGAGCCGATCATCACCGTGTACCGGTCGACCCCGGCATAGAGTCCGAAGGCGATTCGGGCGGAATTCATGAGCACCGAGAGGGTACGCTGGGCGGCTTCGGCCCGCGCGGTCTCGGTCATGCTGCCCAGTCGGTCGACCACGGGATCGTAGACCAGGACGGTGAGGGAACGCTGGTCATAGTCGGCGGAGAGGAGCGATGTGTCGTTGGTTCGGATACCGCCTCGAGACGCCTCGATGTCGAGCCTGCCGTCCGGACCCGCATTGGCCACGGCGCGCTTGAACCCCTCGGCCACGGCGAGCCAGTCGGCGGTGGTGTAGGGGGGGACGGAGAGGCCGACGGCATAGGCCATGAACCGGTCAGGCTTCTCCTCGACGAGCCGGTTGAACTCGGCCAGGATGGTTGCATAGCGTGCGCAGAGCTGCACCCGGGTGAGGAGACCCTGGCCAGGGTCGTTCCCCACCTCCCCCCGGGAGATTCGGGCAA
The DNA here is from genome assembly GCA_964418585.1 of uncultured Gammaproteobacteria bacterium. GTDB lineage: Bacteria > Myxococcota_A > UBA796 > JAJRTE01 > JAJRTE01 > JAJRTE01. The sequence continues at coordinate 23,026 of CAYQMG010000149.1, read as the reverse complement.
GGACCTCCTCATCCGGCAGAAGGGTCCCCTCGGATATCTGAAGGGTCTGTTCACCGAGCAAGGCCTTGGCGGCCAGCGCGATTCGACTGAGACCCAGGTGGCGCACCGTCGTGCCCTCCACCTTGAAAATGAGCGGATATTGCCTCGGATCGATGGGATCGATGTTCGGGTTCCAGTAGCGGAGATAATCGGGGGAGCCGAACAGGCGGATGACCTCGCCGGTAGAAGCCTGCAACGACGCCTTGAGATAGTTCATGAGCAGGGCGGTCGTGCGATCGATGCCTCGGTTTTCCTCCCCCTCCGGGACCGCCCGCCGGGCCTCGGCCAGGGCATCCACCACCTCTTCTACCTTGCCGTACTCACGCCGGGCAAACAGGGTGCCCAGGTAGAGTTCCAAGGGCTTGATCGCCTCCTCCCCAAGGGAGACCATCCCGACCAGGCCGCGCTTGCGGGCACCCGGGTCCTCGGAGTGGATCGCACGCTGAAACTCCGACGCCAGATCCGCCTTGATTCGGGCAATCTCCTCCCCCCTCGAAATGTCAAGCACTCCCGCACGGTTGAGCAGGGTGACCGCTTCCTGGATGTTGGCAAGTTCCAGTTTCTTCCGCGCTTCCTCCATCAGGATGTCCGCCTGGATACGGTTCGCCTCCACACGAAATTCCGGGAATTCCGCTGCCTTGCCCAGCCGCTCAAGCGCCGCCTCGTTTCGCCCTTCGGCACGTAGCTTCTTGCCCTCCTCCAGGTACGAGCGGGCCACGATACGGGACGCTTCCTGCTCACGCCGGGCATCCAGCCGCGGCACTTGAGCCACCATCTCTCGAGCACGTTCGTATTCCCCGGCATCGAGTAGGCTGAATCCCTCCTGGACCATCATCCGGGCCAGCATCATCCGCACCATCGGGGCATCCTCGCTGTCCGCGTACTGATCGAGGAATGCTTCCAACTCTTCCATCGACCCGGTCGTTCGTGCACGCTCGAACGCCTGCTTCGCCAGTCGGTTGCGCCGTTCTTCACGAATCTGGTCCGCTCGAGGCGAGTCCGGAAACGATTCCAGGTAGGCCTCCATGGCGTCGAGTTCCCCCTCTTTCACCCGGGCATACAGTTGGCCCTCCAGAGTCTTCTCGGCCTCGGACGCACTCGCACCCAGAAGCGGGTGGGACCGGTACTGGCGGATGAACCCGATCACCTCCGCCTCCCCACTCATGCCCAGCGCCAACAGGGCAGGGCCGGCACCCTTGCCTTCCTCGCGAACTACCTGCTTCAGCGTGGGGATCGCCACAGGACCGAGTTCCGCCATCGAACGAATCGCTGCTCCCCGCACACTCTCGTCGGACGAGGCCAGCGCAGCGGACAGATCCTCCAGGTACGCCACCTGCCCCTCCCGCACAAGGTCGCGGTAGTGATACACTTCAACTGGAGATTGTGGACCGGCACAGCCGGACGCCATCATCCACACGGCAAACAGCAATGAGCATGTACGTCGCAGATTCATCGAGTCAACCTTGGAAACAGATTGGGATTTGGCACCGCTCACAAGCATGCGCCCGGGTCGCCCCAGAAGCCGAACGCTCCGGAATCACCGGGAAAGTACCAGATTCATCTCCGGTCGTCAACGCAAAGGGTCGGCTTGACGCAGAGATAGAGAGGTGGAATCTCGAACAGGTGGGGCTCAGCAGTAGGAAAGCTTTTTCAATTTGATCCGCAGTCGGGCCACGGCACGGGAATGAATCTGGGATACCCGGGACTCGGTCACACCCAGTACCCGGCCAATCTCTTTCAACGTCAAGTCCTCGAAGTAGTACAGCGAAATCACCACCCGCTCTCGCTCGGGTAGCGCAGAAATCGCCATCGCCAGCTTGTCCGTGGCACGTTTGGCCTCGAGAAGCGCCTCCGGGTCCGCCTGATCCCCTTTCAGTACCTGCAAGATGTCTCGCCGGTTCTCCTCCTGGATCCCCAGGTCCTCCAGACTCACCACAGACGCTGTCGCATCGTTCCGAAGGCGGCCCTGGTACTCCTTCAGCGTCAGCCCCAGATCCCGCGCCATCTCCGATTCCGTCGGCGGTCGCCCCAGTGTCCGTTCCAGCCGTCGTTGAACCTTCTCCAGTTCGTGACCGCGCTTCCGCACCGACCGCGGCACCCAGTCCAGTTGCCTCAGTTCGTCGATGATCGCACCACGAATCCTCACTTCCGCATAGGCCTTGAAACTGTCTTGCCGCTCCGGATTGTAGCGCTCAATCGCGTCAATCAGCCCCAAGGTCCCCACATTGATCAGGTCGTCCACCTCCACGTTGGCTGGAAAACGGCCCACCAGGCGGTAGGCAACAGACTTCACGAGCGGGTAGTACTCGAGTATCATGGCATTCCGATCAATGGACTCGGAATGTCGTCGCACAGGTTGCACCATCGATGGTCCCTCCCAATGGCAGGCGTGATATTATCCAGACATCTACTTGCTATACAATTGTCGTGCCAGAGTGTGAAATAGATATGTACCTTCCTGGTGGGTATGTCAAAAAAAGCTTACGAGGCAGCATGTTGTGTCTGATTAAACAAGAAGAGGTTTAACCTTTTTCTTGTGCGAATTCAGGTACGGCATGACCAGAATTAGACGGGCTTTTTGCCTCCAGAACCACGGATCTCCGCCTCGTACAACGGAAAATCATGTGAACGCCGGGGGGAACGGGGGGGAGGGTGCAAAATCACCCTGGGGGTAGAAAAAAACCTTGCACAAAATACCTCGACCCATCATCACGAGGACGAACCATGGACAGACATTCGAATTCCGAACCGCTCCAACCGGGCCGACGGGTGCGGGTGCCTCCGCCCGGGCCCCACTCTCGTGCCCTGGCCAGGCGGCTGGCGGCGACGGAATGTGGGGAGGTGACCTTTCTTTCCGACGAGTTTCCAGTGTTCTGGCGCCGGGCTCGAGGAACCTATGTGGAAGACGTGGATGGGAACGTGTACCTGGACATGACCGGGGCGTTCGCCGTGGCGGGCGTGGGGCACGGGCATCCTCGAGTGGTGGAGGCGATCGAGCGTCAGGCGTCGAGGCTCATCCATGGGATGGGGGATGTACATCCGAGCGAGAGCAAGGTATTGCTGGCGGAGCGGTTGACCGCGGTGGCGCCGGGGGATCTCGGGTGGCCCATCTTTTCCACTTCTGGAGCGGAAGCGGTGGAGTCGGTGCGGAAAACATGCATGGTGGCGTCGGGGAGGCCGGGGTTGGTGGCCTTCGAGGGAGCCTATCACGGGCTCACGTTCGGCGCGCTCGAGGCCACGGATCGGGAGCATTTTCGGCGTCCGTTTGCAGCGCAGTGGGCAGGCCGGGTGCAGCGGGCTCCGTATCCCTATTGTTATCGGTGTCCTCTGGGGCGGGTCCCGGGCGACTGTGGCCTGGCGTGTCTGGATTATGTGCAAGAACTCCTGGAGCGACCGGTGGACGGAGAGCGGCCCGGAGGCGTGCTGATTGAGCCGGTTCAAGGGCGGGGGGGCACCATTGTGCCGCCTGAAGGCTACTTGGTGGGACTTCGTGACCTGTGCCATCGGTTCGATGTACTGCTTCTGTTCGATGAAGTATTCACGGGGTTCGGAAGGACCGGCGCGTGGTTTGCTGCAGAACGGTTCGGGGTCATTCCGGACGTGATGGCCGTTGGCAAGGCGCTTGGGGGTGGGATGCCCATCAGCGCCTGCATCGGCCGGGGCGAGGTGATGGAATCCTGGGGCCGTTCGACGGGTGAGGCGGTTCACACCAGCACCTTTTTGGGGCATCCTCTGGCGTCGGCTGCGGCGCTTGCGACCCTGGACGTGATGGAGGCGGAAGGGTTGCCTTCGCGGGCTCGCACTCTGGAGCGGGTATTGATGGATGGGTTGCGGGATCTCCAGTCGAGGCACCCGGACGTGGTGGGCGAGGTGCGCGGCGTGGGGTTGATGGCCGGCCTGGAGCTGGTGGAGAATCCGGAGACACGAACTCCGGCCGGTCGACTGGCCTGGAGATTGGTGACGGAGGCGTTGCAGGAGGGGTTGCTGCTCCTCCCGGAGGGTCCGGCCGGGAACGTGATCGGGCTCAGCCCTCCCCTGGTTGTAACGGAGCAGGAGATCGAAGAAGCCCTGGGGATCATCGATCGGCTCCTGGAGCGGCTGGCTCGAGGCCTGTGGGAGTGACCGGACAGGCTCTGTTGTGGGGCGTGGCGGGACGAAAAGAGTTGGCGTCTCGCGGGAACGGCGCTTCATTCTCCCCTGGTGAGGCTCGGAGCGGGTCGTCGGCCGGTCCGAGTGCTGCAGCGTGTGCCGGTTCGGACGCCTCGGCCCGGGCCGGGTTCCGCCGCATCCTGGAGGAGTCTTCCATGATCACGTTGACACCGAGGGCGGCCAGCATGCTCCGCCACATCCTTGATCATACGCCTGAGCTTGAAGGGTTTGGGATCCGGGTCGGAGTGCGCCTGGGCGGCTGTTCGGGGATGAACCTGGCCATCGAGTTCACCGAGCGCCCGGAGGAAGGGGACATCACGGCCGAGATCCACGGGATCACGACCCACGTCTCCCCGGTCGCAGCTCCTTACCTCGAAGGCGTCGTGCTGGATTTCGACCCCTCACCGGATGGAGTCGGATTCACCTTCCACCGCGCGGAACCACCCGACGGAGACGCCGAAGCTGAAGGCGGCGACGGCACGGCGTTCGAAGTGTGACGGACTTGAAGCCGGAACGCTCAGCCAGGGATGGACCACGCGGAAAGCAGGGCGGCCTGCCGGTCCCGGTCCACAGCCGCGCGGGCGGCGGCCTCGAGATCACCCCCGGTGAGGGTCCCGACGCGGGTGTCAGGGCCGTCCGCCGAGGTGCGCGTGTTGCCTCCCGATTGGGGCGCAGGCACCGGCGGCGCCACGTACGTGAAGGTCTCGGCCGTGCGGATCTCCGGGTGACGCTCGTGGCTCGGTGGCACTCGAGGCTCACTCACGATCTTCTTTTGAAGCTTCACGATGGCCTCGAGGATGTTTTCCGGGCGGGGCGGGCAGCCGGCGACGTAGACGTCCACCGGGATGACCTGGTCGATGCCCTGGAGGACGTGGTAGTTGTCGTAGAACCCGCCGCAGGAAGCACAGGCCCCCACCGACACCACCCACTTGGGTTCACACATCTGGTTGTAGATGCGTTGCAGGACCGGGGCCATCTTGTACGTGATGGTGCCCATGACGAGCATCATGTCGGACTGTCGCGGGGAAAACCTGACGAACTCCGCGCCGAACCGGGACAGGTCGTATTCGGAAGACACCACGCCCATGAACTCGATGGCGCAGCAGGCGGTCCCGAACGGCATGGGCCAGAGGGAGTACTTGCGGCCCCAGGCGACGATCTGGTCGAGGCGAGTCAGGGCGACGTTGGGAGGGATCTCCATCTGTTCTCGCGGATCCATGTTGTGCTCCTTCCTCCGGTAGGGGGGTCCGGCCATGTTGGAGCGGCCGGAGACGACCTTCGTGCTCCATTTACCATCCATCTTGCCGGATGTCCAGTGCATGTGCGCGGTCTGTGTCGGATCAGGGCTTGTCCCGGCCGGGATGTGTGCACACATTGGAGCGAACATGCCGGGACGAGCACGGGATGGTCGGAACGCTGGTCACTTGACGCGCGAGGCGTCGAGCATAGGATGCTTGCGGGACCGGCCCGGGAATCGAGGGGGCGCCCGTGGGTGCCGGCACATCGAAGGAACAGATACCACTTGTCGTGAGGAGAGGGAAGATGTCCGAGAACGTGCGAAACGTCATCATCATCGGTTCCGGCCCGGCCGGCCTGACCGCAGCGATCTATGCAGCGCGCGCCGATCTCAAGCCGCTTGTGTTCGAGGGGTTCGGCGCCGGGGGCCAACTCATGCTCACCACCGAAATCGAGAATTACCCAGGATTCCCGGACGGTATCACCGGACCGGAGTTGATGAGCCGGTTCCGTGCCCAGGCCGAACGGATGGGGGCCGAACTCGAAACTGTGGACGTGACTCGAGTGGATTTTTCGGCCCGACCGTTCAAGGTGTGGGTGGACGAGGATCTCTATCTGGCCCGAACCGTGATCATCGCCACAGGCGCCTCGGCCCTGTGGCTGGGGTTGGAGAACGAGAAGCGCCTGCGCGACCTCGGCGGGGGCGTGAGTGCGTGCGCGGTGTGTGACGGAGCGTTTTTCAAGGACCTGAAGGTCGCCGTGGTGGGTGGCGGAGACACTGCCATGGAGGAAGCGCTCTACCTGACCCGCCATTGCTCCGAGGTGGTGGTGATTCACCGCCGGGATCAACTCCGGGCCTCCAAGGTGATGCAGGAGCGCGCGTTCGCCAACCCCAAGATTCGGTTCGTGTGGGATTCCGTCGTGACCGACGTCCTGGGTGACCGCCAGGTGGAAGGCGTTCGTCTCCGGAACGTGAAGACCGGGGAGGAGACGGACCTGGCCGTGGATGGCCTGTTCATCGCCATCGGACATCGCCCGAACACCGAACTGTTCAAGGGCCAGATCGACCTCGACCCCGCAGGCTACATCGTGCTGCATGACGGCAGCGCCACGAGCGTCGAGGGGGTCTTTGCTGCCGGGGACGTGCACGACCTCCGATATCGGCAGGCGATCACCGCGGCCGGCAGCGGGTGCAAGGCTGCCCTGGACGCCGAGAAGTACCTGGAAAGCCTGAAAGAATGAGTTCCAGCACACCGTCGTGTTGGCGTGCCGTGCTTTCTCTGGTACAATGACCCGTTCGGTTCGGCTGCGACTCCGGAATTCAGGTGGTTGGGACGACGCATGAATCCGCGATGGTTGGCCCTTTGCTTGGGCATGATCCTGCTGACGCCCGTCTTGGACGTGGGGGCGGCCTCTCCGCTGGCCGCGACCGAAGCGGAAGTACCCATGCTCTTTCCTGAGCAGGAAAAGGTCATCTACCTGCCCATTGCCGGAAGTTCGGCCGCCGTCGAGGAGGTGCGACAAAAAGAGGTGCACGGCATCACCAGGTTCTTCCGGAAAGAGGGACTGGTCGCTTCCCCCGTGGTCACCTCGGCAATGGAGCCGGAGCTGTTCCTCCAGGTCGAGCCCATGTTGATGCTCGAGGCGCGTCAGGCCGCGTGTCAGGACGCGGCCGACGTGTCGCCCGAGGCGCTGTTGCTGGACGCCCAGGCCCGGTTTTCGTCCGGGGACGTGTCCGGAGCACGGGATCGTCTGGCCAGGGCGCGGGAGGCGTTGCCTTGCTGGCAGGTTCGGGCCTCCCGGTCGTTCGCTGCGGAGTTTCTCGTCTGGTCCGGGTTGACCGCGGAGGACCCCGAGAGCGACGTGGCTCTGGGCTTGATTCGGGCCGGACTGTCCACCGACCCCTTGTTGACCGAAAGTCCGAAGTTGCCCGACGAGGCGCTGCAACGGCTGCATCGGGTCTACGCCGACATGGAATACCTCCCCCAGGTGGACCTTCACCTCCCCCAGGGCCGCAGAACCGTCTGGGCTCGCGAAAACCTCATCCTGAACGGCCGGAGGCTGGTCCTGGACAAGCTGTTCATGCAACTTCCCCCCGGGATCCATTTCCTGCAGATCCTCCTGCCCGACGGCCAACTCTGGGGTACATTCCTGGACATGCGACAGGGGGGCAACGTGGAACTGGCCGCCATCGCACGGGAAGCCTTCGGACTGCTCGAGCGGTATCGCCAGGCCTTGGAACGGGTTCTGGCCGAAGGGTGGGGATCCCCCGGTTTGATGCAGGGGTTCAAGGTCTACTCGGTCCGCATCGCCCGTGAATCGTTCTACCTCGCCGGCATCACGCTGGAGACGGATGGTCCCTGGATTACGGTCCGGCGATACCACATGGACCGGGGGATCGAGGTGCCCGAGGCCGAAGCCCTGAAAACCGACGGCGGCTACACGGCCAGTGTCCCCATCGTGTTGTCCCGGCCCTGGTCTGTCGACCTGTCCGCGGGCTATTCCGGGCTGTGGGGGCAGGAACCATCCTATTTCTCTCATGGCTCAGGCCTGACCCTCGAACTCACCTACCAGGTGACCCCCCGGGTCACCCTCGGCGCATTCGGGACGCTCGGAGGCCGTGTCTACCGCATGGCTGCCGAGCCCTCCGGCGGAACCACGGTATCTGATGTTGACGTGTCCACTGGCGCAACCGTAGGTGTGATCGTTCCCCTCGGAACCAGACTTCGTATCGTCCCCGATGTCGGACTGGTTGCCCATGTGACCCGGTTCCGTGGTCTGCCCGTCTCCTGTGTCGCCGGAGACGATGCCAGCTCTTTCTCCTGTACTTCCGTCGACGATGCACCGGACAGCTTCGTGTTCAACTTGCGCGCAAAGGGCTCCGGACCCCTTGTTCGACTGGCCCTGCAAATGGCACCATTCGGTGAGGGCGCTTTCACGTTGCGGTCCATGCTGCGCGTTGGCTATAGTCCGTTGCTGGTGTTCTTGCCGGAGAGCGCCACCGTCATGGTGACGACCGAGGACGCTGCCGGCATCAAGGAGACTACCGCGGCCGCCGTCTCGCTCGATCCTGACAGCCAGCTTCGGCTGATGCACCTGTTCGTGTTCTCCGCAGGACTTCACGGCACCTATTGATTGAGTCCCACGGCCGACTCGACGGTGGCGCGCGCACCTTTCACAGAGACTGAATTCACAGAGACTGAATCATGAACTTTTTCAAGGCAATGGTGACCAGGTTGGTGGGAACGAAGCACGACCGGGACATGAAGCGCATGCGCCCGATTGTGAGTCGTATCAATGAACTCGAGCCGCGAATGATGGCCTTGAGCGACGAGGAACTTCGTGCCTTGACCCCTGCCTTCCTGGAGCGTCACGAAAAGGGCGAAAGCCTCGATGACCTGCTCCCCGAAGCCTTCGCCGTGGTGCGCGAGGCCAGTCGGCGGGTGCTGGGCATGCGCCATTTCGATGTCCAGCTCCTTGGCGGGATCGTCCTTCATGAAGGCAAGATCGCCGAGATGAAGACCGGTGAGGGCAAGACGTTGGTCGCCACGTTGCCCTGCTACTTGAATGCGCTTGCCAAGAAGGGCGTCCACGTGGTCACCGTCAACGACTATCTGGCACAGCGGGACGCCGAGTGGATGGGCCGCGTTCACCGTGCCCTGGGGCTCGAGGTCGGATGTATTGTCCGGGATCTCACCAACGAGGAGCGTCGAGCAGCGTATGCCGCCGACATCACCTACGGCACGAACTCCGAGATGGGGTTCGACTACCTCCGCGACAACATGAAACTGCGCTTCGAGGACTTTGTTCAGCGCGGTCATCATTACAGTATCGTGGACGAGGTGGACTCCATTCTCATCGACGAGGCCAGAACCCCGCTGATCATCAGCGGCCAGGCAGAAGGGGGCGTCGAACTCTACCGCACCGTGGACAGATTGGTGCCCGCGCTTCAGGCCGAGATCGACTACACCGTGGATCTGAAGAGCAAGACCGTCAGCCTTACCGACGAGGGTGTGGAGCAAGTGGAGAAGCGTCTGGGGCTGGACAATCTGTTCGACGTAAAGAATGTCGAGATCTTCCACGCGCTCAGCCAGGCACTGCGGGCCCACGTCCTCTATCGGCGCGATGTCGAATATGTCGTGAGAGGGGGCAAGGTCATCATCGTCGACGAGTTCACTGGCCGATTGATGCCCGGCCGGCGTTGGTCTGATGGCCTGCACCAGGCGATCGAGGCCAAGGAGAAGGTGGAGATCGAGCCGGAAAACCGCACCGTGGCCACCATCACCTACCAGAATTTCTTCCTCCTGTATGACAAGCTCGCCGGCATGACCGGAACAGCGGACACGGAGGCGGCGGAGTTCAGCAAGATCTACAACCTGGATGTGGTGGTCATACCAACCAATATGCCGATGATCCGGGTCGACCATCCGGACGTGGTCTACAAGACCGAAGCAGAGAAGTTCGACGCGGTGGTGGACGAGATCGAGCAACTCCACAACGATGGCCGTCCGATACTGGTCGGGACGGTCTCCGTGGAGAAGTCGGAGATTATCAGCCGGATGTTGAAGCGGAAGAAGATTCCGCACAACGTGTTGAACGCGAAAAATCATGCGCGGGAAGCGGAGATTGTGGCCCAGGCGGGTCGGAGCGGAGAGATCACCATTGCGACGAACATGGCCGGTCGTGGTACGGACATCGTGCTGGGAGGCAATCCGGAGTTCATGGCCCGGGCCAAGGTGGGACCGGATGTGCCCATCGACGATCCAGCGTACCAGGAAGCGTTGAAGGAGGCACGGGAGGAGTGGGCCAAGGACCGGGAAAAGGTGGTGCGCCTTGGCGGTCTGCACATCCTGGGCACCGAGCGGCATGACAGCCGCCGGATCGACAACCAGCTTCGAGGACGTTCGGGCCGGCAGGGCGACCCGGGGAGCAGTCGGTTCTATCTCTCTCTGGAAGACAGCCTGATGAAGGCGTTCGGGTCCGACCGGATCGCCTCGATGATGGACAAGTTCGGCTACGAGGAAGGGGTGCCCATCGAGCACCCCTGGTTGACCAAGGCCATCGAGAACGCCCAAAAGAAGCTCGAGGGCTATCATTTCGGGATCCGGAAGAATCTGAAAGAATATGACGACGTCTTGAACCAGCAGCGGCAGGTGTTCTACAAGATTCGGTCTCAGGTGCTTCGGGGCGAGGGGACCCGGGACCTGGTGATCGAATCCATCAAGTCGCTGGTGGGGGACATCTTCGATGCCGCCTGTCCGGAGCGGAAGGGGGTGGAGGAATGGGATTTCGATGCCATTCGTGACAACTTCAACCGGGTGTTCGGGGTGGTCCCCGAGATCGATGAAGTGAACCTCCCGTATGCGGAGAATCCCCGCGAGGAATTGGAACAGTTCCTCTGTGACAAGGCCATCGAGCAGTATGCCGTTCGGGAGCAGGAGATCGGCGAGGACCTCATGCGGCGAATCGAACGGGAGATCCTGCTCAAGACCATGGACCGGCTTTGGATGGACCACTTGAGTGCCATCGACCATCTCCGGGACAGCGTGCGACTCCGGGGAATCGGTCAGCGCGACCCATTGCTCGAGTACAAGAAGGAAGGGTACAACATGTTCCAGGAGATGTTGGCCCTTCGGGACGAGCAGGTGGTGGATCAGCTGTTCAAGATCCGCCGGGCCACCCAGGAGGATGTGTTGAAGCTCGAGGCGCAGCGACGGCTTGCCATGCGTCTGGTGGAGTTGGGGGGCGGCACATCACCGCAGGTCTCCCCGGTGGGTACCGGAGCCCCGACCGGGGGGGCGCCGGCGCCGGGCGGAGGCGCGCCTGCTGGGCCTGGTGGGCGTCCAGCCAAGCTACCGGGCCGCAACCAGTTGTGCTGGTGTGGGAGCGGGAAGAAGTACAAGAAGTGTCACATGGCCGAGGATCTGGCCGAGGCCAACCGCCGGCGGCGGGGAGCGGCGGCGGCCGAGTAGGTCTGCCTCGAAATCAGATACGGAGATCGGCCCTGGGCGCTCGAGGGAGTCGAGCGATTTCCCGCCAGTACTCGTGCATCACCTGGACGGTGTGGGCGAAGTGTTCGAACTCCACCGGTTTGGGAACGAAGGTATTGGCGCCGAGCGCGTAGCAGGTGGAAATGTCCTCGTCGCGTTCCGAGGTTGTGAGCACGACGATCGGGATGCTCTGGAGCCGTGGGTCTGACTTGACGGTGCGGAGTACATCGAACCCGTCGACCCGGGGGAGGTTGAGGTCCAGGAGGATCAAGTTGGGGGGGCGGTGGTCCCCCTGGCCGAACCGGGGGCCTCGCTGGTAGAGGTAGTCGAGGGCTTCTTGACCGTCCTTGACCACCACCAGTTGATGGCCCTGGGTGAGGTTCTTGGCCAGTGCCCGCCGGATGATCAGGACATCGTTTGGGCTGTCCTCCACGAGAAGGATACGGAACGGCTGTGGCGACATGGTCCTTTGCTCCGCGGCCCGGTCCACGGAACCGCCTCGTCGGCGGTGGGCCTCGAGATTCAGTATAGCCGACAGAAGGCCCAAGCCACCACGTCTTTGTTTGATCGCGGCCCTCCTCCCCCTCTTTTCCGTCGCGAATGATCTCGAGTCGAGGCCTCTCACCGGCTGAACAGTTCGCTTGACACCTTTGAGCACCGTATGGTATGAACCGCGGACCGAACGTGTGTCCATTCGGTCTGTCCGTTCCCAATCCGGGTACAGAGGAACGCCTTGTGCGCGGGCCGGTATCGGCGGACGGAGCGGGCTGCGGAGCCGGTCAGTCTTGGGATGGTCGGGACGCGGTCGGCTTCCGGATGGGATCGGGCGGGGAGGATCTGGGTCTGCCGAGAGTTGAGGTGGAGACCGAGTCTCCTCGAGTATGTGCAACCCCTGGCGACGTCGCCCCGGAACGTTTTGGGCGTCGTTGTCGAGGCCCCACTCCAATGAAGGAGGTCGAACGTGAAAATCGGAGTACTACTGAAGCAGGTTCCCGATTCGGAGACCAGGATCAAGGTGAAGGCGGATGGCTCGGGCATCGAAACCGGGGACATCAAGTACGTGGTGAACCCCTTTGACGAGTATGGCGTCGAGGAGGCGCTGAAGCTGAAGAGTGCCAAGGGTGGCGAGGTGGTGATCTTCTCGTTCGGTCCGAAGAAGGCGGACGAGGCGATTCGGGCGGCCCTGGCCATGGGGGCCGACCGTGGGGTGCGCGTGGACAGCGCGGGTGTCGAAGGGAGCGACAACTACGCGGTGGCTCGAGTGCTTGCTGCGGCGGTGAAGGCCGAGGGCATGGACATCGTATTTGCCGGCAAGCAGGCCATCGATGACGACTCGGCCCAGGTGCCTCAGTTGGTGGCCGAGTTTCTCGACTGGCCCGAGGTGGGACCGGTGGAGAAGTTCGAGATGGTCGACGACACCACGATCAAGGTGGAGCGGGCCATTGGCGGCGGGTCCAAGGAAGTGATCCAGTGCGCGCTTCCGGCCGTGGTTGCGGCCGAGAAGGGGCTCAACAGCCCGCGCTATGCTTCCCTGCCCGGTATCATGAAGGCGAAGCGGAAGAAGATCGATGTCAAGACCCCGGACGCCCTGGGCGTTCCGGCTGCCGAGATGGGGGCGGACGCGGCGCTGGTGAAGGTCACGCGGTGGAGTCCCCCACCGGTGCGTGCGGCGGGCAAGGTTCTCAAGGGTGAACTGTCGGAAACGATCCCGCAACTGGTCAAGCTTCTGCACGAAGAGGCCAAGGTCATCTGAGGAACCGGACGCAAGGGTCATCGTTTTCTGATGGAGGATTGATACATGGCGACAGGAATTCTCGTGCTCGTCGAGCACCAGGACGGGCGGCCGAAGAAGACCGCCTTCGAGTTGTTGAGCAAGGCCACGGAATTGAACGTGGGCCCGGTGATGGCTGCCGTGATCGGTGAGGCGGGGTTGGACATGACCGCGGAACTCGCCTCATACGGCGCTTCCAAGGTCTTCTATGCCACCGGCGACACCGTGGCCCTCCCCCAGGGCGGCCCCTGGGCTCGAGCCCTCCAGGCCATCGTTCAGGCGGCCGACCCCCAGGTCGTGCTCGCCGCATCCAGCACCATTGCCAAGGACATCATGCCGGTGGTGGCTGCCCGGTTCAAGGCGGGAATGGCCTCGGAGTGCACCGAGTTGTCTGCGGCCGGGGACCGGTTGACCGCCCGGCGCCCGGTTTATGCCGGCAAGGCCATCGTCGACGTGGAGATTCCCCAGGGGATCCAGTTCTTCACCACCCGGCCCAACTCCTTTGCCGTGGCCGAACCGGATACCTCGAGGCAGGCGGAAGCCGTGACCGTGGACGGTGACATCGAGGACAAGGACACGCGGGCCAAGGTGCTCGAGGTCATCAAATCCGAGAGTGCCACCGTGGACCTGACCGAGGCGGATCGGATCGTGGCCGCCGGTCGGGCCATCGGGTCTGCCGAGAACTTCTCGTTGATGAAGGCCGTGGCCGAACCCCTCGGCGCGTCCATCGGCGCTTCCCGTGCGGCGGTGGATGCCGGCTATGCCCCGCATGACTGGCAGGTGGGCCAGACCGGGAAGACCGTGAACCCCAGTCTCTACATCGCCTTCGGTATCTCCGGCGCCATCCAGCACGTGGCGGGCATGCGGAGTTCCAAGGTCATCGTCGCGGTCAACAAGGACCCTGACGCGCCTATCTTCCAGATCGCAGACTACGGGATCGTGGGCGACCTGTTCGACGCCGCTCCCATGATGGCCGAGGAACTCAAGAAGGTGCTCGGCTAGCTTCCGCCCTTCTTCCCCCCGTCCCTTCTCCCTGTACCCCGTCCTCCCTCGGGGCAACCATCCGGCCACACACCCGGATCGTTGCTCACTGGATACGGTTACTGTTTGCAATCACTTCGCTTTCCGTGATAAGAGATCTATTCGTCTACTTGAGTTCCAGCTTGTAAGCGGAGGCGGAATGGCGGGGAAGCCACCCTCGCACGAAGGGGACCAGCGTGTCGGCTCCTCCAGTTCAGAGGTGCCGCCGGAACAGCCACACCCCGGCGAGATCCAATCTTCTGCGGTCAATCCTCGCAGTCCCAGGGAACCCAGCGGAGACGGACCTCTCGCGTTCGACCATCAGGCCGGAGAGGTCCTTCCTCCCGCCAGCAGCACCGATCCGTTCGGCGACTCCCGGGCCGAGGCCGTCGTCGAGGATGAAGCGGAAGGACCGGACCGGTCCGAGATGGAGACCGTCGTCATCCCGGGCCGGCGGGACTCCGTGGACGTGCTCCCCGCCGACCCCGGTACCGAGGCTGCACCCGTGTTCATGGGCGAAATCGCCGCAGAGGACGGGGACGACCTGCTCGACATGGAGGTGGAGGACGAAATCGAGGGCCTGACCGGCGAGCATTTCCTCTTGCCTCACGGCATCGGAGCACTCTCCCTCGACATTCAGCCTGACCGACGAAGGGCGGTGCGGCACGAAGACGACGAGGTCGTGGTGATCGAGCCCACCGGTACGGCCCAGCGCATTCGGGGCGAGATCGATACCTGGTATCGGACCGTCCATCAGGACGCCTGGGAATCGCACCCGGGTCAGAGCGCCGATTCCGTGTACGAACCGGTCGACTTTGGCGCGCCCAACGAGTACGACGATGTCTTCTTCGATGACGACGCCGAGTTCGACGAGGACGACATCGTGACCGAGGTGGCCGTGGTCGGCCCGGACGGCGAATTGCTCCGGGCTCGCACCACCCGCGACCTTCTTCGCGATGCCGGGGACTTGGATGAGGACCGAGAGATCATCTCTCTGTCCGAGCGCAGCCTGCCTCCCGATTCCGACGCAGAAGCCCTGACCGGCCCCTCCGGGCCGGAAGGAGCCGGAATCGAGGAGGTGGCGGCTGTCCTCGAGGCGGTGGCCCGTGGCGGTCCTGCATGGGAGACGGAATCCGACTCGGCGCAAGACCCGGAGGCCCAGGCCAGACTGCACGAGATCGAACGCCAGGTGGCCGGTGCCGCCGTGCCCGAGGAAGATGTCGAGTCGCGCCTCGAACCGTCTGAGCCTCCTGCCGTCTCGGGGGAGGAGGTGGCGGGCGAAAGGTCCGAAGCCGCCCGCGGCTCCCTGTTCGATGTGGGCGAGGACTATTTCCAGGACGGAGAAACCGAACCGGAAGCCCCGCCTGCAGGTCCAGGCCTGTTCGGAACGGATGAGGCCCCCCCTGCCTTCGAACCGGAGGAACCCACGCCCGTTTCTTCCCTGACCCCCGAATCACCACCGGCCACCGTAGCAGCGGTGCCAGATGGCGGCGAGGACGTGGCTCCACACTTCCCCCCCGATCGCGTTCAGGGCGTTGACCAAGCAGTGGAAGCCGGCGCGCGCCCGGCGGACGAGGGGGTGGAAAGCGAGGACACCGCGGTTCCCATCGAGGAGCAACCTACCCGGGTGGGGACAGGTCCCGATTCGGTTCGACCGGTCTCCTCGGGGGGGGACGAGGAGGCTGATGACCTGGTCCTCGACGATTCCATGGATCTGGAAACCGCAGAGACGGTCGTGGCGAGAAGCGACGCGGTGGAGCCTCCGGCCGCCCGTCTGGCTCCCGCTGGCGGACCTCCCTTGAAAAGCGTGCCTCCGCCTCCTCGAGAGGAGCGGCCTGTCCCCGACCTCCCGGGCGTGTCCCTTTCCGTGGAGCCACCTCGGTCGACCGTACCAGGTATCGGCCCGGCCAGCCGGGGCGGCGATCTGAGGGAACTCCTCGAAACCCCGTTGTCGGCCCGTTCTCCACGCAAGCCCTTCCAACGGCCCGACCGGGTCAAGGAAGTCTCGTCGCTTCGGTACCGTGTCTTTGCAGGCGTGGTCGGGGTGGTGCTCGTTCTGGCTTTTGTCGCTACCCGACTCGACCGTCGGGTCGAGGCATCCAGACTCGAGACTCAGGTGGTCGAGGCCCTGGAAAGCGGTGACCATCGCCAACAGGTGGAAGCCCTGGCGCTCTACGATGCCCTGACACCAGACCCGGACCGGGCGGACCTCGAAACGCAACTCCTCTGGGTCCTGTGGGCACGGGAGGGCGTCCTCCCCCCGGACGGCGCTCCTCCAGACCCCGAAACACTCGACACGGTCACCCCCACCTCTTCCCTGCCGCTCGTGGTGGCTCGAGCAGAGCGAGACCTCTATCGGCGGGACATCCTTCGCGGAGAATTGCTGATCCGGGAGGCCATCGCGCACGACCCGGACCCGGTCTTGTGGGAATTGGCCGGGCGATTCGCCCTGGCCCGGGCCGTGGAGGGGGACGCCTACCTGGACAAGGCCAAGGCCGAGTTCGGAGAAGCCGCCAGGCGAATCCGGGAAGAGGCTGAACGGCCCACCACCGCTTCGCTCGCACGGATACGCGAAGGCCTCGGACTGGCCAGCAGGAAGGACCCCAACAAGGCCAAAGCCTGGTTCCAGGCCGCACTCGACGCCAGCCCCTCCTTCCTCCCGGCCCGGCTCCACCTGGCACTGATCTCGTTGCCCGCAGACGCTGCTCCGGCCGACCGGGTCGCACTCCTCAAGAAACTGCTCCTCAAGCACGACTCCGAACTCTCCCCTCGTCAGCACAGCATGCTGCTGCTCGAGCAGGCCTTGCAATACCTCCGTATGGCCGACTGGAAACGCGCCAGGGAATCGCTGGAACGGGCGCGGGACACAGACCCTTACGACCCCGAGACAGCGTTCCGACTCGGCCAGTTGCTCGCCGACCTCGGCCGCACCTCCTCCGCGCTCGACATGCTGGACACCGCCTATGATCTCGCTCCGTTCGACCTCCGGATCGTGGCAACCCGCACCGACGTGCTCCTCCGCGCCGCCCTCAGCGAGGAGGCACTGGACATGGTCGACGCCTTGCCCAAAGCCTACCGCGACCGGCCCCTGGCTCATCTGGCACGAGCCCTGATTCAGCGGGACGCTGGACAGTACCTCGGCGTCCGCTCCGAACTCAAGGCCGCCCGGCGCGCCCGAGCCCGCTCGTTCGACATTCGGCTCGCCGAGGCTTTGCTCACCTTCGGAAAGGACCCAAAAGCAGCAGTACCCCTCCTCGCAGACCTCGAAAACCAGGCGCTCGATGCTGGGCGACCGGCCCTCCTCCCCGTCCTCCAGGCATACCTACTCGTGGCACAGACCGACCCACGAACCGTGTCACCGAGCTGGTGGGCCACGCAGAAAATCCCGGACCATCCACGCGCATGCCTCGTCCTGGCGGAAATGGCGCTGGACACCGGCTCGTTCGATGTGGCAGAGGAGTTGCTCGAGCAGGCTCGCAAAAAGGGGGACATCCTGCGGGTCGACCTCCTGCTGGCCCGCATCCTGGCCATGGACACGGACCGGCATTACCGCGCTCGAGCCCTCCTTCGGCATATCCAGGAAACCTGCGAAGGCGGCCCGGTGTGCGAGGAAGCACGAACCCTGCTCGCCCAGCTTCAACGGAGTGCCGGGGAATAGCCTCCCGACCCCCACAGGGCCGGCGCTCGCGCCCCGGACTCCTTCCAGGGGATATCAGGTGAGATGAAGGACCAGACCAACAAGACGACCCAAAGTTCACGCCTGCCCGGTTTCCGCCGCCTCGCTCCAGAGGAACGACGGGCCAGGCTGGCCATGGTGCGGGACATCCCCGCCAACTATCTGGAAACCTATTCCCCGGGTGGCGGCCTCCCCGTAGATCTCGCCGCCCTCATGATCGAGAACGTGGTCGGCGTGATGGCGCTACCTGTGGGAGTTGGAGTCAATTTGCTGGTGAACGGACGGGACTACCTCGTACCCATGGTCATCGAGGAGCCGAGTGTGGTGGCGGCCTTTTCGGCCATGGCCCGGCTGTCTCGAGGTGTCGGTGGAGTGGAAGCGGAGGCCGGGCCGTCGGAGATGATCGGGCAGATTCAGGTATTGAACTGTGCGGATCCGGAGGCGGGGGTGCGCCGGGTGGTGGAAGCCGGCCCGGAGCTGGTTCGGGAGGCCAATGAGTGGGTTCCGAGATTGGTGCGCCGGGGGGGTGGCGTGCGGGATCTCGAGGCCCGTGTGGTTGAATACCGGGACGATTCATCGGTCGACCGGATGTTGGTGGTGCACGTGGTGGTGGACACCCGAGACGCCATGGGAGCGAACATAGTCAACACCTTGATGGAGCGGTTGGCGCCTCGAGTGGCTGCCCTGGTGGGAGGGGTTCCCGGGTTGCGGGTATTGAGCAATCTGGCGGAACGACGCCTGGTGCGTGCCCGGGTGGTGTTGCCTGCTGCCGCGTTTGATCGTGGGGGGCGCGCTGGCGAGGCCGTGGTGTCCGGGATTGTGGCGGCGGATCGGTTTGCCATGGCGGATCCGTACCGTGCTGCGACGCACAACAAGGGGATCATGAATGGAATCGACGCCGTGGCGGTTGCCACGGGGAACGACTGGCGGGCGATTGAGGCGGGAGCGCACGCCTATGCAGCTCGGACGGGGCGATATCAGCCCTTGACCCGATGGAGGCGTACGGCGGCGGGGGAACTGGAGGGACGGATCGAGCTTCCGATGGCGGTCGGCATAGTGGGGGGAGCCATCCAGGTGCACCCCACGGTGAAGACGAACCTTCACGTGCTCGGCGTGACATCGGCGGGGGAACTTGCTGAGGTGATGGCCGCGGTGGGTCTACTTCAGAACCTGGCCGCGTTGCGCGCCTTGGCGGCCGAGGGGATACAGCATGGCCACATGGCGATGCACGCGCGGAGTGTCGCCGTTGCTGCCGGCGTTCCTCACGGCTGGGTGCCCGAGGTGGTGGAACAGATGGTATCCAGCGGCACGATAGATGCGGAGGGCGCCCGGAGGGCCTACGCTGCCTTGCGGGCTCGAGGTCCGGAAGAGCCGGAGCGGACGGTGTTGGGCCGTGGCCGTGCGTCTGGGAAGGTCATCCTGTTGGGGGAGCATGCCGTTGTCCACGGGATCCCGGCGCTTGCCGGCGCCCTGGACCGCGGAGTGGAGGTGGTATGCGTGAACCGAGCGGGACCGGCGTGGGTGGAGGCGCCGGATCTTCCCATGGCCGGCCCCCTGTTTCGGGAGGGACGCGACCCGGTCCGTGCAGCGCTCCGCCGGGTGTTCGAGTTGCTCGAGGCCCCTCGAGAAGGAATCGGGGTGACCATTCGGGCCGACTTGCCCCCGGGGAAGGGATTGGGCAGTTCCGCGGCCCTGGCGGTGGCCTCCTTGCGGGCGGTGGCGGGTGCGGTGGACCGGGATCTGGACGACGAAATCTTGCTCGAGATGGCTGCGGAAGTGGAGCGTATCTTCCATGGCACGCCGTCCGGTATCGATCACACGGTGGCCGCCCGTGGAGGCGTGATACTTTATCGTCGGGGAGATCCGCCGCTCCTGAACCTGGTGTCCTGTCGGACCCCGGTCCCCTTGGTGCTTCTGGATTCGGGTGAAGTGGGTCCCACCTCGGTGCTGGTGGGGCGCGTGCTCAGCATGCTCGAGGCCCGTCCGCGTCAGGTTCGCGCACTGTTCGACGAAATCGGGCAACTGGTGGAAACCGGAGTCCGAGCCTTGCAGGGGGGTGATTTGGCGAGTCTTGGCCAGGTCATGAATCGGAACCACTCCTTGCTTCAGAGCCTGGGCGTTTCCACCCCTCGCCTGGACACGCTCGTCGAGTTTGCGCGGGAAGAAGGGGCGGTTGGTGCCAAGCTTACCGGCGCTGGGGGAGGGGGGATGGTGGTGGCCGTGTGTCCGGACGGAGGCGCCGGACTTGTGTCCGCAGCGGCGGAGCGAGGTATCACCGCCTATTCGGCCATGCTGCCGGCCGGGGAGGGCACGGAATGACGGTGCTGGCCGAAGCCCATCCCAACATTGCGCTTGCCAAGTACTGGGGCAAGCGGGACACGGGACGCAATCTTCCCTGGCAAGGCAGCATCGCCGTCACCCTGGCGCCGTTGCGGACGCGGGTGCGGGTCTCGCTGCGAGCCCCCGGGGGGCGGGATCGGGTGTTTCTGGCAGGAGCGCCGGCAGACTCGGCGACTTGCGCACGGTTCTCGAAGTTCCTGGATCTTGTTCGCACCCTGGCTGCGCGGTCCGAGTCGGCGGACGTGGACACCTGGAGCGACGTGCCGTCCGCCGCGGGCCTGGCAAGCTCGAGTGCGGTGTTCGCCGCGCTGGCCTTGGCCGCGTCGCGAGCGTTTGGGCTCGATCTGGACCGCGCGGAACTGTCGAGATTGGCCAGGCAGGGCTCCGGGTCGGCCTGCCGCTCCATCCACGGTGGATTCGTGGAGTGGCTCCCGGGCGCGGACCCGGAAGGCCGTGATTCGCTGGCCGTTTCCCTCGCACCCCGCGACCACTGGGACCTTCGCGTGCAGGTCGCGGTGGTCGACGCAGGGCCCAAGCCCATCTCTTCTCGAGACGCCATGGAGCGGGTGGTGCGGACATCGCCCATGTACCGGGGATGGCTCGAGTGTGCGGCCAGAGACCTTCCGGAGATTCGAAGTGCAGTCCTGGCCAGGGACCTCGAGGCCCTTGGACCGGTGGTGGAGCGGAACTGCCTGGCCATGTTTGCCACCATGTGGAGCGCAGTTCCGCCCATCATTTACTGGAAACCCGGTACCCTGGAGACGCTGGAGGTGGTGCAGCGGTTGCGGGCCGATGGTATCCCCGTCTGGTTCACCATCGACGCCGGCCCAAACGTGAAGGTCCTGTGCGAACCGCCGGTTGCCGTCCAGGTCCGGGAGGCGTTGGCGCACACACGGGGGGTGCGTCGCGTTTTCGAGACCCGGGTAGGCGGGGCTGCCCGGTGGGTGGAGGAAAGTGGGACCGGTCAAGGGGGGCGGGCTCGAGGTGGGTCATCGAGTCAGGACCTGGCGCGGGACGACGCGCAATGATGGAAGGGCTGGGAGGCTGCGGGTGACCGACAGGATTCGGGTGGGCAATGGGTGGACCGGGGATGCGGTGCAGCCGGTGACGTACCGGGCTGACGCTCCCGGGAAACTTGTGATTTGTGGCGAGTATGCCGTACTGACGCCGGAGGGAACCGGGCTGGTCATGGCCGTGGACAGGCCCACTTCGGCGACCGTCCGGCCCTCAAGCGGACCGGGTATCGTCCTCGATCTGGCCTGGGGAGCCGGAGAAGCCAGTGTGGAAGGCGACCGGGTGCGCCTGGGCCGCTCCTTTTCCCCCACCGCGGTTCGGGCGGCCCGGTTCGTGGTCTCGGCCCTGGAGTACTCCCTGGCTGCTGTACGTGCGTCTGGCACGCCGGTGCACCCGTTTCAACTGCATGTTTCAGCCGCCCAGGGTGGGTCGAGCCGGACGGAGGGTCGAACCAAGGCCGGATGGGGGTCGAGCGCTGCGGTCGTGGTCGCCGTTTCATCGGCGGTCCTCGCGTTTCACACCAGGTTGGGAGCCCACACGAGTGGAGTCGGCCTCGGTGCGGATCTGGGCGGGGCTGAACAGGTGTTTCGGGTTGCGCTCGCCGCGCATCGTGCCGCTCAGGACGGATTGGGGAGCGGTATCGACGTGGCGGCATCGGTGTTTGGAGGCCTGGTTCAATTCCAGGCAGGGACTCCCCTTCCACGGGTCGTTCCCCTGACCTGGCCGGCCGGCGTCGGCATTGTGGTGGCCCACACAGGACAGGTTTCCAATACCCGGTCAAGACTTGAGGTCCTGGAGCGGCGGCGGGCCGAGGACCCGGCCTGGTTCCTGGATTTCGTGCACCGGAGCGCCCATGCGACTCGAACCGTTGTCCAGGCCCTGCGCGAGCAGCACCTCACCCGCTTGCTCGGTGCGTTGCAGCAGCACGATCGCCTGCTCCATTCCTTCGGAGCCTGGCTCGAGCTGCCCATGGATACGCCATCCATGGCCGCGTTTCGAAAGCTCGAGAACCGGTTCGGCGTGCTCAAACCTTCGGGCGCCGGTGGGGGGGATTGCGCCCTGCTCTTTCTGCGATCCCCTCACCTCCGCGTCGACGCGGAAAAGGCCCTCCGGGATTGCGGACTCGAGCCCCTGCCTGTCCGTCTTTTTGCACCCGGCGTGGTTCGAGGCACGGAGGAGGCGCGCCTCCAAGTCGCACCTTTTCGGAAGGAGACACGATGAAACCTGGAATCAACCGCCAACCGTTGCTTCGACGCTCTGGAAAGAGGGCCGCCTCAGGACGCATGAACCTCGGGCAGATCCTGGGACTCCTCTGCCTGGCCGGGGTCCTCTTCCTGGCCAGATACTTCCTTCCTCCCTGGATGGCCTGGTTCGAAGTCCGCGGAATCGTTACCGACGCCCTCGAGACCTGGAAGGAAACCGGCTCCCGGGGCAAGGCGGAGGACCGACTCGCCGAGTTGCTCGAGGAAAAAAAACTCCTCCGCTATCTCGGCCCGGACGATTGCGCGTTTCGGCATACCGGCTTGATCCGGCACCTGAAGTGTAGCTGGCAGGTCCTCGTCGTTCCGCCCGGCGTGGGGGAGACCTGGCTCTCGTTCGATGTATACAAGCTCATCGACGCCGACGGGTTCCTGGAAAACGGTTCCGGCCCCTTCCCCCCCCACGACCTCAATCCCGGCTAGCCACCCGTTCGCGTATTGCAATCCGCTTTCCAGATGGGGGCACACAGGAACCTTCCCATTCCTCCTTCGAGCAACAGGGTTCGGGTCCGCCAATCCCGGGTGTGCCGCC
>CAYQMG010000148.1:0-75765 GCA_964418585.1 uncultured Gammaproteobacteria bacterium | reverse complement strand
AGAGAATCGCTCTGGATGGCAGAAGGCCTTGGAACTGTTTCGATACGTAAAAGGAAGCCGCCTGGGACGATACCAGGCCAGGACCTTTCTGCTGACCTGGACCTCCTATGCGTCCTACTATCTCACCCGAAAACCGTTCGCGGTGGTCAAGACCACCGTGGAGAAAAAGCTCGGTATCCACAAGTCGATGCAGGCAGCCGTCGATACCTCCTATCTCACCGCCTATGCAGTCGGTCAGTTCGTGAGCGGCAACCTGGGCGACCGGTTCGGCTCCCGAATGGTGCTCGGCGTGGGCATGATCGGAACTGCCGTCTGTTCCTACCTTTTCGGGGTGAGTTCCACCGCGACCATGTTCATTGCCTTGCTGGGGATCATGGGGTTCTTCCAGTCCACCGGATGGTCTGGCAACGTCAAGGCGATGACGCCCTGGTTCGGTTTGACCCAGCGGGGCACGGTGATGGGTTTTTGGGGGACCTGCTACCAGGTGGGCGGACTGGTGGCCACCGCCCTCGCCGGGTTCATCCTCAAGGAATGGGGCTGGCGGACCACTTTCACCACCCCCGCCATCTGGGTGGCCTTCATGGGGGTGCTCATCCTCCTGTTCCTGGTGGACACCCCTGAGTCGGTTGGGCTGGAATCCCAGGACAAGGTGAGCCGAGAGGCGTTGTTTTCCAGGGGCCAGGAGGACGAAGCAGGGTCCGAGCCGCCTGATCAAGCAGAAAGTGAGGAGGAATCCCGGATGCGGTTCACCGAGGCATTGCGCCTCCCGGGTATCCTGAACCTCGGCGCCACCTACTTCTCTCTCAAGCTCATTCGGTACGTGCTCCTGCTCTGGCTTCCCTCCTATCTGAACGAGGAGTGCGGGTATGCAGCAGACACGTCCGCCTACATGTCGGGCGCGTTCGAACTGGGAGGGATTTTCGGAGCCATCATCATCGGCTATCTGTCCGACCGTTACGTGGCCGGCCGGCGCGTCCTGTTCGCGGCCCCGCTGGTGTTCGGTATCGGTCTCGCCCTGCTGCTCTACCAGGCCGTGGGCAAGGTGGGGATGGTTCCCAACGTGCTCTCGCTGGCCCTGGTGGGCTTCTGTCTGTTCGGTCCCGATTCGCTCATCTCCGGTGCGGCGGCCCAGGACCTGGGGGGTCAGCGCGGAGCAGGGAGCGCGGCTGGTATCATCAACGGAATGGGGTCGTTCGGGGCCATCCTCCAGGGGTGGCTGGCAGTGACCATCCAGAAGCGCTGGGGCTGGGCCGGCGTCTATCGCGTGCTCGCCGGAATGGCTTTCCTCGCCAGCGCCATGCTCCTTCCCCTGGTCAAGAAAGACCTGAAGGCCATCAAGGAAGAACGGGCTCAAGCCCGCTGACGCCTCGAGCCCATCCGCCCGTCTTGACGACCCGGGCCATGCAAGAAGCGCCCACGGCCCGGGGAATGTAACCGCGCCCCCTCTCCCGGGGCGGGGCACGTTCAGGAACTCGAACCGGAACCCCACGCTCACGGGCCGGGGTGCGGCCTCCCATGGCCGACACACGCCGGGTACACGGGTGAGTTTCCGGCCAGGAGCGGTCAAGCGTCGGTCGGTGGGGGAGGCACGGCAAGGGAAGGGGGTGAACGACGGTTCGGTTCTCGAGATCAGTCGTCCGAGTCGTCGGACCAGGCCCGGTAGCGGCCGCGGTTTACCTCGCCGGGAAGCCATTCGGGGGGCACACGGTAGGCACGATAGAACCAGGAGTCACGCGGGTAACGATAGTCCCAGACCAGTTCGTGGTCCGGGGTGACCTCGATGACTCGAGTATCCATGCCGATGGTGATCAAGGTGTTGCCGTTGGGCAGCCGTTGAGCGTTGCTGATGTACTGGCTGTAGAATTCCACGTCTCCCGGCTGAGTTCCATACTCCCAGACCACCTCCAGGGTGGTGGGGTCGAACTCGACCACCCGCGACCAGCCGCGCTGCTCGTACAGGGGGTAGTTGTTCGGTCCGCCATACCCCGATTCGCCCCCGTTGTCGAAAACCAGGATGTTTCCTTCGCCCGGCAGGCCCATGGGGATCATGTGGGCATTGTGCTGCCCCTGCATCTGGCCGATGTCGTGCTCGGGTGTCCCCTCCCCATAGTCCGGCCCCACCCGCCAGACCACTTCCCCGGTTTCACGGGAAATGATCACGATGAAGTTTGCGTTCCTGGAATCGAGAATGATGTTGTTGGGATTGAACCGTTCATCTCCCGCGTCGTACCACTTGTTGGGGCCGAGATACGAGGCCGAGTTGCAATGGAGATAGTCGCACAGGCCACTATTGGGTTCGTAGTTGCAATCCACCCGCAGGGCGTCCCGCGCCTCCTGGTCGAGTCCGAACTCGTCGATGTGGTCCGAGGCGTGCCATTCGAACCCGGTGAGATTGCCGTCCGCATCTATCTCGTAGAGCACATCATCCTGGATCGGGTAGTCGGTGATTTCCGGGACCAGGGCGTCCTTGTGGGCGAGCACGAGGGTCTTGCCGCGCACGAGGGGAGACTGGCCCGGGCTGAAGTAGCCGACCGCACTTCCCTCCCGTTCGAAATCGTGGTGGAACCGCGCCATCATGGTGCCGGTGCCCTGGTCGTCCCAGCCGGCGAACGAGCCGACGATCTGACCATCCCAGTCGTACTGGACCAGCTCCATGATGTCCGGGTTGATCCAAGGCGAATTGGGGTTGAAGCTGTCGCCGCCGGCAATGATGTACCCACCGGGGAGCAACTTGGCGGGAAATACGAGCACCGGCCAGTTCTGAATGATGTCTCCATCCATGTCGATGAGTACGGCTTCCTGGCCGAGGTAGTCGCTGAGCAGGGTGTAGCCGTCCATGGCACCGTCCTCGTAGACGACCACGCCGTCTTGACAGTCATCGGCGCCGACCATCAGGACCACTGCCAAGACCAGTATCGCAGCCTTCAACCCTCTATGCATCGCGATGCTCCTCCTGTTGCGGGTGCCGGAATCGAAACTCTCGGGTGCTTCGCGGGCCCGGTTGCCCGCGCGACGTCCGACATATAAATTTACGGCACGTTTGGGGAATTCGCTAGCGGAAACGTTCTGCCGTTTCCTTGCTCAGCCCGGCAACGGACCCACCGTTCCATGCTCATCGAAAGGGGCACACCGGGAACGGCCCCAGGAATGGGGCGCGGGGGGGAGTCCCACAAAAGCCCGGGTAGGCCCGGTGCTCGAGGGTGATTTCCGGCGCGTCGACCGGGGCAGCCGGGTTCAGGGGCCGGTATCACACATTGTGCTTGATGTCGCGTGCCTGATTCTCTACCTTTCTCCCAGCGTCGTGATTCACGAGGAGAGCCTGGATGCGGTACATCTATTCGAACCTTCTCTGGCTGTTCCTGGTGGTCTCCTGCCTGATCTGCTTCCCGGTGGCCCTGGTGATCTGGCTGGTGACCCTGCCGTTCGACCGCAACGGTTTAATCCTCCACCTGTTTTCCTGTTTTTGGGCTCAGCTCTACTTCTACTGCAACCCACTCTGGAAACTTCGGGTGGAGGGAAGGGAAAAGATTCCCTGGCGAGGCGCAGCGGTCCTGGTATCGAACCACCAGTCTCTGGCTGATATCCTGGTCCTGTTCGGACTCTATCGACCGTTCAAGTGGGTATCCAAGGCCAGCGTGTTCAAGGTGCCCATCATCGGCTGGAACATGGTGCTCAACCGATACATCCCACTGGTGCGGGGGGACCGTCGCAGCGTGCTGGCCATGATGGAGGCCTGCAGGACCTGGCTGAAACGCGGCGTTCCGATCATGATGTTTCCAGAAGGCACCCGATCAAGAGATGGCAACCTCCTTCCGTTCAAGGACGGCGCCTTCACCTTGGCCGTGGAGGCGGGATGCCCCGTCATCCCCATCGCCTTGACCGGCACCGCAGACCTCCTCCCCAAGCACGGCTACCTCCTCGGCACCCGTGCCACATGCCGAATCCAGGTCCTCGAACCGATCTCCCCCGCCCAGTTCGGAAACGACGTGGCAGCCCTACGGGAACACGTGCGCAACCGCATCGCCGACGCGGTCAATACCATGACACGCCAGGACCGGCCCGCTCACGGCGGCACCAACCCCGCCCGCGCAAACGTGTCCGCAATGGCCCGCGCGGCCAACTCGGACCCGGCATCCGAAAAATGAAGTGCATCCCCCCAGTATCGATCCTCCGGCGGCACTGCTGCCCGCACATCCGCCACCGGCAACCCTCGTCGGGCCGCAAGGCGAACAATGAGGTCGTTCAACCGGTCGATCCCCTCCACCACCCGGTCCGGCACCATCATGTAGATCGCTGCACACCGGCCCACCTGCTTCCGCGCAACCTCTCCCCGTGCCCCTTTCTCCGCTCGAAACGCATGCGTGGCCATCACCACCCGCACGCCTCGAGCCTCCGCCGCGTCCAACAAGCGAACGATCCGCCTCTCCACGAGGTCCAGAACGTCCTCGTTCACCTCCCGGTTCATCCGTTCCAGCTCTGCCGGATCCGCTACCTCACGGGAGAGAAACCGGATCAGCGCGAAATCGGGCAACGGCGGGACGGAATCCGGGGCATGAGGAAAACCAAATACCTCATCAAGACCCCTCTGAATATCGTTGGGACCGTGATACACCACGAGCACATCCGGCCGAACCGTCGGGTAGAACCGCTCGAAATCCTCCAGACTCCCGTCCAGATTCTCCCCCGGTATCCCCGCGTTGACCACCTCCACGCGCACCCGCTTGCTCCGGGCCGATAGCAGCGCTTCCAGACGCGCCGGCCAGGTGGCCTCGTTCGACGAAGCATAGATGTCGAACGTGGTCGATCCTCCAACACACCAAACCCGAAACGTACCAGGCGGCTTCGGGACTGCAAGTTCAGAGCCTCGAAACCCCAGGGTGTTGATGTCCACCTTGTACAGCACCCCATGCAACCGCGCTCCCGGCCGCAGGTGAAGACGCCGTCGCCCGTTCCGGACTTCCTCCACGTACAGCCCCACGGGACGACCATCCCGGCGCAATGTCCCGTACTGAAACCACTCCCATCCAGCCGCGAGCAGGTTCAACAGCAAGAGGAAGAGCCCCGCCACGGTCAAACCCATCGCCAGATTGCGCACGTTCCTTCCCAGCACCACCATCTTCCTCACGCTTCGTGACTCTGCTCTCCGCCGCTCCACCCAGCAATCTTACCACTTTTTCCGGACAGTTAGACGTTCGTGGCGCCACGACGCCTTCCGCGACGCAACCACCGAACGGCAAGACCGGTTCCCGCCTCGGCCCGCCCATGCCGAGGTCCCGGGAAGGAACGAGTCCGCCGCGACAACCAGGGCCAGACCCTCCGGAAATCGAAGTTCGGGTCGTCCGGAACCGACAATTGCCGGACCCCATGCAATTCGGTGTGGCTTCAAGGTGCACGAATTCGATAGAATAATGCAAAAGGGTATTGCAAATCGGACATCGAAGTGCTATTTGTCCGAGGGGAGTGTAACGGCAACCTTTATCGTCACCTTTTGGGGAGCGAGCCATGAAACGATTGCTTGGACTGGGAGCGGTGACCGTGGTGCTCGGCCTGGTGGCAATGGACGCCATCGGGAAGGCGCCGGCACCCAAGGAAGAAGACTGCATGTCGTGCCACAAGGAGAAATCTCCCGGCATCTACGAGCAGTGGCGGAACAGCAAGCATGCGGCAGAGGATGTCACGTGCATCGACTGTCACCGTGCAGAGAAGAAGGATCCCGACGCTTTCAAGCACGAGGGGTTCTACATTGCCACGCTGGTGACGCCCAAGGACTGCGGGGAGTGCCACGAAAAGGAAGCCAAGGAGGTGGGGGAATCCTACCACGCCACCGCGGGCGAGATTCTCGAGTCCAAGGACGCCTACCTGGCGCACGTGGCCGGAGGGAAGCCGGTGGCGGTGGCTGGGTGCGAAATGTGCCACGGCACCAAGGTGAAGATCGATCCCAACTCACCGAACAAGCTGGACGCAAAGAGCTGGCCCAACTCGGGTATCGGCCGGCTCAACCCGGACGGGTCCAAGGGGGCCTGTACCGCATGCCACACGCGGCACGGGTTCCGAAAGTCCCAGGCGCGTCAACCTGAGGCCTGCTCGAAGTGTCACCTTGGCCCGGATCATCCTCAAAAAGAAGTCTATGAAGAGTCGAAGCACGGCAACGTCTACTACACCAACAAGGACAAGATGAACATCGACTCTCCGCAGTGGGTGGTGGGCAAGGACTACTCCATCGCGCCGACCTGCGCCACCTGCCACATGTCGGCCACGGCCACCATGCCGGTGACCCATGATGTGGGATCCCGCATCAGTTGGACCCTGCGCCCGCCCATCTCCAAGAAGAAGCCCAACTGGGAATCACGCCGCGAGAACATGCAGCAGGTCTGCTCGGCTTGCCATGGCCCAACCTTCTACAAGGGGTTCTACGAACAGTTCGACGCTGTCGTCCGGCTGTACAACGAAAAGTTCGCAATCCCTGCCACCGAACTCATGAAGATCATCAAGGACAAGGGACTGCTCGAAAACCCCGCCGCGTTCTCCAACAAGATCGAGTGGATCTACTGGGAAATCTGGCACCACGAGGGTCGGCGCGCTCGCCACGGCGCCGCCATGATGGGACCGGACTACACCTGGTGGCACGGAATCTACGAAGTGGCACAGCACTTCTACTTCGAATTCCTCCCCGAAGCCCGGGAACTCCACGACCCCGATGTGGATGCCTACATCGACAAGCTCCTGAAGGAAAACCCCATGCATACCTGGCTCGAGGAGGACACCGGAGCACTCAAGTCCAGAATCCGTTCGGGCGAGATGGAAAAGATCTACGAAGGACTCTACGAAGAGAAGAAGTGACCCAACCAATCTGACCCACCTGATTCGCCCCCTCCCCTACCCGTTCCTCTGTTCCTCTCTCTCCCTTCCTCCGCTCTTTCCTCATTCCCTTCTCCCTCATTCCCTTCCTGTCCTGAACTCTGGCCCCCCCTTCCCCTCCCACGCCCCCGGCACATCCCACCTGCTGCACGCACCCGCCGCAACACGCGCCCCGGCCCCCCGGACCGCGGCCGGACAGGCGAGCAGGCTCCAGTCCGCCCCGCGATTGGACGCGCTCCCGGAGTCCCATCGGGGCCCGAGCAAGGGTGCAAAAATGCGCGCACCGGGCGGCACGCACAAGGCGCTCCGGGAGCACGGCGTTCTTCGGACGACCACGGGAAGCCGGCCACGCCGGAGGACGAATCCGGCCAGGAGGCATTGGCCGGTCAAGGAAGAAAAGAACGACAAGGCAGGGCAAGGCAGGGCAAGGCAGGGCGAAGGAGGGAGGGACGAGGACCCGGGTGCGACGGAGAAGGCGAAAACAAGCGGAAGGGTGCGCAGATGGCAAGAAGAGAGGAAGAGAAGATGAGGGGTGGGACCGCGTCAGAACTTGGCGAGCAGCATGGTGTAGGCCCAGACCTGGGGATCCGGACCGCGGGTCAAGCCGAATCCTGCAGGCTGGAAGAAGGATGCTCCGCTCACCACCTTGAAGTGCTTGTTGACCGGGACCTTTACCGTCAAGTCCACCTCGTGACCCACCAGCTTGGAATCCTGCTCGGCCGCGGTCGACGCGGGATCCGGCACGGCCAGGGCGCCTCCACCGGCGTTGTACCATCCGTCGTCCACCGTGGCTCGAGCCATCAGCCAGTAATCCAACCGGACAGCCAGCCGCTTCCTCGGCTTGACCCCGAATCCGACCGACACGCTCGCGTGGTTGGCCAGGCTCTCGAGGTCCATGTAGCCGTAGTGCAAGTGGTTGGTGGGGAACAGGTTATTGAAGCGCTCCACGGTGTCGGTCGTGGATGCATCATCACCGGAGCCGTAGTTCACCTGGAAGTGGACCGACGGCTTCACTCGCGCGTCCGCCGTGTAGCCTGCGTCGAGGTGTGCGAAGTAGGCCTTCTGGGCGGTTCCGCTGGCCACGTCGGCGGTTCCCCCCTGGAAAGCACCTTCGAACTCGGTCTTGAACCCCTCGCGCTTGAAAAGGAAACGGGTTCCCACCGTGGCGATCCGGCGCTGGAACTGGGGTGCATCGCCTTCCAGGGTCGCGTAGGTCTGCCCGGGCGGAAGGGCTCCTTCGGCATCGGTCAGCCCGATCACATACTGCTCCCAAACGCCCCACGGGAGCGCAAGTTGGTGGTAGACACCGGTCAACGCAGTGCCATCCAGGAGATTGCCCTTGCCGTCCGGGGTGAAAAACGCACTGAACAGGTCCACCCAGCCGTGGTTGCGTTGCCACCGCACCTTGACCGCATCATAGGTCCGCGGCTTGTTCACCCACTCGAGATGCCCGATGAGCCGCTGGCTTCCGTAGACCAGTTGCTGCTTGCCCAGGGTCAGGGACGAGCCGCCCGGACCCTTCAGACGAACCCAGGCCTGGTGCAACTCGGTGTTTCCAAGATAGGCCGTGGTGCCGTTGCCTGCCCCAACCTCTCGCGCATCCTGAAACTGAATGAACGCCTCCAGCCACCGGGCGTAGTTCAGCGAAACGCCGACGCGGGCCCGCTGATACCCTACCAGGAACGCATCGTCCGTACCTGCGTCCAGGTCCGCGTTGGTACGGAACTCGGGACGCTGCCGATACGACAGCACGATTCGCCCCCAAACCCCATCCTTGGTACCGAACATCGGCTGGGCACCCCCACCCCCGCCGGAACCTCCGGCAAGCACAACCCCGGGCAGACCCACCAGCAGGCAAATCGCCCCCGCCAACGCCCACCTCGACCACGGGCGGCTCCCCCACCCCTTGCCGGTCAAGACCCGTTTTCGACCCACCTCGTCCCTACCCGCCGGAACGCCGGGCCGGGGAAATCCGTGGAATGAAACTCCGCCCCTTCGCAACATCATGATGCACTCCTTTCCTGGAAATTGCTTCGTGTGAGTGGAGTCGATTGGTAGAATCTCTCCTGGAACGACAAGCATGGACGTACACCGAACTCCTGACGTCGGCCCGGGCTGACCCGGACCCGGTACGACATGGACTCGAGCACTGAGCCGCCCCCTTCCCGACCGCTCCTCGAGCCCCTGGAGCACCAGCGGTGCAAGCTCGATATGAGTTATAGACCTTCTTGGAAAAAAAATCTAGCAAAACGGTGAAGAATATCTTATTTTACTCACTGAACTCGAAACGGGACCGAAGAGCGCATGTTGGGAGGGGTCGTGCGAAGGCCCGGCCGTGTCGCTTGTGAGGTCCGAACGCCGCGTGACCTCGGGGAATCCGGGGTTGCGGAGGAGGATAGTCGTGGCCATCAGCGCCCTCGTGGTGACGCTTGCATCGGACTCGAGGCGCCGGGAGGAGGCTCTTCAGAGGCTTTCCGGATTCCCACAGCTCGAGCTTGGTGAGCTGGCGGGTCCCAGGTTGCCCGTGGTGATGGACACACCGGACACCCGGAGTGCTCGAGCCTGTTGGCGAGAGATTGTCGGGTTGCCGGGTGTGGAGGATGTATCCCTCGTGTGGGTTCACTACGAGGATGAATCGTTGCCCCATTCACGTGACGAACTTGAGGAGGAGGAAGACAAATGACCGGGAAATTGGACCGCCGCGGGTTCTTGAAAGCGTCGGCCCTTGCGATGGCGACGGCAGCGGCGTCGCGGAAAGTGGGACTGGCCGGCCAGGTACCGCTCGAGGAAGGGGGGATGGATCGGCTGGGGACCCGGTGGTACAAGGCGCCGTGTCGATTTTGCGGCACGGGTTGTCACGTTCGGGTGGGCGTGGCCGACGGACGGATCGTTGGGATAGCGGGCGACGATCTGGCCGACGTGAACCGTGGTCTTCTCTGTGTGAAGGGTTATCACGTGGGGCTGATCCCCTACGGGAAGGACCGGCTGACCACGCCGATGAAACGGCGGCGAGGGCGTCTGGTTCCCATCGACTGGGACGAAGCGCTGGACATCCTGGCGGATCGGGTGAAGCGGGATCCGTCCGGGTTTGCGATTTACGGGAGTGGTCAGTGGACCATCACGGAGGGATATGCCTGCCAGAAACTGATGAAGGGGGGGCTGAGCAACAACCACATCGATCCGAATGCCCGTCTGTGCATGGCGTCGGCGGTGACGGGTTTCCTGGCGACCTATGGAGTGGACGAACCGGCAGGTTGCTACCAGGATCTGGATGCCTGCGATGTGCTCATTCTGTGGGGCAACAACCCGGCGGAGATGCACCCGATTCTCTGGTCTCGGGTGGTGGATCGGCGTTCTCGAGGGGAACGTGTCACCCTGATCGACATTTCCACGCGGCGGACGCGGAGCACGGAGCTTTGCCAGCACTTCCTCCAGTTCAAGCCGCACACGGATCTGGCCATAGCCAACGGTATTGCGCGGTACCTCATCGCGAACGGTACGTATGACAAGCGGTTCGTGGAGCGGTTCTGCAATTTCCGGAAGGACAGTGACCCGCCGAGTCTGTTTGGCAAGGCGATTTCGTTCAAGGAGTACAAGGCGCTGGTGGAGCCCTACACGCCGGAATACGTGGAGAAGATCTCGGGCGTGCCGGCCAAGGACATTCGGATGCTGGGCGACCTGTTCGGGAACCGGGACCTGCGCATCACGTCGTTGTGGTGCATGGGGATGAACCAGCATACTCGAGGCACGGCGATCAACACGCTGGTGCACGGTATCCACCTGTTGAGCGGTCATTTCGGCAAGCCGGGCGACGCCCCCACCAGTCTGACGGGGCAGCCTTCGGCCTGCGGGACGGTTCGGGAAGTAGGGACGCTGGCCCACGCACTTCCCGGAGGCCGTCTGGTGGCCAAGGAGGGGCACCGGAAAGAGGTGGAGGCGTTCTGGAATCTGCCTGCGGGGCGGATCAATCCGAAGCCGGGATACCACACGGTGAAGATGTGGGAGAAATTCTGCACGCCGACCAAGGAAGGTGGGGACATCTCGACGATCTGGGTCCAGGTGACGAATCCCGGGCAGACGTTGCCCAATCTGGACAAGTTGTTCTATGAGCGAGAGAAGCTGAAGGACAAGTTCCTCGTGGTCTCCGATTGCTATCCCACGGTGACCACGCAGATGGCCGACCTGGTGCTTCCTTCGGCGATGTGGGTGGAGAAGAACGGGATTTTTGGGAACTCGGAGCGCCGTACCCAGCAATGGTTCAAGCTGATCGACCCGCCCGGGGATGCTCGAGACGACTGCTGGCAGACCATAGCCCTGGCCCACCGGTTGATGGAGAAGGGCGTGGAGGGGATGCGGGACAAGGACGGGCGGTTCTTGTTCGAGGTCAAGGACGAATCGGGCAAGGTGGTCCCGATCTGGGAGTGGGAGCACTACTACGATGTGAACGTGGACAAGCACCTGTTCGAGGAGTACCGGCAATTCACCCGGAAGAAGCACAAGGATCTGGCCCCCTACGATGTATACGTGAAGACTCGAGGCCTGCGGTGGCCGGTGGTGCAGCAGGAGGACGGGACGTGGCGGGAGACCCGTTTCCGGTTTTCGGAGTTCGACGATCCTTACGTGGCCAAGGGAGCCGAGATTCAGTTCTACCATTCCAAGACAGGCGACGACAAGGCCCAGATCTGGTTCCGACCGTACGAGCCGCCGGCGGAATCCCCGGACGATGAGTACCCGTTCTGGCTCTGCACGGGCCGGATCCTCGAGCACTGGCATACGGGGTCCATGACCATGCGGGTGCCGCAGCTTCGCCGGGCCATGCCGGAGTCCTACGTGGAGATTCATCCCGAGGATGCCAAGCAGTTCGGGATTTCCAACGGAGACCTGGTGCTGATCCAGACGCGGCGGGGGAGTGTCAAGCTGCGGGCGTGGATCAACGGCCGCGGGGTCCCGCAGCGGGGCTATCTGTTCGTGCCCTTCTTTGACGAGAGGCACCTCATCAACCGGCTCACGCTCGACGCGGTGGACCCGTTTTCCAAGCAGCCGGACTACAAGAAGTGCGCGGCGAGAATCCAGCACGCCCTGGTGTGACCGCGGCGACAGGCTCGAGGACGGGGGCGCCGCCCACCGCCCCGTCTCCAGTCGTATCAGGAGGGACAGCATATCATGCATGCATCTTCAAAACCTCGCACTCCGATGGCCAGACCCGTCAAGGCGGGCCTCCTGCTCGCGCTCGTCGCCTCCAGCGGATGGCTGCTCTCGGCAAAACCGGTGGTACCGGAGCGTTCTCCGGAGCGCGCCGCGGTGATCGAGAAGCGGGCCGAGCGCCGGGCCTTTGACGGGGCGCCGCCCACCATCCCGCATGCGGTGGACCCGCGGCGGACGGACGAATGCCTCGACTGCCACGAGGAACCCACCGAAGTGGAAGACAACCTCGTGGCACCAGGGATCAGCCACACACACTACACCAACTGCCTCCAGTGTCACGTCACCTCGGTCCTGCGCGAAGGAGCGCTCGAGCCCGAATATGAGACGACTTTCGTCGGTCGGGAACCGCCCGGTCCGGGGCAGCGGGCCTGGCCGGGAGCGCCGCCCACCATCCCTCACGCGATCGAGATGCGCAGCAACTGCACGAACTGCCACGGGCGCTATGGTCCCGAGGGACTTCGCACCACCCACCCGGCGCGCCAGAACTGCCTCCAGTGCCACGCGCTCGAGCAGAGTGCTCCGCCGGCTCTTTAGGAGAGCGTCTATCTGCTTGCCGCCTCCACGATGTGTATTGGGTGGCCTCTTCTCCGGTCGGAGAGACCGGGTGACATGAGGCCAGAACGACCCGATTCCTGTTCCTGGGCGCACCGACCCGTGTCAAAATGACCCACCTTGTCGGAGCCCGTTATCCGAAATCTCTTTCCGAATTGCAGCAGAGGATCGAGAAGACGCTTCACGTGGAGACCGGCCAGGATTCCAG
This sequence comes from uncultured Gammaproteobacteria bacterium, assembly GCA_964418585.1. GTDB lineage: Bacteria > Myxococcota_A > UBA796 > JAJRTE01 > JAJRTE01 > JAJRTE01. Next base: position 62,942 of record CAYQMG010000148.1, on the reverse strand, counting down.
GGGAGTTGCACCAGGATTGGCCCTGCGGCACAGTGGTTGCATATTCGACTGCCAGGCCGAGCACCCCGGAAGCCAGGAACTGCGCATGGGCAAATCGCCGGAGCACCAGGCAACAGCACGAGATGCAGCGCCTCCGTTGTCCGAACTCAAGCGTGACGTGACGTCGCGAATGCTGTTTCGAGCTGCTTCATTCAAGGTGATGCTCGCCACCTCGTTGATCCTCCTGCTCATGCTGTCCGCCTCGTTTGTGTGGACCAACCATCGACTGCACGAACTCGAGTATCGGCAGGTGGCAGACGACTCGAGGCGGGTGGCGGACATCGTGCTCCAGAGTTTTGAGCTTGCCGATCCGGACCGTCGCCCGGTGCACACGAAGTACCTCACGTCGCGCCTGGTCCAGGTTCCCGGGCTGCACAACATTCGGGTGGTGGACGTACGTGGGCAGGTACGTTTTTCCAGGAACGAGGAGGAGATCGGACGGCCCATCGAGCAGGCGCGGGACGCGCGGTGCCGGCGGTGCCATGACGCCCGACTGGATCCGGATCGACGGGAGTACGTGGCCCAGGACGGCACGCCGGTCTACCACCGGGCCTATCCGATTCCGAACCATCTATCCTGTCAGCGGTGTCACCTGTCGAGCTACAAGGAACTGGGGACCCTGGTGGTGGAGGTGGACCTGACAGAAGTGAAGGAAGAGATGCAGGAGCACCTGCGCGCGGGCCTGTGGACCACGGCCGCGACCCTGGCCGGGGCACTCGTGGGGGTCGGTCTTTTCTTCTACCGGTACATTCGGAGCCCGCTTCGCACCCTGGTCCAGTGCATGAACGATGGCGAAAGGGGGATCGAGGGCCTGGAGCGCACCGTTTTCCCTGGCTCCGAACTCGAGGAGATCCGACTTGCCTACCTCCGGGTCATGCGCTCGCTGACCGAGGCCAGAACCCGGCTCCAGGAGGCCCTTCGAACGAGCGAGCGCGGCAAGGCGGCCCTGGACCGAGAACTCACGGCAATGTACTCGAGCCTCATTCGCATGGAGCATCTGTCCGCCATCGGCACCCTGTCTGCTCAGACTGCGCACGAGATCCGGACGCCCCTCAACGCTCTGGGACTCAATGTCCAGCTTATCCAGAGGGAACTGCGACGCAAGCAGATGTCCGAACCTGGGATCGAGCGACGACTTTCCAGTATCTCGGCGGAGGTGGATCGTATTTCCCACATCCTTACTGGATTGCTGGAACGCTCCACCTGGCCGACCAACCTGGAAACCACCCGGTCGCTTCCTTCCTTGTTCCGGGACGTGGTCCAGTTCTGCGAATTCGAGGCTTCCCAGCAGCACGTGACCCTGGACATGGCGGTCTCCGAGGATCTCCCGGAGGTGCGGGTGGACCCTGACCAGATCCGCCAGGTGCTCATCAATCTCATCCACAATGCGCTCCACGCTCAGAGCGGCGGTGGAACCATCCGCCTGACGGCCGAACCGGACGGATCGCGGGAGGGGGGCGGAATACTCATCCGGGTCCAGGACGACGGCATGGGAATCTCTCCCGAGGAACTTCCCAGAATCTTCGAGCCGTTCTACACCACCCGGCCTCACGGTACGGGCCTGGGCCTGTCCATTGTCCGTCGGATCATCGACCGGCATCATGGTACCATCGAGTGCCGGAGCACGCCCGGAGAGGGGACGGAATTCAGAATATCACTACCTGCAGTGGCGGAGCACGAACGATGAACAACGCCGGGCAAACGCACCTGAGAATCCTGGTGGTGGACGACGACGCGGCCACCCGAACCCTGCTGAAGGAAGCCTTGACCGATGAAGGCTACGAGGTCGATACGGCGGCCAGCGGCGTGGAGGCACTGGACCTTCTGGGCCGCATTCCTCCAGACCTGGTCCTCACCGACCTGGTCATGAAGCCTCTCGGAGGCATGGCCCTGCTCGAGCGTATCCGGGAGCAGCACCCGGACGTGCAGGCCATCGTGATGACCGGATATGGCTCCATCGAATCGGCGGTGGAAGCGATGAAACTCGGCGCCGGGGACTATCTGACCAAGCCGATCCAGTTGGACGAACTGCTCATCAGCATCCGAAGATTGTTGGAGGCCCGGGCGCTCAAGGCGGAAAATCTGGAACTCAAGCGGGAATTGCGACGACAACACCGGTTCGAGAACATGGTGGGCGTTTCAGCCCAGATGCAGGAAGTATTCGCCTTGATCGAACGGGTGGCCCCCACGGACGTGTCCGTGATCATCCGTGGGGAAACCGGTACGGGCAAGGAAATGGTGGCCCGGGCGATCCACTACCACAGCCTTCGAGCGGACAAGCCGATGATCTCGGTGAGCTGTCCTTCGTTCGCCGACAACCTGGTCGAGGCGGAAATCTTCGGACACGAGAAAGGGGCTTTCACCGGGGCATACAAGGCACGCCGAGGGCGACTCGAACTTGCGAACCACGGCACCCTGTTCCTGGACGAGGTCGGGGACCTGTCGCCGGGCGCCCAGAAAAAGCTCCTTCGCGTCCTCCAGACGCACGAGTTCGAACGGGTCGGGGGCGAACGCACACGCCACACCGACGTTCGCGTCGTGGCCGCCACGAACCGCGACCTCGAGGCCATGGTGACGCAGGGGACCTTCCGCCAGGACCTCTACTACCGCCTCGCCGTGGTCACCATCCGAATCCCCCCGCTGCGCGAACGCAAGGACGACATCCTGGCGCTCGTGGCTCATTTCTCGCGGGAAGTGGCTGCCAAGAGAGGGTGCACCGAGCCCCGATTCAAGCGTTCGGCTCTCAAACGCTTCGTGGACCATGCCTGGCCGGGCAACGTACGCGAACTCCGCAATGTGATCGAAAGTCTCGCCGTGCTCTGTGCGGGCCGGGAGATCGGCGCGGAAGACCTGCCCCGGTCCATCCTGGGCGACGCAGACCATGACATTGTGATCAGCCTTTCCGGGGACAACATCATGGCCGAGGTGGAGCGGCAAGTCATTCTCGCCGTACTCTCCCGGTGCCTGGGGAACAAGCGCCTCGCCGCACGCCGCCTCGGCATTGGGGCCAAGACGCTCTATCGTCGTCTCGCGCTCTATCGGGAACAAGGCTACTATGCAGGAGAAATCGACGATTCCGACGCCTGACCGGGGCTGGGATTCGGTTGCGGGGTTCCCTGGGGGACGGTCAGGTCCGGACTGTGGCATAAGTATTGCATCTTCTACCACTCTGTGGTACCATGCTCGCCGCGCGCACCGAGGTCCCGGGACCGTCCCAAGGGATGGTTCGTAAAAACCGAACCCGGAGCGCTGCGGGCATGACACACAGATTCCACATGGAGAGGAATTTTGTCTGGAAAGGAGAGAATGGTGAAGAAAAACCTGATCTGGTTCCTGATGCTCCTGGTACCCATGGCGGTCGTGGTCGCTGCCACGAACGGACCGGAAGTGATCAAGTTTGAGGCCAAGAAGGGAACAGTGACCTTCCCGCACCGGGAGCACCAGAACCGCATTGGTGCGGACAAGTGCAATACCTGTCACCACACGGCCAAGCCGGACGGGTCGGATGCCCAGAAGTGTACAGATTGCCATACCAAGCAAGATGTGGAGAAGGACGGCAAGGTGATCCCGTCTCTCAAGAACGCCAAGCACAAGCGGTGCAAGGGCTGCCACCGCGAGCAGCAGAAGGGTCCCACGAAGTGTGACGGCTGCCACGCAAAGAAGCCGGCCCCGGCAGCCGCGCAGTAGCCCCCGGGCGGCCCTTTTTCGCTCGGCTTTTTGCTCAGCTTGAGCCCTTGTCGTCGCTGCCGGAGGTGGGGGAGTGTCCATCTCTCCGGGTTGGGATCCTGCCGATGGGATAGAGCCTCCAACGCTGGTCGATGTAGGGCGAGCGCTGATAGAACCAGTCCAGCCGTGCCCGTGGATCCTGTGCCGGAACCTCATCCTCGGCCAGCGCCTGCTTGAACGCTGTCGCCAGCTCCGGATCCTGGGCCATCATCCGCCGTGCGAGCGGTTCCAGGGCGTACCCCTCGAAGTATTCGGTCCGTTCCAGCACCTCGTGGAACCATCCCCATTGAAAGAATGAATCCGGCCCCGCCGGCTCGAGCAGCATCACGACCAGCTCGCCCAGGGGCTGGTCCGTGGGAACCCGGACCGAACCCGCCGGGAAGCGCACCTTGCGCACCTCCACCCGGGTGTCGGCCGAGACCCGGACATGTCCTTCTCGAGGAACCGGGTCGAATCGGGGAGTGTCAAAACGATACATCTCCACCGTCACGTCTCGAGGCGTATCGATTCGCTCCATCTGTACCCCGTGCAGGCGCAAGGTCTCGATCACCTCCGGCCAGTCGGGTGGAATCCAGTAGCCGGCTGGAACCGTCGCCACCACAGCGGGTTGGTCGTACACGATCACGTCCACGGTCGTGGTGACCGGTCGGCCCAGCCACCTGGTCCATGTGCCACCGGACACCTCGGAGGGAACTTCCTCGAACGCCACGCCCTTGAACGCCATGTGCCGTGCCGGAGTCTGAGCCGGTTTCCAGGCGAGCACCACCCGGTCAGGACGCCGTGTCCGGTCCGACGCCTTCGCGGCCTCGAGTTCGTCCCCTTGCGTTCCGAGCACGCGCAAGGTGCTTTCGAGGAGCACGTAGGTGCCGAACACGCGCCTGGAGAAGGGCTTGAGCGAATGATTTTCCACCAGCACGGTGGGGACATGGACCACGTCGCCGTAGCCATGGGAGAACCGTGGGGGCGCGGTCCATTCCACGATGCCCCCGGTGTGATCCTTGCCGTTTGCAGCAAAGATGAGTGGTCCGGGCACGTGTCCCGCCGCTTCCAGGTCTCGAGTCAATGCCGGGGAGAGCCGTTCCGTCAGCCAACGGGAGATGGCGGGCGACGACCCGTGTGGACCGGTGAATCCGAACGTGATGTCGTACTGGTAGTCGATGCCGTCGGTAACGTGGATGTCCAGGTAAAGGTCCGCCCCCCAGGCCTGCAGGGCGGTCACCACAGCGCGCACTTCAGGGGTTTCCAGCTTCGCGTAGTCCCGGTTGAGATTCAGGTTCCGGCCGTTCGTGCGCCACCCCATGCACCGGGGGCCGCGCTGATTCACCCGATTGAACGGGGAGCAGCGCTCGTGGCCGTCCACGTTCAAGATGGGGACGAACAGGAAATTGGCCTTCCGAAGCAGGCGCCCTGCCCGACCGAAAGCGAGTTCCCGGAGCAACATCATGCCGGCGTCCTTCCCATCGATCTCGCCGGCATGGATACCCGCCTGGACCATCAGGAGCGGTCTGGTGCTGGCCCTCGCCGCCTCCGCAGTGAACGCGCCTTCACGCGAGGCTGCCACGGCCACGATCTCCCGCCCCTGTGCACTCCCACCCAGGGAAACCACCGCGATCACCGGGGAAGCCTCGGCAAGCCCCTGGAGCCAGCGCACCGTTTCGTCGTATCCCGGTGTCTCGACGAACCCGGACCGTTCGAACGGCGTGGCCCAGGGATGTTCCGGTGCCACGCAGGCGGGACAGGTTCCCTTCCAGGGCACCAGGGGAGGCAGCAGGTCCCCCGGGTCCGCCTCGGAATCGGCGCCGGGGAGTACGAGGAGCGCGAGCAGGACCAGAAACATTCTCGAGAGTTGGTTCATGAGCACGATCCTGGATGAGCGTGGAAGGATTGCGCGGTCGAACCCGCCTCCAGAACCGGTTGTGCCGCCGGCTCGAGGCGTGGTCCGGGGTTCAGGCTAGCACCCCTTTTCGGCGGCGTCAAACAACGACCCGCGGCGGCCACAGAGAGGTTGCAGCCCGCGTTCGAGGCTGCGAATATCAGAAGGGAGCCTGAGCCGCGGCACAGACGCCCTCCAGACGCCGGCCGCACCGGTGCGGGCACAAGCGAGCGCTTTTCAGGAGGAGGGAACATGACCAAGGCGCGCAGGATAGGGCTGATAGGCGGTCCGGCAGCATTCGCGGTTGTGTTGGCTCTGCCCCATCTTCTGTCCCTTCCGGAGGGGTTGAGCATCGAGGCGGTGCGCATGGGTGCGATCACCGTGCTGGTCGCCACGTGGTGGGTGACTGAGGCCATCCCCATCCCGGCCACGTCGCTGCTTCCCATCGTACTGATGCCCACACTTGGGATCATGAAATCTTCCGAAGCCACAAAACCTTACGGGCATCATCTCATCTATCTCTTCATTGGTGGCTTTTTCCTGGCCAAGGCAATCGAACGGTGGGGACTGCACCGCCGGATCGCACTGCACATCATTCGAATCATCGGTACCAGCCCGAATCGGCTCATCCTGGGATTCATGGTCGCCACCGCATGCCTGTCCATGTGGGTCAGCAATACGGCCACCACCATGATGATGCTTCCGGTGGCCCTGGCAGTGGTCTCGCGCGTGACGGCTGGACGAACCGAGGGGGACGGGGAGGCACCGACCCGGTCCGGAACCAATTTCGCTGTCGCCCTCATGCTCGGCATCGCCTACGCAGCCTCGGTTGGTGGTGTGGGCACACTCATCGGCACGCCCCCCAATGCGGTGATGGCGGGGATCGTGGAGCAGCGTTTCGGGCAAACCATTGGGTTCGCCCGGTGGATGGCGTTCGGGGTACCGTTCTCCGCGGTTTTCCTTGGCGTGACCTGGTTCTTGCTCACTCGAGTGCTCCATCGGCCCGAGATCGCGACCATTCCAGGGGGCAAGGCGCTGGTCCGCGAGGAACTGGCCCGCATGGGACCGATGTCTCGAGCCGAGCGCCGGGTCCTGGTGGTGTTCCTGGCAGTCGCCCTCGGCTGGGTGGCTCGAGGCTTCCTGCACACCACCATGGTGGCCGACGCAACTATTGCGATGGCAGGGGGAGTGGCCCTGTTCCTGGTGCCATCCGGAGAGGGCGGGCGGGGCGCCCTGATGGACTGGGCCACGGCCGTGACCATTCCCTGGGGTGTCGTGGTGCTGTTCGGCGGCGGCCTCGCCCTGGCCGCAGGTATCGATGCCACCGGGCTCGCACACTGGGCCGGGGGGCTGCTGGCGTCGATCTCGTCCCGCAGCATGTTGCCCCTGATGGTCGCGGTGGTGCTCAGCACCATTTTTCTCACCGAACTGACCTCGAACACGGCCACGGCGGCCCTGTTGGTCCCCCTCATGGGTAGCACGGCGGTGGCCATGAGCGTCCATCCCTTCGGCCTCATGGTCTCTTCTTGTGTCGCCGCTTCTTGCGCGTTCATGCTCCCCGTGGCCACGCCCCCCAACGCCGTGGTCTACGGGAGTGGACATCTGACCATCTCCCAGATGGCTCGGGCAGGCGTGTGGATGAACCTGATCGGCACCGTGCTCATCCTCCTCTTCTCCCTCCTCTGGCTGCCCATCGTGTGGGGCATCGACCTCGACGCCCTCCCCCACTGGGCCGTGCCAGCGAATTGATGCTTGCCGTCTTTTCGAGAGTTCGCTACCGTGTCAGCGACGCAGGAGCCGAGCGGGCCGACACCCCGGGCGCGGCAGGGCCGGAACGCCCCCCTCCCGGGCACGGACCCGGCCGGAGGCGCGCTCCCGTTGCGGACAGCGCCCCAACACCCACTCGAGCTTGAAGGAGGGTCGAAACATTGGATCTCATCACACTGAAACACCAACACGGCAAGGCGTTCGAGATAACGGTCCGAAGGCACTCATTGGTGAGTGACATGCACCCTGACGACGGTGGAGAGGATGCAGGCCCGAATCCCACGGAACTTTTCGCCGCTTCCATGGCCGCCTGCATCGGCATGATCGCCGCCGACTATTGCCGGCACCACGGGTTGCCCGCCTCCGGGATCGAACTGAGTGTGGTGGCTCAACTCGCAGACCACCCCAAGCGCGTGCAAAGCATCACCATCGACCTGGAACTTCCGGAAGGATTCCCGGAAAACAGGAAGCAGGCCATCATCAACGCAGCCAAGACCTGCGTCATCTACAACTCGTTGACCCACCCGCCGGAAATCGACCTCGAGATCGTGTGACCTCGAGACCTCATCCCCGTTCGCTCCGGGCCTGCAATTCGGCCCAGCGACGCCGGTAATAGTCCTCCAGACGCTGCTCACCCACCACGGGAGCCAGAACCGTTCCCCCCTCAGCTTTCAACAGCGTTGCCTGCTCCACGAAAAACTGGGCCATCTCCCACAAATCCTGGTGGAATGGACGTACCATCGCCACGCCGGCCCGGGCGAGCCACAAAGGGATGTGGCGCACCCGGACCCGTCGACCCGTCACACGGGACACCATCGCCGCGATGTCGGTCGGTGTCAGGACCTCCGGTCCACCGCACGGGAGACGACACCCCCCCTTGCCCTCGTCCAGGAGCGACCGCACCACGAACGCGCCGAGGTCCTCCAGGCTGATGGGGTTGAATCCCACTTCTTCCCTGCCGAACACCCAGAGCGTCCCGCGCAGGCCCATCTGGAACAGTTCCCACATGTCCGAGAAGAACCCGGTGGGCTGCACGATCACGAACGGAAGCCCACTCGAGACCAGGGCTTCCTCCACCTCGCCCTTCATCCGGACCAGTGCCACCTCGTGCCTCGGATCCGCACCGAACACGCTCACCAGCAGCACGCGACGCACACCGGCTCGAGCCGCCTCTCGAAACAGATGCAGGTTCGCTCCTACATCCACGTCCCGGCGAGGGATACGATCTTTCTGGTAGGTCTTGCCCAGGGCCGACACCAGGTAGGCAGCCCCCTCGAGACAACCGGCCACCGACTCGGGTTCGGTCACCTGGACCACCCGGACCTCGTCAACACACTCCCGCACCGGCTGAAGACGGGCCTCGCTCCGCACCAGAGCCCGCACCCGGAGGCCGCTCGCATGGGCGGCCCGAACGATCTCCTTCCCCGCGTTCCCAGTGGCACCGGCCACCGCGACCAGAGGGTTCATCGCCGACGATTCCATGCCAGCCTCCCCGATACAGTCCGCCCCGACCCAGTCATCATCCCCCTCGGCGCCCACTCAACCGCCCCGCCGCCCCAGAAGAATCCCCCCCACACGGGCCAACACCTGCTCCAGATCCGCCCGATCCACGTCATAAAGCCACCAGACCACGCCCCCGGCTGTCTCCCGCCGCTTCAGGCCTTCGGGCAACGCCAGGTCCCCCCGATCGTAGACCAGCAGATAGTCGGAGGCCGCATGCCCGGTCAGGGCCGCTTCCACGTACACCCAGCCACCGCCAGCCCCGGTCCCCTTGAAAAAACTCACCTGATCCCCGCTCACCGCAGCAATCCAGTCCGCTCCCCGGCCTCCCCCCCCCTCCACCAACGATTCCGCTCCCCCCAAAAGCACACGCAACGGCGCGCTGTTCAGGGGAACCACCGATTCCCCTTCGCCCTCCTCCACCAGTTCCAGGTCCACCCACGCGATCCGGTGACGAACACCGGAAACCACCACCTCCCACAAACGGCTCGACACCGGTTGCACGCCCTCCACACTCCCCAGCACCGCATCCACTACCTCGAACATCAGGGCCAGCACGGAAGAACGCTCCCCCTCCACCCCCTCCATCCACTCAATCGCTGCCGACAACATCCGAAATTCCACGCTCGCTTCCAGGGAGTCCTCCACTTCCAACCCGCGCGAGTCCCACCGACCCTCCTCAAACAGTTCCCTCGACCGATCCCGGACCGCGTCATGCCGATCGTAGAACGCATCCCGCTTCGCAGGACAGACCACCGCACCGTGGTACACCACCCGGCCCAGCTCCTCCATCGCGCGATCCACAAGCGCCAGAATATAGTGCCGATCGAATATGTACTCCCCCTCGAGCTTCTCACGGGCGTCCTCCACGAGATTCATGACCCGCCGCGTGTGCTCGAGCAGCCTCCGGAGCCTCACGATCTGCAACACAAACGGCAACCTGGTGTCCCGGTGCCTCGAGAACATGCCTGCCTCCCCTCTGTTCGTTCCCCTGTCGCGACCGCCCGGTCGCACGCCGGCCGGGAACGGATGTGCAAGTGTCGTTCCGGTTCGCTCCCCGTTCCCGGCGTCCGCATCATAGCATACCGGACGGGAGCGTCCATCGCGGTGGCCGCGCCGCTGTTGCATTTTGTATCACTCTCGCTAGAATCTAGAAACCGGTTTGCGCGGACCAACCCCTCGAAACCGGCCTCCGGCGCACCGAACGCCGACGTGGCCCGTGGTGATGCATGGAACGTGTCCTCATAGTCGACGACGATCGAATCAACCTGAAGAACCTGCGGAGCATCGTCCGGAAACAGGGGTACCTGGTCGACACGGCTGCCGGCGGGGAGGAAGCTTTTCGAAAGATGGAGGGGCGGGCGTACGATTTGGTGCTGACCGACCTGGTGATGAAGCCGGTGGACGGTCTGGCGGTCTTGGCGCGTGCCAAGCGGAAGGACCCGCGGGTGCAAGTGATCGTGATGACCGGGTATGCGTCGGTGACCACAGCGGTGGAGGCGATGAAGCGTGGGGCGTTTCACTACGTGCAGAAGCCGTTTCACCCGGACGAAGTGCGGCGTGTGGTGTCGCTGGCCATGGAGAAGCGGCGTCTCGAGGGCAGTGAGCGCCAGGCTTCCAGGGGGTCCGGGAGCGAAGACGGCGTGGCCCGGATCCTGGGTAGAAGCCCCAAAATGGTCGCTGTACGGGAACTGATTCGACAGATCGCCGGGACCGAGGCCAACGTGCTCATCACCGGAGCGTCCGGGACGGGAAAGGAACTGGTGGCCAAGGCGATCCATCAGGAGAGCAGACGCGCGGGCAAGATGTTCCTGCCCATCAACTGCGCATCGCTGGCCGAAGACCTGGTCGCCAATGAACTGTTCGGACACGAAAAAGAGGCCTACACCGGCGCAGTTTCCACTCGCCGCGGTCTCCTCGAGGCTGCCGACGGAGGCACCGTCTTCTTCGACGAGGTCGGGGACATGTCCCCGATCATGCAGGCAAAACTCCTTCGCGTGGTTCAGGAACGCGAACTGATCCGCGTCGGTGGCGTCAAGCCCATCCGGATCGACGTGCGGATCATCTCCGCCACCAACAAGGACCTCAAGCGCGCCATGCGCCACGGCGCATTCCGCGAAGACCTCTACTATCGCCTCAACGTCGTCCCCATCGAACTCCCTTCCCTCCACGAGCGGAAAGAAGACATCCCCTTGCTCGCAAAACACTTCCTCGAGCGCTTCAATGCACGCTCCGGGACTCGATTCCTCGGATTCACCACCGACGCCCTCCAACTTCTCACCCAGTACGACTACCCGGGAAACGTCCGGGAACTCGAAAACATCATCGAGCGGGCCGCAGCACTCAGCCAGACCGAGGTGATCGGCGCCGACGTCCTCCCCGACGACCTCAAGGAACTCAACATCCTTTCCGTGGACGCCGACACCTCACACATCAAGACCCTGGCAGAGGTCGAGGCAGAGTACATCCGCGAGGTCCTGGCCCGGTGCGGACACAACAAGACCCGGGCGGCCGAGGTGCTCGGCATCAACCGGGTTTCCGTCTACCGAAAGCTGAAGAAAACCCAGCTTCGGGAGTGAAGATTGGGGATTCGTTGCAATTTGCAACACATCCGCCCGAGATTGCAACACCCGCCCCCCTGGGTCCCCGCTGGAAGCCGACTCGAGGCGTGGGGTTTGCGCGGGGAAGAAACAGACTCATCCTTCCCGGGGTTGGCCTGGCGATCGGTCCTCAGCGGTGCCCTGGGGGATGGTCGTGCTCGGTTTCGGCCCGAAAATTGCACAGCCCGGGGCACCAACCGACTCGATATCACCCGGCCGCCGTTGGCGAGAGCCAGGATCGTGCAGGAGACCGAGGCATGGAGCCGCTGACGACAGAAAACATCCTTGTGATGGTGATGATTGCCGTCGCCGTGTTCTTGTTCATCGTGGAATGGGTGCGCGTGGACGTTGTGGCGATGCTGATGATGGTGACGCTTCCGTTGCTGGGGCTGGTGACGCCGAAAGAGGCGTTCATTGGTCTGAGCAGCAACGCGGTGGTGTCGATCATTGCGGTGATCATCATTGGAGCGGGGCTGGACAAGACGGGTTTGATCAATCGGTTGGTGGGACCGATTGTTCGGATTGCGGGGCGAAGCCAGGCGCGTGTGATCACGGCGATTTCGATCACGGTGGCGGCGATATCGAGCTTCATGCAGAACATCGGGGCTGCGGCTCTGTTTCTTCCGGCGATCCAGCGGACGAGCAAGATGCTGAAGATTCCGCTGGGGCAGCTTTTGATGCCGATAGGTTTTTCGGCGATTCTGGGCGGCACGGTGACGCTTGTCGGGAGCAGTCCGTTGATTCTGTTGAACGATCTGTTGGAGCCGTTTGGTCTGGAGCCGTTTGGATTGTTTGACGTGACGCCGATTGGATTGGCCCTGGTGGCGACCGGGATTCTGTGTTTCATCTTTCTGGGCCGCTTCATTCTTCCCAAGGGTGGAGGTACGGGGTCTGAGACCTCGGATTTGCCGGTTCAGGACATTGTGAGCGAATTGGGGCAGTTTGCGGAGTTGCGAACTCCACCGGATTTCACGGACTACCGGGATCCGATTCACGTGGATGACCTTCGGCGGCGTTATCTGTGCAACGTGGTGGCGTTGACGGAACCGCCTGATTTCAAGGTACTTTCGCCGTCTCCGGACACGGAGGTTCGGGCCAACGTGGATCTGGTGGTGTACGGCCGGGAGAAGGACATCAAGCGTCTGGCCGAGGAAGAGGGGTTGACGCTGAAGGAGGGGATCGAAGTATTCAAGGCGGAGGTTTCGGCGAGCAAGACGAATTCGGTGGAAGCGGTGGTGGCGCCCCGGTCGCCGTTGGTGGGCAAGACGCTGAACGAGGTGAATTTCCAGGACCGTTACCGTGTGACGCCGTTGGCGATCTACCGGCGGAACGAGGTTTACCGTGCGGAGATCGGGGACATGGAGCTGGACGTGGGGGATGCCATCCTCCTCCACGGGACCTGGTCCCGGCTGAAGATGTTGCAGGCGGAGCGGTCGCTCCTGTTCACGACGCCGCTGGACACGGAGCGGCTCCGTCCGGAGAAGGCGGCGCTGGCCGCATTCTGGCTTGCCCTGGCCTTGTTCATGGTGCTGTTCCTCAAGATCCAGCTTTCGGTTTGCCTGATGACCGGAGCCATTGGGATGATCATCACCCGTGTGCTCACCATCGACGAAGCCTACCAGTCGGTGGACTGGCGGACCATTTTTCTGCTCGGCGGTCTCATTCCCCTTGGGATTGCCACCGAGAAGACCGGCACGGCCGCCTGGATTGCAAAGACCGTGCTCAGCTTGATCGGGACGGTGGAGCCCATTGTCCTGTTGACCGTGATTGCGATACTGTCCACCGTTTTCACGCTGGTCATTTCGAACGTGGGAGCCACGGTGCTGCTCGTGCCCCTGGTGGTGAACATGGCGATGGCCGCGAACGCCGACCCGCGGATGGCCGCCCTGGTGGTGGGACTGGCCACCAGCAACTCGTTTGTGCTTCCGACGCACCAGGTGAACGCTCTCTACATGGGTCCGGGCCGATACCGGAGTGTGGATTTCATGAAAGCCGGAGCGGTGGTCAGCGTGCTGTTCATCGTGGTCATGATAGGAATGATCTATCTTGTGTTCGGCATCTGAGGTGCGTGCGCCTGCCGGGCCGAGCGGAGGAGAGGAGTCATGGCGATCATTACGATTTCTCGAGGTTCCTACAGCAAGGGCAAGGAGGTCGCCGAGAAGGTGGCGGAGCGGCTGGGGTACGACTGTATCAGCCGGGAGGTGATCCTGGAGGCCTCGGACCAGTTCAACGTACCGGAGATCAAGTTGGTGCGAGCCATTCACGATGCGCCGTCGATTCTGGAGCGGTTCACGCACAACAAGCAGATCTACGTGGCCTACATCCAGAGTGCGCTGGCATCCAGGGTTGCGAGTGACAACGTGGTCTATCACGGTCTGGCCGGGCACCTGTTGCTGAAGGGGATTCCCAACGTGCTCAAGGTGCGGATCATGGCGGAGATGTCGGACCGGGTGGCCGCCGAGATGCAGCGGGAGGGGATCAGCGAGAGCGAAGCGCATGCCCTGTTGACCCGGGACGATGAAGAGCGGCGGAAGTGGACCAAGGCGTTGTACAATGTGGATCCGTGGGATCCGAGCCTGTACGATCTGGTGATCTGCGTGCATCGGCTCACCGTGGACGATGCCGTGGACCTGATCTGCCATGCGGCGACGCGCAAGCATTTCGAGACGACTCGAGAGGCGCGGACGCGGCTGAAGGATCTGGCGATCGCCTGCCAGCTCAAGGCGGCGTTGATCGAGCAGTTCAGCGATGTCAAGGTGGCCTGCGAGTATGGGAACGTCTTGATCTACGTGTCGAGCGGGCGTGCGCTGCACCGGCTCGAGGAGCGGGCGCGGGAACTGGAGCGGGAGATTCCCGGGATCAACAACCTGGAGGTCCGTTCTGCTGCTCGAGCCCCGGACCATGCGGTCTAGCCGACCCCTGGCCGTCGGGTCCGACGAAACTGGAGAGAGACACGATCATGCCGATCATCAGCATTTCATCCGATTGTGGGGCAAACGTGGAGGCCCTGGCGCACCGGGTGGCGGAAGAGGCGGACTACCGGGTGCTGGACCGGGGCTTCCTGTCCGAAGTTGCGGAGAAACACGGGGTATCCCGTGCCCGGCTGGACGACGTGCTGGAGAGCGGCCCGGGATTCCTGGGTTTTGGGACGCGCACCAAGCGGCGGTACCTGGCGATGATTCAACACGCCGTTCTCGAGGAACTGCTCAAGGACCGAATCGTCACCCTGGGCCTCTCGGCGCACCTGTACGTCCGGGGCGTTTCCCATTTCATTCGTGTGCGGGTCCTGTGTGACCTGGAAGCCCGCGCGCGGCACCTGGCGGAACAGGAGGGGTGTTCCATCGAAAAGGCGCTCCGGACCGTCAAGCTCAAGGACCGGCGTCGCCTGCAGTGGTCGCTGGAGTTTTTCGACCTGGATGAATCGGACCCGGCCCTGCATGACATGCTCATCGACCTGCGGGAGGAGACCGAGGAGCAGGCGGTTCAACGGATGTGCGATGCCCTGAACTCCCGGTCGTATCAGCCGATCACCTACTCGATCAAGTGCCTGGAAGACCAGGCCCTGGCGGCTCGAGTGCGGGTGGCGTTGTTCGACCGGTTCCCCGACCTCACGGTGAAGGCTCGAGGAACCACCGTGTTCGTGGCGACCAAGGCCCCGCCGCGACACAAGCACAAGAAGGTGGCTGCGATCAAGGAAGCGGCGCGCGAGGTTCCCGGTGTGGATTACGTGGAGGTGCACCTTTCGCCGGAGACCTTTGCTCAGGCCACGGCCAACATCCCGTGACGCCGGCCCAGGTTGGACGCCGGCGCGACGCCCGACTTTTCGCGCCGAGACCCGACCTACCGGCGCCTCCGCGGAGCGAACGCGCTGGGCACAGCGCCTCGACGAAGCGAGGATACGTGATGGAACACGAACGCTCCAGGAGGATTCTTGTGCTCCTGGACACCATCGCGGTACGGCAGGAGGTGATCCGCTACGCCGTGGCCCTGGCCAGGCGGATGGACGCCGAGGTGACCTTGCTCCTGCTCATCCCGCTTCGGGCAGATCCGGAGCAGGATGAAGGCGCGGCCGTGGCGCGGGGCCGCAGGGTCATGGCCCGACAGGCAGAGAAGATGGCCGCCGCCGGTGTCTCCGCAACCTGGGAGGTGATCGAGGGCGAACCACGGTCCGAATTGCTCAAGTTCATGGCCTTGCACCCGTCGTTCCTGGCCCTGGTCTGGGGGGGCGACCCGGCTGTCATTCGACCGGGCGCCGCTCGCCGTATCGCCCACTGGCTCCCGGAGGTACGCGGCGATCTGAACTGTCCCCTGGTGGTCCCTACGCCCCGTTAGGCCTGCGAAGACACGATGCAAGACCCGCGTGGTCGACCGCCAACTGGCATGAAATCTCGAGGAGGACGCCTGATGAACGATCCCTTGCGCATTCTGGTCGTGGACGACGAATCCATCGTGGGCAAACGCCTCAAGCCCATTCTGGAAAAGTCCGGGTACCAGGTCGACGTGTGCGAAAGCGGCACCGCCGCGCTCGAGCGGTTGGCCGAGAAGACCTTTGACATTGTTGTGACCGATGTCCGGATGGACGACGTGGACGGGTTGCAGGTCTTGGCCAGAGTGTTGGCGACATCGCCGTCCACAAAGGTTATCATCATCACAGGATATGCGACCGTGGAACTCGCTCGAGAAGCCCTCACCAAGGGCGCGTTCGACTTCATCGCCAAGCCGTTCAAGCCGGACGACTTGCGCGCCGTCATTCGCAAGGCCGTGAAACAGCTCGAAGCGGACGCAGCGTCCACGGACGAATGACTCATTCCACCCCTGCGGGAGGCTGCCGTGCGAACGAGCACCGGACATGGTGTGCATACGATGGTGAAGGATCATGATTTCCGGTTCCAGTACGAGACGCTGAGGGCGCTCCAGGCCGGCAACGGTGCCGCGCTGCAACTCCTTGCAGACCTGGAGGCGGACCTGAACCACCTGGATTATTCCGAGCCCGCCATTCTCCGACCCGTCCAACGCCTGGGCGACGAGGTCCTCCTCATGGCCCAGGAACTCAACCTCATGACTTCGGACCGACACCACGCCCTCTACGACGCCATCAAGGAGATCAGGGCGAACATCCGCAGCGCCTTCCGCGCCCGTCCCAAAACGTCGACCCGATCCTGGGCGCTCCTCCTCTCGGACGACACATGCACCGACCCTCAAATCGCAGGTGGAAAAGCAGCCGGCCTCGCCTCGCTCCGTTCCGTGTTCCCGAACCTGGTCCCCGACGGCTTTGTCATCACCACAGACGCCTACCGGGCGTTCCTCGAACACAACCGCCTGGCCGAACCGATCAAGGAACTGCTGACAGACCTCGAAGTGTTCACAGGGCACCCACGATTCCAGGAACGCACCCGCCGAATCCGGGACCTCGTCCGCAACGCCCCCGTGCCCCCGGACGTGGCCCGCGCAATCCAGGAACAGGCAACCGCCCTCGCTTCCCGCCAAGGTCAGGACCCAACAGACCTGCGCTGGGCGGTCCGGTCCAGCGCCACCAGCGAGGACGCGACCCTCACCTTTGCCGGGCAATTCGACACGCGACTGAACGTGCCGGGCGCCGGGCTCGAGGCGGCTTACCGGGAGGTTCTGGCGAGCCGTTTTTCGGACCGGGCGGTGATGTACCGTCTTCACTTCGGATTCCGGGAGATCGACACGCCCATGGCGGTCCTGTTCGTGCCCATGGTCGATGCCGAAGCGGCCGGAGTGGTCTACTCGAGGGATCCCCTGGGGAGAGATTCGGACCGGGTACTGGTTTCTGCTACGGCTGGTTTGGCGGATCGACTGGTCCGCGGAGAGGAAGAGGGGGTGACCGTGGTGGTGCCCCTGGACGGAACAGGCCGGGTGCGAGAGGAGGCGTTGCGAGTGCGCCCGGCAGCCCGGGCGGGGGAATCGGAACGGGGAGGCGATGTGCAGGAGGAGGCCCTGGGAGAGGACGGGGGGTCGTCCTCGCTGCCCGGATGGCTGTCGCGCGACCTGGTGTCCCGGGTGGCGAACCTGGCTCGAGAAGCGGCGGAGAAGCTGGGGCACGAGGTGGACATGGAGTGGGCGTGCGACCCGGACGGGCACCTGTGGTTGCTTCAGTGCCGTCCCTTGCGAACGACCCAGCGCAGCCCGGACGAACGCCGCACCCGACACACCCCTCCCCTGCTCGAGAACGGCTACACCTTGTTCCCGGGCAGGGCCGAAGGGCCGGTGGAGGTCTTCGATCCGGACGCCGCCGACCCTGTGCTCAAGCACAAGGCCCCGGTGCTCGTGACCGACGACGCCACGATGGGCCTGGCTCGAGTGCTTCCTCGGATTGCAGCACTCCTGGTCCGACGTGGATCTCCGGTGGGACATGTGGCCGCTCTGGTCCGCGAGTATCGAGTGCCCACCATCTATGGCCTGGGTGAGGGAGTCAAACTTCTCGAACCGGGCCAGCAAGTCAGCGTGGACGCCACGCTCCGGCGTATCCACCGGGGTTCCCGCTGGCCGGGGGTGCGTGAACGGGTGCTGGCTCGAGTGGGTGGTGCTCGAGAGAAAGCCTCGACCGGGCCGCTGCACGACCTTGTGCTCTCCTTGAACCTGACAGATGCCCACTCGTCCGCTTTCAAGGCCAGGAACTGTCGTTCGCTGCACGACGTGGTCCGATTCATTCACGAAATGTCGATCCGGTCGATGTTTCGCTTCGGGGACCGCCACAATCGATTCTGGCGCCGGTCGGTCAAGACGCTTGTCTGGGACGTGCCGGTGAAACTCAAGCTGCTCGACCTCGATGGTTGCACGCCGGTGCAGGAGCGAAAACTCACCCCGGACCAGGTGGGCAGCGTGCCCTTCCGTGCCCTGGTGAAGGGGATGCAGGACCCTCGAGTCCGCTGGGATCGGCGAGTGATTCGAGACCTGGAGAATCTGCCATCTCACTTCGTGGAACAGGTCCTGGGCGGTACCCTGGGACCCCGCAGGCCTGGAGACGCCAACTACGTGGTGGTCGCGTCCGACTACCTCAACTTGAACGCCCGATTCGTCTTCCACTACGGCATGCTCGACGCCATCGTCGGCCCGGCCAAGGAGGCCAACCACGTCCATTTCCGGGTCCGGGGGGGCGGCGCAGACGAAACGCGCATGACCCGTCGAGCCCGATTCCTCGAGGAGGTGCTGCGCTCCTACCACTTCGGGGTGGACCGTCGTGGGAGCCTGGTCACGGCGTGGCTGAGGAACTACCCGGAAACGGACTGTACCGATGCCCTCGAGATGCTGGGCCGGCTGATGGCCTGCTCGAGGCAACTCGACATGATCCTGACCACCGAGGCGATGGTTGAACGCCTTGTGCGGGCCTTCATCGCCGGGGACTACGCGGCATTTGCATGAACGGGAAGAAACAGGAAGGGGATCACGCAGGCGCAGGTGCGGACAACGGCCGTGTCTGGTTGGATCCATCGGTGCCCGAGGAGCACCCCAGTCCTGGGCCGGCCCCATCGGATTTTTTCGGGGTGAGCCAGGAGGGTGAACTGGCGAGGAAGATCGAATTTGAGAAGAAGCGTCTAACCGAGCGGCCGACCTTCCGGATCAGGACGCGGCTCACGCTTTCGTTTCTCGCCGTGTTCTCCCTTTGCGTGGGCATCACGTTCTGGATCATCTACACTCTTTCGCAACTCGAGAACAAGATCCACTTTCTCGAGGTTGCGGACAGTTACGTGAGCGAGATCCAGCAAGCGCGCCGATTCGAGAAGAACTTTCTGCTTTATGGAACGAACCTGGACGATGCGCTGGAGCACCTGGCCACGGCCAAGGCCAAACTGGAACTGAACCGGGCCACGGCGGAGCATGTGCTTGGCAAGAACAAGCTTGATCTCCTGTCGCGCCACGTGGAGGACTACGAACGGCTGCTGAGGAAACTTGGAGAGACCGCTGACCGACGCGATCGGGCGGACATCGAGTCTGAACTCCGGGCACATGGCTCGCAAATGGTGGCTTTTGCACTTGATTTCGCCCAGAAGGAGCGCCAGGCCATCGACCGCACGTTTGTGCTTGCGCGACGGGTCCCGTTCGTGTTCCTGGTGGTGCTTCTGGCCACCATGCTGGTCATCACCATGTTCCTGACCCGGCAACTGCTGACGACGCTGGCGCGGTTCATGACATATGCGCGTCGGATCGGGGAGGGAGATTTCTCGCCCATCACGCCTGCACGGCCTTTTCGAGACGAGTTCAGCCAACTTGCCCTTGCGTTCAACCAGATGATCTACGAGCTGGAGAGGCGACACCGTATCCTGATCGAGTCGCACAAGATCCGGGCCATCGGCACCCTGGTGGCGGGCGTGGCTCACGAGCTGAACAACCCGCTCAACAACATCCTTCTGACGACGGCACTGCTTGCCGAGGATTTCAAGGAGCTGGGGGAGGATGAGATCCAGGAGATGCTCAAGGACATCATTGGGGAGACCGAGCGGTCCCAGCGGATTGTGCGGAACCTGCTCGATTTTGCCAGGGAGAGCGAGGCGCGGATTCGGCCTCTGCAACTTCCTGCCATCATCGAGAACGCTGTGAAGCTGGTGGCGAACCAGGTGCGGCTGGCCAAGATCCGGTTGACCGTGGACATTGACGAGGATCTGCCGCCGATCCACGGGGACGACCAGATGTTGTCCCAGGTGTTCGTCAATCTCATCCTGAACGCCGTGGATGTGCTGCCGGAGAAAGGAGAGATTCGGATTCATGCGCACCGGGGTGAGGTGGACAACTTTGTGGCGGTGGACTTTGCGGACAACGGGCCGGGGATTCCACCCCACCTGCTGAACCGGATTTTCGAGCCTTTCTTCACCACCAAGACCAAGGGGAAGGGAACCGGTCTCGGCCTGTCGGTCTCCCACGGGATCGTGCGCAAGCTCGGTGGCTACATCCGGGTCAGCAGCAAGGTCGGAGAAGGGACCGTATTCCGGGTGCTCCTCCCGGCGACGAACATCCCGTTTTCGATCACCGGCGGCACCGGGCGAAAACGGGAGGAGAGCGGGTTCCACATCCCCGCGTCCACCGACTCGGATTCCGGAGCGCGTTGACACCTCACGGCCTCCGTGCTAGCCTGGGCCGGGTTCGCGAGCCATCCTGCGGACCGTCAAGTCGAAGCGGGACAGGAGCACCATGAATCTGGGTGAACAGGTGCGGGACCAGGCGCATGCGGCGACCGGTGAATCAGGCTGCCGCGCGTCGCGGTGGATTTGTGCCTGTCTTCCGCCGCTTGCAGGTGCCCTGCTGGCCCTGGCTCTGACCGCCTGGTCCAAGGCATCCATCGATACCGGTTGGATACTCGACTTCGGGCGCACCGTGCTCGAGACCGGCCGGATCCCCCGGGTGGAGACCCGCTCCTTTCTCGACCCCGGCCATCCGCTGGTCATGCACGAATGGCTGGCTTGTGTGGGGCTGTACGCACTCTGGAAACTGGGTGCCGGGCCGGCCCTGATCCTCGCCCGATGGGTGTCAGTGGTCGCCCTTCTCTTCCTCATGGACCGCGGTATCGCCCATCGCTCGACCTTCGCACGCACCGTATCCCTGCTCGCAGCGGCGGCCACCCTTGGCCCGGCCGTGGCGCTCACACGACCCCAGCTCGCCACCTGGCTCGGCCTCGCCGTGGTGGTGTGGGCGCTGCATGCCCCTCGTCGCGGCCTGTTCGCACTCCCGGCCCTGTTCCTCCTCTGGGGCAACCTGCATGCAGGCTACCTCGCTGGACTGGGCATCCTCGTCGCCGGACTGGGCGCAAGAAAATGGGAGGAACCCGACTTACCCACCGGCGCCATCGCCCTGGTGGCGGCCCTCTGCCTCGCTGCCACCTTTGTCAATCCCTACGGGATCGGCCTCATCACCCACAACCTGGGCCACGCACTCGGCGCTGCTTCTCACCTCACCAACCACGAATGGCGCTCCCCTCTGCGGGCTGACGCCCGACCCTGGGAAATCCGCGGCCTCCTGGCACTCGCCGTCACCCTTGCCCTCGGCACATGGAAAGCTCGAGACCGCCGGGCCTGGACCCTCGCACTCCTCGGCACGGCGGCGGCCCTGGTCGCCAATCGCCACTTTCGCATGGCACCCATCCTCCTGCTGCCCCTCCTTGCCGAGACAGTGGAAAGGCTGGAGCAAGCGCTCCCCGGGAAACGGTCACGCCTGGGCGTTCTGCTGAGTGCGGCGACCGCAGTGCTGGCCTCGAGCATGCTCCTGGCCGGTGGAAGCCGACTCTTCCGGTTCGTTCCGTACCGGGGCCCAGACCCGGGCGCTGCGGTGGAGGTCATTCGGCGCAATGCGCTGCAAGGTGCGGTCTGGAATGACTTCAACGCAGGCTCCATCCTGCTCTGGGCCGCGCCTCGAGTCCAGGTGAGTTGCGACGGGCGAAATGTGGCCGCCTATGCGCCGCAAGTACTTCTGGATTGCGTCGCGTTCGGTAGTACTCCAGCCTGGCCGCAGTTCAAGGCGAGCGGAGCACGGTATGCCCTTCTTCCCTGGGACCACCCGGCCCTGGACGACCTCGAGGCTCACCTGGCCGAACTCTACCGCGCCCAGGGCTACGTGCTCCTCGGCCCCGCTCGAGACCGGTCCTTGGTCCGGGATACTCCCACCCTTCCTCTGCACGAGTCCGATTACTACCAGTGGCACTGGGAACTCGACCGGCCGTTCCAGCCGCCTCGAGCCCCGTGAACCGCCCTGTCGATTCTCGAGACAAATGCGTTGCTGTTGCAACCCGCCTCCTGGTAGACTGCCATAATCGACACAAGACACAACACATGGTGCCGGGAGGTTGCTCATTATGAGAATCCTGCTCGTCAGCCCTTTCGAACTGGACGAGGTGGCCAGCGTGGTGGCCAAGGAATTGCCCTTTCTCGGTCAAGGGCCGTCGGGGGCGCAGCAGGCGCCTCTTGGCGCGCTCACCATTGCCGCGGTGACGCCGGCGCGTCACGAAGTGGACTACCACGACGAGCGGATTCACGGGCCGGTGGAACCTCTCCTGGACGACCGTCCTTACGACGTGGTGGGAATCTCCACCTATTCCCAGGTGATACGGCCTCGGGAGATCGCCGAATACTGCAAGCGGAAACGTCTGCCCACTCGAGTGGCCATCGGGGGGCCTGGGGTGGAGTACCGGCCGGGGGAGTTTGCGCGATTCGCGGACGCCCTGTTCGTCGGCGAGGCCGAGGAGAGCTGGCCGAGGTTTCTCCTGGAGGTGGAAGAAGGCCGGTCCCGCCTGCTGTACCATCCGGTGTCCAAGCCGGACATTCGGCTTTCCCCGGTTCCGAGGTGGGACCTGGTGCAGGACGACGTCGCATCTTACGGCGCGGGTGCGGTCCAGGTGACTCGAGGCTGTCCGTTCAACTGCAATTTTTGCGGCGTGATCTACCGGTCCGGGCGCCGATTCCGGACCAAGCCGGTCTCCCAGGTGCTGGAAGAGATCCGATTGC
The DNA here is from genome assembly GCA_964418585.1 of uncultured Gammaproteobacteria bacterium. Lineage (GTDB taxonomy): Bacteria > Myxococcota_A > UBA796 > JAJRTE01 > JAJRTE01 > JAJRTE01. The sequence continues at coordinate 39,984 of CAYQMG010000148.1, read as the reverse complement.
AGGAGAAGCTTGGCTTCCAGGCCATTGCGTTCGCTGACGACAATCTATCTGGAAACAAACGATATTTCAAACAGTTGCTCCGTGAGATCGCACGGTTGAACAACAGCTTCGACCGGCCGCTCATGCTGATGGGCCAGACCGACCTCACCATCGCGCGTGATCCGGAACTGCTGGAACTGATGGCGGACTGCAATTTCGTCCACGTCTTGATCGGAATCGAGTCGCCGGGCAAGGCGGCGCTGGAGTCGTTCGACAAGCGTCACAATCTGGTCGGCGACGTGGTCGAAGCCATTCGTCGGATCCAGTCCTACGGGCTGGCGGTCCACGCAAGTTGTATCTTTGGGGCCGACGCGGACGGTCCCGAGGCGTTTTCGGCGACCGAAGCGATGCTGCGGGAGGCGCACGTGACCGATCAGTATGCCTACCCGCTGAATGCGCCGCCTGGCACGCGGCTTTGGTACCAACTTCAAGCCCAGGGTCGGGTCCTGGATTTTGGACACGAGATTCCCATCCAGTTCCTGACCAACGTGGTACCCCGGCGCATGTCGAGGCCGGAGTTGTTCGAGGGGATGGCCACCTATTTCGAGACCGTGTTCAACCCGCGCCACTATGCGGAGCGGGCGATCGGGTTCGTGCACGGTATCAAGCGCAAGCCCCAGGTCAAGGCGACGGCCTCACCGCTTCGGGACGCCTGGCGCAACCGTGGCACAGTGGGACCGGTCATGCGGTACCTGCTGCTCCAGGCGCCGGAAGACATCCGGCGCACGTTCCGGGACATCGCCCGGGCCACCCAGAAGACGGCTCCGTTCATGAGTTCCAACCTGTTCCTGCTCCACATTCTCTTTCTGGTGAATCACAAGCGAGCCCTGTACGCTGCCTTGCGATTCCGGCAGCGTGCGGAACTGGAGCGGAAGCGGCCCGACGTGCTCCCGCCACCGGTGAACGAGGTGCCGGTCCCGGGATGGGTCCGGGAGAACACGCGCCCGGTCCTGGACGCCGCATTCGACGCGGTTCGGCCTGGTTCGGACCGTCTGGAAACCTGTTGCCAGATGGTGGTGGGGGCCCTTTCCGACCTGGTCGACGAGGTCGGGGACGCGCCGGAAGGATTCGATGATGTGCTGGCCGAGCGGCTCCGGCTTCATTGTGGTCGAGCCATGGGCCGGGTGTCAGACATGCTGGGCGGAGCAACGCCCATGTTCGACGGCCAGGTCCCGCCCTGGCTGGCTCGAGAGGTGGTCGATGCCCTGGACAGCATTCGGCGGTTCCGCGCACTGCTCCCGTGACGGGTGAGGGGCCACCACCGGGAAGCCTGCCAAAAGGAGAAAACGGTCACCCGGCCTGGTCGACCCAGGCTTCGATCTCGGGGTCCAGGTAGATTCCGGCCAGCAGATCCTGAGCCCATCCCACTTTCCGGGCCTGAAGACGTCGCGCCATGCGGACCGCCATCACCTGAACCGGTGGCACTTCGCTCCAGACAACCTCCTCCAAAAACCGCCAACGCTCCTCCGGTTCAGTCCGTCCCTCCACCACTCCGGCCATGCACGGCTCGCACAACAACACGGCTCGAGTCGGTTCCGGTCGATCCGGCAACGGCAGCACCTCGACCACCTCGAGCCGCTGGCCGCCGACTCCACAGAACTCGCACCGGGACCGGGCACGCCGGGCAAGCTCTCGCCCCAGTGCCTGGACCGCTTCTTTCCTCGCCCTGTCCGCCTGGTATCCTGTGGCCATCAACACCTCCTTCTCGTTCGATCGCGCCCGTTCAGGCGCCCCCTTCCCCACCATCCAGGTCCGGCGCCCGGGTCGAGGTCGAAGGATTCTCACTCGATTCCCCAGCCTCCCCGGGGACGGTTTGGCTCGAATCGCCGACCTGATCGCCTCGCCCCTCCTCCTGCACCAGACGACCAGAAACCCGGCTCGCCGGTACTTCCTCCGGTTCCCGCACGGTCCGACCTTCCGACTCGTCTCCCCTCTCCGACCGCGCCGGACGACGCCACCGAAGCACCAGCATGGCAAGAGGAGGCAGGAGCATGTTGAGCGAGTGAGGCCGTCCATGCCAGGGCACTTCCTCCGAGACCACCTGCCCAGCGTTGCCCAGGTTGCTCCCCCCGTAGATTTCCGAGTCGCTGTTGAGCAGTTCGTCATACGTCCCGGCCCGGTCCACGCCGACCCGGTAGTTCGAGCGAGGAACAGGTGTGAAGTTGTAGACGAACAGCAGCGCTTCCTCCGGGTCCTTGGCCTTTCTCAGGAATGCGATGATGCTTCGGTCCGCGTCGTTGAGGTCGACCCATTCGAACCCCTCGTGCGAACAGTCCATCTCCCAGAGCGCCGGATGGTCCCTGTAGAGCCGGTTGAGATCCTGGACGAATCGTTGCAATCCCCGGTGCCACGGGTGATCGAGAAGCTCCCAGTCAAGGGCGCGGTCATGGTTCCATTCGCGCCATTGCCCGATCTCGCCGCCCATGAAGAGCAGTTTTTTGCCTGGATGTCCATACTGGTAGCCGTAGAGGAGGCGGGTATTGGCGAGTTGCTGCCACATGTCGCCGGGCATTTTGCCGGTGATGGATTTCTTGAGGTGCACGACCTCGTCGTGGGAAAGTGGGAGGACGTAGGCTTCACTGAAAGCGTACCAGATGGAAAATGTGAGTTTTCCGTGCTCGTATTTTCGAAAAATGGGATCCTTGGCCAGGTAGGCCAGGGTGTCGTGCATCCAGCCCATGTTCCATTTCAGGTCGAACCCCAGCCCCCCCAGGTGGGTCGGCCGGGTTACCCCGGGCCAGGCGGTCGACTCCTCGGCGACCACGAACGTCCCGGGAAAACGCTCTCGAACCGTGTCGTTGACCTCTCGTAGGAAGTCGATGGCCTCCAGGTTCTCCCGACCACCGAACCGGTTCGGGACCCACTGGCCGGGTGCTCGAGAAAAATCGAGGTAGAGCATGGAGGAGATCGCGTCGACCCGGAGTCCATCCACGTGGTAGTACTCGAGCCAGAACAGGGCGTTTCCGACCAGGAAGTTCCGCACCTCGTTACGGCCGAAGTTGAACACATAGGTTCCCCAGTCCGGGTGTTCGCCCTGGCGGGGATCGATGTGTTCGTAGACGCCGGTGCCGTCGAAGCGACCGAGGGCGAAGGCGTCCTTGGGGAAGTGGCCCGGGACCCAGTCGAGGATGACGCCGATGCCGGCCTGGTGGAAGGCGTCGATGAGCGCCATCAGGTCTTCGGGGGCGCCGTACCGACTGGTGGGGGCGTAGTAGCCTGTCACCTGGTATCCCCAGGAGCCGACGAAGGGGTGCTCCATCACGGGGAGGAACTCCACGTGGGTATATCCCATTTCCTGAACATAGGGAACCAGGGTCTCGGCCATTTCGCGATAGGTCAGCGGCCGGTCCTCTCCAGGTTTTTCCCCGGGTGCGCGTTGCCAGGAGCCCAGATGCACCTCGTAGATACTCATGGGCCGTTCCCGCACGGATTGCTTCGCCCGGTCGGCCATCCACTTCCGGTCCTGCCACTGGTATCGACCCAGGGTGTGCACGATGGAGGCGGATTCGGGCGCCACCTGCATGCGGAACCCGTAGGGGTCGGCCTTGTCCAGGATCACCTCCTGATGGGTCTTGATCTGGTACTTGTAGAGTTCACCATCGTCCAGGCCGGGGACGAAGATCTCCCACACACCGCAGTCGAGACGGCGCATGGCATGCTTGCGTCGGTCCCACCCGTTGAAGGATCCGATCACGCTGACACTCCGGGCCTGGGGCGCCCAGACAGCGAACTGGACCCCGCCCACCCCCTGCACCTCCACCTTGTGTGCGCCCAGTTTCTCATATACCTTGTAGTTCTTGCCCTGGCCGAACAGGTGCAAGTCGAAGTTGGTCAAGGTGGGCAGGAAAGCGTAGGAGTCGAGAAAGCGCTCTCGAGCGCCCAGGGCGTCCACGCGCTCGAGTTCATACGCGAGGGGGGGCGTGCGACCGGGGAGGAAAATCTCGAAAAAGCCGTGGGCATGGAGGCGCTCCATCCGATGGCGGACCTCGCGCCCTCCCGGCTCCTCGATCACAAACGCTTCCTCGGCATCGGGGAGAAAGGCGCGGACCGCCGTCCCCCTCGACCCGTCCACCTCCACCTCGTGGGCGCCCAGCACAGTGAACGGATCGTCATGGTCGGTGTATATGATACGATACATTTCAGCAGGATCGACGGTTCCACGCATGGCGGCCTCACTGCAATCGGTTGATGGGACCACCATAGCATAACGTCGAGCCGGTTCAAGCGCTACGGCGGGAGGCGTGTCGGGTTCCGTGCCCGGGCGGATGACCCACAAAGGAGGGAAGCGGTTGCTGATCAAGAGCGAACCACGTTGTCCGGCGGACCGCGCGCGCCTGGGGGACCACGCGGTGGCCCGAAACCATGCCGACCGGTCCCAACCTCTGCTCAACGAGGTGATGGACACCCGGTTTGGGCCGGTGCACCGTAACTGGAAAGCCCTGTGGACTTCCCAGGTGAAGGCGGAACAGGAGACCGAGCGACGCAAGCTCGAACGCGACGCGGCCGACGCAGCTCTCACGCGGATCTGTGAGGAACTTGCCCGGGAGCTGACCAGGCGCCAGGGGAGCGGGGCCGGGCGACCGGAACAGTACCTTCCGGCTCGACTGTTCGACAAGGACACGCCGGCTCCTCCGGTCAAGCCGCAGGAACTCTCATCCCTCCTCTCCCGAATCCTCGACGCTTCCGACACCGTGATTGCACCGGACCTGAAACGCCGGCTCCTCCAGGCACACCAGCATGCGCTCGAGGCCCGTACCCGGTTCAAAACGGCCCTACAAAGCGCCCTCGAGGTACGGGCGGAACGGGCGGCCGCCGACGAAAGCTGGGACGAAGCCTACACGGTTTACCACCTGACGGTCGAATACGTGGCGAGGAGTGATCCGGATCGAATCCGGCGCTGGATCCTCCCGTGGCCTCCCGGGTGATCCTCTCGCCGATTCGAAAGCACGACCGCACCGACGGCCTTCAACGCCCCGGGCGTCGCCCCCGGGCCTCCCGACCCTCAGTCAAGGTCGTCCAGCACGCAACCGTACCGCTCGCTCACGAAATGGGCTCGATTCGTCCGGCCCAGCCCGGATACCGTGACCGCCCGCTGCTCCCGGTCGATCTCGTACCCACTGATCGGCACGTACTGCCGGGCCTCGTTGCGGCAACGCTCCTCGGTCTGTCCCACCACGAACAGGCACGAGCACATCTGCTTGGCATAGAACGAGGAGATGATGGAAGGAAAATGCCGAATATGCTGCCAGTTGGCCGCACTCCACGCCCCGATGGCGATGACCAGCAGCGCCAGGATTCCCGCTGTGACCCGTTTCCACGTCATGTCGTTCGACCTCCCGGAGTCGCTTCATCGCCTCTCACTGGGTTTTCCCGGTCTCGACGCTCGCCACCAGGAGCGTCAACCATTTCTCGAGCTGGAACGTGTGGTCCCGGTCGTCACCGGTTCGGACCACCACCAGGTCGAGCGAGGGGATGACCACGATGGACTGGCCCCAGTGGCCCAGGGCGGCGAACGTGTCTTCCGGCACCTCGGCAAACGGCGCCTCGAGCCCGGATTCCGGGTCCGGGCGGTTCACCCACCAGTGGCCGCCCGGGTGCAGGCCCGATTCCCTTCGGTCCGGGTCCAGAGTCCGGTAGGCCGGTGCAATCTGCGTGTAGTGGGCGACCCAATCCCTGGGCAGTATCCGCCTGTCTCCCCAGACGCCGTCCCGCAGCACCAGGTAGCCGAATCGGGCCATGTCTCGAGGCGTGGCATAGAAATAGGACGAGCCCACGAACGTTCCAGATCTGTCCCGCTCGAACACGGCACTGCGCATGCCGACCGGGTCGAACAATTCCTCCCAGGGAAAACGAGCATAGCGTTCCGGACCCAGCACCTCCTTGAGGATCCCCATCAGCAGATTCGTGGTCCCGCTCGAATACTCCCACACGGTCCCCGGGGGCGACTCCAGCGGCTGCTCCGCCGTGTACCGCGCCATGTCGGCCCGACCGGAGGTGTAGAGCATGGCGATGACCGAGGATTTCAACGGCGACGCCTCGTACCCCTCGGACCACTCGAGCCCTGAACTCATGAACATCAAGTGCTCCAGCGTGATGTCCCGGTGCCCCTCCCGATCCAGGGGAGGATAGTACCGGGCCGCCGGGGCGCGCATCTCGATCACCCCTTGCCGGACCGCGATGCCGTAAAGAACGTTGCTCACGCTCTTCGATACCGACCAGGCCAGATGCCGCGTCTCGCGCGTGTAGCCCCGGGCATATCCTTCCGCAACCAGGCAGCCGTGACGCACGACCACGAACCCGTCGGTGCGAATGCCCGCGCGGTCCTGCTCGTTCCCGGTACTGCTCATGACATACGCGATGGCCGCATCCAGCCTGGCTGGGTCCATGCCCATCTCTTCAGGCAACCGGTCCTCCCACTCGGCCCCGGGCCAGCCACAGCCGACTCGCCCGGTACCCGGCTCCCCCATCGCCGCATTCCCGCCTCCTTCCACCTCCCTGTCCGGTGGGTTGCCGCTCTCCCCCACGGCCCGACCGGGACCCAGGCTCAGGATCGCCAGGAAAATCACGAGGAGGCCGTATGCAGGACCTTCTCGAGGTGTCACCCCGTGTACCAGATGTCTCATGCTCCTCCCTCCGCCTGTTGCTTCAACGCGCGGACCGGGTAGGTCCCGATCCGGGCACCGGTCCGGCTCGAGGTCCCTGCCTGAAATTCCAGTCGGCGGACTCGGCCAGGCTGCGCGGCTGAGCAGGCCGTTCCAACGGCCACCGGCGCAAGACCAACTCCACGCCGACAAAGCCCACCAGGTTCCCTCCCCCAACGGCCTCGAGGGTCCAGTCAGGCCATGCGATGGAGAAGAGGAAGGCGGCCCAGTACCCGGCCGCCATGATCCAGACACGCCAGTTGATGGTGGCCGAGACCATGGAGGCCCCCACCGCGAGGGTGGACAGTGCCAGGAGGACCACCTTGGGGAGTGAGAGTCCCCAGGCGATTCCCAGCACCCCTACGGCGACGAACCCGGCAAAGATTATCAACAGCAGCACCACCAGGCTACGATTGACCGCATTCTGAAGCAAGACCTTTCGGTGCCATGCCACGGCCGCGAGGGTCGCGGCGATCAGTACCAGGATGGCAGCCAGGAAGCTTCGAGGGGACAGCGTCACGTGGAAGGTACGCTGAACCACGCCGGCGCCCACCGGGACGACGACCCAGACGAGGAAGAGGATTGGGAAGAGGCTCCGGCGCACGGCCATGCCCGCAGTCAGGTCCAGATCTCGAGCCAGGGCCTGGAGTCCGTGAAACGCGGCCTGCTCCCCGGCGAGTTTCCGCTCCAGGGCGTCGAGCCTCTCCTGAAGTCGGGGGTTGGGCTCTGGAAGTTGCCCCACCAGCACCGAGGCCGCTTGATGATTCTCGCGGTCAAGTTCGAACTCGGCCATGCACTCGAGCGCCTGCTGGAGCCCTTCCCTGGCATCGGTGTTTTCCTCCCACTCCCGCAGCGCCTCCTGAAACCCGAACCGGGATTGCCCGAACAGGTCATACACCTTCACGCTGTCGGGCGGTCGCTCCGTCCGGGCATCCACCATCTGTATCAACCGCGTCAACCGTTCCCACGCCTGCCGCGCCACGGTCGCCGAGTGTCGGTGCCGCTTGAACCGGAGCAGGGCATCCCGAAATTCGGTCACACTCTGATACCGTTCCTCCTGCCGCGGCTGCATGGCTGTCCGGCATATCTCGGCAAGTTCGGGGGGCACGTTCTCGAGTGCCCTGGGGGGGTCGGATCGGAAGGCGCAGAAGAGGGTGTCGAAAAGCGTATCTTGTCCATGAGGAGGGGACCCGGTCAGCACCTCGTACAGGGTGGCGCCGAGCAGGTAGACATCGGTGCGCTCGTCAATCTGGTCGTTCCGCCCCGCGGCCATCTCCGGGGCCATGTAGGCCGGTGTACCGGCGACGCCTCGAGCGTTTCGGGCCAGGGGAAGGCGGCCGCCCGGGTCGTCCCGGAGTGACAGGGCGATCCCCCAGTCCACCACGTAAACCTCGCCGAACCGACCCACCATGACGTTGTCCGGTTTGATGTCCCGGTGCACGATTCCGCGACTGTGCGCAAACTCGAGAGCCCGGCACACCGCGGCGAGAATGTCGAGGTGCCATCCGAGCGGGTCCTCACGGAATCCCTCGCCTGGAGGAATCGCACGGCCCTGGATGAAGGTGCGCCAGGCGTTGCCCTCGATACGCTTCATCACCATGACCGCTGCGCCGTCTTCGGACCGGCCCAGAAGGTGTACAGGCACGATGTTCGGGTGCTCGAGTCGACCGGTAACCCATGCCTCCTGCAGCAGTTTCCAGGTCAGTTCCCGGGACTGAACCTGAGGCTTGAGCCGCTTGACCGCCACCTCTCGCCCCAGAGACCCCTGCATGGCGAGTTGCACGACGGCGACGCCTCCTTCACCCAGCACGCCCTCGAGCACCAGGTCTGCCCGTCCGCGCGTATCCCCCCCGCCGAGTGCCAGGGTGGGAAGCGATTTCAGGCGGTCCTGATGGTCCGGCTGGAGGTATCCGACGGTGATGGTTCGGTCCGGGTCGAACCGGGCCTCTTCCGCGTCCAGGTGGAGAGAATCCCAGACCCTGGAAAAGACTTCATGGTCTCTCGAGCCCCCGTCCATCGCCCGCCTCGTGCCGCGCCCGGCTCTGTCAAGTTCGATCCCGGTCGTCCAGCTTGCTCACGAAGATGTCCTCGGCCACGTCCCGCTCCACCGCCAACTCGGTCTCCTCGAGCTTGACGCAGAACGCGGGAGAACGCTGGTGCAGCTCCACGATGGCTCCGGGCACGATCCCAAAGGAAGCCAGACGGTGGAGGCGTGCGTGGCTCTTGGGTCGGATGTAGGCGATGCGCCCCCGCTCGCCCGGCCGCAGCTTGGTGAGGTCGCACACCATGGCGCCCACGGAACGCTGTTTGCGCGCACAGCATCGACCGGGGGGAATGGGACGGCCTTCCGGCGTCTCGGTAGGGTGACCCAACAGGGTGCAGATCCCCTCTTCCATTTCCGGGAGCAACGTGTGTTCGGTCTCGCAGGCCACGACTCGCCGCTTGTCCGGGTCGAGCTTGAGAATGGATGCGAGCAGCGTGTCGGCCAGTCTGTGCCGCCGCACCACCACCCGGGCCACCTGGCCGCCCGTCCGGGTCAGGAGGATCTCGGGTCCTTTTCGGTAGACCAACTCCCGGGACTCCAGTGTGTCCAGGTCTTCCTCACTAATGGGCTCAGGACACAACTCGCGCACGCGCTGCTCGGTCGCACGACCTCCCTCGTTGGCTACCCAGACGGCCTCGAGAATCTCCTCCAACGTGGATTCCATGCCAAACCCCTTGCTCCCGGGTGCTCCGGCCCCTCCCCGCCCCTGGAGATCAGGCGAAACTCACACCCAACGCGCGACACACGGCATTGACCAGCGCGCCCGCCAACACACAATAGACCATGACCCCGCCCATGATGACAAGCGCTGCCTTCAGCCCGTGTTCCTTGATGATCACGATCACCGCGTTCAGACACGGCATGAGGAACGTCATGACAAGCAAGGTCACCACGAGCTGGACACTGTCGAACGATTCCTGGACCAGGTGAAGTTCGGCTGCTCCGCTCTCTCTCCGGATGAGCGTCTTGATCAACACCTGGATCGCCTTGTCCGGCAGGCCCAGAAGGTGCCCCACCACCGGCCGCCCGGCTGCTTCCAGCAGGTCCAGTCCGCCCATCCAGTTGAGCACGTACATGATGAACGAGGCCAGCATGAAAACCGGCACCGCCTCCTTGGTGAACTGCACCGAACGCCGCCAGGTCCGCGCCAGCACCACCCTGGGCTTGGGCAACCGCATCCGTGGGATCTCCATGATGAAGTCGGGCAGGCGTCCACCAAGGACCCTGTTGGCAGCCACCCCGGCCACCAGGATCTGAAGCAGGATGATACCGTACACGGTCACCGGAGCAGTCCAGGACAGGTCCCTCAGAATGAGAATCTGGACGCTCAACAGGGGAGCACAGGGAATGCCCAGGATGAGAAGGAAGGTGGCGATCAAGCGCTCCTTGCGCGTGTCCAGCATCCGGGTGGTGATCACGGCCATGGTGACGCAAGAGAATCCCATCACCAACGGGAGCACGCCCTTTCCGTTCAGGCCCACGAGCCGGAGCACGCGATCGAGCAGGATGGACAGACGGGGGAGGTACCCGGAGTCCTCGAGCACGGCGAAAAACAGGAAGAAAAAGAAGAGAACGGGCAGCACGATCCCGAAAGCCAGGAACAATCCGGTGGGGAGCAAGCCGAAGTCCGGATCCATCAACGCTCCCCGCAAAAACGCCCAGGGAATCCGGTCTACCACCGGAGTCATCAGGGGAATGAGCCAGCCGTCGAACACCTTCTGCTCGATCGTGTCCACCACCAGGCCGGCCCCGAGTTGGCCCACCCACAGGTACATCGCCATGGTGATGACGATCGCAACAGGCACCCCGGTCAGGGGACTCTGCACCAGGTGGCCCACCCGGTCACTCAGCGAGGAACGGTGCGGGTGACGGTGCACCAGTCCAGCAGCCAGTTGCTCGGCCGCAGCATGCAGTTGCTCGGTCATGACCACGTCGAGCGGGGTACCGTACCGGGCCTCGGTCCGGTCCACGATTTCCCGCACCAACCGCTGCGTCCCGGGTCCAAACTCCTGCTCCACCACCGCCAGGCCTCGAGGGTCCCGGGCCAGCAAGAGAGAACCCAGCGCACGCGGCGGTACACTGCCCCCTCGCAACAGGTCTGAAAGCTCCTCCAATGCTTCCTCGATCGGCGCCTGAAACACCACCTTGTACGATGCGGGCCGGGCCTCGTGAAGCGCCGCTGCCAGCCGATTCATCCCGTGCCCCTCGATCGCCACCGACGTGTTGCACGGACAGCCCAGCCGCTCCTGGAGCGCTGCCACGTCGACATGCACGCCCACGTTCTCCGCCTCGTCCACCATGTTGAGGTCGAACACCATGGGCCGCTCGAACGCAGCCACCTGGAGAAACAGGGCCAGGGACCGTCTCAGGTTCTTGGCATCGGCCACGAACACCACCACCTCGGGCAGCCCCAGAAGCAGGTCCCGCGTGGCCATCTCGTCCTCACCGAGCGGAAACAGCGACGTGGCGCCGGGCGTGTCGATCAGGACCGGGTCACAGGGACCCACCCCGGTCTCTTCCTCCACGCCAGGCCGCTCGAGCAGGCCCGCCGACCGGGTCCCCCTCCCGTGCTTCGCCCCTCCAGCTCCTCCCGCTCCGCCGCGCCCTCCCCCAAGTACCCGGGCAACCCGACGGGCCAACCGCGACCTCCGAAACCGCCGCCACCGGTGCCGCGCACCTCGACGCACCGGGGCCATGCTCACCGCCACCGAACTCCCCGGAATGTTGCACTCCTCGGATGGCTTCCCGGTCAGTCGCCAGAATATCGCCGACTTGCCCACATTCGGGTTACCAACCAACACGGCTCGACACGAAACCCCGGACAGGGCCCCAGTCCATCCGTCCGGCTCCATCGGTCGGGTCAATGCCATACCTCCTCGACCTCGATCACACGCCAGCGACACGCCACGGATGCGGTTCAGTTCTAGCCGCTTTCTCCTCCCCCGTCCAGATCTTCGTCCAGATCTTCCACCTTCCCACAGACCGCCACACCGCTTCCCCCGCCCCACCGTTGACAGAACCGGACCACCTCCCGTATCCTCGAGCCGGCTTCGGACCGACACTCCCGGAGCCTTCCACCCGAACAACTGGAGGTATCATGCGCTTCGGATTCGTCCTCCCCCTCCTCGTAGTCGTGGCCGCGTCGGCCTGCTCGAAAGACCAACCCCCGCCCCCGGTCCAGTCGCACCCACCAGCGCCGGCCGCCGGACCCGGGGCACCGGCTCCGGCACGGACAGAGGACGCGCCCGCAACACACCCGGAGCGCCTCACCGATTTCGAACGCACCCTCATCGCCCCGCTCCTCGACGAAATCCGACAGGGCGTCCGGCCGTTCGACGAGCATGGATTCGGTATTTGCCAGGGCGTGGGCAAGCGCTGCGAGCAGTACCTCGGCACCGATGTCGGGGAGTTGCCCCCTGGCAAGTACATGGTACGTGCCGAACTGAAGGTCCCCAACATCGGGCCTCGAGGTACCTGGAAGGTCCGATTTGAAACAGAGTGTGAAACCACGTCGACCCAGGGAGACAAGGTGCACACGACGCGAACCAGTTCCACCAAGGAATACAACGTGGTCCACGTGGGCCCGAGCCGGGGCTACCGGCTGTCGCCTCTGCGCGTCATCGACAGCCCCATGACCGGTGGGACGCAGCGCTGCACTGCACGCCTCGTGGCGCTGCACCCGGACGGGGACAAGGTGTACACTGTGAGCTGGACCGTGCCCGAGCAGGGCTGACTCCGGCGTTGCTCCCGCCCGGCTGGTGCGTGTGGTACAGGCGCGACCGTTCCGAGCACGGGCGAGGGTGACGAGGGAACTACTTCCTTGGGCCGTGGCGCTGGAGGAGGAGGAAGTCGGCCTCACGCAAGTTGAGAGAGAGGCGTTTGGCAATGACCTCGTAGAAGGCGAGCGCCTTGGATGGGTTTTCTTTCTTGAGCCGTTCGAACTGCTCCTGGGTGAGCACCAGCAAGTGGGTGGGCTCGCGGGTGCGGATGGTGGCGGATCGCGGTTGTTGGTCGATCAAGGCGAACTCTCCGAAGTGGGAACCTTTTTCGAGAATCCGCAGGAGGCGGCCCTTGACCCGGATCTCCACGCTGCCATCCACGATCACGTAGAGTTCCGACCCGATGCTCCCCTCCTGGAAGATGACCTCTCCTCCTGCCGCGTGGCGCTCCTCGAAGTGCTCCATGAGTTCGAGGATCTCCAGGTAGTCGAGATTCCCGAACAGCTCCAGGCTGCCAAGGGCTTCCATCTCGAGCTTCGCGTCCCGGTGCACCGTGGACGTGTGCTCGGCGTCCGAGTCGACCTGGACCACGACGACGCTCACGTTGTCCGACCCCCCGCGTTCCAGGGCCAGGTCGATCAACCGGGCGGCCACGGAGTCCATGTCCGGGTCGGCGAGCAGGGTGGCGATTTCCTCGCGAGACACCAGCTTGTGGAGTCCGTCGGTGCAGAGGAGGAAAACGTCGCCGGGGAGAGGCACGAACGAAAGGGTGTCGACCTCGACCCGGGCCTGAGCGCCCAGGGCGCGTGTGAGCGCATGGGCGTGTGGGACCTCGGACGCGCTCTTTGGGTCGAGGCCGTTCTTGATGAGCAGTTGGAGATGGTTGTGGTCTTCGGTGATGAGGTAGAGTTGCCCATCCCGAAGGAGATAGATGCGGCTGTCGCCCACGTGCCCGATCACGCCTCGAGGCCCATCGACGAGGAGCAAGGACAGTGTGGTGGCCATGTTCCGCCCGGTCGGCAACGCCCGGGCACTGGCCTGGTTGTACACGCGCGTGGAAGCGGACTGGAATGCGGCTTCCACCAGGGTGGGCAGCATTTCCACCGCAGTTTCCCGGTCACGGGTGGCCCGTTCCAGGATGTCCTGGTGAGAGCGCAGGTGGTTGGCGACGATCTCCAGTGCCAGTCGACTGGCCTGGTCTCCCGCGCCCTGTCCGCCCATTCCGTCGGCCACGGCGTAGGCCCCCAGCGATTGGTCGACCAGGATCGCATCCTCGTTCACCTGCCTCACTTTCCCCACATCGGACAGTCCCCAGGCTCGAATCGGCATGATGGATGGCCTCCTGAACACAGAGGTCGCTTCGGATCGCCATGGAACGGTCTTCCCACGACACGTCCTATCCGAAGTTACTTCAGCGCCTGCAGGGCGTCAAATCCTTTCTTGGGGTCTGATTTCGACCGGGGCGCGTTTCCTGCCGAACGGTCTGGAAGGACGGTGCCTCCTCGCGCACCTGACAATGACCGGCGGCCATGTTACACTTGGATGGGCCAGCGACCCGGAGGAACCCACATCCATGCGCGACGCGATCGCCACCATTCATCGATTCCTGCGCACCCTGCAGCGCCGCTCGGCCCTCCTGGGCATCCTCGAGCTGGGCTCGCTGTGGGCCAGTCTTTTCTTTGCGCTTGTGCTGGTCGCTGCGGGATTGGGTGCCCTGCACGTGTCCCACCCCGCGCTCGTGGCCCTGTTCTGGCTGCTCCTGTTCGCCGTGCCCGCAGGCTGGTGGGTCCGGGTGACGTTGCCCAGGCACCTCCAGGTGCGGGGTCCCCGCGCTGCAGCCCGCCACCTGGACCGCACGATCCCCGCCACCGAGGACATGGTCCTTTCTGCGGTGGAGTTGGCGCACGGTCCCCACGTGCCTCCCGAGTTCTCCAGGCCACTCATCAATGCCGTGGTCGAGGACGCTGCCGACCGTATCCGATTCCTGCCGGCGAGTCGCGTCATGCCCGCCCGGTTCCTGGCGCCGTGGCTCATCACGCTCACATGCACCGCAGCCACCCTGGCTGTGACATCCCGGATCGCACCCGAACGGTTCGCGGAGAGCCTTCAGGCGTTCTTCTCCCCCCCGACACCGCCGGTCGTCGCCCAGCCGTTGCCGCCGGCCGACCGACACACGCAGGAGGGGCCCGAACTGGGGGACATCACCCTCGTACTCGAATTCCCCGCCTACCTCGAGCGCCGGACCAGGGTGCTGGAAAACGTCAACGGCGACATCTTCGCTCCGCTTGGCACCCAGGTCTCGCTTACCGCGCGGTGCGCCGTGGAAGCGGACAGGGCATCGATCATCGTGGATGACGGACCCCCTGCCTCGGCGACCGTGGACGAGGCCGGCCGCATCGCCGCCACGTTCGTGGTGCAGCAGGAAGGCAGCTACCGTGTCCACCTCTATCCTCCTGGCCGGGACACCCCGGTGGTTACCCGGGCCTATCCCATCCGGGTGGAGGTGGACGAGGCGCCCACCGTGGACCTGTTCGGGCTGGAATCGCGGACCGAGATCACACCGAACGATGCGGTGCCCTTTTCCTATCGTGCCGAGGACGACCACGGCTTGACCCGTATCGACCTCGTGGTGAGCGGCCCGAGCGGCACGGCACGCAAAACGCTGCGAAAAGTGGCGCCGGGCAAGGACTGGGACGAGGCTCGAGTCACCTGGTATCCGGCCGAGTGGGATCTGGGCGCCGAGGGAAGCGTCACCCTGTGGCTGGAAGTCTGGGACAACGACACCGTGTCCGGCCCCAAGGTGGGAACATCGGCCCGGTACGAGATGGTGCTCGCCACCCCGGACCGCCAACATGCACGGGTGCTCGAGGCCAAGGACGCCCTCAAGGAAGCGCTCATCACCTTGCTCGGGGACGTGTTGTTGCAGCACCACGAGGACACCGAGACCAGGTCGCCTCGAGCTTACGAGGCGGAACTGGAGCAGCTTTCCGAGGACACGAGGCGGGTACTCACCGCCTTCGACGAGGTCTTGACCCTGATGGACGCCGACCCGCTGGAGGAGGTCACTGTCATGCGGGCCACCGAAGCCTTGCTCGAGGACCTCCAGGACGGCTGGGAATCCCTTGCGCCGCTGCTCAAAAAACGGGCCGCCGGCGACCCCGAGTCGTACACCGGACCTGGCAAACGCAAAATCCGCCAGACGCGGGCGCAATACATCGAGACGGTCGAACGGGCGGTCCTGAGCATGGAGTCCTTTGCCAACCTCCAGCGCATGGAATCGGTTCGGGCCCAGGGCCAATCCCTGCGCAAAACCGGCGATTCCTTGCGGGACATGCTCGAGGCGCTCAAGCGCTCCGGCGATCGCCCCGACGTGGAGACGCTGCTCGCCAAGGTGAACGAGATGGAGCGGCAACTGGCGCAACTTGCAGTGAAGTTCTCCAGCCTGGACCGGACGAGTGCAGAATGGTTTCAAAACCCCACCGGGGAAACCCGGGAACTCCAGGACCTGATGGACCAGATCCGGCAGGCGATCCAGCAGGGGAACATGGACGAAGCCCTCGAACTCCTCGAGAAGTACCTGGAAACCACTGAAAAAGTGCTCGCAGCCCTGGACGAGATGCAACGCCAGGAGTTCGAAGGCTTGCGGGACGAGGTGGTCAAGGACATGGAAGGTGTGATCGAGGGACTTCGGGAGATCGAACGACGCCAGAAGACCCTCCTTTCCGACACCCGGGCCACACGTGAGGCGCTGCGGCGCCAGGCCGGGCTGACCGACGAGTACCTCGACGACCTCGTCCAGGGCGCACTGCGGCGGGTGGAGGAAATCCGGAAAGCCGTGGACCGATCCGAGGCCGCGCTCAAGGCAACCGGTGTCCCTGCAACCTCGAGCCAGGAACGGCGGACGCGGGAACTGCGGGATCAACTCGGCACACTCGAGGCTGCATTGCAAGCGCGAGACCTGCTTCAGGCCCACCGGGAGGCGGTGGAAACCCTGCGGGGAAGCCGGGTGATGGAAGCAGGACTGAACATCCTGGAGACGCGGCTCCGGGCCGACCTGGCCGTGCCAAAAGAGCATGCCCGGGCGGCAGTGAACGCCAGCGAGGCCCTGGTACGTGACCTGGACGGACTCCTCGACCGCATGGAACGACTCCAGCAACTGGGGGCCACCCAGGCGCAGGGACTGGCGGCCCGCCAGCGGTCGCTGCATGAGCAGAGCAAGGCGGTGGGCGAGCGACTCGCAGGGTATGCCCAGGATTCCCCGCTCATCCCCGCTCGATGGGGCCAACGAGCGAATCAGGCGGCCCGGTCCATGGAAGCTGCGACTGAAAAGCTCGAGAGCGGCGAACTGGCGGGCGGTGCCGGAGACCAACAGGTGGCGCTGAAGCAGATCAACGACCTGCTGCAAGAACTGGAAGGGGCACGGGAAGCCATTGCGCAGCGCATGCGAGGTGGTGGGGGCAAGCGTGAGACCCTCCGGTTCATGCCCAACATGAGGGGTCGTGCCGGGGAACGGGAGTTTTGGGGAGGGCGGGAAATGCGCGTCGGCCGGGTGGACATTTCGAAGGAATTCGAGGCACCAGAGGAGTACCGACGCGAAATCATGGAAGGCATGCAAGGAGAGGCTCCGGCCCGGTACAAGCAACTCAATCGTGACTACTATGAAAAGCTCGTACACTGACTCATGCGCATGGTCTGTGCGCCGATTCTCGAGGTCTGCCCGCGGCGCCGGGGCGGCCACGTCTGAATACCGGCCCCGAGGCCTGTGCCCCATCCGGTGGAAGCACCTGGCGCCCTTGCTCGCCCTGCTCGAGATCCTGCTGGTGGCACCCGGCCGGGTATCCGCCGCCACACCAGACCTGGACCGGTCGGGCAGCAACCGGCTGATGGACGCCCACCTGGCGCTTCAGGCCCTCGACATGGCCCGGGCCCGCGCCCTAGCCGCGTCCTTTTCCGAACGCGAGAAAAAGAGCCCGGAGGTCCGCTATTTCCTCGGACGCCTCAAGTTTTACGAGGGCGCCTACGATCAGGCTCTCCATTATTTTTCCGGCCTCACCTTCGTGGATGAAGCGGGCAACCGGGACACTTTCCCCGAGTACGTGCGCCGGGTCGCCGAAGCCACTCGAGGCATGGTGTGGTCGGAAAGCGAGCACTTCAAGATCTTCTTCGACCCGGCCTCCCTCGACGGCATACTGGTCCGGTACGCACTCGACACCCTGGAAAAGGCTTACCTGGCGGTGGGATCCGAACTTGGGCACTACCCTCCGGAGCAAGTCCGAGTCGAGATTTTCCCCACTTCGGCCCGATTCATCCAGGCCAGCGGCCTGACCGCGGAGGAAATCGAGACCACCGGCACCGTGGCGCTCTGTATCTACAACAAGATCATGATCACGTCGCCTCGAGCCCTTGCGCTCGGCTACCGATGGCTCGATACGCTGAGTCACGAGTATGTCCACCTGGTGGTGGCGCAACGGAGCCGGAACACGGTGCCGGTCTGGCTTCAGGAAGGGTTGGCCAAGTTTTTCGAGGTTCGGTGGCGGGGTGGACGTGGTGCGGACATGACGCGCACGTCGGAAAGCCTCCTGGCCGAGGCGATCCGGGCGGATCGACTGGTGCCGTTCGATCGGATGAGTCCGTCCCTGGCCAAGCTACCGAGTGCGGAGGAAGCCCAGCTCGCCTTCGCCGAAGTGCAAACCGTGATCGAATACCTGGTCCAGGAACGTGGCCTGGAAGCCCTGGGCCGTCTCATGGACGAGATGGCCGCGGGCAAGTCGGACCGGAGGGTGATTGAGGAGATCATGGGGGTGCCGTTCCCGCAATTCGAGGTGGACTGGAAGGCGTTCATGGCCCGGAAGCAGCTTCGATTCATCCCCAGGCTCGCCGTACTTCCCACCATCCTGGAGGCGCAGGAGGTGGGCACGGACGAGGAGCAGAAGCAAGACAAGGTGGCCGACCCGTTCATGGCCGAGAACCGTGCCCTGCGCGAATACGCACGTCTGGGCGACCTGCTGCGGGAACGGGGACGATTCAAAGCGGCACTCATCGAGTACGGCAAAGCCCGGGACAGCGTGGAAGTGGAGTCCCCTGCGCTCTCGGTCAAGATCGCCCTCACCCACCTGCTCGGCGACCAACCGGAGGAGGCCGTGGCCGTGCTCGAGGAGGCCATCGACATGTATCCCTCGTTCGCACCGGCCTACACCACCCTCGCACGGGCGCTGATCCGACTCGAGGACGCGGACGGAGCGGTGGAAGCGCTGGAAAACGCAAACGCGATCAACCCGTTCGACCCGTCGATCCACGAACTGCTGGCTGTCCTCTACCAGGCGGCCGGGGAACCCGAGACGGCTCGCGCGGAACATCGTGTGGCCATGGCGCTTCGGACCGGACGTCCCCTCATCCCGCACGGCACGGACCAGGACGAACCCACGCCCTGACCCGCGCCTTCCACCCAGCAACGCCTACGCCTTTTCCACCGTGCGCTTCAGACGCACCAACCCCTCCTCGATGCGCTGCAATACGCTCCGGGTTTTGTTCAGTTTCTCGAATTCGTGCCGGATAAACCGTTCGTAGGGCGCGATCCGCGAATTGACCTGGTCGACCATGGACGCGACCTCGGTCTCAACCTGCTCGCCCAACTTCTGGACCAGATTTTCGCGAAGGGCTCCAACCTTTTCCCGAAATGCGCGGATCACTTTCCGCCTCCTGGAAGGGAGAATGTAGAATCCCCCGGCCGCCACGGCTGTGGCCAGGAATATCCCGGTGACATCGGCGGCTGCAGTGGCCAGAACGGCCACCAAGATAGCGCCCAACCCGACCGCGCCCGCTTCGACCAGGGCCGTGGTGGTCAGCGAATCTCGAATATCTTCAGACAGTTGCGCCGCCTCCACATCCCGATTGTACGCCCCGGCAGCCCGGTTTACCGCCCGCAACACCGAGTCGGCGACCGCGCGGCGATTGTACTCGAAATGCCGCCCCACCGAACCCGCCATTCGGTCCTGGTACCGATCCAGTTTCCGCTCGTTCAGGTAGGCGTCCACGTCCTGCCACAGGCTGAGTTGCTGCTCCACCAACCAGTCGACGATACGCTGCACCTCCGACTCCAGCGCCTGGTCCAGGTCGCCCACCACTTCCGTCTTGAACCGTTCCCCCAGAAACTTCGAATCCACCAGGTTGAGCACATTGCTCAGACGGATCTCGCGCTCGAAAAACGCCACCCCGCGGACTTCCAGGTCGTCGACCAGCGCACAGACAGGCTTCACCTTCTCCTCGAAACGCTCCCGGAGTCGAATCCGTTGTCCCGAAAGCTGCTGATCCACCACCCGCAAGGTCTCCATGTCCGAATCGAGCACATCGAACCGGTGCTTCACCACCTCGAGGTACCGTTGCAAAAGCCGCAAGGCCACCCCGATCGGATTCAGCAACTTCAGACGAACCCGCTCATTCTCGTCCAGCGTTTCCGTGAGAAAAGAGACCACCGCCTCCATCCCGCTCTGCGCCCAGTCGGACGCACTCCCGCGTTCCCGGGCCTCCAACCCCAGACGGGCCGACACCGGATAGATGGGTGGCTCAGACCCGATCAACTCCTTGCCATGAGTCCGCACGAACGCGACCACTTCGTCGACTTCCCCGGGCGCCAGTATGTCGACCTTGTTGACGATGAAGATGATCTTCTTGCCCCACGCCCGAATCTCCTCGAGAAAACTCCGCTCACTCTCTGTAAACGGCCGGTCCGCCGAGGTCACGAACAGGACCAGGTCCGATCGCGGTACGAAACGCGCCGTCAACGCCTCGTGTTGCCGCATGATCGCGTTGGTTCCCGGGGTATCCACAAAGCTCAATTCCTCGAGCAGGGGCGAAGGATGCCGCTTCTCCAGCACGAACGCCTCAATCTCCCGCTCCTCCGGGCGCTCCCCGTGTCGGAGCACGTGAATCCGGTCGGTCGTGGGTGTTACCCCCTCGGTGAGCACGCGCTCCCCGAGCAGCGCGTTGACAAGCGCCGACTTGCCCGAGTTGAACTCCCCGGCCACGACCACAAGGAACAGGTCGCCCAACTGAGTCGACGCATCCAGCAACTCCTTGGCGTCCTTGCGGTCCATGTCGTCGCCGAAGTAGTCGAATGCTTTACGCAACTCGGCAACCAGCCCTCGAGCTTCCCCGACCCACTCGGCATGGCGCGCTTGCAGCACCCCGCCTTTCTTGCCAAATAGACCCATCTCTTCCTCAATCACCGGTCGGCCCTAACCAACAGCATCATCCCATCGCGCACCGTCATCCACCGGGTACGCATGCGGCTTCGTCCCCAAGGTCCAGGCTGACCGAGGCCGGCTCGCACGCATAGGTCACCCTCGAAGCACCCTCGGCCTGCACGACCAGGCTCGAAGTGGCACACACCAGAACCTGGGCGCCCCCCGCCGCGTGCACCCCCGCCGACTCTGCGTACAGGTCCAGGGCGTCCACCACCGTGCTGTCCTGGGCCGATATCACCGCCTGCGTGGCCTCGCCCGCAAGAATGACACGGCTGTTCCCAAAGGCGTCCACAGTCAGCGTTTCACCCGCCACTCCGGCGCCTACCACCCGCGCGTCTTCAAACGTGGTGGCCGCGCTCAGGTCCGGCACCGTGGCACGCACCACAAGGGGCTGACGCGGCACGAATCGTACGCCTTCGGGCGGTCCTGCGGTCAGTCGCTCGTTCGCCACGTCTGTTTCGAGCAACGAAACCAGGTTGTCGTCTCCGGAGATCTCCAGCAGTATGGTCTCCTCGGCAGACAACGGGTCCACGTACAGTTCCACTTCCACCGGACCCCGGGCGGTCACGGCGCGAAAACCGGCCACCTCCCGCTCCACTTCTCCGGGAACACCGCTCCCCTTCACCCTCGAGCAGGATGGCAGGCCCAGGAGCAACACCAGGCCGAGCACCACGCGACACAGGGCGGCCTGGAGCCGACGAGGCTGGGACGGAAAAACGCCGCGGAGGAGGGGTGACAAACAGACGACAGCTTCCAACGCATGGTTCGGTTCAGAGCAAACCGGAGGGTCCAGCCCCTTTCCTGACTGCTTGTCGCACGGCAAGTGGCACCTCGGACTTTCCGACCTCGCAACCAGGCACACCTACCAGATTATAACCAAATGTCCATGAGATGCTACGCCTATTCCCCGATCGGCCAGGACCGTGCACGCGGCACAGCGCCCTCGAGCTGCGATGAGATTCGAGTTCGAGGGGGCGGGCTCAGCAGCCCGCTTCAGCCGCAGCATCGAAGGAGACGTACTGACCGGTTTCCGGGTCTCGCCACCGGTCGGACGCCTCGTCGAAGACATACGGGCAGGCATCATCCGACTCGTCTTCATCTGCGGAGTCGTCCTGATCGCCGTTCCCGGCGTCATCGCCCTGTTCGTCTGGAGGAGCCGGAGGAGGGGCCGGTGGGGGCTGCTCAGCGGTGGCGTCTCCGGGGAGCTGAGGGGCCGGCCCGTCGTCGTCCATGGCGCCGTCTGGAAGGGAACCGCCTTCGGGGGGCGCGTCGGCGCCGACACCGCCGCCGCCCCGGTCCATTCCTCTGCCATCGTCCAGGGACAGAATCTCCCGGATGTCCCGGCTCAAGTCGCCCACGCCCACGGCAAAGCCACGGACGAGCGCATGGGCCACGAGGGCCACGGCCACCACGATGACCGCGACCATCAGCAGGTATTCCGAGGTGGTGCTCCCTGTCGCCCGGGAGCGGCTCGTGACGAGAGGGGATCGCCTGAGCATGAGGCCTCCTGGAGGCAGCCTTGGTCCATCCGTGGTGATGTCAGTGTGTCGCATGCGACACAGAGACGCAACCTGTTTCTTCAGACGGTTGCGTGGGTGGGCCACGCTGTGCACCCGCTGTCCGAAAGGTCAACGTTCCACGGATCGACGAAGCGCAATCAGGGCGGCGCCCAGCGCTCCGATGGTGTCCGGTTCCGGAGGCACCTGCACCGAGCAACCCAGGACCTCCTCCAGGGCGCGCACCACGCCGGGATTGCGGGCCACCCCGCCGGACATGGCGACCTTCAGCCCCTTTGGATCGCGGGCCACCCGCGCAACCAGGGCTCGAGTCCGGGTGGCCACCGACCGGTACAGACCCCACACGATCTCCGGAACCTCGGTCCCCTCGGCGATGAGCGACACCACCTCACTCTCGGCAAACACCGTGCACATGTTGCTGATGGTCAACCCGCCTCGAGCCCGGGCCCCGGCTTCGGCCATCTCGTCCAGGTCCATCTCCAGTGCACGCGCCATGGCCTCGAGAAACCGGCCCGTACCCGCTGCGCACTTGTCGTTCATGGCAAACTCGAGCACCCGGCCCGCTCCATCCAGGCGGATGGCCTTGCTGTCCTGCCCGCCGATGTCCACCAGCAACTCCACGCCGGGCAACACGGCCTGGATACCCGTGGCATGGCACGTGATTTCGGTCACCGACGCCAGTCGTCCCGAAACCCGGTTCCGGCCGTACCCGGTGGACACCACGGCAGCAACCCGTTCCGGCGTCACCGACGCTCGATCCAACACCTCGGTCCGGGCACGCGCGATGGCCTCGGCATTGCGCGCCCCGGTGGGAACCACCGTCCACGCCACCGGACGCCCGGAGCCATCCACCAGAACGGCGTCACAGGTAAGACTGCCTATATCGATGCCCAGGTAGTACATGCGGTCTTCCTCGCCCATCACCCCCCACCGCGGTGCGCGATCCCGCTGGATTCTATCCCATCGGCCGCAGATTCCAAGCACATTCCTGCGCCCCCCACCCCTCCCCGCGTGCCCGCCGACAAGGAGCCCCGGGAGAGGCACGACCCGAAAGAAAACCTGGTCGCCATACCTGCGCCAGAAACATCGAGGGTCCCTGCACCCGCTCCAAGCTCCACTTGCCTCGAGCAATCGAGAATGGTACCGTATGCGCTCGACAACCTGGTGATGACGAACGACCGAGGAGGAGACCATGGGAAAGTACCGTGTCATGGCGGCGTGGATCTTCTGTCTGATGCTGCTCGTGAGCTGGACTCGAGGGGCCGAGGCGTGTACTTCCATCGTGGTGGGGAAAGGTGCGTCTGCGGACGGATCGGTGATGACCTCGCACACGGTGGACAGTCATCGGACGCCGTCGAACATGGTGTTCGTCCCGGCGGCGCGGCACAAGGAAGGGTCCATGATCCAGTTGGACCGTCGCAAGGAGGACGACTCCGGTCCCATGCCCACCTATGCTCGAGAACCCACCGGCATGATTCCGCAAGTCGCGGAGACCTATGGGTACCTGGCGCCCACGTATGCGCCGATGAACGACAAGCAGCTCGCCATTGGTGAGTCCACGTTTGGTGGTCGGGAAGAACTTCGGAGTGACAAGGGCCTGATCGACTGTGAGTGGCTGATCCGGCTCATGATGGAGCGTGCCATGACGGCTCGAGCCGCCATCCGCCTTGCCGGGGAGCTGTTGGCCGAATATGGTTGGAACGACGAGGGGGAGGCGCTCACCATTGTGGACAAGGAGGAAGCGTGGATCATGGAGATCGTGGGTCCGGGCAAGGGCAAGGTTGGGGCCATCTGGGCGGCGCAGCGTGTGCCGGACGACCACGTCAGCGTGGTGGCGAACGGGTCCCGTATCCGGACACTGGATCTGAACAATCCCGAGTTTTACATGGCCTCCGACAACGTGGTGAGTGCGGCGATCGAGATGGGTTATTACGATCCCGAGAGCGGACTCCCGTTCCAGTTCTGTTACGCCTACAACCCGACGGGGCGCTACTCGGCGGCCGTGACCCGGCGGGAGTGGCGTGTGCTCGATCTGCTGGCACCTTCGCTCCATCTGGATCCGAACGCGGAGAACTACCCGTTTTCGGTCAAGCCGGACGAGCCGGTCACGCCGCAACGGATCATGGAGATCTTCCGCGACACCTACGAGGGTACGGAGTTCGACATGACGGCCCGGTTCACGGTTACGGACGAGGAGACCGGCAAGACGGTGAAGAGTCCTTTGGCCAACCCGTTCATGCCTTATGACGCGAACAAGCTGTTCAAGATCAACGGCGGGTGGGGCTGGCGGGGCGAACGAACCATTGCCCGGTGGTACACCATGTGGGCCACGGTCACCCAGTCGCGGTCGTGGCTTCCGGATCCCATCGGAGGCGTGGTGTGGCTTGGGTACGGGAACACGGCCATGACCACCTACGTGCCCATTTTCATGGGCGCCACCGATCTGCCGGAGTCCTACAAGACGGATGGACGCAAGACCGGATTCAGCCGGGAGGCGGCGTGGTGGGCGTTCAACCGGGTGGAGACCATCGCGGCGCACCGCTGGGGAGACATGCGCGAGGACGTGGCTGCGGTGCGTGACCCGCTTCAGCAGCGGTTTTTCGACGAGATGCCCGAGGTGGAGAAGACAGCGCTCAAGTTGCTGGAGTCCCGCCCCAGAAAGGCGTCGGAGTACCTGACCGAGTACGTGATCAACGCATGCAACACCGTCGTCCAGGCCTACTGGGACCTGGGAGACGCTCTCTGGACCCGTTACGACGAGCAATGGTAGTGCCCGGTCCCGGGCTCGAGGCTGCGAGCGCCGCACAGCCGGGACCCCAAACTGTATGAGGACAAGTGAGCATGATCCCTGCCATCCGATTTCGACCTTGCTGCGCGTGGACCGCGCTCCTGCTCCTGCTTTTCGGCGCGGGGTGCAACAAGCAGGCCGGGCAATCGGCCGACTCGCAGGAAGCGGACACCTCGGCTTTCGGGGCGGCTTCTTCTGCGCCCATCCTCACGCCTCCGGCCCGGGTGGGAGCCACCCTGTTCCTGGCCCAGGCCCAGTTCGAGAACCGGACCACCGATGACGGGAAGGTCAAGCCGGTACCCGGCCCTGCCCGCCTCCTGGTCTATCGAAAGGGGGACCGCCGCTGGTCTCGCCAGGTGATCGAGGATCCGGACAGCAACGTGTTCCACAAGGCCGCCTGGTTCCAGCCTCCCAAGGGTGCGCCTGGTATCCTCACCATCGGAGCAGTCCAGGCCTACCTCAAGCTGTGGCGACCCGACGGAGACGGGTGGACCGCAGAATCCCTCTGGAACCCCACGTTCGGCGGCAAGTACGACCGCCTGAGAGACTTCGAGGTGGGAGACGTCACCGGTGACGGCGCTGATGACATCGTGATCGCCACCCACGACCAGGGCGTCGTGGCGGTGATGGTCTGGCGCGGGGAAAAGTACGAGCCCACCGAAATCCACAGGGAGCCCGACACGTTCGTACACGAGATCGAGCTGGGCGACATCGACGGAGACGGCGACCTGGAGATTTTTGATACCCCCAGCCATCCCAACAAGCTCGACGGGTCGATTCAACCCGGCGCCATCGACATGTGGATGCGTCAAGGCGACACCTGGAAGCAACATCGGGTGGAGGACCTCCCCACGCGCCATGCCAAGGAGATCCTCACCATCACCCTCCCGGGCGAACGCCACGCCGTGCTCCTGGCGTCCCTCGAGGGCGAGCAGATCGGGAGCACCCAGGGAGGAGGCGACACCACCCGCATCCGGCTCTACCGCTGGAACGGCAAGAGCTTCTCCTCCACCGACGTGGCCGTCCTTCCGGGCAAGTTGTGCCGGTTCCTCACCTACGGAGACACAGACGGAGACGGCAAGAAGGAAGTCGTCGCATTCACCAAGAGTTCGGGGATCTGGAAACTCGAGCCGGGAAAGGGCGCGGCAGACCCGTGGCAGAAGCGGCTCATCGCCACCGGGTCGTCCGGGTTCGAACACGCGGCCTATCTCCACGACTTCAACGGGGACGGTCGGGACGAGATCTACGTGGCTTCCGACGATCAGCACGAACTCCGCTGCTACTGGTACGACGGCACCCGGTACGTGTACGAGGTGATCGATCGTCTGAAGGACCGGACCATCACCTGGAACGTCACAGCCGTGCAACGGGACTGACCCTGCGCCGGCCCGCTCCGTGCACCGCCGCTCAAAAACGAGAGGTCGAGCCGTGATCGAACTGTACACATGGAAGACCCCGAACGGGTACAAACCCATCCTCCTGCTCGAGGAACTCGAGTGGCCCTATGTCGTGCGGCCGGTGGACCTGGGCAAGGGCGAGCAGCATGCCGAGGCGTTCCTCCGGGTCAACCCAAACGGGAAGATCCCGGCCCTGACGCATAGCCGGGCGGATGGAACAGTGCTCCGGGTGTTCGAGTCCGGGGCCATCCTGATCTACCTGGCGGAGACCGCCGGGCGTTTCCTGCCTGCTCGAGGCGCGGAGCGCTACGAGACGCTCCAGTGGCTGATGTTCCAGATGGCCGGCGTCGGTCCGATGATGGGCCAGGCGGTCCACTTCCTCCACCACGCACCAGACGACCAGGCGTATGCCGTCGCGCGGTACGTGGGAGAAGCTCGACGGTTGCTCGAGGTACTCGACCGAAGGCTCGAGCAGGTCGCCTTTCTGGCCGGTTCCTACTCCATTGCGGACATGGCCACGCACCCGTGGCTCCGGCGTGTTCCGGGGCACATCGGCATCGAGTCGACCGAGTACCCGAACGTTCAGCGCTGGCTGAACGCCGTGGAAGCACGCCCTGCAGTACAAAGGGCCTACGCCGTGGATCCGAGACAGGCTCGAGGTCCTGTTCAGGGCCGCGAGGAAGCCGGGAACGCCGCCCCCCCAGGCAGCCGGGAGTGAACACGATGCTCGGCAAGGAACTGAAGTGCCCTTCCTGCCACGCCCAGATGACGCTCGAGTTCGTGGCGCCGGGAGACAAGGTGGCGAAGTGTCCTTACTGCGGCACCATTGTGGACCTCTCCGAGGGCGCCGGGGGCGCCTGGCCCGGACTGGAGGAGGGACTCCCGGGCGCGGCGCATGGAAAGACCACCGAGGTGGAAGAGGAGGAAGTGGGGCGTGGCTACCGGGTGCGCCGGGTCGTCCGTGTGACCGAACACACCGCCGTGTCCGAGGAACTGGACGGTGACGCCGGGCGCCTGCTCGAGGAAGCGCGCCAACTGCTGGCCGGGTCCGGGCGCGCCCGCTCGGCCACATCGCTTTCCTCGGCCCGAACCACCCGGGAGGAAGTGGTGACCACCACCTCCAGCCCCGGCCCGCTCGACCCCGGGATCCTGCCTGACGAGGTCAAGGAACTTCTGAGCGAAATGCACGGTCCCCTCTCCAGAGTCGATCCGCAGGAGTCGCCACCGGGCGCGGCCGGTCAGGAGCCTCCCGGGAGGACAGGCACCCGCCCGGTCCCCGCCTCGAACAAGGGGTCCTGGTGGTCCCGCCTTTTCGGAAAGCGCAAGAAGTGACCCGGGACCGGCCGGGCTATTCCAGGATCGATGCGTCCGCCTGCACCACGAAGTGCCAGCCGAGGGAATTGAGTGGGTAGTGGGCGACCAGCTTGGGCTTGCCCTGGCGCGTCACCTCCAGCGCCCCCGACTGCCCGCTCTTGATCCGGATGGCCACCTCGGGCATGGGCAGAGGGGGCAGGTCCAGCGCGTCATGCAGCCCCCCCGCCTCGAACTCGCGATCCCGGTCGCTGGACCGAACCACCACCCGGGCCCTGTCGTCCACGATGAACGTCTCCTCGATTTTTTCCGGGTGCGACAGGCTCATCAAGTGCTCGATGATGTAGTCGAACGTGCATTCCATGCCTGCGACGCCCAGGAAACGCCCCCGTTCGTCCACCAGGGACATGGCCGCCGGGAGCAGGAGCCCGCCCCCCATCGTATCGATGTAGGGATTGCCCCAGACCACATGCCGCTTGCCCTCGGCGAGCCGATACCAGGGCCGCGTCCTGGGATCGAACGCCTGGGGATAACCACGCTTGCCCGGATAGGAAAACATGACGCCCTGGCGAAGGCCGATGAAGGCCCAAAAAATGGGCACCCCCTGGTCGCTCAGGAGACGCCGCACCTCTTCGGGTGTGACTCGAGCCGGGTCCACACCGGCGCTGGCCAGGAACAGGTTGCGAAACAGGTGCCGAAGATGGGCGATCCGTGCCAGGACAGGCGCCACCTGCCGCCGGGTCACCCCCGGTGCGAGCTTGAACACGGGCCACTCGAAGCTCACCCGCCGATGGTACCGCTCGGAGTGGAGGAAATCCGGAGGAGCCCGCCCCGGCAAGGTGAACTGGAGGTGGCTGTAGACCCGCTCCCGCGTCGGGGTTCCGTGCGCGATTGCCTGGACCGCGGCCGAGGCGAGGCCCTGGAGCAGGGACTGCACCATGAGGAAATGCCGGTCGAGTTTGCTTCGCGTTTCGGCCACGTCGGAAAGGAACGCATCCAGCTTCTCGGTCCGAACTCGAGCCCGCTCCACCGCGATCCGCCGTTCCTCGGCCACCGCGCGCCTGGCCTGGGCCATGTCCTTTTGAGACCGGAGCGTCTCGATCACGGAAAGGGAGACGACCGCGGTGGAAAGCAGGAGGAGGAAGGAGAGGAGCGCGAGTGTGGTCTCCTTGTTGCGAAGCATCCACCGAACCACCCGTCTCGGCAGGTTGTCGGGCAGGGCCCGGATGGACTCGCCCCGCATGTAGCCCCGAACGTCGTCTGCAAGGTCCGCCACCGAGTCGTACCGGTCTTCCCGCTTGAACGCCGTGGCCTTGCGCACGATCGCCCGGAGTTCCCTGGAGATCTTGATCCGAGGGTCGACGTGCACGAGCGGCGTGTGCTGTCCTGTTCCCACCTTGGTGAGCAGTTCGTAGAACGAATCGCCCTCCACCGCCTTCCGCATGGTGACCAGTTCGTGGAGAATGACCCCCAGGGAGTACTGGTCGCTCAGCGCGTCCACCGACTCGTTGTCGCACGAAGCCTGCTCCGGCGACATGTAACGCACAGACCCGACCACTGCGCCGAGTTGGGTGGCTGCAATGTCAAGTTCGCTCCCATACCGGTCGACCAGTTCGATCTGCTCCTTGAGTTCTTGATGGGCGATCTCCCGTGCACGACGCTTGTCGGAACTGAGCACCTTGGCAATCCCCCAGTCCACCACGTAGACCTGGTTGAAGGTGCCAATCATGATGTTCTCGGGCTTCAGGTCGCGATGAATCACCCCCTTGCTGTGCGCATAGGCCACGGCGTCGCATACCTTGAGAAAGATCTCGAGGCGCGTGGTCAAGCTGTGCTCGTCGTCGATGGGGCCGCCTTTCTGATAGAGCGCCCGCGTCTCGTTCATCAAGGTCAACAGGGTCTTGCCCCGGATGAACTTCATCGTGTAGGCGGGTGCCCCGTCCGGCGCCTGGTGCATGGCATAGACCGGCACGATGTTGGGATGGTCGAGTTGCGCCGTGATCTGAACCTCGCTCTTGAAATGGCTCACCACGTAAGGGTCGCCGATCAGGTGCGGTTGCAACCGCTTGTAGGCGACCTTGCGGCGCAGTTCCAGGTCTCGAGCCAGGTAGATGATGCCCGCGGCGCCCTTGCCCAACTGGCCGATGATCTTGTGATGAAAGTGGTCGGTCTCGTGCTCGATGTCGATGGCTGCCGGAGCGGCCTTGCGCCGAGCCGCGGGGGACCCGGGCTGGGCTTCCTCCATCGCGGTGGCTTCCTGAAGGTCGTCGAAATCGATGTCGTCGTCAGGCTGAAGCAGCCGATAGGTCTCGTCGTCGATGAATTCGCCCGCATGCAGGAAGTCGACAAAGGACTCGACATCCTCCGACCCGGTCTCGGAACGGAACCTCTCGTAGGCCTGCTCCGTATCGATCGAGATGCCGAGTCGTTCGAGAGAGGCCTGGAGTTCTTCCAACGTCATCGAACCGCCTTTCTCCCGAGCCTTCGCCCCGTCCCGTCGCCCCGGAACGCGGCCGGCTCTGCCTCAGGGCAGCGCAGGATGGCCCATTCGGGGTAGGCACGGACCGCCCCGCTCTCCTCGCACCGCCATCCTGGTGGTCGCGCGACTCGAGGAGGCTCCTGTGCTTCTGGAGCCCACCCCGGTCGGAAGGCTCGCCCCCCGGATTCCTGTCTCCTCACTGGCAAGGCCACGGAAGCTCGAGCGCGTTGTTGGTTTCGTCGCACTCGTTTTCTTCTCCCGGCCCCGACCCATCGTCGTCAATCCGAAGTTTCAGCGCGACGAAGGGCATGATCTGGTCATCGTCCAGTGTAACCTCAATCGACGCCGAGGTCCATCCTGCCGGGATGGGGTCATCGACGGCGCCGGTCACGATGGCGAATTCACCCCCGTCCGCTTCCACCCCGTAGATTGCGAACGGAATGGGAGCCTCTGCTTCCCCAAGACCGCTGTTGCGCACCTGAAAGACCACCCCACTGGACCGCGGGCAGTCGGCCTCGCACCGGGCGACCAACACCGGCACCAGGTCGGGCACGTCATAGGGGAGCAGTTCCCCGGAGCCACCCTGCCGGAACCCATTCTCTCCGTCGATCCAGGTGGCATCCGGCCGCGCCGGAATGCTGAGGTCGTCCGCCACGTGGGAAGGACGGTAGGCATGCTGATTCCATACGGGGCGAGCGGTGACCCAGTTGTTGGACGAGTCCTCGAGTACCGTGAGGCCGGTCCAACCGCCGAACCCGAAATCCCCGGATGTGAGCACGACCTCGGCCCGACGATCTCCGTCCAGATCCACAATGACCGGGTACTCCTGCATGGTGCGGCTGGCGTGGTTTTCGTTCTGGTACCGCACTTGCCCTGTGGCGCCATCCAGGATCCAGAAGGTGGTCTGGTCGGCGTAGACCACTTCCGAGGTTCCGTCCCCGTCCAGGTCGTACACCGTGGCCACCGTCTGCTGCGACACCTCGTCCACGGTGGAGGCATTCCAGACCAGGGTGCCGTCTCCATCGAACATGAGGTAGAAGTGGGCCGCGCCGAGCCCGATCTCGGGGGCGCCGTCGTTGTCGAAATCTCCGATGGTGGGCGGCCCATCCCCCCCTTCGAACACGATGGAGGACCAGAGCAGCGTGCCGTCGTCGTCGTACAGTTCCAGGTCGTTGTCGTGGACCACGGCCAGCTCGGGCGACTGGTCGGCATCGAAGTCGGCCACGGCCGCGTGGCCTCCCGGCCCTGTCCACAGCGTGGTTCCGTCCGCCGCGCTCACGCCTGCACCGCTCACGATCTCCATGACGCCGTCCTGGTCCAGGTCCTCGAAAAAGGTGGTCTCCGAAGTGTGGACCAGGTCGGTCGTCACCACCACGTTGCCCTCGTGGTCACAGACCGTTCGGCCGGCCAGGATCTCTGCGTCGCCGTCCCCTTCCAGGTCCGCCACCGCCGGGTAGGTCGCTGGAGACGCAGCCGCGGGACACGTCCACAACCGTGTTCCGTCACAGGCGAACGCCACCAGGTCGCCGTCCGTGCTCATGGCGTAGACCTCGGGGCACCCGTCGGCGTCCGCGTCTCCCAGGGCCGCGCCGGAAAGTGCGTACACGCCGGTCGCACTCCACACCTCGTGGCCGTCGTCCCCGGAGATGACGCGGAGTACCCCGTCAGCCTCGTACTCGTCCGCGTAGAACGTGACGAACACGATGTCCGGCGTGTCGTTGGCGTCGATCCGGCCATCGCCGTTGTCGTCGGTCAGGTTGCCCACCATCGGGGTCACAGCGGCCTGGTTGTATTCCGGGAACTCGGAAAACGACTGCTTCTGCCACCGAACCACCGCCGACACCCGGTGCCACGGCAGGATGATGGAGCAGTCCGGGTCCGTCTGGTTGGGATATCCGGCCCGGCCGACCTCGCAGTAATCGGGCTCAGCGCAGTCCAGGGTATCCAGGGGCACCGTCTGAGCGTCGTTGCCCGGGTCGCAGTCTGCAACGCCTTCCCCTCCGCTCACCTCCAGGCTCAAGTGGTCATAGACCTCGATGTCGTGAAAGGTCCCGACCGGGAAGGAGAGTCCCTCGCTGGAGAATCCGGCCGCAAGGCCATCCACGTCGAGTGTGGTGAGGCGTGCGCGGGATCCGTCTTCCATGACCCCGTAGACCGACAGGCTCACCGCGCCGGACACGCTGTCGGACCCGTGGTTGAGCACGGCGCCCACCACCGACACCTCCTCCTCGCAGGCGGGCATGCACACGCCCACGAACTCCACCTCGAGGTCCACACTGCACCCGGTCGTCACCGGGACCTCCCGTGCTGACGGAAGCACGTCGCAAGGGTCCGGGTCTTCCACGCCGTCGCAGTCGGAATCACGGCCATCGTACCACGCCTCCACCGCCCCGGGGTAGACCGTGGCGTCCGTGTCGTCACAGTCCCCCTCCTCCTCGCTCACTCCGTCCCCATCGTCGTCATGGCAGTCGGCCCCGCCGATTCCGTCCGCGTCGACAAAGTCCTCATCCACCAGGCCGTCCCCGTCGTTGTCTCGACCGTCGCAATCCTCCCAGTCGCAGGCGTCCCCCAGGAAATCCTGGTCCGAGTCCCCCTGATCCGGGTTGGCGGTCTCCGGGCAGTTGTCCCGGTTGCCGCAAACCTGGTCCCCGTCCACATCGTTCTCCGGGTCGCGCGGGCATTCGTCACAGTCGTCCCCAATGCCGTCGTCGTCCCAGTCCCACTGGTCCGGATTGGCAAGCCCAGGGCAGTTGTCGTCCCGATCGTCCACCAGGTCCCCATCCTCGTCGGGCATGTATCCCACGGCCAGCAAGGCCAATTCCGCGTCCCGATCCTCGGACTCCATGACCACGTACGCATCGAACGTGCCGGGATAGGAAGGATGAAACTCGAAGGTGAAGGTCAACCCGGTGCCACCGGGCAGGAGGGTTCTCGGAAGGTCCGGGGCGGATGCTATGGAAAACTGCTTGGACGCCGGTCCCTCGATCTCCACGTCCCGCACCACACAGTCCAGGGTCCCCACCGCCTCGAGCGTGGCGTCAAGGCTGACGCGCTCACGGGTCAGCACGGTCCCGAAGTCGAGGGAGTCCGGGTTCCAGGCAAGCTCGCAAACCGGAATGGGCGTGGGACTTGGCGCAGGAGTCGGCGTGGCCTCCTCGCCGCCGCCGCAGGCGACAAGAAACAGCGCTCCAGCGACAGCAGTCACCCCAACGACAGGTCTCGGCAAGACAACGTTTCCAGGCATGATCCCGCTCCCCACTCTTCCATGGTTCCCAGGCACCGCGACGGCTCTGCTAGCGTGAATTCTAGCGTGCGAAACAACCTGCGCAACTGCAATCCCTCCCCCACCGGATGTTTCGAGGGGAAGAAGCGTCGAACCCCCGTCCAGAACACGCAATCGCACGCAACCTGCACCATGATCTCCATGAATCCGCCTTTCGCAAAATGCCTTCCGATGCTATATCCAAACCCCAGGCACGCTCCTGGGCCGGCCCGAACACTGCGGAACCCTGCACCATGCGCATCAGGCAACTGGAGATACATGGCTTCAAGTCCTTCGTGGACCGGGTGACCTTCCGGTTCGGCGAAGGTATCTCCGCCATCGTGGGGCCCAACGGGTGCGGCAAGAGCAATGTGATGGACGCAATCAAGTGGGTGCTCGGCGAGCAGAGCCCCCGCAACCTGCGCGGACAGGGCATGCTGGACGTGATCTTCAATGGAAGCGCTCACAGGGCACCGGTCGGCCTGGCCGAGGTCACCCTCACCCTGTCCAACGCCCACGGCCCGTTTGCCGGCGCCTACGCCCATTTCTCCGAACTCCAGGTGACCCGCTGCCTCCACCGCTCCGGCGAATCAGAATACAAGATCAACGGCCTGGCATGCAGACTCCGCGACATCCAGGACCTGTTCATGGACACCGGGGCGGGCATGCGGGCCTACTCCATCATCGAGCAGGGACGGGTGGACAGTATCGTGAGCGCCCGGCCCGAGGAGCGGCGACGCCTCCTGGAAGAGGCCGCCGGTATCACCCGGTACAAGGCGCGCCGGGACGAGGCACTCCGACAACTGGATCGGACCCAACAGAACCTGGACCGGGTCAGCGACTTGCTCCGGGAACTCAGACGACAACTCAAGAGTCTGGAGCGCCAGGCGGAAAAGGCGCGGCAGTACCAGGAACTCCGCACCAGGGCCCGGCTGGGGGACCTGGTGGTCGCCTTGCTCCGGTGGGGCAAACTCAGCCACCAGAGGGCCGACGCCCGCACACGACTCGAGGCTCAGGAGCAGGCCATGGCCGGGGCGGCGCACGCCATGACCGAAGCGTCCAGGCGACTCGAACAGACCCGTGCCAGACTCGGAGACCAGGGCCGCAGGGTGTCCCGGCTCCGGGAAAAGCTGTCCCGGGCGGAGGCGGCGATTCAACTTCACCAGAACACCCTCCGGCTCCAGGGAGACCGCCTTCGTTCCATCGAGCAACGCAAGCAGGAGGTGGCCGCGGAAATGGCCGGTCGTGCGCAACGACTTCGCCTCCTGGAGCGCCAGCAGGCGGAAGCCGGGCAACGTCGGGATCGGCTTCGAAAGACGATGGACGACCTGGAGCAGCGCCTGGCCCAGGTCTCCGAGCGCCGAGAAGCAGCCATCCGGACCAGGACCGAGGTGGCTTCCCGCCTGGACCGGGGGAAGCGTGCCGTGGTCGGCCACCTCACCGCCGTCGCTCGACTGCGCAACAGCCTGATCAATCTCGAGCGGCGGGAGCAGGAGTTGGTGGGCCGGATCGAACGCAACCAGGCCGAACTGGAAACCTTGACCGCCGAGTCGGCCCGGGCAGAACAGACATGCACGCAAACCCGACACACTCTTCAGAACCGAAAGGAGGCCCTCGAGGCCGCCCGGGACATGGTGAAGGGTCTCGAGGCCGAACGCAAACGGCTGATCGAGGAACGCAAGGGCATGGAACAAACCGTGGCCCGGGTTCGGGAGACCTGGACCCGCAAGCGCTCCCGCCTCGACTCCCTGCACGACCTCGAGCGCACCCTGGACGGGTACGGGGAAGGGGTCCGCACCCTGCTGGTGACCTACCGGGGCCAGGGCCTGGAAGGCACGGTGGCCGACCTGATCGAACTGCCTCGAGACCACCTCGCCGCTGCAGAGGCCCTGCTCGAGCACCGGCTGGAATCGGTGGTGGCCAGAACCCTGGAGGACGCACGCGACGCGGTGGCATTCCTTCAGGCCACCGAAGGGGGGCGCGCCACGCTGGTCCCGCGCGACATCAACCCGCCAGAACCGGCGCCACTGCCGGACGACCCCGCCGTGATCGGCGCCTTCCTCGACCTCGTCCCGAACGCGGCCAGGCAGGACCCGGTGGTCCGAACCCTCCTCGGAGGGGCCGCCCTGGTCGACGACGTGAACCACGCGATCCGACTCCACCGGGCCGGCCACCCCTGGACCTGGGTCACCCCCGACGGAACGGTCCTGGCCCCTGACGGGTCTCTCTCCGGCGGTGGGGGCCGGGGCCGGGGCATCCTGCACAAAAAAGACGAAATCCGCCGTCTCGCGGCCGAAACGGCACGCCTGGAACAGGCGTATGACCAGGCCCGGGAACAACTGGAATCGATCCGGGACCGCCTGAGTGGAACCGAGGCCGACCTGGAGTCCCTGCGCGAACAGCACCACGCCCACGCGCTCGAGGTGGCAGAGACCGAGCAGGCACTCAAGCGGGCCGAGGCGGACGCTTCCCGGCTCCAGTCCCAGAAACGCCTCCGGGCACTGGACGCACGCAGCCTTGCGGCCCAGCTCGAGGACCTGCGCCGGGAGTCCCGGGAGACCGCCGCACGCCTCGAGGCCGAGGAAGGCGCACGAGCTGCCAGGGAAGAGGAACTCGCGACCCTCGAGGCCACGGTGGCCCAGGCCGGGTCGGAGATCGACCAGATCCGCGAGGAAGAAACCCGCGCCCGGCTCGAAATGTCCGATACCCGTGCCCGACACGGAGAGGCCGAGCGGGCACTCAAGCGGCTGTCAGAAGAGATCCGGGAAGCGACCAGCGCCATCGCCCGCCTCGAACAGCGCACGAAAGCCCTCACCGAAGAATGGCACCGGGCGGACCAGGAGCAACGTGGCGCAGCCGCCGCACTCGAGGCCGCGCGCAAGGAAGCTGCCGAGGCACGCACCGAATTGGCCGACCTCGAGGCCGACTATGCAGAGGCGAAACGGGCGCTCGCCGTCGAGCAATCCCGCCTCGACTCGGCCAGGAGTCGCCACGAGGAGGCATCGCGCGCTGTGGGCCGCCTCAAACTCGAGGTCTCCGAGATCGACCTCAAGCTCGAACACGTGCGCCAGGGTATCGAAGAACGTTTCGACGGCTCCATCGCGCCGCTCTGGACCGTATTCGGGCAGCCTCGTGGCGAGGTCGAGGAGTCGGCGGCCCGGGCCGACCCCTCCGCGATGGTGACCTTGACCGACCCCGATTCCGGGGAAACCCTCAGCCTCGAAGCCGGTATCGTCGCCCGACTCCGCTCCGAACTGACCCCGGCCGGCGGAGAATCGACCGACCAGGTGATCGCACGCTGGGAATCGGACGTGGCCGCGGCGCGCCGACGGCTCAACCGTCTCGGTGAGGTCAATCTGGCCGCCGTGGAGGAGTATCGCACCCTGGAGGAACGAACCGCATTCACCGAAGCCCAGGAGGAAGACCTTCGGCGATCCGTGGCTTCGATTCGCGCCGCGATCCAGCGAATCAACCGGACCTCGAGAAACCGGTTCCGCCGGACCTTCGACGCCGTGAATGCAAACTTCGAGGAGATCTTCCCGAAGCTGTTCGACGGAGGCTCGGCCCGCCTCGTGCTCACTGACGAAAGCAACCTCCTCGAGACCGGGGTGGACATCATCGTCCAGCCGCCCGGCAAACGCCTCCAGAACATGAATCTCCTGTCCGGAGGCGAGAAGGCGATGGCGGCCATTGGACTCATCTTCGCCCTGTTCCTGGTGCGGCCCAGCCCTTTTTGCGTGCTCGACGAGGTGGACGCGCCGCTCGATGAGGTGAACAGCGGACGATTCCACGAGGTGATCCAGGAACTGGCCCGGATGTCCCAGTTCATCGTGATCACGCACAACAAGCAGACGATGGAGATTGCCGATACGCTGTACGGGATTACCATGGAAGAACCGGGCGTCTCACGCCTGGTCACCGTGGACCTGAAAAAACAGGAGTGACCTTCCGGACCCACGCCGGGTCGAAGGATCCCAGGAGGTTGTCATGGATTGGTTGTGGCTACTGGTGGCCGCCGGCACCCTGCTCGTGCTGATCGCCGGCTACGCAATCAGGCGCTCGAGGCGCAAGGCACTTCCCGCCCCGGAAGAAAAGCCCAAGCGCCCCGAACCGCTCGAGAAACCCGGAGAAATCCCGCAAGAGGCCCCGGAAAAGGCGCTGCCCGCGGCGGTCCCGGAAAAACCCGCCCTGGCCGAACCCGGGGAAAAACCGCCTGAACCGGCCCCGGTGGAGGCACCCGCGGAGACACCTCCCGCGGAAAAACCTCCCGCACCCGATACCCTGTTCAGTCGCCTGGTCAAGGGCCTTTCCAGAACCCAGGCCCAGTTCGTCGCACGCCTCGACGCCGTGTTCCGGGGCCGCAAGGAAATCGACGAATCCCTCTACGAGGAACTCGAGGCCGTCCTCATCACCGCAGACATCGGCGTCCGGACCACCCAGCGACTCCTCGACGAAATGCGGGAACAGGTCGACCGGGACGCACTCCACGACCCGACCGCACTCCGCGAATTCCTCAAGACCCGCATCCTCCGTATCCTCGAACGGGACGACGTGGCCCTGCGCGACACCGACCACCCCCCCCTCGTCATCCTCGTGGTCGGCGTCAACGGCACCGGAAAGACCACCACCATCGGCAAACTCGCCGCCCGGTTCACCGCCCAGGGCAAGAAAGTCATCCTCGCCGCAGGCGACACCTTCCGGGCCGCCGCAATCGAACAGCTCGAAATCTGGGCCGAACGCGCCGGGGCCGATATCGTGAAAAACAAGGAAGGAGCCGACCCCGCATCGGTCATCTACGACGCACTCCAGGCCGCCAAGGCACGCGGCGCCGACGTGGTCATCGCCGACACCGCAGGCAGACTCCACACCAAGGTCAGCCTCATGGAGGAACTCAAAAAGGTACGTCGTGTCATCGGAAAGGCCATCCCCGGCGCACCACACGAGGTCCTCCTCGTCCTCGACGCCACCATGGGCCAAAACGCCCTCGCCCAGGCCCGCGTCTTCCACCAGGGCACTTCCCTCACCGGTCTCGTGCTCACAAAACTCGACGGCACCGCCAAGGGCGGCATCGTCATCGCCATCGTCAACGAACTGGACCTCCCGGTCAAGTTCATCGGGGTCGGAGAAAAAATCGAGGACCTCCAGCCGTTCGACCCGGAACGGTTCGTCTCCGCCCTCTTCTGACCTCATCCCTCGAATCCTCGCCCACGCATCCATCCCCTCCACTCACCCCTTCCTCCACAACCAGACGCCCGAACCCATTGCCGTTGCAACCACAATGCCCTTGACATCGACGCTGGCCCTCAATAGGATGGAAGCGGGGGAAGAGTAAGGTGTATGCATTGAGCCGAAGAGCCGAAATTACCATTCTTGGTCAAAAATATGTCGTCAAAAGCGACCAGGACGAGGGTCAACTCAAAGAAGTGGCGCAGTATGTGGACTCGAGATTGAGGGAGTTGCAGCGTGGCGGACACGTGAACACCCTCCGGGTCGCGGTCATGGGCGCATTGAACATCGCCAACGAGTACTTCGTCTTCCGCCGCCGTGTGGCGGCGATTCTCGACCAGATGGAGGAGCGGACGGACCGACTGTCGGATCTTCTCGACAAGCCCTCACCCTGACGCCCCTTGGCGTACGACCTTGACGCCTCGACGGTTCGGTGTGTACACCCGCCGGGAAACCCCTACCCTGTGGCTGCGGGCGGCCGTGGTCACGTGTCGTGTTCGGAACACCGTGCCTGTCCCCTGTGCGGTCGTTCCGTGACCAGCGAAGCGATGATCCGAGAGACCTGCTGACAAGCCGGGGGCGGGGTGCCTTGAGTGCGTCGAAACCGGCTGCGAGGAGTACCCGTTTTGGAAACCCTATGGATAGCACTGGCAGCGCTGCTGGCTTTTGGCGTGGGAGTCGGCGTGGGCTACCTCCGGAAGGGCCAGGATCTGGCGAAGCAGCGTGCTGCGGCGGAGGAGGAAGCGCGACGCATTTTGGCGGACGCGAAGAGCCAGGCCGAGCATGTGGTGAAGCGTGCGGAGTTGGCGGCGCGAGAACTGACGATCAAGGAGAACGAGAAGTTTGAGCAGGATGTCAAGCGGGAGCGGAGTCAGCTTCAGGAGCGAGACAACCGGCTTCGGATCAAGGAAGAGAACCTGGACAAGCGCGAGGAGAATCTGGACAAGCGGCTGGCGAGTCTGGAGCAGCGGGAGCGGGAGGTTGACGAGCGGGAGCGGACGGTTGCGCGCAAGGAGCGGGAGGTTGAGGAGAAGACGGCCGAGGCGAACGAGTTGGTGGCTCGAGCGGAGAGCAAGCTGATGGAGGTGGCGCAGCTTTCGCGCTCGGAGGCTCGGAAGCGGGTTTTCGAGTCGGTGGAGCAGAAGCACCGGATGGAGATTGCCAAGCGGGTGAAGGAGCTGGAGGACGAGGCTCTGGCGCAGGCGGATCGGAAGGCCAAGAACATCATTGCGATGGCGGTTCAGCGGTATGCGGGGGAGTATGTCACCGAGAAGACGGTTTCTGTGGTGAATCTGCCGAACGAGGAGATGAAGGGGCG
>CAYQMG010000147.1:0-77444 GCA_964418585.1 uncultured Gammaproteobacteria bacterium | reverse complement strand
GATGATGGCCACGTCGAGGAACTGTTGCTTGAGGGAGAGGTCCTTTTCGAGTTCGACCCGGTAGCTGGTTCCGTGATAGAGGTCGGTGAGTCCGAGCCCGAACAGGCGGTGCCATGGGATCATCAGGTCCTCGTCGAGAAGTTTGGAACAGCGGAGCCTGCCGGGAAATGTACAAACCGGCAACAAAAAAATGGCGTGTCTACCAGATGATGTCAATACAGATGTATCGGCGCGAGCCCATGGCCCCCTCCCCCTTACTCCCTGGCGGGACGGAACATTCGAACAGCGAACGCTGCGCTCCTGGATATCAACTCGTGGTCAGATGACCGGGGCAGAGCGGGGTTCTCCACTATTCGGTGTTTCAAGGAGGGGTTTCGAGTGAATCGCCAGAGAACCGAGGAGCCATGCTTCGTTGGGGAAATGGGTGACTACCAGGCACCGTTGGATATTTGGAGGTTTGTCGCAACGTCTGGTTCCGTCCCTGGAAAGCTCTTTCCAGCGCGCACGGCTTGTTCTCGACAATGAACTGGGTCTACGCGGACTGCTCGGCTCCCCCCTACCGAGTCACCCACCAGGACGGTCACCCTTTCCCCAATCGGCCCTGGACAGTGGGAGGGAAGTCGTCTCGCCCACATTTCTCAATGCAGTTGAAGGATGGCGGACGAGATGTCGACGGTGCTTGCGGCCTCTTTTCTGGGCAATGGTGCTGCTGAAGGGGGAGACGCGGTTTTCGAGGAGAGCGTTCTTCGGTGAGGAATCTGGACCCCGGTTCCAGCCGCCGGCCATTCGCTTGGCTGGCTCGAGTATCCCGCCCCGGAAGCAGCCAAGGGGTCCTCCGGCGTTTCCCCCTTGCCATCCGAGAAGGTCCATGAGCCGGAGCGGCTGCTCGGGCCGTGATTGACATCGCCTGTCGGACCTCACTACAATTTCAGTATCGACTCGTGCACGACCCTGGTGGATTCATCCTCGAACGCCGGTGGAGAAAGTGGAGACCTCCGGCCTAACTGCTGCCGGAACGAATCATGAGACGCGGTCCTGGACTGGCACACATTTCGTGGTGGACGATTGCAGCGACGCTGGTTGTTTCCTGCACCGGGCGGCCGCCACCAGAGGACGTGCTCGATGCGACCGAGGCGCCCGAGCCGACGCCGCGCCCGCTGTCTCCTCGCCTGGCCATCGAGCCGGAAGTGGCGTCGCCCGGGCAAGTACTGACGGTGCAGGTATCTGGGATTTCCACGGCGTTCACAGACGACACGCGTGTGTCGCTGGGACCTGATGTATCAATCCAGCATGTCGCGGTGCAGTCCCCGGAAGAGCTTTCGGTGGAGATCGCTGTGGGTGAAGAAGCCACACCGGGCTACCGTACGTTGAGCGTGACCTCGAGGG
The DNA here is from genome assembly GCA_964418585.1 of uncultured Gammaproteobacteria bacterium. Taxonomy (GTDB): domain Bacteria; phylum Myxococcota_A; class UBA796; order JAJRTE01; family JAJRTE01; genus JAJRTE01. Next base: position 76,058 of record CAYQMG010000147.1, on the reverse strand, counting down.
ACATCACCGTATCTCTTCCCGCCGCATTACTCATTCAGAAAGGGTCGGTTGCGATCAGTCCGACTCGAGCGAACCGGGGCGAGACGGTGGATGTCACGGTGACGGTGACAGACGTGCCGCTCACCCCCGGGTACACGTGGATCGATCTCGGGACCGGTACCACGACGCGGTCGTTCGAGATACTGGGCGACCGCACGGCGGTGGCTCGTGTGACGGTGGCATCGGATGCCGCGGTGGGGCCGCGCACGGTGGCCCTGCAGAACGGCCCGGACCGGGTCTTGTTGCCAGACGGTTTCCTGGTGGATCGCGGTCTGGTGGCCATCACCTTTTCGCCGCCGGTGGTGTCTCAAGGGGAGGTGGTCCAGTTCACGGTGGAGGGTACGGGGACTCATTTCGAGCAGGGGAAGACCACCCTGGACCTGGGTGTGGGCATTCTGGTCGACGCGAACGATCCGTCCACTTTCATCGTGGAGAGTCCGACGCGAATCAGCGGCACCATGGAGGTATGCCAGTCTGCGGTGCCGGGGGAACACGTTGCCACGGTGACCACGTATTCCGATTCGGGAACGCCCGAAATCGTGACCACGCTCGACAGTTTCGAGGTACTCGAGGTACCCCTTTCCCCGGACCGGGCGGTGGGTTCGTTCTATCTCGGACTGTCCCGGCTCATGCGCGACGGGGTGATCGTGGAAGCTGTCTATGCATCAGCCACCTTCCGTGTGCAGGTGGGCGCGTGCGGAACCTCGACCGGTACCTCGTGCGGAGTGACCACGCTACCGGATCAGCCCGCTTTCTATCCTCCGCCGGGGTGTACTCCCACGCCCAATACCACGCTTTACCCGCCCACGCCTACCCTCGATGCGGGTGATCACGTCTACTTTTCAGTGGACGGTGGACCCACCATCCAGTTGGACAAGCACGTGGACGCGGATGGGTACATCTACTATTCGCCGTCCATCGACATTCCAGTGGAGGATTTCTGGTTCGACACCGGATACGACATTTGGGCGGAAGGAGGTGAAGGCCCGGAAGCCATTGCCGAATTTCACGAATCGAACGCCCTCGTGACCCCTCCCTCCGATTTCCGACTGGTGGAACCCGACCTGCGGTTCGCACCCACTCTCGACCGCTACGACTCGCTCCCAGTCCGGTGGACCGACACGTTTGGGAATCCCGGAGCCCATACCGCCCCGGTGGCCGGTATCTACTCGCGCCTCCGAACCACCGAGGCGGTCACCGGAGCGGTCACCGAAATCCGCATGGTCCCTGTGGATGACGGGGAATTCGTCTTTCCAGCGGAATACGTCAGCATGCTCAACCCTGGAGCCGGTCGCTTCCTGTTCCAGGTCACCCGTATCGGAATCCCGTTCAGTATTGGGAACAGCCCGTACCTCAGTTCCGCGGTGACGTCGGTATCTTATGACGGTTACTTCGAGTTGAGGGACTGATGAATCGCCCGGTCCGAGTGCCACTGCTCCCAACCATCCTTGCCTTCCTGGCTGCTCCCGGTTGCAACACGGTCGCGCTCGAGGATATCCCAACCGACCCGGGTTACCTCGGCGCCGACCTCGGCGCAGTCGCCGTGGTCACGGGAGATTTCGATCGGATCGAGGAACTGCTTGACTCCCTCGATATCCCGTTCACGCTTTACGACGGCTTCGTCTCCGGCCCCCCTGCCGAGGCCCCGCTCTTCACCCGGTACGCACAACCCATGCCGCCGGTCGAACAACTCCTTGGAAACGCCTCCGAACTGCAACGATACGACACCGTCTTCCTCAACTGCGGTATCCGGGGCACAGGCGTGGTGGACCCGGAGACGCTCGAGCGCTCCACCCTGTTGCTGGACGACCCTGTCTACGCGCAGAACCTACGGTCGTTTGTGGAAAACGGTGGGGCGCTCCTGGCGAGCGATCGCAGTTATTCCATGCTCGAAGCGACGTTTCCGGAGGCGATCGAGTTCACGGGAAACGACATGGCTGCCGAAGATGTGCTTACAGGTGTAGCAGGGACCTACACGGCCAGAATCGTGGATCCGGACCTGCGCCAGGTCCTGGAGAACTCTGTCATCGAGGTGACTTTCGAAAACGAGGGCTGGGCCACACCCGAGGCCGCGGAAGGCACACTGCTTGCCGCAGACGTGTTTCGGCAGGAGGGATCCTCGAACATGGTCCTGGCGCCCGACACCCCTCTCCTGGTGCAGCGCACCGTAGGGCTCGGCACTATCACCTTCACCAGTTTTCACAACCTGCCACGGGTGGACCAGGCATGGACGGATCTTCAGATATCTATGCTTCGAGGTTTGGGAACCCATGAATGAAACGAGGAGTCGGTCCCAGGTCATTGATCGAGCACTGCATGTCTCCACCCTGCTGGGATGCACGGTCCTGGCCGCTTTCGCCTCGGCTTGCCGAAATCCAGAGCCCGAAATCTTCCCGGCAACCTTGACCGACACGTTCATTCAAGAGCCGTTGCGTCAGGCCGACGTGCTCCTGGTAATCGATAGCTCCGGAAGCATGCAGGAAGAGCAAGAGAGACTGGCCACCAACTTTCAGGCATTCATCCAGGCTTTTGTGGACGCTCGAGTCGACTACCATCTGGGGGTGATTACCACGGATCTTCGCAACCAGGAGCAAGCGGGCCGCCTCCACGGGGATATCCGGTTCATCACACCGGACACCCCTGACGCGGCCGCGGTCTTTGCCGACAACGTCAAGGTGGGGACCAACGGCAGCGGTCTGGAAATGGGCCTCGAAGCTGCCGCGCTCGCCCTGTCCGAACCTCTCGTGTCCACCTACAATGCCGGATTCTTCCGACCGGACGCTTCGCTCTCCATTGTGATTTTTTCCGACGAGGACGACATGTCTCCCGGCTCCGTCGACGACTACCTCAACTTTTTTGCGTCGCTCAAGGGTCCCAGGGCCTACCGGGACCATACCCTGATGAACGTCTCCGCGGTGGTGGGCGAAGTTCCTTACGGGTGTGAGGCCGAAGACGGCACCGGATTGGCCAGCGCCGGGACAAGATACGTGCATGCTGCCGAGGCTACACAGGGGGTGACGGCAAGTATCTGCTCTGGAGATTTCGCCCCCATCGTCACCGCACTCGGACTCGACCTCTCGGGGTTGCGGGAGGAATTCCGCCTCACCCGCTGTCCCAGACCCGAAACGCTCGAGGTCGTTGTGGCCGGCCGCCTCGAGCCACAGGGGACAGCGTATGTGTACCGGCCTGAACGCCGCTCCATCGTATTCGAGCCAGGATGGGTCCCTGGTCCGGAAGAATTCATCCGAGTCTCCTACGAATACTATCCCGACGACCAGTCCGGGTGCCCACTGGATGATTCGACCCCGGAGGTGACCCCATGAGACGGCGCTCTGTCACCCCCCGATCCCCCGTGGAGAAAACCAGAACCGTGTTCTCTTCCGTCCTGGTCGCCTGGACACTGTCCGGATTCCTCGCCTGCAGCGACGGTCGCCTCCCGTGCGAGGGCCCTCAAAACTGCCCAGGAGACATGGCCTGCGTCAACGGTTACTGTCAGGAACGCGCCTGTATCTCCAGTCTCGACTGCGACCTGGCCCACCACTGCGACACCTACACAGGACAGTGCGTCCCGGGTTGTCTCGAGGACAGCGACTGCCGGTTCGGTGAATCTTGCGAAGCCGGCACGTGTGTGGAAAAAAAATGCACCTCCACCACCGTGGATTGCCAAGCAGGGGAATACTGTGACACATCCTCCGGGACATGCTTTCCAGCCGCAGGCCCCTATTGTACGCCGTGCGTGACGGATCTTGATTGTGGCGGAGGCAACAACCAGTGCATGTATGTGGGAGGAACCGGGCCCTATTGCCTCCCGGAATGCGACAGTACCCGGCCGTGTCCTGCGGGGTACGACTGTGTCCCCCTGTCCAATTCGGGGGAGATCGTGGCACACTACTGTGTGGCCCTGTGCGGATACATCAATACCGCCGACCCCGATACGTGGGAAACCAAGCGCACGGGTCGGCCCGGGGTCCCGAGTTCGCACCCAGGACGATGAGCATGAAGGCACGCTGCGCCGCGATCCGGATTCTCCTTGTTTCGACCCTGGCGGTGTTCGAGCCCGGGCTTGGGTGCAAGGAAGCGCCCACACCCGTGGAGACGCCCACGCCGACGCCGTCCTCGCTGGATGTGGAGGGTCCGGAGATCGCCATGACGCCGATCCCGGACGGGCAACCACTGGGCGTGGCCGTGCCGATGACAGCGACGTTGACCGATCCTTCCGGTATCTCGAGTGCACGCCTCTATTACCGGGCGCCCGGGACCGACTACTGGGGGAGCGGTTTTTTTTCCCACACCGAGGGGGACCGGTACGACGCGGAGATTCCTGCCTCGTTCGTCCAGGCGGATGGGGTGGACTACTACGTCCAGGCGACGGACAACAGTCCAGCACGCAACTCGAGCTTCTGGCCGGCCGATGGAGCGGCCGCACCGCTCCATTTCGACACCGAACGTATCTCCGGGGTCTTTCCATACACAGCCACGTTTGAACCGGAGGAAGCGGTGGATGCGTGGGATCTGGAGGCCACGGGGTGGCGTTCCTATGTGGTGGGATTCGACGATGATCTGAACTGGCACCTGTGCGACGACGCGGCCTATTCCGGGACCTACTCGGCCTGCCACGACCACGGAAGTCCATATCAGACCAGCGAGTTTTTGGACTATCTGGTCAGCCCGCCCATCGACCTTTCCGGGGCCAAACAGGTGGACCTCTGGTGGATGGAGTTTGCCGACTACAGCCAGTATGCCCAGCACCAGCTTCTGGTGTCCACTGGACACCCCAATCCGTCCTCGGGCGACTACGTGGTGGTGCTGGACCCGCTCCCGGTGGCGCCGGAGGCCGAAGGGGCGTGGGCACGGAGCCTCCACGTGGACCTCTCCGAGTTTGCGGGCGAACCTCGAGTCTACGTCGCCTTTTCCTACCGGGGCATGTGGGGGGACGACTGGTACGTGGACCAGGTGACCCTGGCCGAACCGGTACCGGACCTGCGCTTTTCCAGCCCTGTCCTTGCGCCGTCCTCGGTGGATCCGGGGGAAACTGCCGAGGTGAGGGTGAATGCCACGAACGCCGGGCTGGTTCCCTCCGGGCCGCTCACCGCGACGGTGTCTTCGCCGGACGGCCAGATCACGATTTCTCCATCGCAGATCGACCTGCCAGGGGTGGATCCAGGGGCCACTGTCTCTGTCGGTCCTTTTCAAGTCCAGGTCGACGACGCACATGCCACGGACCTGTACGTACCCATCACGGTGACGCTCAGCGACGCCTCCGGCACCTGGGAACAGGACGCTCGTATCCAGGTCGGGCAACCTCCTGTGGCCCGGATCGACATCACACACGAGTTTGAGGACGACTTGCAGGTCTACCTGGGGTATGGTCCTCCCGACGACCCGAGCTTGCTCATCACCGTGCAGGAAGACGAGGGTGAGGATGCCTCGGGGACCTTTCACTGGGATGTGGACATCTCCGCATACGGCGACGCTCTGCCGCCCAACACGACCGACCACCGGTGGTTCCTCCAGGTCTGGGACGACTCGGTGGGCAACACGGGTCGGATCGAGAGCTTTTTCATCCAGATAGGGGGCGAGATATACCAGAGCACGGGATTGCCCGAGCCGATCCCGGATGATACGACCCCGGTGGAGGTCTACATCCCGGGCCGGGCAGAACTCGAACTCCGGACCGTGCGGGCCGACCCTACGCCGGTCGCACCGGGTGTCGAGGAGTCGCTGCAGGTGGTGGTCAACAACACCTCTGCGCCGCCCGGGACGATCACGGCGGAGTTGCTCGCGGTCAGCGACGATGTGACATTGCTGGAGTCCGGACCTGTGACCATGACCTACACGGCCACGCCCGACGCCGGTGATGGGGTGACCGGGGTGCTGTCGCACGATGTGCCCTTCCGGTTTCGGGTGGCGGAGGCACACACCGACTCGTCGCCGATTCTGTTCAACCTTCTGATGACCGACGGACTGGATCGCTGGTCCATTCCTGTTTCGGTGGATGTCCCCTACCCCGTACTTCAGGGACTGACGCTCGAGATCGAGGATTCCTTCGAGTCTGGCACGGTGGACAATGCACTGGAGCCAGGGGAGACTGCCTGGCTCCGACTCGCCATCCGCAACACCGGGGATCTTTCCACGTTCGGCCCTGTGGAAGCCACAGTGCGCATCGTGTCCGACAGTGGCACAGGGGCCATGCTCGATCCGTCAAGCGTACTGTTCCACCCGGATCCGACGGCGGATGTGTCCACAGGAGAGGATCTGTCTGGAGAGACGCCCACTCCTTCTGAAGGACCACTTGCCGCACCCATCCCGGCGGGTTCAGGGGGCAAGAGCGATCCGGTTTCGCTCGGTGTGTCGAGCGGCGTGTCAGGAGATACGGTGAAGCTCGAGATTGTGGTCAGCGACGGGACGGTGGAGCGGAGCGAAGAGCGCATCCTGGTGCTTTCGGAGCCGCCGTGGAATCCGCTGACGCCGGGAACGGATCCCGCGGGAGACGCGGGAGGATATCCTATCGACCTGAGCGAAGGGCGGTTCCGGCTGTCCGGGTCCGTGCTCGACATGACCTGGTCCAGCCACACGGCGTTCGACATCGAGGAAACCTATCTCTACGCCTTTCTCTCGGGAAGCCCGGCCTATGCCTATGCGATCGTGTTCGTTTATGGTGAGGCTCGCCTCTACCGGTGGTACCTGGACGAGGCCAGCGGCGTCGGCTACTGGTACCGACGATATACCGTGCCCGCCTCGCTCACCGGGGTCCAGCCGGATCCCTACAAGGTAGAACTTTCCATTGACCTGGCAGACCTCGGACTGGCAGGCGGTCCACTGTTTGGAGGGGCTTCGGCTGGTGCCTGTGAAGGCGGACTGGCATGCGACTATGCCCCTGACAGTGCCGGGGAGGGGGAGGGGTTGACCCGGTTTCACTGGTAATGTCGGGTCAGGCCCACCGCAGGAAATGGTCGTGTGGATGGAATCCATCCGGGATTTCGAATCGAGTCTCCAGGCACTGTGCAGACACGATCCGGTCCGTCCGAAACGTCTGAATCGTGTGCTGCCGATAGCAGTAGCCCACCAGATAAGGAGGCTCGAGGTGATAGATGGCGACCCGCCTCGGTCTCGGAGGGGCGCCGGCGGGTTCTCCCAATCGGCCCGCGGGCAGGTAGGCCATCTCCACCACCCGGTGCTCCCGGGCGGCCCGTCTCAATTCCTCCACCACCTCGGGCGCCCCATGCGACCCGGCTTCAAGCCGCTCGCACGCCCGGCACAGGTCTCCCAGGCGGCCCCCGGGGTGTTGGGCCAGGTAGCGCCGCACCAGGGCCACGAATACCTCGGCGGTGAGCAGGGCATCCCCCAGGGCACGGTGTCGGTTGGCCGGAATGGGAACGCCCACTCGAGCAGCCACCGCGTCAAGGCTGTGTTGACGCTGGTCTGGATAGAGGAGACGACTGAGCCAGCGCGTATCCAACACCGGGGAGTGAAACCCATCCAGGCCTGCCTCGTCCAGAATTCGGACAAGGAAGCTGAGGTCAAACGCCACATTGTGCCCCACGATCACCCGGTCGTCCAGGAAGGCCATGAACGAGCCGATGACTTCCTGCTCCGACGGCTTGCCCTCGAGTTCCTCATCGCGAATCCTGTGCACACGGAAAGCGGCCGGACTGCTCCGACGACCGGGGTTCACCATCTGGTCGAACATGGGTTCCTTCCGGACCTCGAGACCGTCCACCAGCACAGCAGCCATCTCGATCACCCGATCCCCCCGATGGGGATGAAGACCGGTGGTCTCGAGGTCGATAACCACACTTCGAACCGTTTCCAGAGGAAGGTCCCATCGGGCCGATGGCGAACGTGGCGGATGACCGGGCAGCATGTCCTCTCCTTCCGGTCCCGGCTGCCTCCCACGGAAGGCACCCGGGCTCTCTCCAGGATACCGCGGAATCGAACCACCTCGCCACGACCCGAAGCCGACGGCTGTTCCCACAATCCAGCCATACGGCCCCGGTCAGGTATCCGCTCGAGCAGGAACGACGGATCGTGTTGACAGTCCGTCACGGGTCAGCAACCCTTGACCCATGCTGCGACACACCACAGTACTGACCCACGTGGCCAAGGCGTCGCCGGACATCGTGCGCGAAAACCTCGTGGCTCGCAAGGACCTTTCGCTCAACACCTTCTACCTCCCGCCGGGAAGGTCCGTTTCGTTCCAGCCGATGCGAAACGTGGAGCGTCTTCACATCCTGTTGGCCGGCGCCTGCACGGTGTACCCGGGTGAGAATGCGTTCAAGGTGGAGCGCGGAACCGCAGTGGCCATCCCCTCTCCGGGTGCCCACCGGATTCAAGCGGCCCGGCAAGGCGTGGCCCTCGCAACCATCGCCTTTCGCCATCCGCTGGAGACCGCAGAGCCTCCGATCGAGAGTATCACCATACTGGACCTGATCGGTCCATCCCACGAAGAGGCGGCAGCCCAGCTTGCCACGTGGGCCGACCGCCCCGCCATCGGTCGTCGCGCCTACTTGATGTCTCCAACAGGGGAGCCTCATCGTGTCTGGCGCGTGCTCCCGGGGGCGGAGCGGTTCTTCCTTGTGCTGGAGGGCAAGCTGTCGGTGGAAACCGTGGATGGCGCAACGTGGGTTGAATCCCCCGACATCCTTTCTGTGCCGCCGGGTAGACCCCACCGCACACAGATCCAGCCGGGCACCGCCCCCCGGGTGCTCATCCTGTCCGACGCGGCGTCGGCAGAGGACATCCTCAACCACTTTCAGTGCGGGCCGTGGGCCGCCCGATGTCCACTCGCACACCACCACCACGATGGCCTCCTGACACTCGATCCGGACGGGGCGATTCTCGAACAGAACGAGGACGCGACCCGTCTGCTCGGCCTGCAGTCCACGGTCCGGGGCGAATCGATTTTTCCGTACCTCCACCCCGAAGACGCCCGGTGGCTCTCGGGACGGTTGCGTGAACCCGGAGTTTCCAGGCCGACCCGACGCGACATTGCCTCCCCGGTCCTGCCCGGCCAGACGCTGAGTGCCCTTTTCGTTCCTCACCAGGGCCAGCACTCGTTGCGGCAGGCTCTCCTTTTCCTCCGGCACAGGCCCAGGCACAAGGAACCGGTATCGGACCTTTCCTGTCGGGACCTGCGAGGGTCACACCGGGAAGACGGTGGGGCCGAGGAGTTCGTGGCTCTGTCGCCGGCCATGGCCCGGATGGATACAGGACTGTCTTCCCTGGCACGCTCGAACCTCTGGGCCATCGTTCAGGGGCAGCCGGCCACCGGTCGGACCACCGTGGCACGACGCCTTCATCGGTGTGGAAGCAACCCCGAAGCGCCGTTCGAAATTGTCGACTGCCAGGATCTGGAAGCGCTCAACCTGCCAGACGCGCTGGTGACACGGAGTCCAGGACCTTCCCGGCGTTGCCTGCCAGGCCCCTTGCTCGAATCAATGGGCCACGGAACCATTCTCATCACCGGGCTCCACGCATTGCCCGGCAAGATCCTTTCCGAAATCCTCCGACGCCTCGCTGCCCTCCATGCATCGAGCTTCCCACTCCCCCGGATTGTGGTGGAATTGGAACGAACACCCCACCAAGGCCTCCCCCCACTGCGCCCGGCGGATCCCTTCCCGCTTCGAGGCCCCTTCGCCTTGATCTCCCTCCCCCCATTGCACGAACGCCGCCAGGATGTACCTGGCCTGCTCGACACGTTCTTCCGACGCCTCTCCGGCAACCACCCCACGCCTCTGATGTCCAACACCGCCCTCGAGTATCTACTTTCACACCCACTCCCCAACAACCTCGAGGATCTCCAACGGCTCGCCGGCGCTCTCCTGGTTCTCCCCCTCGATGGTCCGGTGACCCAGGCCACGGTCCGCGCGCTCCTCCAGCCCCAACCGCAACCCACTGGGCCAGCCGACCAACCTCCTCAAACGCTGGCAGCGTGCGAGCGCCAGCTCATCGAACGAACGCTGGAGCAGACCGGGGGCAACAAGAGCGAGGCTGCGAGAAGGCTCGGGATCCCCAGGGCCCGGCTGAGCCGACTGATCGCCAAGCACCACCTCGACGCCTGATACTTCAAGGTCAGCTCCGCCCGCGACCGGAGTCCACCGTGTGACCGGAGGCGCAATCGTGACTGTCTCGGAGTTCCACGGCCAACGCCACCAGGATCATTCCATCAATGTAATAGTAATAATTGAGATAGGCCTGCCGGGCGAGCACGAGGTACATGCCGAGGGTGGCCGAAGCGAGCAGGAACCCGGACAAGGACCGGGTCGAGCGGCTCCAGGCCCAGGCACCGACCAGGGCCGCGCCTGCCGCCACCCAGAAGATGGATGGCTCCATGCCGGTGGCCAGAGTCCAGGCCCAGGACAGGGAAGGAGAATGGGGAAGCGGCAGTGCCAGGTGGTACCCCACCACGTCCTCCAGAAACGCACTCGGATTCCAGATCAGGAAAGGTACGATCAGGGTCCCCGCGGTGACTGCAGCCACGGCGAACACCCGGACCCCCATCCCGGGAAGCTTCGCCAGAAAAGGAATCGCCGCCCACGTGGTCTGCTTGAGCGCAAACAACCATCCGAGCAGCACACCGCCCGCGGTCCCTCCTGGAGTTCGGAGCCAAACCCAGGCGAGGAGAGCCACAGCCAGCACCTGCTTGAATTCCACCCACGCCTGCTCCTGAACGCGCAACGCATGAGGAAAGAAAAGAAGCAGCAGCACCATCAATTCCGCAGAATGAGTCCGGAAATCTTTCCGATCCTTGCCGCGCACAATGAAAAACAGCACAACAGCGGCGCACAGCTCCGCAGCCACCTGGCCCCAGCGCATGTCACCCAGCAAATGTGCTGCAGGTACGTCCAGAAGAAACTGTCCGGGAAGATAGGCGTAGAGAGACACGCTTCTGGGATCGATCATGTGAAAGGTGCGGTCATAGGGATTGATGCCTTGCAGCAGTCCTGTCGCCCCCTGATTTGTAAACCAAAACACGTCGATGGTTGGTTCTGGAGATACCTTCAAAGCCATCACGCGCAGAGCGACCGCGAGGACACAGAGCAGGCCGAATACAGCCCGACGGTGCTGGTAGATGGGCCTCAGCATACTTCGCGCCGGCGGCTGGTTCGGGAGAAAGTAGATACACACCAGGGGCAAGGAGGCGAACCGAAACGGAAGGAGCATCTCGCGGTTCTCTCCGTAACAGGTACTTCCGAACAGGACGAACGAAGCGGTGGAGAGGACAAGTACCGCGCCGATGAACGTCTGCCAACGGGGGAGCGTTCGAGGGGGTGCAGGGTGGGTGACGAGGGCGAGGGCAAGGGCGAGGAAAGAGAGGAATCCCAGGCCTGTCTGGAGGAGCACCATCGGGAGGTGTTCCGCCCCTTTGATTGGGGAGACCGCCAGGACGAGGAGCAGGTGCGCAGCCACCAGGGCCCCGATTCTCGAGGCCAGGAAGGACGATCTCATCGGGAAACCCCTTGCGGGACGCCCGGCTGTTGGGGGCGTGGAGGTCAGAAGGCGTAGTTCACATCGATGGACATGGACGAATCCTCACTGCTCCGTCCGTAGATGAAGTGGACAATGAACGATTGGTTCCATGCGACGATCAGCCCTCCACCAAAGCCCACGTGGTAGTCGTCCCACTGAGTCAACGGGTCCAGGGCCTTGTCGAAGACGCTGCCCACGTCGCACTGTGTCTGAATTTTGAATGCAAACGTCTGACCAGCAAAGGCCACGTCGGCAAACTGCCATCGTAGCTCGGCGTTTCCGTTGGTCATCGTGTCGCCGATGAACCGATTGCTCTTGTATCCGCGCAGCGTGCGGTTGTTGCCCAGGGCCGACTGGGTCTGAAGGAGGTAGGCGAAATACCCCATTTCGTGGAAGGGGATGTCGCCGGTGGTGGTGGTGTAGGCCAGCCGGAAAGCCAGGGTGAGGTGTCGGACAGGAGTAACGTAGTATCGACCTCCCAGTGTAGATCGCGTGAAGTCGAAGTCGGACCCCAGGAAACGGGTCCCCACGCTCAAGGTGTACTCGAGGTAGACCCCTCGTGTGGGGTCGGGCTCGAAGTCTCTCGTGTCGTAGCCCAGGCCCAACCTGAGTTGGTTGACCCACCCGTCGTAGTCCTGAGCCGGGTTTCCAGGCAGGGTCGCCAGTCGCGTTGGTCCGGAAACGTACTCCACCCCCTTGATGGTGAACGTTTCCCCATCCCAGGGCATCACGTCGGCATGTTTGAATTCCACGCCGGCCATGACCTTTCCGGCCGCCAACACGTCCCGGTAGACGTTGAGAAAGAATTTGGGTCTCAAGATTGTGAACTTGTCGTACTTGAAGTTGTAGTACTCGCAGTTTTCGCGTCCACAGTCATCGGGTGTGGCGAGGAGGAATTCATCATGATAGTCGGCGTAGGTGTCGTACTGGTTTCCATCCCGGTCCACGAACTTGGAGTTTGCGGCTCCTCCGATGCCGAAGAAGTTCGAGTTCAAGCTCTTGTCGTAGACGACCGAGGTCCGGATGCGGAACTTGGTTCCCAGGAAGTAGGGCATGTCCGCCTCGATGAAGTGGTATTGCCACCCGAGCGTCGTGGCGTAGCCCTGCACGGTGATGCTGTAGAAGTAGGGTGTGTTCTTGAAGTACTTGTCTTCGCGCTTTCCATTGTTGAAGAAGAGCACACGTGCTCCGTACCCGAACCCGTCGTCCGAGTTGTAGAGCACGATGGGCACGCCCGTGGGGTACCACCCTTCCTTTTTTTTGGCCAACACTTCCTCGCTCAGTTCCACCGCGGCGCTGGACGAGGCCCAGGCGAGCAGGGCGATCCCCGCCAGCCACGTCAAGGTGTTTCGATTCATCTGCGGCTCCCTTGTCCATGTTACGAGCTGGATGGCACCCCAACCTGTCGAAGGAACGGTCTGGCCGGAGGGTCCACGGCAACGGGCATGGCCCGTTCCATGGCCTGGAAATCAACCTATCACCCCTGGAGACGGACATCAAGTCCAACGTCTGTCCGGCCTGCTCACGTCTCGAGTGCGGTTCTACCGGGCCTGGTTGTGCCGCCTGTGGGTGTCGAGCTTGCTTCTTCGTCGTTGCTCCGTGCGCTCCAAAAGCGTTCGAGTCGGTGCCCGAGGTCGTTCGTTTCCAACTCCGCAGGACTGCGTCGGTACCAGTGAGGAGGAAACAAGTTCCGGTACGGTGTCTCGGTGAAGCGCTCGCCCACCAACACGAGGCACCCCACGTCGCGTTCCCGACGAATGAGCCGTCCGGCAGCCTGCAGGACGCGGGTCATGCCGGGGTAGACGTAGGCGTATTCAAACCCCTCGCCGAAGCGGTTGTCGTAGTAGTTCCGGAGCAGTTCCTGTTCCAGGCAGACCCGTGGCAGACCGGGGCCGAACACGATCACGCCGGACAGAACGCCTGCAGGACACTCGATGGCTTCCCCGAAACTCCCACCGAGCACAGCGAGAAGCAGCGTGGACCGGTTCGGGTCGTCATCGACCGTGCGACAAGCAGCGGCCAACATGCCGTGGCGGAGTCGGTCGTCCATGTCCGGGCGCTGGATGAAAAGGCGGTAACCGAGTGACTGGAGAGCTGGGGCGACCCTGGCCAGGAGTTCGTGACTGGAGACATACACGGCGTACAGACCGTGCCGAGCTTCCGCCACGGTTCGGACCACCTCGACGAATCTCGGTATGGCGGCCTCACGGGCTCGAAACCGGTCGGGCACGGATCCGACCACGCATGTGGCGCAATTCTCTGGGGGGAAGGGGGAACCGAGTGCCACGAAAGGGGTGTCGGGCCCCATGCCCAGCACGTCTCGGTAGAACCCCTCCGGGCTCAGGGTGGCAGACATGGCCACGACGAACTCGAATCGGCGCATGCGGGCGCCGAGCCTGGGGGCCGGGTCCAGGCAGAGCACCCGGAGCCGAACGTCGTCCCCGGTGCGTTCCACCAGCGACGTGGCGGTCTCATCGAGTCTCGAGACACCCTCTTCATAGGCGGCGAGCTGCTGATGAAACCGAAACGGTACTTCCAGAGTGTCCCAGGTGTGAAACGCCGGGGACCGGACGGCCTCCCCGGCCAGGAGACGGCTCAAGGTGCGTTTCCACATACCCAGTCGTTCCCGGTCCGGCTCGAACGGGGCATGGCCTCCGGAGGTCGACTCGAGCCCGGTGTCCTGCAGCACCGCCCAGAAATAGGCTTGCACCTCACGCACCAGTTCCAGGAGCCGTTGCCCCATTGCTCCTCCCCGCTGCTCGGCCCAGGATTCGAGCAACTTGGTAGCCCGCCATGAGAGCAACGGGGAGTAATATTCTCGAGCGCGGCCGGGCAAGTTGTGCGCCTCGTCGATCGCGAGGAGCCACTTCTGGTCGTTGGACTCGAAGACTGTGCCGAGATAGGCGTTGGGGCTGAAAACGTAGTTGTAGTCTCCAATGACCAGGTCCACCTCCCCCACCAGGTCCAGGGAAAGCTGGAACGGGCACACCCCCACCTGCTCCGCTTCCTGGACCACCTGTGCCCGGTCGACCACATGAGTCTCCAGCAGGCGCTGAATCACCCCCGTGCTCACCACCTTGCGGCGATGCTCGCGCAAGAGCACGCAGGCTTCGGGCCGACACAGCACCTCCTCGTGCGGACAGAGCTTGCTCCGCGCAGTCAACACCAACCCGGTCACGTCTGCACCGCGCCGAACCATGCGCTCCAAGGTTTCCCGCACCGCTGCCTGGCCCGTGGTTTTCGCCGTGGCATAAAATACCGCGGCGCCGGACGCGAATGCTGCCCCCAGGAGGCTGTGGACGACCGCTGCGGTCTTTCCCACCCCGGTCGGCGCCTCCAGCAGCAGGCGATTGCCCGAACCCATGGCATGCGCCAACTCCCCGGCCATCGCGCGCTGAACGCCACGGCGCTCCTCGTAGGGAAAGGGCAATGTGGCCGCATACTGACGGCGACGGGCCAGCCACGTGCCTCGCCGCTCCTGGGCGGTGATCAACGCGCCAAGGCGCGTCTCGAGATACTCCGACACCTCGACGGGAAACGGATCCACCGCAACCACCCACTCCTCCCCTCCACCAAAAGCGGAGACGAGGACCAGGCGGCCTCCGGCAGGACACTCGCCAGCCTGTTCCAGCATGTAGAGGTAGATCCCGAGCTGAAGCCTTGCAGCCGGAAAATCGAACGCGCTGGCTCCTCTCAACTCGTGGACCTCCACCCCGACGGATTTGTACTCCTCGACGTACAGCCGGCCGTCAACGCGCTCCAACCCGTCGACACGACCGTGAATCGTCACCTGGTACCCGTTCAGGCAAAGCGTGTGGGAGAGCGCCACCTCGCAACGGTAGTCCCGTTCCCCGGACAGCCGGGCGGCACGGATGGCTGCATGGCATGCGCGTCCTTGTTCCGCACGATCCCGGCGTCCCAAACGAGGACCCAGGCTGACCTCGCGCTCCACAATCTCGCGAACGCCGATCCGAAGGGTGCGTCGCTCCAGGTCGAACCGCATGGCGTGTCAACCAATCGTGTCAGAAGGAGGCGAAGAACTCTCGTCAGGGCCTGACCGGGAATCGGACTCCTCTTGGGTCCTGAAACCTCCGGCACCGGCCGGGGAAGGCGCAAACCCCTCGCCCCGGATCACACGGGTGATAAGCTCGCCCACGAACTTCTCGCGAGCACTCACGCGGCAGACGTACCCGGACCGGCGCTCGGATGTGATGTCTGCTTCCTCGAGGGTGATGACCTTGCTGTCCACCATGAGGGCGAACCACCCGAGGCGCTCCAGGTCGGTGTCTCCGAGTTCGGGGTCGTTCACCAACCGTTTTTCCAGCACCTCGTAGGGGACCGTGGCCCGGTTGCGGAGCAATCCGAAGAGCATGCGCAGGAAGTGATCTCTTCGGGCCAGGGTCTGCGCCACCAAGGGGTGGGTGTAGCACAGGCGGACGCCTGCCACGGTGGCTTCCCCACCCCCCTTGTTCTGGTACCGGTCGATGGTGAAAATCTCTCCCTCCTCGCACTCCGCCACAGCCCACTTGGCGAGCTGGTCCCCGAGTGAGCTTCTCAACCAGCTTTTGAGGGTCATGAGGGGAAGCCAATCCTCGTCCGGGGACTTGGTTCTCAACCAGTAGAGGAAGTGGTCGATCATCAGGATTGCCCTGAGCACGGCCTGATGTTCGGGGTGGAAAAAGGGAGCGTCCTGGGCCTCGCGCAGGAATCGTCGGGTCTCGGCATGCTCGAGGTTGTTCGCCACCATGGTGGTTCTTCGCGAAGGGTCCCGGAGGTCGGGTTCCTCAAACTTGATCAACACCTGCTGGTCGAGCAAGAAGTTGAGCCACTCCCGGATTCGGTGGACGTGGAGCGCGTCAGCGGGATTGGACAGGGCAGGATGGACACGCAGAAGGCGGACCAGGAAATTGAACGCGATCCCTCGCCACTCCGGACGACGGCGCAGCACCACGGAAATCGTCTGAAGCACGGCTCGAGGCACGACTTCGGAGTACTTGACCACCTGGTTGCGATGGTTCAAGTAGTAGCGATGGAAACGCTGTCCTCCCGGTCGGTCCCCATCGCGGATTTCGCGGAGCAGGACACCGCGATCCACCGCCTGATTCACCCAAAAAAAGACCTCCTCCTCGGACTGACCCACACCGGCACGCAGGAGCACATCGACCATCCACCTGGGCGTCAGATAGGATCGACCTGCGCGGGACTCGAGGGCGCTGCGGAGTGCCCACAACATGCGTACGAAAGTGAAGTTGCGCCAGTCCTGATTCCAGCCGCTGCGACCCGATCGCCCCGGGCGACCGGATCCAGTGGCAGCGTCCAGGTCTCCTCGAAGGAATCCCTTGTCGGAGCCGGAACTCCCTCTGGGCGGAAACAGGGGCGCTGGTCTGGCTCCTCCAGCACCTCCTCGAGCAGGACTGCCTCCTGGAACCCGCCCAGGCACAAACTTGTAGAATCGCCGGACCGCGCCCTGTTCCTCCTCTCTCCGCACATAGCCGCAGGCCACGGCACGCTCGATCCAGCGTCCAGCATCCTCCGCACTGGTCACGCCGCGAGCCACCAGGTGATTGCAGAACAATCGGAACGAAACCCATGGCAGTCGCCGTTCGGCCATGACGTCCATCAGGGCGGCCCGGATCTGGAGCAGGACCTCGTCCCGGTCTCGACCCATACTCGAGCCCTCCCGGGCGGGTCGCTGCGTTTCCTCATCGGCCCGGTCCTCTTCGGGCGATGGTCCCAACGAAATGATCCGGGGAGCCTGGGGATGGTCCACGAGTCCAGCGGGAAGTCGAGACCCTCGAGCGATCACGATGGGTTCCTTGCCCCGATCCCGGACCTGCTCCACAAGGTCCAGCAAGGTTGCACTCGTGGACCCCAACGCGATCACATCTGGACACCCGGGCGCCTCGAGCTGTCGATTCACTTCTGTTTGCAGGAGCGGGAACACGGCGTCGCCTTGCCCAGGTGTAACCACCACGAACCGGGTGTCGAATCCCTCCTCGGCCAGGATCCGCTGCACCCCGGGCCATCGGTCCCAGTCCGCCCAGGCCACTCGAACCACGACAGAGCCGAGTGAGGCACCCACGTGCGCAAGACGGCGGACGATCTGATCATGGGACGAAGGAGAGCCCGCGGCGTCCATGAAAGAGGAACAGATCGAATCGTAGTCCACGAAAAGGCCGACCGACTTCACTGAACGCCAACCTTTCAACGTGCCGAAGCATGGGCACGAGGAGTATCAATACCATCAACAACCAGGAACGAACCTCACGCGGCGGCAACTCAGTCAGACTGTCGAGAGGGTGACCGGAAGGACGCCTGCTGGCAACATGGTAAGGCTCCTCTGCCGGGATGTCAATCTCAAAGGAGGAGCCAGGATTCCAACTCATCCAATCGTTTCCCTTCCGTTCCCACCCGAGTACAATGGGCGGTGGTGTGCGACTTCCACCCACTTGCGAGGTGACCCACCATGACCTGTTTCCCAGAAACCGCCTGGATCTCCCTGATCCCGATCCTTGTCCTCCACGGATCCGGCGGCCCCATGGGGGACGACGCCACCCCAAACCCCTCCACCTCACCCGCCACTGCAAGAACTGCGCCGCGGCGCGTCGTGTGGAGCACGGGATCCACCTCCAGGACTGCTCTTTCCACCCCCGGGTGTTTCACCCCGATCCTCGTCGACCTCTACCGCTCCAGGGACCAACTGGACCAAGAGACACGAAACATTCTCGAACAGGCCGCCGACCTCCAGTCGTTGCCTCCTTCGATCGGTTCGGTGGCATCATCCCGGTGGCCGCTCCGTGTTCACTATCCCAGCGACGATCTGGCAGACCGGGCGGAAACGGTGCTCGAGCTGGCCGAATACGCCTGGGAGGTGGAGGTGGAGCAGCTCGGGTTTGCAGCGCCCGTCCCGGACGGAAATTCCGGCGGGGACGACCGACTGGACATCTACCTTGCGTCTTATGACTGGACCGGCGGCGGCGCCTACACGCAGCCGACCTACTGGGACGTGGACCCCACCGACGAGGTGCAGTCGTGTCCGGCGTACATCGTGCTGTACGAGGCACTGGAGGAAAACCTCCTGCCCGTGTACGTGGCCCATGAGCTGAACCACGCCTGCCAGTGTGCCATGGACTTTCAGGAACTCACCTGGGCCTGGGAGACCACCGCCACCTTTGTCGAGGACTTCGTCTTCGACGATGTCAACGACTACTACGGTTACATTCCTTTCTTCCAGGCCTACCCCGAGCAGAGCCTGGTCTATTTCGACACGTCTCCGCCCTACGCGATCTATCCCTACGGCGCCACCATCTTCGTTCGCTTCCTGGATGAGGCGGTGGGCACCGACGACGGCAACCTGGTGGTCGAACTCTGGGAACAAACCTCTCAGCCAGGCCCGACCAATGAGCCGGATATCCTTGACGCGGTTCAATCCGTTGCCACGGACCGCGGATGGAAAGGCCTCGAGGAGGTCTACGGACTGTTCTCCCTGTGGCGCTACTTCGTGGGACCGAACAGCGACGGGGCCCACTTTGACGAAGGTGCCGATTGGACCGACGCAAACACGGGGCTGAGTTCTGTTCCCACTGTGTCCTCCCAGTTCTCCACCGCAGACCTCCCGGCTACGGGCCGTGTGGCGGAGGTCTGCCCTTTCGGCACCACTTACCTGCTCCTCGATGTGGACCCGCACCATGCAGACGGCAGCATCGAGGTCACGCTGGAGGCTTCCGGAGAGACTCACGTCGGCCTGGCCGCAAGCCGAATCCGGACCGGGCAACCTTCCCAGGACCTGGTCCTCACCCCTGACAAGCCGGCAGCGTCGTTGCAAACCTCCGTGACCATCGAAGGCGCCGACCAGATACTCCTCGCCCTTCTCAACCTCGCCGACACCACCTACGACCCGGACGACCCCGAGACTGAGCACCCTTGCTTGACTCTGAGCTACTCCGTGGCCCTCAACCCCACACCCGGGTGCGGCTGCAACGCAACCACAGGACCAGTCACACCCCCCGATGGTACCCCGGGCGGAATCCTCCTCTGCATGCTCGCCCTGTACCACGTGCGACGCCGAACCAACTCTCACTTCCAACCCCGCGATTCCACTTGAATCGTCGGTGGTTACAACCTATATTGATTTCGTTGAAGCAGACGCGGAACCGACCGGAACACCGAATCCATGAAACGCAATCCCGCCAGGCACCGCTGCTCCTCCCCCTTGCCCGGACGCCAGCCCCGTCGGCTCCTCATGCCTCTGGTCGGCTTCCTGTCCCTCCTCCCCACCGGGCCGACCCGGGCCGATCCGGTCTTTGGTCACCTCACCCTGGACCGGGCCGACGCATTGTTCATCGGAGAAGGTCTGAATGAACAAACTGGTTGGTCGGTCAGCTATGCTGGCGACTTCAACGGCGATGGCTACGACGACTTCCTCCTCGGAGCCCAGCTCAACGATCAGGGAGAACCAGACGCGGGCAAGGCTTACCTGGTGTTTGGTTCTCCAGCCCGATTCCTCGGAGAGTTCGACCTCACCCAGGCAGATGGACGATTCACCGGGGAACAGGCCGAAGACTATGCTGGAGCCACGATTGCTCGAGCGGGCGACGTGGACGGAGATGGGCTCGAGGACATTCTTGTCGGGGCGTGGGGGAACGATGAAGCGGGGGGTGCGACGGGAAAGACGTATCTGATCCATGGCAGCACCTCGCCGCCTGGCGAGGTTATGCTCGAGACGGTGCCGTCCGCTTTTACAGGCGAGGGAGCCGGTGACGCCAGCGGTTACTGTCTATGCGCCCTTGGTGACCTTGATGGGGACGGGTACGACGATTTTGCGATCGGAGCGCCCAACCACGACACGGTTGCCAACAATGCGGGAAGGGTCTACATCCTGATGGGTGGGCCGGAGCGCCCTGTTTCCACCCGGTCCCTGTCCACAGCGGACATCATCATCGATGGTGCCGCAGCCAACGATCTCTTTGGACATGCAATCGCAGGTGGGGTGGACCTGGACCAGGACGGGCTGCCGGACCTGGCGATTGGGGCCCATGGGAGCAACCTCAACGGGGAAGACTCGGGGGCTGTCTACGTGTTTTCCGGGGCTTCCCTGACTCGAGGTGGACGATACGCCGCCACCGACGCAGCCGCGGTCATCTTCGGTGCCGCGCCCGGAGATCAATTCGGCTATTCGGTGACCCTGTCCCCGGACGTGGACGGAGACCACATCGGGGACCTTTTCGTGGGCGCGACTCGAGTCTCCGATGGAGCGAACTGGAACGGTGCAGGCATCCTCGTGCCGGGCGCCATTCCTCTGAGCAACCTCAACGGGTCCGCGTCCCAGGGGATCGTCTTTCCCGGCGATTCAGACAACGACAAGGCCGGTCGCGTGGTGGGCACCACGGGGGACATGGACGGGGACGGACTGGGCGACCTCCTTCTTGCCGCACCCTATGCGGACGTGGATGGCGAGGAAGGTGTAGGCAAGGTGGCGCTCATTTTCGGTGGTTCCTCCCTGGCCGGTCATCTTCTGGGCGATACGCCTGACCTGTTCACGGGCATCCGTGACTCGGGCCTGGCCGGCTTCTCCATTGCCGGTGACGGCGATGTGGACGGGGACGGGCACCCGGATCTGTTCATCGGTGCAGCAGGAATCGGGAGGGTCTACTTGATCCTGACCGGGCGCTACTTCGACGATGACGGAGACGGCGTCACCGAAGCCGCCGGGGACTGTGACGACGAGGATCCGGCCACGCAACCCGGAGCCACCGATATCCCCTACGACGGAACCGATCAGGATTGCAGTGGCAGCGACGAAACCGATCTCGACGGTGACGGCTACGACGCGGTCGCGGCCGGCGGCACCGATTGCGATGACCAGAACCCGGAGGTATCGCCCGGCGCCGAGGAAATACCGGACGGTGTGGATCAGAATTGCAACGGAACCATTGACGAGGGGACCATCCTGGGAGACGACGATGGCGATGGATTCTCGCCCATCGACGGTGACTGTGACGACCAGGATCCATTCGTTCACCCCGGCCAGCCCGAGCTGGCCAACGGGGTCGACGACGACTGCGACGGAAGCGTCGATGAGGACCTTCCATCCACCGACGACGACGGCGACGGCCTCTCAGAAGATGAGGGCGACTGCGACGACCACGATCCCACCATCTACCCGGGGGCGCAGGAACTCGACGACCCGGTCGACCACGACTGCGACGGCACGGCTCTGGAACAGGCCCAGGTGCAAGATCAGGACAACGACGGATTCTCCACCTCCCAGGGCGACCTCGACGACTCCGATCCATCCATCTATCCCGGAGCCATCGAACTGCCTGATGGGAAGGACAATGATGGTGACGGCACCATCGATGAAGGTGCATTCGACCTGGACGGCGACGGGTTCTCACCCGCACAGGGCGACCCGGACGACTCGGACCCGGACATCTATCCCGGGTCCGACACGCCTGCACCGCAGACCCTACAGGACCAAGACGGAGACGGCTTCTCCACCTTCCAGGGCGACTGCGACGACTCCAACCCGTTCGTACACCCGGGGGCGCCGGAAACGGAGAATGGGCTCGACGACAATTGCGACGGCCGCACCGATGAACAGACCGCCGCCTACGACGACGACGGCGACGGCTACTCCGAACTGGAAGGAGATCTCGACGACTCGGACCCATCCGTCCACCCCCCTGCCCCATCCCAGACCGACCCGGATGCGGAACCCTCCGGCGGAGACGAGACGCCCGACCCCGCCCGAGTCGACCGCGATGGAGACGGATATTCCCCGGATGATGGGGACTGCGACGACGACGACCCGGAAACTTATCCCGGCGCTCCCGAGCAACTCGATGGCATCGACAACGATTGCAACCTGCTCACCGACGACCAGACCTCGGTCTCGGACGACGACGGAGATGGGTTCGCCGAGGTGGATGGGGACTGCGACGACGACTCGGCAGGCATTTCGCCAGACGCCGAGGAACGGTGCAATGGGCACGACGACGACTGCGACGGGATCACTGACGAGGGGTGTGCCACCCCGACCCCGGGGCCAGGCGATGGCGGAGACCTCGCCACCCCTCCTCCATCCCCCCTCCCCTCCCCTGCTCCGGACGCCGAGCCCACCCCTCCAACCAATACCTGGTATGGGGCGGAGAGCGATGACGACACGTCGGGCAGACGCCTCTTCCGCGGCCTGGGTTGCGGCTGCGACACCAGCTCCGTTCCTCCGGGACGAACCACCTCCGTCCCACTCGGCCTTGCCGCGATCATCCTGTACATCGCCCGCCGGCGAGACCGACTGTCCAGGTCCCCTCGAGAACCAAACCGGTGGGCTTGATACGCCGTCCCACCCAGGCACCAGGTCCTCACGACCGACATGCCGGGAGTCTTGCTGCCGGCGGGCAACGCTTCATGACGCCTCTGCACGCGTGAGTTGGTCGAGCAGGGAAGCGGAAGGTGTTTTTTCGGGGGCCGGAGTGGCTGGAAGGTGAGGTCGAAGTCAAGGCGGGCGAGGTGGAGTTGAGCTGCGGTTGGTGCAGGCTGTTGTGACGGGGGACGAAGCGGGGTCAGCCGACCGAATCCATGTATCGGATCAGGTCCAGGACCTTGGACGCATAGCCCCACTCGTTGTCATACCAGGAGATGATCTTGAAGAATGTGTCGTTCAGCGCAATACCCGCGTTGGCGTCGAAAATGGAGGCATGATCGTCCCCGGTGAAGTCGCTGGACACGACGGCGTCCTCGGTGTAGCCCAGCACGCCCTTCAATCCCCCTTCTTCCAGCGGCTTCTCGGAGGCAGCCCGCATGGCGTCCTTGATGGCGTCGTAGGAGGTGGATTTCGCCAGCCGGACGGTCAGGTCCACCACGGAAACGTCGCCGGTGGGCACGCGGAACGCCATGCCGGTGAGCTTGCCCTTGAGGCTCGGGATCACCTTGGTGACGGCCTTGGCCGCACCGGTGGAGGTTGGGATGATGTTTTGGAGTGATCCACGACCGATTCGGCGGTTCTTTCGGTGGGGCCCATCGACCGTCTTCTGGGAGGCGGTGACGGAGTGGACCGTGGTCATGAGGCCTTCGACGATCCCGAACTCGTCGTTCAGGACCTTGGCGATCGGCGCGAGGCAGTTGGTGGTGCACGAGGCGTTGGACACGAACTTCTGGTCCGGCGTGTAGGTGGTGTGGTTCACGCCCATCACGTACATCCTGGTGTCATCCTTGGACGGGGCGGACATGACCACCTTTTCCGCGCCTGCCGAGATGTGGCCGCCCGCCTTTTCCTGGGTCAGAAACAGGCCGGTGGATTCCACCACGTACCTGGCGCCCACGTCTCCCCACTTCAGGTTGGCGGGATTTGCCTCGGAAGTCACCCGGACACGGTGTCCGTCCACGATGAGGGCGCCGTCTGCCACTTCCACGGTCCCCTTGAACCGCCCGTGGGTGCTGTCATACCGCAGCAGGTACGCGATGTAGTCGATGTCGATGATGTCGTTGATGCCGACCACCTCGATGTCCGGGCTCTGCATTGCCCGGCGAAAGGCGAGTCGTCCGATCCGACCAAACCCATTGATTCCGATCCGTATTCCGGCCATCGTTCACTCCCATACAATGAATTCTGTGTGCCTTCTCCCTCGAGACGACGGTATACTCGACCGGCGTATTATCGTGGTGGCAACCCGGTGTGTCAAGCCGGATTCGAACCCGGTATCGGGCTGACCGGTCCAGGTTGGACCCGTGGAAGCGGTGTTCGGAGGTGGGGCGCACGGAGCATGGCGGGAGGGCGCCGGTGACACTGAACCGTGACCGAATCGATGCGCTGGCCCGCCAGGTCGGTTTTCCGGCCGTTGGGGTGGCCCCTCCGACTCCGGTGCGCGGCGGATCTGCGTTCGATACCTGGCTCCAGGCCGGGATGGCGGCAGACATGACCTACCTGGGCCGCGAACCGGAGAAACGGAAAGATCCGCGCCGATACTGGCCCGCGGTACAGGCCATCATCGCGGTCGCCGTGCCCTACGCGACGCCCGACTCCGAGATCGAATGTCCCCCGCTCCACGGGTTCATCGCACGCTACGCCCGGCTCCGCGACTACCACCGATGGATGAAAAAGGCTCTCCACCGCCTCGGCGCTCTGATCGAAGCGGAGTGGCCCGGTACTCACTGGATCGCCACAACGGACACATCCCCCATCCTCGAGCGGGCACATGCGGCCCAGGCCGGTATCGGCTGGATAGGCCACAACGGACTCCTCATCCACCCGGACCTCGGCTCCTACACATTCCTCGGCCTCCTGCTCCTCGATCGGTTCGTCGAACCCGACCACCCGGTGCAGCCCCGGTGTGGTACGTGCCGCGCCTGCATGGACGCCTGCCCGACCGGCGCCATCGTGGCTCCACGGGTCGTCGACGCACGGAAGTGCCTATCCTATCTCACGATCGAGCACCGAGGGGCCATTCCCGTCGCACTGCGACATCGCCTCGGCAACCGCGTGCTCGGGTGTGACACCTGCCAGGAAGTCTGCCCGTGGGTCCAACGCGCACGTCCGCCCGGTCATGCTTTCGCGCTCGTACCGCCCCGGAAACCCGGTTGCGTCTCCCTTGCCGAACCGGCCGTGGACACCGAAGAGGGCTTCCGGATCCGATGGAGAGCCACCCCTGTGCTCCGCGCGAAACGAACGGGGCTGGCGCGCAACATTGCGGTTGTGCTTGGAAACACCACTGGGGCCGACCCCGTGCCCATCCTGTCCTCCTTGATTCGGGACCCGGCACCGCTCGTTCGAGTTCACGCAGCGTGGGCACTGGGAATCCACCGAGGGGCTGCGGCCCGCAAGCAACTGGAGAGAGCATTGGGCGAGGAAGCCGATCTCGAGGTACAATCGGCCATTGAGATGGCACTGGACACCTCACCGGGGTAGATGATGGCAAGCACCCTGCGTTCCCTGAAGCGGTACATCCCATCACCACTGACCGTCCTGATGGTCGCCGGTTGGGTCGCCATGGCCCTGATCGCCGGACACGTGATCGGCGCTTTTGTCTACCCTCGGTTTGAGACGCTCGACAAGGTCTTTGCCTTCTCCATGGGAATCGTGTTCGGCCTCCCCATTCTGGCCGCCCCGAGGTTTAGCTGGGAGCCTGCCGGGTGGGGTATCGCCCTCAACCTGGTGCTCCTCATTTTCCTCGGCATCTTCGCCCGCAGCACGGAGGCGGCATTGCAACGACACGGAGACTGGGCGATCGGCTGGGTGGAGGAGCACCAGCTTTCTCCAGGGGCCATGCGCCTCGCCCTCAAGGTCACGGATACCACCTACCAATTGCTGGCGCTCGTTCCCATCGAGCAACTCGAGCAGGATTTTGGATTTTCGGAAAAAGACATCGACTGGGAATCGCTGACCCGGTCCTCCAGAAGCAAGCGAGCCGCCCCACAAGGAACTCCGGAGTCGGTGGACGAGGTGGCAGAATCGGCCAAGCAGCTCATCCGGGACGCCGCCGACGAACGCCTCGCCCTGCACCGGGCCAAGGAACCATCCTCGGAGGACATTCAGGCCATGGAGGCACGGCTCGCCGACCTGGTCAACCTGGAACGCAACCGCCGTGGGCTTGCCTTCCTCGAGTTGCGCGAGGACTTGTGTCGCCTGGCCAAGGCCCACACGGAAGCCATGCTCAACCTCGGGTTTTTCGACCACATCGATCCACAGGGCCGCACACCACGACAGCGGGCCGAGGCGGCACTGCTTCCTGAGACGCACGTGACCGAACTCATCGGCAAGGTGATCGACGCCGACGATGTCCCGAGGGAATTCGTCAACCGCTTCATCGCGAGGGCCCCGGACCGGGACCGGCTCTTCGACCGCGACGACCAGTACCGGGCACTCGGCGTGGGCGTCGCCTGTGACGGGCCTGTCTGCCTCGCCACGGTCCTGCTCCTGTAGCACCGTGCCTTTCATCGGCGCCATGCGTGCCGCTCTCCGCGGATCGCGACCACCCCGTACCATACCAGGCGGTCCAACCTGTCTTGCAGCGGCCCGCGGACGAGATCAGTCCGGGGTCGCGACCACCTCGTACCGCACCAGGCGTTCCAACGGCCCGCTCGAGACCGTGTAGGGCAAGAGAACGGGGATCGGGCCGGGGGACAGCATGTTTGCGTAGAAGCAAGCCTTGCCCTTCACGGAAAAAGTTCTCAGCCCGGGCGGGACCCTGATCTCGGTGGTATCCAGTTTGCGGAGCTGAAGGCCTGGCGGCACCTCCTGAGGCCATGGATAGGTGGCCACCACGATCTCATCGCCCCGCGATATCCCTGCGGCAGAGGCCTCGTTCAACGGTCGTGCGCCGCGCGCCTCCAGGTAGTACTGCAGACCCCAGTGGCCACAGAACCATCGTTGTCCGTTCGCAGCGGGCAACGCTTCAGCATAGCTGCGATACACGGATGCAAACGATGCATCTGCTGCTGAAAGTGACAAGGAGAGACACCCAACCACCGCGACACCTGCCATTCCACGCAGTCTCGAGACCTTCCGGGCCCTTGCCCGACGCTCCACCAGGAGGACGAGAGGCGGAACCAGGAGCAGGAGGTAGCGGGTCGCAGCAAAAAGGAGTACCTGGTTGAACACCAGGATGCCGATCACCCAGAGGGCGAGGAACAGGTCGTCCGTGGACCTCCCGCCCTTGCCTGTGCGGACGTGCCGGCGAGTGACCCCTTCGAGCGCCGAGGCGAGTTCGCGGAGCAACAGGCCGGCCGAGGCCAGGCCAAGGGTGATCCAGAAAAGCGACCAGAGCGTCAGCTCCGTCCACCATCCCACCACGAGTCCGGCCAGGCCCCCGAACAGGGGCCATGCTGCCGGTCCCCGACCCCGCCCGGACCAGGCCAGCAACAGCGCGGCTGGCACCACGCACAGGCCCAGCGCCACCACCTGATACGCACCCTTGTGCACCAAGGCCTCGAGATCAAGACTCCGGGCCTGGAAACCGGTCATCGCCAACAAGTGAATACGGCCGTACCGGAGCCAGCTCGCCAGGCCCCAGGCAAGACTCGGTACCATGGAGGCCACAACCGCAATCCATCCCGTCCGACCGCACCGCCTCCGGTTGAGCACTGCATACAGCCCCAGCAAGGGAACCACGGTCAATCCACTGTACCTGCACAGGGCCGACCCTCCTGCAACCAGGCCACCGAACGCGCTCCTCCACGGAGCACGCCGATCCATCGCCTCCACCGACAGCACCACGCCCCACACGTAGAACGCGACCAAAAGCAGGTCCGGCATCACCGTGTGCGCCGACAGTACCAACGCTGGAGACACGCCCACTTGCAGCAGCGCCCACGCACCATCCCGGCCCGGCACAAACCGCTCCGCAAGTCGCCCACATCCCCACAACACCATGAACAGGAACGGAACGAACGACAGGTGGTACACCCACTCTTGCTCGCCACACACCACCGACACCAGGGCCAGGTACCACGGCCCCAACGGCGGGTTCGCCAGAATGTCGAACGCCCGCTCGGGCGTGCCCCCCCAATTTATTTCGAAGTCGTAGAGTCCCAGCGGATCCACCACCGCATGGGACGCCAGGGCGAGAAAGTTCGTGTCGTCGACGTGAAAGGCTTGATCCAGAAACGGGAGTGCCACCACCAGCGACAGGACTCCTGCCACCCCTGCGGTCCGCCAGTGCATACGTGCCCCGTCCAACCCTGCCGCAGCGCGCGGGTCAGCCCTGGGACACCCAGGAGACCCCCACCCTCAACCGACACCGCCTCGAGCCCATGCCACGGTACCCCAACGTCCGGGCACACGCTCCACCCTCGGGTCCATCATAGCTCGAACGGACCGGTTCCACAATGGGGAGTCCCCGTCACCCTCCCGAGGCCCCAGCCGGTTCTCCAGCCTCTCCCGGGTCCGGCCCATCCAACACCACGGCCGGTCCGGGTTTTGCACCTTCTGATTCCGGCGCCAGGGATGGCTCCACCATTTCCGAAGCCTTGGTGAAGCCTCCGTTAAGATAAAATTTCTTTATGTCGTTCAAGAGCAGCTCCAGCTCCCCCTGCGCGCAGCCCTGAAGCAGCGGGGTCACGATCAGGGCGAGCAGCACGAGCCATCTCGAAAAGCCGGCCCGATTGGCCATCCTCATGCGAGCACGCATCGTCGGTTTTCCTCATCTTCTGCACCGGGATACCCATACGCTCCCAACACTTCCTACGGATCGGTGCGTCTGTCAGGTTAGGGAAATCACGATGGAAACCCCAGTGGGGCAGTCCCGTGGGGGATGGCTCTCCGACAGTGGAAGGTGCAGGGACGGGCACCGAGTGGGGAAAGACCGGCGGGAGGGGCTGGCTCGGCCCGTGGTTGGCGCGCATTCGCCAGCCTGGGGACCGTCAAGGGGAACCCTGCGTTGACTTTGCCCTGGAGGTGGTCTATCCTGGTCGGGTGCCGCGCCATGGACCATGCAGAAGAGGACCCACCCGTGCTGCTAGAGAACGGCGACCTGCAATGGACTGTGGAACCAGACCATCCCCCGTTGCGCGTCGATCACTACCTGAAAGAGAGATTGCCGGGGCACCCGCGTTCTGCGCTCCAGCGATACATCCGCCAGGGAGGGGTCATGCGGATCGACCGTGCGTCGGGCAGACTGCTTCCACTCAAGCCGGCAAGCAAGGTCCGACCCGGAGACCTGCTCCGCATTCGGCGTCCGACACGGCGCGTCCCGACTGGTGTGGCCCCCGGGCCTCAACCGGCTCTTCGCATACTTCACGAAGACCAGGTGCTGGTGGTTGTGGACAAACCAGCCGGGATGCTGGTGCACCCCTCGGGCGCTCACACGTCCGACACCGTCATCACGCAGCTTCGCACCCGGTATGGCGCCGACCTCGACCTGGCCCACCGGCTCGACCGGGAAACCTCCGGACTCCTGGTGCTCACCCGAACCAAGAGTGCCACCCGGGTCATGAAGGAAGCGTTCAAGCAGCGGCGTGTCCACAAGCGCTACCTCGCACTCGTGCGCGGGGCGCCCACCTGGTCCTCGGTCACCGTGGACCTCCCACTGGGTCCGGGGCACGGCGAGGTCCGAGTCAGGCAAGCCGTTCGCGAGGATGGAGCACCGGCCACCACACGGTTCGAAGTGGTCCGCCGTGTCTCCTCCCACCACACGCTGCTGGCGGCCATCCCCCTCACCGGCCGACTGCACCAGATCCGTGTCCACCTCGAGGCCCTTGGGCTTCCTCTCTTCGCGGACAAAATCTATGGGAGTGACGGGAGTCCGTTCCTCCATTTCTATGAACACGGGTTGACCACCGAGTTGCTCCAACAACTGGGCCACTGGCGACATGCCCTTCACGCCAGCGACCTCTGGTTCCATCATCCCGAGACCGGGAACGCCATGCACCTCCATGCACCGTTGCCCCCGGACCTCGAGACACTGGTCGAGCAACTCACAGAATCGAAGCAATCGACGGCTATTTCGGACGTGGTCCGGCGCTTCTCGGTACGGTGGCGGACCGAGATACAGAAGCGAGCGGACGTCAGCGCCGGCTGACAGTGGAAGTGTGCACCTTGATCGCAGGCGCATGTGGAGGCGGAAGTTGCGGGCACAACGTGCGATTTATCTGGTCGGGCTTTTTCTGTCGGTGCTCTTGGTCGCCTGTGGTGCGAACAAGGAGATCCGTATCGCAGACCAACTGGTGGACAGAGGTCGCTATACCGAGGCCCTCGAGATCTACCGGCGCGCGCTCGGCGAGGATCCGGACAACAGGAAGATCCAGGCTCGACTTGTCGAAACGAAGCGTCTGGAGAGCCGTCGGCTCATGAGCATGGCGGCCACACGGTTGGAAAACGGGGATCACGAGCTTGCGTTCGAGCTATACGCG
Source organism: uncultured Gammaproteobacteria bacterium (assembly GCA_964418585.1). GTDB lineage: Bacteria > Myxococcota_A > UBA796 > JAJRTE01 > JAJRTE01 > JAJRTE01. The sequence continues at coordinate 45,704 of CAYQMG010000147.1, read as the reverse complement.
GACGCGACGCGGTATGACCCGACCAACATGGATGCGCGTGCGGGACTTCGGGAAGCGAGGGATCGGTGGATCGATGAGGCTGAGGAGCTGGAGCGTGCGGGTCGATTTGAGGAAGCGCTGGGCATATACAAGCGTATTCTGAGGGAATTCCGTGAGGATCGGACTTCGACGGAGGCGATTGCGCGTATCCAGAAGGAGCGTGCGCAACGTCATCGGGAAGCAGCGCAGTCCTATCTGGGGGAGAGTCTTCCGGGCAATGCCCTGGTGGAACTTCTGAAAGCCCAGGCGCTGACTCCGGACGATCCGGTGCTTGCGGGTGAGGTGAAGGGGGCGGTGGCACGGCTTCGCGACAGCACCGAGTTCCCGGTCTGTCTGTATCACCGGCGGGGGTCCAAGTTCAAGGAGACTCTCTGGGCTCTCTACCTGAACGGGATTTTCGAGAAGCGTGGCCTGCCGATCGTGGTGACTTCGAAGCCCTGCGGCGAGACCTACAGAGCAGAGCTTTACGGTGTTCTGTCGCCGGTTCAGACCCGGTCCCGTCGTGTGCGTCTGACGTTACAAGTTCCTGACGGGGTAACGACCACGCCCAATCCAGCATATGCGGTGCTCAAGGGCAAGGTCGAGGAGGCGGAGGCTCGGGTAAAGGCACTCGAGCCCCCGGTGCTGGAGATTGAAAACCGGTTGGAGACCCTGGCCCACGATCGGATGAGGCGTGGCAGTGGGACCGCCACGCCGGAGGAGGAAGCGTTGCGGAAGCAACTCGCTGAGGCTCGACGGCCCTATCGTGAGGCGATGGCCGAGTATCAACGGCTGTCGGCCCAGCTTGCTCGATTGCCCGAGGTTTTCGAGAAGCCTGCCTTCAAGACCGTCTCCTACCCTGCTCGAGAGGTCACCCGTACCATTCGTGTGAAGGGCAGCGTGGTTCTCCGGTCACCTGATGGCGAAGTGATTGGGACGGTTCGACTCGACGACAGGATTGTGACCACGGATACCACGCATCCACTGCTCAAGGGCACCGACCTTCGACCCGAGATTGAAGAGGATCCGCTCACACTTCCCAGCCCTCGAGAACTGAGGCTCCGAGCCGAATCCGAGGCGATGGAGAAGCTGAGGCAGCGTCTCGAGGCTTTGTTCTCGGAGCATGTCGAACAGCTTTGGCGGGATGCGCGACGGCTTGCCCTCGAGGGGGATGTGGACCTGGCCACCGAAACGTTTCTGCGGGCCTACCTGAGCAAGCCGGACGAGCCGATTGACGAGGCCATTCGATACATCCTGGAAGCCAAGCACGCCATCTCCCTTCCCCTCGAGGACGTTCTGGCTCCGGTTGTGCTGACCGAGCGGTCGAACGACGTGGGCTTCCCGTAGCCCTGCTCACCGGGATCAAGTCCGATTTTCGCTGCCAAGGAGTGCTCCGTTCGGCCCCGTCACTTCACCCTGAACAGGGTGACGCGCTCGAGCACGCCGGGTGCCGGGCCCCAAGGAAGCAGTCCGAACGCCTCGCTGTAGAATCCAACCCCCCGGCCCGGCGCCATGGTTCGCAACACCCCTTTTGGGGACGACAGTTGTTGCAGTTCAACGAGTTCTGGTACTTCGGAGAGGTCTCCTGGACACGCTGTTTCCGGAACGACGACCAAGTCCCCGGGCCGTACGGAGGCGCCCGGGTAGAGGTACTGGTATCCCCGGCGTTCCATTTCGTGCCGGAACCCCCATTCTCCGGTGAACCAGACCTTTGCCGTGGGGTCAGACAGGACCTCCACCCTGGTGGCCACCCGTTCGCCCAGGGGTGGGTAGACCGATGCGAGCGCCCAATCGGCCTGGGCCACACCGAGACCAAGTGCGGCGCCGAGAGCCAACACACCGGTAACCAGCACACGACGGTCCTCCAGCCATCCGCCAGACTCCTCGAGGCGCCGCCAAAGCAGGAGGTGCAGAGGGGCGGCAGCAGGTGCGAGGTACCGGGCACTGGCAAAGTTGTGAGCCACCACCGCCACCCCGACGGCCAAAATTGCCCACACGGCCAGGAATCTGTCTTCCCTCGAGCGGAGCCGGAAGCCGCTCAAGGCCAACAAACCCAGCCCAAGGGCCACCATGAGGAGAAAAAGGAGTGCGGGATCGTTCGGCACGAGTGAGGAGAGGTCGTCCGCATACCAGAGCCGGTCCGGGGGTCCTGCAACAGGGTCCACTCCGGCCCGGGTCACGAGGAGTACGGGTGCAAGCAAGCCCAGCACGATCCCTGCAACCGCGATTCGGGCCTTCCGTCGCGCCTTCACAGCCAGGAACAGGGCTGCGAGCGGTGGTGCAAACACGGACCAACCGAGTTGCGCCAGGTCTCCAACCAGTCGGGAGAACAGGGGCGTTCGCTCGATTTCCCCCGCGCGTTCAAGCACATAGAGCAGGTGGAAGGTGCCGTATGAATGCCATGTCCAGACTTCCCACCCGGCGATGATCAACCCTGCGGTGCATGCGATTCGCCATCCTTGCCTCGAAAAGAGCACTGTTCCGGCTCTTGGGCGTGAACCGACGAATGCCAGGGGAAGCAAGGCCAGGGCCGGGTATTTCGTCAAGCATGCAGCACCGAGCACTGCCCCTGCCAGCCAGGCCCTCCCGGTCGAATCCAGCCGATTGGCATCGAACATGAGCAACGCTGCTGCGAGCGACAGCACGACGAACGGGAGGTCGATCATGAGGCTCTGGTGGCAGGTCAAGAGCATGGCCGGGGAAGCGATGAATCCCAGGGTGGCCCACCAGCGGTGCCGGGTCAACCGCCCGGCGATGCGGAAAAAGAGCACTGCCAGGAGGACGGTGAGCGGCGCCATGGAAAGTCGCATGGCCTCGGTCGCATGCTCGCCCCACAGGCGTACCAGGCCGGCCATGGTCCACAGAAACAGGGGAGGATGCGCATAGACGAACGAGTCATCCCCTGATTCGAACGGTTGCCACGGACGCCACCAGTCGTACGGCCTGAGCAACGTGTCCTGAATCTCCCTCCCGATGAAGAGATAGCTTTCCTCGTCGATGTGTGGCGGCTTGCCCACGAAAGGGAGGGTCAGCGCGAGCATGGCACACGCCACCAGCACCTGCTGCCATGCCTCACGCCTGAAGCCTCCGCTCCTCAAACCTCCTCCTACCCGCATGGACGCCCGGGGACCCGAAACGATCCCGGTACCCACCCATTCCCGCACACTGCATCACCCGGTTCCACACCAACCACCAGGCAAAAACGGTGGACGCCATCACTCGAGCTGTATAATACATTAACTGGGCACAACACGGGTGCCTGTTTCGTTCACGTTTCTCGAGGCTCGTGCATGCACTATTCCTTGCTTCCCATCGCCTGTATCGTCGCCATGGCCTGGCCATCCGCGCTTTTTGCCGCTCCAGGCAACCCCGCACAGGGCGTCCCGAACGCCCCGGCACCCGGTTTCACCGAAACAGGGTCGGCGTATTCCTCTCTCGAGACCACCGAGCCGGAATCCGAGGCCGTCCAGGAGACGGACGCACCTCCAGGTGCCGACGAATCCGGTGCAGTGGACACGAATGCCAATGATCAGAATCGGGCCGGCGGGGAAACCCGGGAACTCGAGGCCGACGAGGCGTTGCCCCCGGGTGCTCTGACCCCGCTCGACACCTATACCGGCCGCAACGGTATCGGGGCCTACGTGGGCCTCGGCTCCGGCATCGGTCTCAGCTACCGCCGGTATGTGGTCGACCGGTTCGCTCTCCGGGCCACCGGCTATGTCGTTCACATCGACGATACGATGACGCTTTACAGCGCCAGCTTCACCGCCCAGTATGACTTTCGGCGGGACGAACGCTTCGCCCTCTACGCGGTGGGCGGCCTGGCGAACAGTGTCAGCCGATTCGAGAAGGACGACGGAACCACGGAGACGGTGGGTATCTTTCCTGCAATTGGCGTTGGAATCGAACTGGGTGAGCACGAGAAGGTCGGGTTTACCTACCAGTTCGAGATGGCGCTCACGGGCATTTTCATCGATGGTGCTTACCGGAAGCTGCTCCCTCTTCCTCAGGTCGGTATTTATTATGTATTTTGAGCCCAGGAGGGAACGGGGTCCGGTACGGAACGTGCCGGATGCGGGTACCGAGGAACGCTCCTGACGGATCAACACGAGGTAGTTGTGAAAGCAAAGAATCCATCGCACCGGTCGGCCCTGGTGGTCCTCTTCCTCCTGATGGTCGTTTCTTTCCCTGTTGCAGGTGCGGGGGAGGACAAGCCGACTCAATCCCGGTATGGCTACCACTGCGTCCACACGGAAGCACGGGATCGGCAGGCCGGGTTGCAGCAGGAAGCCACGCCTGTTCCCGAGGCCATCACGCCTGTTCCAGAGGAGGTTCCTGGCGGTGCTGTGGATGCTGGAGGAGGTGAGCAGGAATCTCAATCGGACGAGGCGCCGCCGGCGCCATCACCCGGCAAGGTGGAGAGTCCGCCGATCGAGGCTGAGCCTGAAGCCGGGGAGGCCACGGCCACTGTGGAACAGGTGGAGGAAGGGAACGACGAGCAGGGAGAGGGTGAGCGCACCGAGGCCAAGACCAGGACCCGTGCGGAAAAGCGGGCCATTCGCAAGAGTTCCCCCCCGACCGGACGCAATGCCCTGGGGATTTCGATCGGGCTCGCGTCCGGCACTGGAATCAGTTATCGGCGATACGTCACGAACTTCCTTGCCCTTCGGGTCGATGGCGGAATCGTCGCCAGTACCGAAGCTGCCCTCTATTCCATTGGCCTCACGGTTCAGGAAGACGTGCTGAGGACCTTCTACTACCGTCTCTACACCCTTCAGTCCGTGGCGGTGAGTGGTGGTCCGAACCGGGTACTCACCGCTCCGGGAGCCGGCATCGGGTTCGAGTACAACTTCGACACCATGCGCCGCGGCGTCTCGGTCCGCGGCGAATGGGTCCTCACTCCGCTGTTCGTCTCCGGAACTTCGTCGCCACCGTTGTTCACCTTCCTGCCTCAGTTCGGCGTCGCCTTCGTTTTCTAGGCTCGCAGGTCATCACGTCCCGAACGGCATCACTTCTATTCAGCTTTTCCAGGAGACCAGTCGATGAAGCACCACAGAAAGGAACTCTGGTTCAACATCCCCACCCGGCGAGCCATCCTCAACATCACGCCGCAAGTGCGGGAAGCTGTCCTGGAGAGCGGTGTTCAGGAAGGGCTCGTGCTGGTCAACGCCATGCACATCACCGCGTCGGTTTTCATCAACGACGACGAACCGGGTCTTCACCAGGACTACGACCGCTGGCTGGAGCAGCTTGCTCCCCATGAGCCGGTCTACGCCTACCGCCACAACGACACTGGAGAGGACAATGCAGACGCCCATCTCAAGCGCCAGGTGATGGGTCGCGAGGTAGTGGTGGCCATCACCAACGGAGACCTGGACCTGGGACCGTGGGAGCAAATCCACTACGGCGAGTTTGACGGGCGGCGCAGGAAACGAGTGCTCATCAAGATCATCGGAGAGTGACCCGATCACCTGTCGACCGGCACCCCGACCTCCTCCCAGCCGGTGCCCACGGCCACCTGCTCCCGACTTCCTTCCCCGTACAGGTCCCCGGCGACTTTCCAGGTCAGGACCGCAGCCTCGTGGAAATCCGTGCGGCGCCTCAATCGATCCCGAAGGGCATAGTACCAGATACGCCCCGCGCGTTCCCACGCCCGGCCCCCCATTTCGTAGGCAGCCACGTAAAAGGCTCGATTGGGGATACCCGAGTTCAGGTGGACGCCCCCACTGTCCTTGCTGCGGGGCAGTTCCACGTAGTCCCGCATGTGCGCAGGCTGGGGATCCTTGCCACCCAGTGCCACATCGTCATAGGCGGTCCCGGGCTCTGCCAGCGAGCGGATGCCCCGCGCATGATAGCCCTCCACGAACAGGTCCGATCCGATGAGCCAGTCGGCCTCGTCCACCGTCTGCCCAAGGTGCCACTGCTTCACCAGGATTCCCATCACGTCCGCAATGGACTCGTTCAATGCGCCCGGCTGAAAAGCATACTTCAGGTTGGCCTCGTACTGAACCACCCCGTGGGTCAGTTCGTGGGCCACGATCTCCAACGAGGATGTGAACCGCCGGAACAGACGCTCCCCCTCCGGTAGATCCTCGTCTCCATCCCCGTACACCATCTGGCGGCCGTTCCAAAACGCGTTGTCGAACCCCTCTCCGTAGTGGACCGTGGCAACCAGCTCCAGTCCACCATCGTCCAGCGAACGCCTCCCCAACACCTCCCGGTAGAATCGGTAGGTCGTCCCCGCCATCTCGTAGGCCTCATCCACCGCCGGATCTCCGGTCGACCCTCCCCCTTCCTCACGAACCAGCCGCCCCGGCAACTCGAAACGCCCCTCCGCATCATACACCAGCCGCCGCAACGGCGCCGCAACGGACGGCTTCATGTACTCCCGGTCCGCCTCCTCCGCACGCTCGATCCGAAGACGCTCCATCTGCTGCAAGGCACGCTCCGCCCACCGCCTCTGGAGCCTCGATCCCCCCTTCGCCACCCCTTCCAGCAAGTAGGGCGGCACTGCGCAAGGTACCCTGGAACCGCAACACCTCATTCTCCCATCCTCCTTCTCTTCCCCCCTTCACCGCGTACACGAAACCTCGTTATCTCCTTGATCTCGGGTCACAGATTTGCTATCATGAAATGCACTTTCGTCCGACAAGGAGGGTATCCCGCACCATGGGTCGCTTGTACCCTCTGACCGGGCTCCTTCCGTGTAGTGCTTCCTAAGCCACTTCCTCGCTGTACCCACGCTTGTTGGATACAGGGATGATGCCGGTGTCGCTACACAACAAATGGTGCTCACAATAGAACGCATGGTTTAACCCGATCGTCGTCACACCATGGGAAAAGACAATCTTTGGCAAGACTTGCTCACGGCCATCCAGCGACGTATCAGCAAGCAGAACTTTGACATCTGGTTCACCCAGACCCGCCTTGTGGCGATCCGGGACCAGGAGATCCACCTGGAGGTTCCGAACCGGTATTTTCAGGAGTGGATCCGGGACAACTACCAGGAGCTGATCCACACCGAGCTTGAGCGTCTTGCGGGCCGACCGTATCAACTGAAGTTCAGCTATGCCGACGATTCCGGTGGCGGTTCGGGGGCCGGCCATGCGGAGTCGATTTCGGAAGGCCTGGATGTTCCGGGTTCGGATCAGAGTCTTTTCGATCTCAACCCGGACAAGACATTCGAGACATTCGTCGTTGGTTCCTCCAACCAGTTTGCTCACGCTGCTGCTCGAGCCGTGGCCGACAATCCTGCGCAGACCTACAATCCGTTATTTATATTCGGGACGGTGGGATTGGGCAAGACTCACCTTCTGAATGCCATTGGGAACAAGATTCGTCGCGATCGGCCTTCGGCGCGAATCATCTACCTGTCGAGTGAGCAGTTTGTGAACGAACTGATCAACTCCATCCGGTATGAGCAGATGAATGAGTTCCGGAACAAGTATCGGGACTCGTGCGACGCGCTGCTGGTGGACGACATCCAGTTTCTGGCGGGGAAGGTTCGAACACAGGAGGAGTTTTTCTACACGTTCAACGCGCTGCACTCCTCGGGCAAGCAAATTGTGGTCACCTCAGACAAGTTCCCGAAAGAGATCCAGGGCATGGAGGAGCGGCTCCGCAACCGGTTCGAGTGGGGCCTCATCGCTGACATCCAACCTCCCGACCTGGAAACCAAGGTGGCCATCCTGAAAAAGAAGGCCTCCCTGGTCAACATCGAGCTCCCGGACGACGTGGCGCTCTACATCGCCACCAACAGCAAGAGCAACGTTCGGGAACTTGAAGGCAGCCTGATCAGGCTGTCTGCCTCGGCATCCTTCTACAAGCGGACGATCGACCTGGCTTTCGCCGAGGAGGTGCTGAGCAAGTTACTGGACAAGGACCAACCGCCGGTGACGGTGGACAATATCCTGAACGCGGTGTGCGAGCATTTCGGCCTCCAGATCGTGGACATCAAGTCCCACCGGAAGCACAAGCACCTCATCTGGCCCCGCCAGGTGGCCATGTACCTGAGCCGCAAGCACACCAACAATTCATTTCCTGAACTCGGGCAAAAGTTCGGCGGGCGGGACCATACCACCATCATCCACGCGGTGAAGAAGGTCGAGGAGCGGATTGCCAGGTCCAAGGAGTTGGAAAACGAACTAAGAGCGATCGAACGGCTGATCGGCGCCTAGTTGTCCCCTCGAGGGTGTGGACATCCCTGTGAATTCCCTGGGGCTTCCCTGTGCGCAATGGGTAGCCCGAATATCATCGCAGCCTCCACGACCAGGTTGCTCCCAGCTTCTCCACATAGCTGTCCACACCGGATTTGGTCGAAAGAACCGGCCGGTAGAGCGCTCGTACACAGAAAACGATGACGTCTACTCTGACTTTCAATATACTACGGTATCATTCCTCAAACAGGAGAACCTGAGTTATGGAGTTTGTGATCGAACGTGAGACATTTCGGCGCGCTCTGGAGAGAGTGCAGGGGATCGTCGACCGACGGAACACAATCCCTCTGTTGGCAAACGTGCTCATACAGACTGTAGACTCCGGTATCAAGATCACCGCGTCTGATATGGAAATCGCTTTCACCGGTGAGTATGAGGCGGAGGTCATGTCTTCCGGTGAGATCACGTTGGGCGCCAAGCAGCTCTACGAGATCGTGAACAACCTCCCGCTCGAGACCGTGCACATGAAGCGCCTGGAGAACGACTGGATGGAGATCACCAGCGGGAAGGCGTACTTCAAGATCGTGGGCCTGAGTTCGGAGGGTTACCCGTCGATTCCGGAGATGGACGGAGCCAAGACGTTCCTTTTGAACGGCACGGCGTTGAAGGAGATGATCGAGCACACCTACTTCTCGATTGCCACGGACGATTCGCGATATGGGTTGAACGGAGCGTTTCTCGAGCAGCTTTCCGAGGAGGAAGGGGGCGGACTGCGGATGATCTCCACGGACGGGCACCGATTGTCTTTGATCAACCGGCCCTATTCCGGGGATGTGGATCTGAAGGAGGGGTATCTTCTTCCGCGGAAGGGGTTGAACGAGTTGAAGAAGCTTTGCGACGAGTTTGGGGATGAGGACGTAGAAGTTTCGTTCAGCAACAACTCGGCTCTCTTCAAGCACAACAAGATCGTGTTCTTCATGCGCCTCCTGGAAGGAGATTTCCCGGACTACCGTCAGGTGATCCCGCGGCGTTCGCTGAAGCGCATGGTGGTGGGACGTGAGGAGTTCACGCGGGCGCTGAAGCGGGTATCGATTCTGTCGAGCGAGAAGACGCACTCGGTGCGGTTCAGGCTTGAAGGGGACACGCTGGAAGTGTCCGCGTCAAACCCGGATCTTGGGGAATCGCGGGAGACGCTGGAGGTGGAGAGTGACGCGGAGTCTCTTACGATCGGGTTCAACGCCCGCTATTTCCTTGATGCGCTGGGTGCGTTGAATGGGGAGCGGGTGGTGGTGAAGCTTGGAGACAGCTTGAACCCCGGTATCGTGAAGGACGAAGGCAAGGACGATGTGATGTACGTGGTCATGCCCATGCGTCTCGAGTAGGCTGCTTTCGTGGACCTGGTGAGGATCGAACGGATTGAAGCGGAGGGGTTCCGGAACCTGAGCCGACTCGGTCTGGATTTTCCGTCTCAGCTAACCATCATTCACGGTCACAACGCCCAGGGTAAGACCAATCTCCTGGAGGCGCTTTTTCTGCTGTTGCGCTTCCACTCCTTCCGAACCCGCAAGACGGGCGATCTGGTTCAATTTGGGTGTGTGCACGCCCGGGTTGCAGGTGATGTGTCGACTGCGTCGGGGGAGCGGCGTGTGTCGGTGGTTCTGACCGGGCGGGGCAAGGTGGCGCGGATTGATGGCAAGCGAGCGTCCCAGGTGCCTGGGTTTGTGGGTGAGACCAAGGTGGTGCTGTTCGTGCCGGACGACCTCCGGCTGGTGAAGGGGCCTCCTGCGTTGCGCCGTCGATTCCTGGACAATGCCATCGGGGAGATCTATCCGAGGTATCAGGACATTCTCCGGAGTTATCGGAAGATCTTGTTGCAGAAACACCGGCTGTTGTCCGGCCCGGGTGTTCGTCCCACGGATCTCGAGCCGTGGAACGACCGGCAGGCCGACCTGGGGTCCCGGATGGTGGTGGCCCGATTGCGGTTCGTCCGGCGCGTTCGCCCCACGTTTCGGGACACGTTCGAGGAGGTGAGTCGAAGTGGGACCCTGGTGGACCTGCGATACACCTCTCCTCTTGCCGACGACGAGGAGACCCCCATCGAGGTCGTCCGCGAACGGTTCGCCAGGATGCTCGAGGAGCGGGCTCAGGAGGAAATCCGGGTGCGAAGGAACTTGGTGGGGCCTCAACTCGACGGGCTCGACCTCACCCTGGAGGGGCGGCCTGCGGCATCGTTCGGCTCCCAGGGGCAGCAGCGGCTGGTCTCATTGAGTTTGAAATTCGTCGAACTCCAGGTCATTGTCGAGCGCACCCGGATCGTGCCTGTGTTTCTCCTGGACGACGTCACCTCGGAACTCGACCGGACGCGGAACCAGTATCTGATGCACCGGGTTCTGGAGGCAGGGTGTCAGGTGTTCATCACCACCACATCGCCGGACCATTTGGCCGTCGATCCGCTGTCCGATCGCGCAACGGTTCGACTGGTTTCCGGCGAGGTGGTGCAGGAGAAAGCGTCATGAGATCACCTCGATGGCATGCCGAATTTCGTTTACTTTTGGGATGTTCCGTGCTATAAACCAAGAATTTGATTGAAGATGAACGACCTGTTGCCAAGGCTGAACCTGGCATTGATCGATCCCCCGGCGGCCGGCAGCGATCGGATCCAATCGGAAGCTGAGATTTCTGGAGAACGAGCGTGGAAGACAGGGTAGCTCCTTCACGGATGGAGTCTGAGGAAGATGGTGCACCGCTTGCCGAGCAGGGTGGCGCGGAGGAGACCTATGATGCCTCCAACATCAAGGTGCTGGAGGGACTGGACGCAGTGCGGAAGCGTCCTGCGATGTACATCGGGAACACGGGGTCGGGTGGGCTGCACCATTTGGTGTACGAGGCGGTGGACAACGCCATTGACGAGGCGATGGCGGGGTACTGCACCTGGATCGAGGTGGTGATCCATACCGACGGCAGTGTGTCGGTGGAGGACAATGGTCGTGGGATACCGGTGGACATGCACCCGACCGAGGGCATGTCTGCGGCCGAGGTTGTGCTGACCACGTTGCACGCGGGTGGGAAGTTTGACAACGTGTCGTACAAGGTGTCTGGAGGCCTTCACGGGGTCGGGATCTCGGTGGTGAACGCCCTGTCGGAGTGGCTCGAGGTCACGATCTGGCGCAACGGGAAGCAGTTCCAGCTCAAGTGTCGTCACGGAGTGAAGGAAGGGCCCCTGCGTGAGGTTGGGGCGGCCGAGCAGAAGGAGGACGGGACGCCACGCACCGGCACGCGGGTCTGGTTCTTGCCCGACCGGGAGATTTTCGAAACCGTCGACTTCTCGTTCGATGTGCTGTCTCAACGGCTGCGGGAGCTGGCCTTTTTGACCCCCGGCATTCAGGTCACCATCCGGGATGAACGGACGGAGAAGGAGAACCAGTTCTGCTACGAAGGGGGGATCGTCAGCTTCGTCGAAACATTGAACAAGAACAAAAGGCCGCTGCACCCCCAGCCGATCTACATTTCCGGAGAGCGGGAACGGGTGACCGCAGAGATTGCGTTGCAATACAACGAGGGGTACCAGGAGATCATTCACTCGTTTGCCAACAACATCAACACGCACGAGGGAGGCACACACGTCACCGGGTTCAAGGCGGCACTGACCCGCACGATGAACAACTATGCCGTGGCCAACAATCTGCTCAAGAACGTCAAGAGCGGGGGCATGTCTGGGGAGGATGTCCGGGAGGGCATCACCTGCGTCATTTCGGTAAAGATTCCGGAACCCCAGTTCGAAGGGCAGACCAAGACGAAGCTCGGGAACTCCGAGGTGAAGGGGCTGGTCGAGACGATCGTAAACGAGCAACTCGGAGCGTTTCTCGAGGAAAACCCGCAGTTGGCCAAGAAGCTGGTTCTGAAGGCGGTCGACGCGGCACGCGCCCGGGAGGCGGCACGCCATGCGCGGGAGCTGGCGCGGCGCAAGTCGGTGCTGGACGGTGGGGGTCTTCCCGGGAAGCTCGCCGACTGTCAGGAGCGGGATCCTGCGAAGTGTGAATTGTTTCTGGTGGAGGGGGAATCTGCGGGCGGTTCTGCCAAGCAGGGGAGAGATCGGCGCAATCAGGCGATCCTGCCATTGCGTGGGAAGATCTTGAATGTGGAGAAGGCGCGGTTCGACAAGATGTTGTCGAGCCAGGAGATCCGGGTGCTCATCACCGCCCTGGGCACCGGCATCGGCGCCGACGATTTCGACCTGGCAAAGCTTCGATACCACAAAATCATCATCATGACCGACGCCGACGTGGATGGTTCCCACATCCGGACGTTGCTGCTCACCTTTTTCTATCGCCAGATGCGGGATCTGGTTCATGCCGGGCACCTGTACATCGCGCAGCCGCCCCTGTTCAAGGTAAAAAAGGGCAAGAGCGAGCAGTACCTCAAGGATGAGGCGGAATTGGAGCGCTTCTTGCTCACACAAGGCTCTGCCAGGGTCCAGGTGGTCGACGCAGAGGGCAATGCGGTGGAACCCGAGACGCTTCTGGGTGTGCTGGAGGATGTGGGTCGGTTCGAACGTGTGTTGGAGCGCTTTTCACAGTCGATGGATGCGGGTGTGGTCGAGGCGTTGCTTCATGTGGCCGGGGAAGAACCGTTGCCGTTTTCCGACGCGACGCGACTGGAGGCCGTTGGGGCGGCGCTGGTGGCGAGGCTTCAGGAGGGGGCCAAGGGGGACGTGGCCCCGCAGTGCGATCTGATCTCGGTGGCGGACGGGGAGTTTGCACTCCGTGTCCGTACCGAGGTGGACGGTCATGAGCGGGAGACCCTGGTGGGGCGCCGGTTGACGACCAGACCGGAGTACCACGAGTTGGAACGGCTGGGCGCACGGATCAGAGGTTCGTTGAAGCTCCCGGTACGTGCCGGAGCGGACGCTGAGGAGCGTTCGTTCGGAGATCCGCGCGCCTTGCTCGACTTCGTGCTCGAAAGGTCCCGGAAAGGTTACGTGATTCAGCGGTACAAGGGACTTGGAGAGATGAACCCGGAACAGTTGTGGGAGACCACGATGAATCCGGAGTCCAGGACGCTCTTGAAGGTGGTTGTTCAGGACGACGTCGTGGCGGACGAAATGTTCACCATTCTGATGGGAGACCAGGTTGAGCCGAGGCGGGAGTTCATCGTCAGGAACGCGCTCAAGGTCCGAAACCTCGATGTCTAGCCCGGAACGGCCGGTACGGTCGCGGATCCTGGGAACCGGGATCTGCTTGCCCCCGCGCGTGGTCCCGAACGCCGAGATCGCTCCGCTGTTGGAGGTGGATGAGGCGTGGATTGAACAGAGGACGGGAATCCGGGAGCGGCGGTTCGTGAACGAGGGGATCGGGGCGTCCGACCTGGGTGTCGAGGCCGCGAACCAGGCGATACGAGGTGCAGGACTCACACCAAAGGACATCGACTTCGTGGTGTTTGCTACCCTGACTCCGGACTTCTGCTTCCCCGGAAGTTCGTGCTACCTCCAGGCCAGGCTCGAAATGGGCCTCACGCCCGCCATGGACGTGAGAAACCAGTGCACCGGTTTTCTCTACGGCCTGACCGTGGCCGACGCGCTCGTGCTCGCCGGACAGGCCCGTCGAGTGCTCGTGGTGGGGGCGGAGGTGCACTCCACCGGCCTCGACCTGGGGCCACGTGGGCGGGATCTCAGCGCACTCTTCGGTGACGGCGCAGGCGCCGTGGTGATCGCGCCCGCACATTCACCGGACAGTGGAATCCTGGGAAGTGTCCTCCACGCTCAGGGCGAACATGCGGACGCCCTCATGTGTGTCGCACCCCAATCCTCAAGGCGGCCGAGAATCGACCACCAGATGCTCGACCAGGGGTTGCACTTCCCGGTGATGGACGGACGACGGGTGTTCCGACACGCGGTCCAGCGGCTCGAGGAGTCGGTGAAGGAGGTGCTCCACAAAACCGGATATTCGATCGGGGACATCGCCTGTTTCGTGTTTCATCAGGCCAACCTCAGGATCGTCGAATCGGTGGCCAACCGGTTGAACATCCCGAACGAGCGGCTGTTCAACAACATCGAACGGTACGGAAACACAACAGCAGCCTCAATACCCATCGCCCTGCACGAGGCGGTGGTACAAGACCGAATCCGCCGGGGAGACCTGGTCCTCCTCGCCGCATTCGGATCCGGATTCACCTGGGGTTCCATCTTGCTGCGCTGGTAGGCGCCGCCGGAATGTCACGGAGAACCATGTCGCACGACTTGATGGACAAAGAGGTCCTCCTCGTTACCGGAAAAGGTGGCACCGGCAAGAGCACGGTAAGCGTGGCCCTTGCCTTGCTCGCCGCACGCCAGGGCAAACGTGTGCTTCTGGCCGAGATCGACATGACACGGCCAGCAACCCTCACCTCTTTCGGCCGGGCACCGTCGTTCCAGCCCACAGGCCTGTCGGACCGGATCGACGGTGTGAACATCACGTTTTTCGAGGCGTTGCACCTGTACCTGTCCGAGACGATATCGATCAATCTGGTTGTATCCAGGATCCTGAAAAACAAGATCGTTCGACGCTTCCTCTATTCCACACCCTTTGCTCGAGAGGTCGTGTTCCTGAACGCCATATACCACTTTCATCGGCATGCTGCCGAGCATCACCACGATCTGGTGGTGGTGGATCTGCCCGCGACGGGGCACGCGGTACCACTTCTGTCGGTTTCGCGGAACGTCTTTCGCCTGTTCAACAAGGGCCCGTTGCTTCGCAGGGCGAGGCAGCTTCACGCATTCCTCTCGGACCAGCGTCTCGTGTCGGTTCTGTTCGTGAGTTTGGCCGAGGAGATGTCGGTGACGGAGACGATCGAGGCCTATTTGAAGCTTCGGGAAGCGGTACCAGTGGCTTTTGGGCCGGTGGTAGTGAATCGTTTGCCGGTGAGTTTTCTTGCAGCCGAGGACGTGCCGGTGGTGTCCCGGTACCTCGAGGCGTTGGGTTCCGGAGCCACGGAGCGGGTTCGGTACGCGTTGGACCTTTCGTTGTCGCGGCGGCGTGTATTCGAGCGGTCGGTCAATCAGGTGCGAAGGCTGGAGAAAACCCTGGGTGGGCCTGTGGTGAGGGTACGGGAACTGGTCGAGTCGGAGGGTCCAGAGGTGGCTCGAGGCGTTTCGGATCTGTTGGAGCAAGCATTGTGAGCCTGGCGAGTTGCACCAGTCTGGAAGATCTCGTGACGAGTCGGCGGCTGATCGTGTGTGTGGGCACCGGCGGTGTGGGGAAGACGACGGTGGCGGCTGCGATCGGCCTGGAGGCTGCCCGGCGGGGGCGTCGGACGCTGGTCATCACGATCGATCCGGCGCGAAGGCTGGCCAATGCGTTGGGTCTGGACACCATCGGGAACGTGGAGACCGAGGTCAAGGTGCCGGCCCGCCGGGGCTGGGAGGGGATGGCGCGTCTCGAGGCCATGATGCTGGACACGCGGACGGTGTTCGATGAGTTGATTGTGCGGGTGACACCGGATGAGGAGACGCGGCAACGGATTTTGAACAATCGAATTTACCGGGAGGTATCGCGGGCCATCTCCACGTCCCAGGAATACATGGCAGCAGAGAAGCTCTACCACGCCTGGAACAGCGAGCGGCATGATCTGATTGTGCTGGACACGCCGCCACTGAAGAATGCCCTTGACTTCCTGGAGGCGCCGCATCGGTTGGCTCGTTTCCTGGACGAGCGGATCATCCGGTGGTTCATGCGACCCTCGGACGCCCAGCGTATGTTTGTGGGCCGGCGGTTCCTGATGTCCACCGGAGCAGTGGTGTACCGGCTCCTCGGTTATGTATTTGGTCGGGAATTTCTTCGAGAGCTGAACGACTTTTTTCTGAGCTTCGAGGCGATCACCAGCGGGTTCCGGCAGCGGTCGACAGTGGTCGGACGGATCTTGCGGTCCCATGACACCTCGTTCTTGCTCGTCTGTGGTCCGAGGCCGGCCACGCTGGACACCACCCGCCATTTCATGGAGCAGCTCGAGGAGCGGAAGCTGGCGCTGGGCGGCATGGTCATCAACCTGGTGGACCGTTGCCGGGTGGCCCCGAAGTCGGATGATGAGGTGTTCGATGCAGAGGACATCGCAGCCTTTGAGCGCGTGGGATCGGAATGGGTTCAGTTTCGTGATGCGCTGGCGCAGGACCTCCGAACTCAGTACGAAGCGAGTCGGATCAGCGGGCGGGGAGTGGAAACGCTCAAGCGAATGATCGGTGGGAAGGGGTTTGTTGCCATGGTGCCCCGCATGCAGGAACCGGTCAATGACGTTGCTGGTCTGTTGAGATTGAATGAGCTGTTGTTTGGCAATGAAATGTCATCAGTAGAGAGAGACGATGCAAGCAAGTGAACAAGTGCGGATCGTGGACATAGAGGATGAGATCCAGTCGTCCTACCTGGACTACTCCATGAGCGTGATCATCGGGCGTGCGCTGCCCGATGTCCGCGATGGGTTGAAGCCGGTCCATCGGCGGGTCCTCTACTCCATGAGCGAGTTGGGCCTGGAGTATGGAAAGCCGTACAAGAAGTCGGCCCGGGTGGTTGGGGACTGCATCGGAAAGTATCATCCTCACGGAGACATCGCCGTATACGACACCATTGTGAGGATGGCGCAGGACTTTTCGATGCGTTATCCACTCGTGGACGGTCAGGGCAACTTCGGTTCGATCGACGGTGATCCGCCGGCGGCCATGCGATACACGGAGGTGCGCATGGCGCGGATCGCGGCCGAACTCCTGGCCGATCTGGACAAGGAAACGGTCGATTTCCAGCCGAACTACGACAACTCGTTGCTGGAGCCGGTGGTACTTCCCGCGCGGGTGCCCAACCTGCTGATCAATGGTTCCTCTGGAATCGCCGTGGGGATGTCCACGAACATCCCGCCCCACAATCTTCGCGAGGTCGTGGAGGCGCTCGTGGCCCTGATAGACGATCCAGGGCTGTCTCAGGAGGCCCTTGAGCGCCTCATTCCAGGTCCCGACTTCCCGACCGGCGGTTTCATCGTGGGTCTGTCCGGAATCAAGGACGCCTACCGGACTGGACGTGGCATTGTCACCGTTCGCGGCCGTGCCATGGTGGAGGACGAGGAGAATGACGGCCGGCGCCGGATCGTCATTACGGAGATCCCGTTCCAGTTGAACAAGGTACGGTTGATCGAAAGCATCGCCGACCTGGTGCGGGAGAAGCGTCTGCAAGGTATTGCCGAAATCCGGGACGAGTCGGACCGGGAAGGCCTCCGGATCGTTCTCGATCTGAAGCGGGACGCGAACGAGCATGTGGTGCTGAAGCACCTTTACAAGCACACGCCGCTGCAGAGTTCCTTCGGAATCATCATGCTGGCCATTGTAAACGGTCAGCCCGAAATCTTGCCTCTCCGAAAGGTGCTGGAATACTTCATCACCCATCGGAAGGAAGTCGTGGTCCGGCGTACCCGATTCGAACTCCGGAAGGCCGAGGCGCGCGCACACCTGCTGGAGGGTTTCAAGATTGCCCTCGACAACCTTGACGAGGTGATAGCGGTCATCCGTGGGGCCAAGGACAGCCCATCGGCAAAAGTGGAGCTGATGGCCCGGTTCGGCATGACAGCGAAGCAGGCCCAGGCCGTGCTCGACCTTCGCCTTCACCGGCTCACTTCTCTCGAGCGGGAGAAGATCCTCCAGGAGTATCGTGCCATTTTGGCACTCATCGAGGATCTTCGTGACATCCTTGGAAGCGAAGTCCGAATTTTCGGGATCATCAAGGAGGAACTGCTCCAGGTCAGCGACCAGTACGGAGATGAGAGGCGGACACAACTCGTGGACGTGGATCCGACCGTTTCCGACGAGGAACTCATCCCGGTGGAGGACATGGTCGTGACCATCTCCCGGTTCGGCTATGTGAAGCGCAACCCGGTGGCCCTGTACCGTGCTCAGCGGCGTGGTGGCCGTGGAAAGATTGGGATGGCGACCCGGGACGAAGATTTCGTTCAGGACCTGTTCGTGGCGTCCACCCACGACTACCTCCTGGTGTTTACGTCCACGGGGCGACTCTACTGGCTCAAGGTCCATCAGGTGCCCCAGGCAAGTCGGACGGCCAAGGGCAAAGCCATCGTCAACCTGATCGGGTTGCAGCCGGACGAGCGGGTGGCTGCGGTTCTTCCAGTGAAGGAGTTCGACGAGAGCAGCACGATCGTGATGGTATCGCGAAAGGGGATCATCAAGCAGACGGCCCTGTCGGCGTTTGCGAACGTGCGAGCCACGGGAATCATTGCCTGTTCGGTGGCCGAGAACGACGAGTTGAGGCACGTGAAATTGGCTCGAGCAGGACAGGATGTGTTGATGATCAGCAAGCACGGGAAGGCGATTCGTTTTTCCGGCTCGGACGTGCGTACCATGGGTCGGACGGCTCGAGGGGTGCGTGGGATGGTGTTGAAGGAGGGGGACGAGATCATCGGGATCGAGGTTCTGGACGAGGAACCGGAGGAGTTGGAGACGACGGAGCAGGAGGCGGCGCAAGAGACGGAGGAGGACAGGCAAGGGGAGGATCGGGGGGAGGCGACGATCCTGACGGTGACGGAGCGTGGGTTTGGGAAGCGCACGCCGACCTGGCAGTACCGGCGGCAGATGCGGGGCGGGCAGGGGATCATCGACATCAAGACCGGAGAGCGCAACGGAATGGTGATTGGAATGGCCAAGGTGCGGCGCGAGGACGAGGTGATGTTGGTGACCGACACTGGTCGGATCCTACGTACACCGGTGGCGCAAATCCGGAAGGTCTCGAGGAACACCCTGGGCGTTCGGCTGATGAACCTGGCGGAGGACGAACGTATCGTGGGGCTGGCCCGATTGGTGGACCGGGACGAAGATGGGAGTACCCAGGATTCGAACGGGAGCACGGAAGGTCGCTAGGAGTTCCAACGGGCTGGGTTCGGGCTGTCTGGAGGCGGTGAAACGAGTTCGGACCCATGGCAGACTCATGTATGAGTAAGGGACCGGGATAGCGACACAAAAACGGTTTGACAACCGCGAACCCTTATGATATGAATCGCCAACTCGTTTTGGCACCCCGAGTACCAGCACCCCAGGGTGCGCAATGCAATCCGGGCAGACGGATGGGAGCCGCGGCGTGAAACCCTTGACCAAGTGGCTCGCATTCAGTGGCATGGGGTTCGAGGTGGCTGCCTGTGTGGGCGCAGGAGCCTGGGTCGGCATGGAAATAGACGGCCGATTGGGAAGCAAGCCTGTTGCCCTCGTGGCCGGCACGTTGCTCGGTACCATTGCCGCGTTCGTCAGGGTGATCTGGTACCTTCGGTGGATGAACAGTCTGGACGGACGGAATGGCAGTGGTGACAAATGACCACTGGGGTACTCGCTTGTTGAGGACCGTGCAGTGGTGCAACTGGTTGCTGCTGCTGGCGTTGACGGTCGGAAGTCTGCTGCTGGCGTACGAAAAGCGAACGACGCTCGGGGTTGTCACAGGTGGGTTGATATCAGTCGGCAACTTCGCGCTTTTGGTACGTATACTGCGACCGGTCCGTGAGAGAGCGACGAGCGGCGCCGCGATCGGAGTGAAGCTGAGCTTCAAGTTCCTTTTCCTGATGACAATGGTGGCCGTCCTGTTGCTCAGTGGGCAGGTCGACCCGATTGGATTCGCGGTAGGGCTCTCGGTGGCTGTGGTTTCGGTGCTTGGGGTCAGCTTGATCCATGCCGCCGGATACCCAGGGATGAATTCGGAGACGACGGATGCCTGAGAATTTCAGTTGGTTCATGTACATCCCGGCAATCGGTCACAATCATGAACTCCTGGCAGTGGCCCATTCCTGGCTCGTGGTCGCGGTGCTCACGATCATGGCGTTGCTCGCCACCGGGAAAATCAAGCGCGTCACCCCGGAGAGCAGCAGTGCGGACCTCATTCCCGAGGACCGGGTGACCGTGCGGAATATCTTCGATTTCTATACGGAGAAAATCCTTGGCATGATGAGCGGACTTCTGGGCGACAGCGCGCCACGCTACTTCTGGCTCATCGGGACCCTGTTCATCTACATCCTCGTCTCGAATCTCCTTGGCTTGATACCCGGTTTGTTGCCCCCGACTGACAACATCAACAACAATCTGGCCATGGGTGTCTTCGTCTTCGTCACCTATCACGTGGTCGGTGTGAAGGAGCAGGGACTCGGCGCGTACCTCAAGCATTTCGCCGGACCGGTCTTGTGGCTGGCACCACTCATGGTCGTGGTGGAATTGATCAGCCATTGTGTCAGACCGGTTACCCTGGCGATTCGTCTCTTTGGGAACATCAACGGAGACCACATCGTGTTGGGCATCTTCTCTCAGCTCATCCCGGAAGTGTTCTCCCAGTACCTGGGTCTCTTGATTCCTGTCTTTTTCCTGGTGCTTGGCATGTTCGTGGCTTTCGTGCAAGCATTCGTGTTTTCACTGCTGTCCGTCGTCTACATCTCGATGGCTGAGGCTCATGCTCATTGAGATTTCGGTTCATCAACGGCTGCCCGCGCCGCGCGGGGGCCGGTCGCAGGAGGCCTGAAAAAGCATGGCCCCAGTGGACATTGTAGACTTTTTCTCAACGAGGAGGACTGTTTGATGAAGAAGGCGTCCCTTTTCTTGGCTGCTCTGGCGTTCATATCCATCGCTCCTGTCGCATTTGCTCAGGACGGTGGTGCCACCGACTATCGGGCCATGTTGGCATTGGCTGCGGGTCTCGCGATCGGACTCGGCGCGTTCGGCGGAGCCATCGGGCAGGGCTGGTCCGCTTCCTCTGCGCTTCAGGGCATCGCGCGCAACCCCTCCGCCTCCGACAAGATCTTCACACCCATGATCATTGGGTTGGCCTTGATCGAGTCCCTGGTGATCTACTGCTTCGTCGTCGCCATCCTGCTTTGGACCACCATCGGCTAGTCGGCGTCGCCCCTCCAGTTCGAGGCACCCCCCTTCATGCCTCCTTGCTGCTCCCTGTCGCTTCTTGCCCGCCACCCCGCAAACGTCGGTTCGCGATCTCCGCAGCGACGCGAAGCGCCGCGCGCAAGCTCGAGGGGTCTGCCACGCCTTTGCCTGCCAGGTCGTAGGCCACGCCATGGTCCACCGAGGCCCGCACGATGGGAATTCCCACCGTCAAGTTCACTGCCTGGCGGAAACTCAAGAGCTTGACAGGGATCAGACCCTGGTCGTGGTACATGGCGACCACAGCGTCGAACTTGCCCTCCACTGCAAGTGGGAAGAGTGAATCGGACGGGAGCGGGCCCTTGATGTCGAGTCCCTCGGCCCGGACTTCCGCGATGGCGGGAATGATGGTCACCTGTTCCTCGCGGCCCAGATGGCCCTCCTCTCCAGCGTGAGGGTTGAGACCGCACACGGCGATACTGGGGTTGGCAACGCCGAACAGATCCTGGAGAGCCTGCGCTGTGACGCGGATGGTGCGGCATACCGACGTGTGAGTGACCTGCTCGATGGCGCGGCCGAGTGGCAGGTGGATGGTCACCAGGCTGACGCGAAGTCCGTCTGCGACGAACATCATGGTCGGGTCCGATACGCCGGTGAGGTGAGCAACGAATTCCGTGTGGCCGGGGAACCGGAACCCGCGCGCGTACATGGCGTGCTTGCAGATGGGGGCGGTCACCATGGCCTGGTATCGTCCGGAAAGGCACCCTTCCACCGCATGCTGGATGTAGACCGCTTCCGGGATGGACGGAAAGAGGTAGTGAGGGTCAGGCGTCGGATCGATGGTCAGGATATGGTGGGGACCAGGTGTGCTCCCCGCCGCACTGCCCTCCCCTGCTGGCACCAGGGTGGTTCCAGGTGCCCAACGCGCGAAGCAGGGCTCAAGAACGGCGGGATCGCCGATCACGACAGGCAAGCACTTCGTGCGGTCGTGGTGGTGCAAGGCCTTGGCGATGATCTCGGGGCCAATACCGTTCGGGTCGCCGGCCGTGATGGCCACAGTCGGGGTGGTGGAGTCAAAGGAGGATCTCGACATGGGAATCCCGGCGCGCATTGCGGATGAAGACCTCTAGCTGAGTCTCGATCTGCTCATTGTAGTACCGCTGATACAACTGGTCGCGCACCTCCTCGTAGGGAAGGATGTCCTTCGGGTCCTGGTGCCCTCTCGAAACCACCTGGATCACATAGAGTCCCTGAGAGGTCTCGACAGGGTCGGTCACGCTCCCAGGCTGAAGCTGGAATACCGCGGTGTTGAGGGGCTCCATGAGTTCGCCTTCGGTGAACTTGCCCATGGCCCCAAGGCTTCGCACCGACCCGTCCGCGTACCGGCGCTCGATCTCCTCCGGGCTGTGACCGGCTTCCAGCAGGGTGCGAGCCTCTTCTGCCCGGCGTCGGGCAATGTCCATCGATTCGGGACCACCCCCTCGAGGCAACAGGACCAGGATTCCCGAAAGTTCCACGACTTCTTTGGTGCTGAGTTCCCCAAGTTGCCGTGTGTACATCTGCTTGATGTCGTCCTCGGTGACACTGATGCGGGGGCGTATCTGCTGTTCCACAAGCTTGGATTGCAGAATGTGCTGTCGGATCTGGTTCAGATACTCCTGGTAGCTCAGTCCCTGGCGCGTGATCTCGTTCTTCAGCGTGTCGAGCGTGATCCCGTTCTGGCGGCAGATCGCCTGCACCATGCGATCCACATCCTCGTCCGTGGCCACGATCTGGAGACGGTCATATTGCTGAGTCAAAATACGCTGATCGATCATCTCGTCGAGGACCTTTCGCCTGAGTTCATCGCGGCGGACCTTCCGGTCTTCCGGGTCCTGGATGGCTTCCAACTCCCGTGCATGCAGCGAGTCTACCAGCTCGTCCACCTCGGACAGGGTGATGACATCCTCGTTCACGATGGCAGCGATCCGTTCGACGATGACCGCCTGGGCTCGAGGTGCTGGAATGAAGGCGAGGAGAACAGGGATCAGAATGAGATGTTTCATGCCGGGTCACTCATTCGATGGGAACCGCCCGAGTTGGAATCGGGGGTGTCGGCCATCCGATTCCCGGTATCAGGACGGGACCGGGGTACGGCCGCAGTGCGGGAAATCCCGGTGTGGAGCGTCCGAGGATTACTTGGAAGACCCGGAGTGGCTTTCCTGTGCCTCCTTGTTCTCCGCCTTGGTGCCTTCCATCTTGGGTGGAAGGGTGCGCTTGAAACCGGATGGCTGCATCATGGGACGGATACCCGGGAACCCGCCCTGGGAGGCCTTCACCTCGGGCTTGTGCTCCTTGAGCTTGTCCTCGTTCACCACGATCTTGGCGTTCTTCTTCAGGTTCTCGATGTATTCCTTCTGCAGCTTCCGCGACTTCTCTGTCTTGACCCTCCGGAGCACCGCTCCCTTCATCTGCTCGAAAGAACGCTCCACCCGATCACGCTTGTTGACCACCTGTATGATATTGTAGCCTTCGTCCGTCTCGAATACCGGCGAGATCTGGTCAACCTCGAGCTTGAAGGCCTCTTCCACCACCTTGGAGTCGAGGCCGGGCTTTCCGGCGCGAGAAATGAACCCGACGTCGCCGCCGCGGCGCGCGTAGGGGTCCTGACTCTCTTTCATGGCCCACTCCTTGAACGAAGCGGGATCGGCGACGACAGCAGCGTGGATCTTTTCAGCTTTCTTTCTGGCTTCCTCGTCGGAAAGGTCACCGCCCTTTTTGATGAGGATTCGCCGTACCTGAACTTTCTCCGGAACCACGAACTCCTCGCGGTGCTCCTCGAAGTAGGCTCGCAACTCCTCATCGGAGATGTCGCTGTTTCGCAGCGTTCCGTACACGTCTTTCCGGAGGAGCTGGTTGATCATCATCCGTTGGATCTTGGGGTCCTTGTCGAGCCCCTGCCGGAGCGCTTCCTGGTACAACAGCTTGTCGGCGATCAGCCGATCGAGCACTTCCCGCTTCTTGGCTTCCTCATCCTGCGTGGCGTCGCTGGTCCGGCGTGGAAGCGAGCGGGCGTAGGTCCGGTCGAACTCCTCGGTGCCAATCGGCATGTCGTTGACCATCGCAAGCACGTCGCCGACATCCTGCGAGGACGCCCCTGACTTGTGTGTGGCGGTGCTGGGTGAGCCGTTACCACAGGCAGACCCGAGGATCAGCGCGGAGCCGGCGATGATCAATCCCTTGAGTCCGAAGCCCCTTGTCATGATGATTTCCCTCCTGGCAGGTTTTGCGGCACAGTGAACGAAACGGGCACCAGTCGGTGCTGCCCGGCGGACTCTGCAACCGGGCGGCGCTGCCCGTTCTCCTCTCGGAATTTTCCAGGGCAGCAGTGCTACGAGCCTATTCGGTGGACCCCTCCTCTGATCGTGAGATCCAAGCGGATTCACATACCACGTTGGGAAAGCATCCGCAAGACCTTTTTCGCCGTTTGAATCCGATCCAGCACGGCTTCCGACTTGACCGAGCAGACGAGTCGACCGTCAGGGGTGAGGCGAAACTGTTCCGGATCCTGGTGCACAAGGGCCACCATTCGGCCGGGATCGACCGGGGTGGTCTGGTCGAATCGAAAGACCAACCGTTGCCTCGCGTAGGAGAGCCCGGAAATTCGAAGCCGTTTCAGCAATGCGTTGATCGCCATGATGTCAGCAAGGCGTCGTGCGGGTTCGGGAAGGCGGCCGAAACGGTCTTCGATTTCTTCCAGTGCCGCCTGGACCGCGTGTTCATCGGTGCACTGGGAAAGGGTTTTGTAGCAGTGGAGGCGCGTGGGCAGGTCCGGGATGTAGTCCTCGGGGAAAAACGCGGACACCTTGAGATCGATGTCAGGTTCGATCTCGAGGTGCGCTTGCTCCCCTTGAAGTTCCCGAACCGCTTCCTCCAGAAGCTCGCAGTAGGTGTCGATGCCCACGTCCTGAATGTGGCCGGACTGGGAAGGGCCGAGCAGGTCCCCGGCCCCTCGGATCTCGAGATCCTCGCGTGCAATACGGAATCCTGATCCCAGGTCGGTGAACTGGACGAGTGCACGGAGTCGTCTTTGTGCCGCCCGGTTGGGCTCCTTGCCAGGCCGCGTAAACAGGTATGCAAACGCCCGCGTGGACGAGCGGCCCACGCGCCCCCGAAGCTGGTAGAGCTGCGCCAGCCCAAGGTGGTCGGCGTCGTCCACAATGACCGTGTTCACCGAAGGAATGTCCAGGCCGTTCTCGATGATCGAGGTGCAGCAGAGGACGTCGTACTTGCGTAAAATGAAGTCCACCATGACCCGCTCGAGCTGCCGTGGGCTCATCTGTCCGTGCGCAACTGCGATCCGGGCCTCGGGCACCAGGCGGCGCAGCGTGTCGGCGGTCTCCATGATATTGTGAACGCGATTGTGCACGTAGTAGACCTGGCCTCCACGACGCAACTCCCGGCGAATGGCTTCCTGAACTCGAGTTGGTGAATGGGTTAGATGGTGCGTTCTCACCGCCAGGCGTCCGGGTGGAGGGGTGGCCATGAGGCTGAAATGGCGTACACCGGACAGGGCCATGTAGAGGGTGCGCGGAATCGGTGTCGCAGTCAGCGTCAGCACATCCACACTCAGCGCGAGTTTCTTGATTCGCTCCTTGTGCGCCACGCCGAAGCGCTGTTCTTCATCGATCACCAGGAGGCCGAGATCCTTGAAGCCCACGTCCGGAGACAGGAGCCGGTGCGTGCCCACCACGATATCCACCAACCCCTGCTTGACGCGCTCCACTGTCGCCCGCTGTTCTCGAGATGACTTGAATCGGCTCAGCATCTCCACTGTCACCGGGGTATGCTTGAACCGCTCGGCAAAGCTCCGGGCATGCTGAAGGGCCAGCACCGTGGTGGGCGCCAGCACCGCTACTTGCTTCCCATTGAGCACAGCCAGGTAGGATGCCCGGACCGCCACCTCGGTCTTGCCGTAGCCCACGTCGCCGCACACCAGCCGGTCCATCGGCCTGGGCGAACACATGTCGTTCAAGACCTCGCGGATTGCGGCCGCCTGGTCCGGTGTCTCCTCATAGGGGAACGTGGCGCCAAACTCGGCCATCTCACGATCGAATGGCTTGAAGGCAAACCCGGGGGTGGCGGCGCGGGCGGCTCCAAGTTTGAGCAACTCGTGTGCAAGCCTGAGGATGGCGCGGCGAGCCTTGCGTTTCTTGCGTCCAAACGTGGCCCCCCCCAGCCGGTCCAGGCGCGGAGGTGTCGCGCCACCCGTGTATCGATACAGGTGGGACAGGCGGTGCACCGGCAGGTAGAGACGGTCGCCACCGTCGTACTCGAGCAAGACGAAGTCGTTGGCCACGCCGTCCACTTCGAGCTTCTTGATCCCGCGGAAGATGCCCACTCCGTGCAGGGAGTGAACCACGAAATCCCCTCGAGCCAGTTGCGAAAAGCTCGAAATCGCGTGCTTGAGCCCACGGCTCGAACTCTGGCTCCCGGTGGGTCGCTTCCCAAAGATGTCCTCCTCGGAGAGAACGACCAGACGTTGCTCCACCAGGACAAATCCACTGGAAAGCCGGCCGGGAACAATGCGAACCGTGGGGGTGCGCGAGGTGGGCAGGGCGTCGAGCAGGTGGTCGGGATGGGGGAACGGCTCGAGGTTCTTGAGAGGAACGCCATGAGGTTCAAGGAGTTGTACCAACCGGTCCGCCTGGACGGTGCTTCGAACCACGATGGAGACGTCGTGGTGGTCGGCGAGCCACTCCTGGAGGCGTTCGGCCAGGAGTGGGATGGCCTGATCGTCGTGAAGGTGAGCGGTCAGGCGATCGTGGAGGCCGGAGGTGGGGCGCGAGGTAAGGGATACGGTGTGGGGCCTGCGGGAAGCGGTTTCGATGGGGTGTCCAATCGTCAATGTGGCGGCCTGAAGGACCTCGTGGAACGCCTTCTCCGGGGTCAGGAAGAGTTGCTCAGGGGCCGGAAAGACCCCATCGGTTTGGTCCACCCCCGCATGGCGTTTCTGAAGTTCGTCCCAGGCCTGATCCATTGCCCTTCGGCACCCGGCTGGATCCCACAGGGATACTCGAGCCGCTGGATGGACCGCGTGACTCAACAACGAGTCCAGTCGAGGATAGATGATACAAGACAGGTATTCAATTCCAGGAAAATAGATCCCTGTCTCCAGATCGTTCACGATCTGGCGTCGCAGGTGCCCAGGACACCCGAGACGGTCGCACAGGGGTTTGAGTTCCCGTACCGCACGCGCCGTGTGGTCCGGGGTCAGAATCTCCTCTCGAACCGGGAGGATCGCCGCCCGGGTCACCACCCCGGTGGACCGTTGGGTCTCGGGGTCGAACGTGCGCAGGGAGGCGATCGTGTCCCCGAGGAACTCGACACGGATCGGCGCCTGATGGGCAGGGGAGAAGACATCGACCACGCCGCCGCGCACTGCCATGCAACCGGGGTCCTCCACCATGTCGACCGAAAGGTATCCGATGGACACCAACTGGGAGACCAGCCGGTCGCGTTCCAGTTCCTGGTCCTGGGTGAGCGTCCAGGTGTGCTCGGCGAGAATCGCCCGCGGGAGGACCCGGCGGAGCAACATCTCCGCCGGGGCGACCACCACGGCGTGTGGGGTTCCTGTCCCAAGGTGGTGCAACGCGGCAAGTCGTTGCATGGCCAGCGAAGCGTGCGGTTGCAAGGTGTCGTAAGGCTGAACATCTGGAGGTGGGTACAGATGAACCCGGGGTGCATCTCCATCGCCTTGGGCGCTGCTCAGAAAGAACTCGAGGTCGGATACGAGTCGCTCCGCGTCGGACCGGGTGGGCGCCACTTGAAGGAGGGGGCCGTTGCGACCGGCCGCGAGGGAAGCCAGAATGCAAGCGATGGCGCTGGAGCCGGCAACCCCGGTGAGGTTGGTCTCCTTGTTGGCTTCGACGAGACGTCGCAGAACATCCACCTTGCTGGACCCTCTGCCCCTCATGTCTGAGACTCGATCCGTTCGGCGGCTTCCTGCCATTCGTCGTACAGGCGCTCGATCTCCTTTTCCAAGACGCGACGACTCGACTCGAGCGACATGAGGCGTTCGTAGTCCGAGGCCACCTGTGGGTCGTTCATCGCGTCGACAAGGCCCTCGAGTTCCTGTTCCTTCTCATCGATGACGCCCGGGAGGGCCTCGTACCGTTCCTTCAACCGTGCCAGCTTGCGTGCGGCGCGCTTGCGCTCCTGGTAGGCAGCAGCCGCGTCGGATCGTGCGCGTCGCCTCGAGGCTCCGGGTGCCGAACCCTTCGAACCGTCTCGGCGGGCACTGGTTTGGTCCTGTTCGGCCCCCTCCTGCACACGGCGCTTGTGATAGAGATAGTCCTTGTAGCCGCCCGGATAGGTTTGTATCTCCCCGCCCTCGATCTCGATGATGCGCGTCGCCAGCGTCTCCAGGAAGTATCGGTCGTGGGACACGAATACCACCGTCCCGGCGTAGTCGAGCAGGGCGCGCAACAGGACCTCCTTGGATGCCAGGTCCAGGTGGTTGGTCGGTTCGTCGAGAAGCAGGAAGTTGCTTGGGCGAGTGAGCAGCTTGCACAGGGCCAGCCGGCTCTTCTCCCCGCCGGAAAGGACCTCCACCAGCTTGTCCACGTCGTCGCCGGGGAAGAGAAATGCGCCGAGCAGGCTCCGGAGATGTTGATCGTCGAGGAAGGGTGCTGCGGACCGCAGTTCCTCGAGCACGGTCCGCGCCGCCACCAGGGTCGACGCCTGATCCTGCGCAAAATAGGCTGGGGACACGTTGTGGCCGAGCCGACGCTCCCCCGAATCCACCGGCTCTCGGCCCGCCATCACCTTGATGAGCGTGCTTTTTCCGCAACCGTTGGCACCGATGAGGCCCACCTTGTCCCCCCGGTAGATGCTGAGGTCGACTGCTTCGAATACCACGTGGGCACCGTAGGCCTTGCGTACACCTCGCAGTTCCATCACCAGGTCACCACTCCTGGGGGGCTCTGGAAAACGCAGCCGGAGTTCACGCCTTTGCCCCGGTGGGGGAGGAATACGCTCCATCTTCTCGAGCTGCTTTATCCGACTCTGGACCTGGGCCGCCTTGGTCGCCTTGTATCGAAAGCGCTCGATGAACGTTTCGATCCGCGCAATTTCTTGCTGTTGGTGCTGGAAGGCTGCGCGGCGTGCTTCGAGCCTTGCCTCCTTTTCGACGAGATAGGAGCTGTAACCACCGGCATAGTCCACCAGGGTTTGCTGGTCGATTTCGGAGATGCGATTTACCACCACGTCCAGGAAGTGCCGGTCGTGGGCCACCAGGACCACCGTATGCCGACCGGCAGCCAGAAACTCTGCGAGCCATTCCCGTGACGCCAAGTCGAGATGGTTGGTGGGCTCGTCCAGCAGCAACAGGGAAGGCGACTGGAGCAGGAGTTTCGCAAGGGCCAGACGCATCTGCCATCCGCCCGACAGCGTGTCGGTCGCCTGGTCCCAGCGTGATTTGTCGAACCCAAGGCCTGCGAGAACCGCACCGACCTCTGCGTCCACCCGATACCCGTCCAGGTGCGTGAAGCGCTCTTCGATGCGTTCAATGTTCTCGAGGGTCTGCTGGAACTCGAGTTGGTCGGGAGAGAGGCGGTCCAGACGTTCGAGGAGGCGGGATTGTTTCTCCTTCATCTCGAGGAGGGCGTCGAACACGGATCGCGCCTCCTCGAACACGGTGCGTCCTGCGTGGTGAACCCCGTGCTGAGGGAGGTATCCCAGGGTGATGGAGCGCTTCAGATGAAGGCTTCCCGCCTCGACCTCATGGAGGCCGGCCAGGGTGCGCAAGAGGGTGGTCTTGCCCGAGCCGTTCGGGCCCACGAGGCCCACGCGGTCTCCGGGTGAGAGTTGCCAGGAGAGGTGCTCGAACAGGGTCTTTCCGCCGATGCGGATGGCAGCGTTTTCAAATCGGACCATGTGACAGCTTGTTTCGCCTGAGGAATCCAGACGCTGCGCGCCGCGCGGCAGGTTCGCGGCCCATCATGCTGACGAGCTTCAACGACTGCACGAGCGAATCCCGTTGTCGGTCGTCCAGGTCGGGCAAAACCGTCTGGAGTCTCTCCAGGGCCTGTTTCACCACGTCGATGGAGCTGTGCTCCACGAGGCGCGCGAGCAACTCGGGGTCGGACGGGTAACCATACTTCTCGATGAAGGCGTTGGCAAGCTGGTCGAGTTCCGTGGAGGTGGCTCTGAGCAGTTTGTGCTCATCGGCCCGTCGGTCCGGGTTCTCGAAGAGTGCATTGGCCGCATCGAGGCTGGCTTTCCGGGTGCGCTCCTCCAGGTACCGGGCCCGGTTGGAAGCGGGGCGTGGGAAGTCCCTGGGGTCGCGATTGGCGTGCTTGCTCCGATCCTTGAGGCGGTCTCGGTCTCTCCAGGTGAGCGGCTCCCGGGTTTGTCGGCCCGACTCCCTGGACCGCCTCGAAAGCTGACGAATGAGCCGGTCCTCGTGGTCGAGTTTTCTCGATGGCATGGGATGGTCCTCCAGTCCCTTCAAGGTTGGTGTCTATGTAACTCGAAATGATGGGGGGGTGCAAGCGTCAAGTCCGGCGCGGATGAAAGCGAAGGGTCGGTGAGGAATTCATCGGTGACGAATTCACAGGAATCTTCTGGAAGCAGAATTGACAGGCAGGTGGGTTCCGCTATATGTTGTTGCCACATGTTCGATTTTGGGAGGGTCTCATGCGAAAAATCTTGCTCATCGGTGTCCTGGTCCTGTTGGCGGGAACGGTTCTGGCCGGAGGGCGTCCCAAGGCTGGAGATGCGGCCCAGGGAACGATCCCCTACGACCGGTTCGAGAAGGCCGAGGTCTGCGCGGACTGTCACACCGACATTGCGCGTCAGTATGCCCAGAGCCTGATGTCGAAATCGTTCACCCACCAGTGGGACGAGGTGGAGTACTTCGAGCTGGCGCTTCCCCATGCCGAGAAGGTGGCCAAGGTGGCGGGTGTGAAGGCTGGATGCAACGGATGTCACGCGCCGCTGGCGTTCCTGGCAGGCGACATTCCCCCGAAGAAGCCGGCCGAGGGGACGCGGGCGAACGAGGGGGTCACCTGCGACGTGTGCCACAGCATCACGGGGTACGAGGGAGAGGTTCCGTTCAACTTCAATTTCATCATCGAGCCGGGCAAGACCAAGCAGGGGGTACGGAAGGGAACGAAGAGCCCGCACCACGAGATCGCGTCCAACCCGTTCATGGCTTCGGCGGACCTCTGTGGCACCTGTCACAACGAGAAGGACCCGTGGGGATTGTGGGTGAAGGCGACGCACCTCGAGTGGAAGGAAAGTCCCCAGGGCAAGGCGGGGATCACCTGCCAGGAGTGTCACATGCCTGCTGCGCCAGGAAATCCCGCTCCCGACGCCGGAGGCCAGGACCATCCGGACATGCGTCAGCACCTTTTCCATGGAGCCCACTACGCCGACATGCTCAATGGCGCCGTCCAGGTGGGTATCGTGGGTGCGGACGACCGGTTGAAGCCGGGTCAAACCACTCGGTTCCTCACCACGGTGATGAACATCAAGGCCGGGCACAAGATCCCAAGCGGTTCCGCCGAGGAACGGGTGGTGTGGTTGCATGTTGAAGCCAAGGACGCGGCAGGTCGCGTGTTTCATCTGAAGGTGGACCGGAAAGGCTTCGATGGCGAAGATTTCACGATTGCGTCTCCGGGCACCCTGGCCTACCAGGACATTGGGGACATCAAGGGACTCAAGAACTTCAAGGGACTCGAGCGGGATGGGAATGTGCCTGCGGGCGACCGGATTTTCCGGCTCCCTTACCTTGATGAGAAGGGGCGAATGACCGTGGCTCAGTGGAACACGGCGGCCTTCGGCCCAGACTACCGCCTCGCTCCGCTCAAGGCCACCAACGAAACGTTTACCTGGAAGCTCCCCGAGGACATCGCTCCGGGTCCGCTCACGGTCACAGCCACCGTCTGGTACAGCCGGGTGGTTTCGTCCGTGGCCGAGTACATGGGGCTGCCCGAGGAAGAGTATGCTCCGGTCAAGATGGGAGAATCCCAGTTCACCCTGGTCGTCGCCGGTGGGTAGGTTCGGCAGCCTTCCCTCTCGATGAAGCCTTCCTCGACCCCTCGCCCCGCTCTGTCCCCCGATGAACGACCGCTTCGAGCACCTCGAGATAACGTGCTCCTTCCACAGACATGGAAGCGTGGTGCGAGGCGTGGAGTCGACCGTTGGCGCCCAGATCCTTGCGGAGTACCGGGTCGCTGTGAAGGCCCAGGATCGCCGCGGCGAGGGATTGCGCATCCCCGGGCGGCAGGTTGATCCCTGCGTCGGCTTCATCCACAATGCGGGCCGCAGGACCTTCGGTGAGATTCAGCACCGGTTTGCCGGCCGCCAGGTAATGATAGAGCTTGGATGGCACGGTCCCGGGCGTGTACCCTCGAGGCCGGAGTGAGAGGAAACAGATGTCCGAGGCAGCCAGGTACTCGGGAATCTGGTCCGCCGGCCTGTGCTGCTCGAATCGGACTCGAGGATGGCCCATCCGGGCCGCCAGCCGCTCGAGGCGTTGGCGGTCCACGCCCTCCCCCATGATGACGAAATGGATACGGGGAATGTTCCGGAGGCTTTGGGCGGCCTCGAGCAGGACTTCGAGATCCTGGACCACGCCCAGGTTGCCTGCATACATGACCACCGTGTCCTCGTCGGTCAGACCCCATCGACGTCTGATCGCCGTCCCGGTCGCCCCCTGGTAGGCTGACAGGTCGACAGCGTTGGGCACCACCCGGATCTTGCCGGAGGGTACCCCACGGGAGGCAAGGCGCTTTGCAAACGTGTCGGACAGCACCACCACTGTCGTGGCGCGGGTGTAGCACCAGGACTCGAGGATTTCGAGGACCCGGACGGCGTGAGGACTGGACACGATGCCGGCCTGGACGGCCGCGTCGGGCCAGATGTCCTGCACATCGAAGACGAGTGGGGTGGCGAGTCGAAGGGCGAGGAGGCTTCCGAGGAGTCCGGTGGGAAGAGGAGAAATGGCGACTACAGCGTCCCACCCGCCGTGGTGGAGGGCCCCGGCCACGGTACCCGAGGCGAGCCACGAGCCATAGGTAATGGTGCGCAACATCTTGACGCGCCACGGCATTCGGGGCGTGTGGTTCCCTTTCTCGCCGCCATTCCCCGGTCCGTCGCAAAGGGGAGCCGCGGTTTGCACAAGACGACGCGGGAAACGGATCACGGGCACACGGAGGAGGAGAACGTTCCGGTGCCGGGTGTGGCCTGGGCGCGTTTTGTGGAAGAACCGCTCCATGGATGGGTGGTTGGGCACACCGGTGAGGACGTGAACGGCGTGCCCGCGGTCGGCCAGGAAGGTGGCGATCCGGAGCGCTCTCCCCGCCGTCCCCACCGTCTCGGGCCAGTAGTGTTGGGTGACGATCAGGATCCGCATGGGTCCTTTCCTGGTCGGGGGCGGGGACCCTCCATGAAGGTCACAATGCCCGGTGGTACTCGGCACAGAGGTCGAATCGGAGGCCACCGGTGCGGGCGAGCACCTGTTCGACTTCCTTGAGCATGGTCTCGAGCGCCTCGCTGGACACTGCTTCTGCTCTCAAAACGAGCACCGGCTCGGTGTTGCTTGCGCGAAGGAGGACCCAGCCGTGCTCGAACTGGACCCGGGCTCCGTCGATTTCGACCACCGGGGTACGGGTTCGATAGTGCTCGGCGAGACCGGCCACTGCAGGCTGTTTTGCCTCCTCGTCGCACGGCAGACGTAGTTCGGGCGTACCGACGAACCGGCCTTGTGGCGCGAGTTGAGAAAGGGGTGTATCGTTTTCCGCCAGGATGGCCAGGAGTCGAGCCCCCGCGTAGAGACCGTCGTCGAATCCGTGGTACCGGTCGGCAAAGTAGACGTGACCGCTCATTTCACCGCCGAGAGGTGCGCCGGTTTCTTTCATCTTTTCGATGATGAACGGGTAGCCTGTCCGGCACATCACCGGCCGCCCTCCCCTGCGTTCGATCTCCTCGATCAACTCCTGCGAACACTTCACATCGAACACGATCGGGCTGCCCGGGCGAGTCTGAAGGATCTCACGGGCGAAGAGACGGAGTAGTCGGTCTCCAGGCCAGAGACGGCCGGTCTCATCGACCACGCCGATCCGATCGCCGTCTCCGTCCAGGCCGATACCCACCGGGGCGCCTGTTTCCTGCACCAGGCGGGCCAGGGTTCGCATGTGGCGCGGAACGGTCGGGTCCGGCAGATGGTGGGGGAAGGTGCCGTCAGGTTCCGTGAAACAGGCGTGCACGTCGCACCCGAGGGTCTCGAACAATCGGGTCGCCAGGGGACCGGCTGCCCCGTTTCCTGTGTCCAGCACCAGCCGGACCGGCCTCGAGACCGGAGTCCAGGAAGCCACAGTGTTCACGTAGTCCGGCTGAATGTCCTTCTCCGTGACCTCGCCGTCGCCGGTGAAGAGATTTCCGGAGCCGATCAGGTCACGGACGGCTCGAAGTTCGTCTCCAAACAGGGGACCCCCCAGGGACCTGAGCTTGAGTCCATTGTATTCCCTGGGGTTGTGGCTCGCGGTCACCACCGCTGCCCCATGTGCCTCGAGTGCGTGCTGAGCAAAGTAGACGGTGGGCGTGGGCACCATGCCAAGGTCGATTGCCCGGCAACCCGAGGCAGCCAGCCCTTGCAGCAACGCCGCGTGATATCGCCCGGACGTACTTCGGGCATCTCGACCCGTACAGACCACGGGAATGGTGCCCGGGTATTTCCGCCTCAGGTGCGAACCCACCCCTTGGCCCAGGACGTGGTAGGCCGCCTCGTCGAGATCTTCACCGGCGAGG
Source organism: uncultured Gammaproteobacteria bacterium (assembly GCA_964418585.1). Taxonomy (GTDB): domain Bacteria; phylum Myxococcota_A; class UBA796; order JAJRTE01; family JAJRTE01; genus JAJRTE01. Next base: position 10,871 of record CAYQMG010000147.1, on the reverse strand, counting down.
CCGCGGATGTCGTACTCTCGGAACGCGCGTGGATGTATCATGGTTCTGCCGTATCGACAGGGTGACAGGGGAGCGACAGTCCCGACACACCACGAGCCCATCAGCGGGCAAACCCGGCTGCCGAGACCACCATTCGAAGACTCCTGAACGACCGGACCGGCCGGTCAAGAAGTCGCAGGCTACTTGGCCTGTGGATAGACCATGGGGACCACGGCGAGGACCCACTTGGCCTCGTCCTCGTCACAGGTGTATTTCTTCAGTATGTCATACTGACCCTGGATCTCTTCCTTGCCGCCGGCGGCGGGAGCCACCAGGATGTCCATGACGTGGGGGTCGCAGTCGTAGTCGTTGCCTCCCCCGAACCGGTGCTGGCCGTTGTACTCGTTCACCTTGCGGGTCAGCAGGTCGGTTGGCGCCGGGAACCCTTCATTGCTCTGCATGATCACCTGAATCCCAAACCCATCGGGGAGGGAGCCGCCCAGTTGCTCAACCGGGACCACGGCCAGGAACGTGTTCCCCTGAGCTCGAGTCACCTTGGGGATGATGATCTTGTCCTTGACATCCGGAGCCTTGATGTCAATTTCCGACTGAACTCGGCTGGAAGGTTGAGGGCTGATGAGCACGACCCTGTCCCAGGCCGATTCGGGTGGGAACATGATGTTGATCCCGGGGAGCGCCTTGGTGGCACCTGAGTCCTTGGTGTGATCGAGGTCGAGGTAGATCTGGATGAACTGGATGGAGAAACCATTCCCGTTCCAGCTCTTGGAGTTCCATGGATCCTCGATCGGGGCGGCAATCGTCACCTTGAACTCCACGTTCTTGCCCTTCTCTCGAACCCGGACCTGGGTCATGTCGAACGACCCTGGAATGTAGACAGCGTCGGTGGGATAGGTGTAGTATCCAGGTCCCTTGTCGTCTCCCTTGGGATCCTTGAAGGTGAACGTGGCTGCGAGCGAAGTTGCCGAGCCGAGGATGCAGGTCAGCAGGGCAATGGTGACTACGAGTTGGCGCATGAGATACTCTCCAGATGGTGCAGATCGTGAGTCTCGCACGTTGGCCAGGCCCTGGGCAAGGCGGTTGTGCGAGCAACAGGCTCCATGCTATCCTCGTATGATACGCGAACTGCGGAGTGCCCGCAAGGGACGGCTGGGGACACCGGTCCAGGGAGTACGATGTTTCTAGGCAAGTATGAGGTGCTCGGTCAGATTGGAAGCGGCGGCTTCGGTCGCGTCCTGTTGGCCAGAAACCCGGACGCAACCGACGCGGCGTCGAGGTTGGTGGCCATCAAGCGTCTCAGACGGGCCAAGGCACAGCACGAGCGGATCAAGGCGGCGCTCGAGTACGAGGCGCGGATCGGGCGGTATCTGACGCACCCGAACATCGTGCGCGTGATCGAGTATGCCGAGGTGGGGCGGGATTCGATCCTGGTGATGGAATTCGTCAACGGGATTGGGCTGGACGAGCTTTTGTACCAGCGGCGTCGTGCCAACCGTCCGTTTGAGGTGGCGGCGGCTCTGAAGATTGCCATCCAGGCCGGGAAGGGATTGGCGAGTGCCCATGAGGCGTGCGCTGAGGATGGAACCCACCTGCGGATCGTCCACCGAGACGTGAAGCCTTCGAACATCATGCTGTGCAAGCGGGGCCGGGTCCGGATCATGGATTTCGGTGTGGCTTTGGGAGCGTTTCGAAAGATTCACACCACCACCGGAACCATCAAGGGGACGCTTCGCTACCTGTCCCCGGAGCAAGCGGCCGGACGGAGAGACATCGGCCCGGCTGCGGACCAGTTTGCACTCGGTCTCGTCCTGGGCGAGATGCTATTGGGAGAGCCGGTCTACGATGCGCGTCACGAGCACCGGATTCTTCTCCGGGCCATGCGGGGTGAGGTGGGGGGTGCGGTGCGGCGAGCCGACGGCGTTCTGCCCGGGATCGGTGCAGTCCTGGGGAGAGCACTTGCATTCCAGGCCGGGGACCGATTCCCATCGATGCATGATTTCGTGAACGAGCTGGAACACATTGCGGCCCGGGTCGACCCGGCGGATCCGGATCTGGCTGCGATTGTACACGAGGGGTTGGAGGAACGCGCCCGCCTCGCCCTGGAGGATGAGGCCTTGTGGGGGTCGGGATCCATGACCTCCACCGAGGCAAAGGCCGATGGCCAGGAGCAGGAAGGGGAGGACGTGCCGGTTTCGGACTTCGTCGATGCGTGGGACCAGGGGATGGAATCCCAGGGGGAGGATGTCGAGGGGGGTGGAGAAACGGGGGGGTGGCGTATCGTTGCCGCAGACGGCTCGGTGGAAGACTGGCCTTCGAACGCGTCGGACGAAGCCTGGTCCGTGCTCCTTTCCTCCGAGAGCAAGGTGGTGCAGTGCCTGGACGAGGACGAGTTGGAAGAGGACGACTTCGAGGCGATCGGTGCGATCGAATGGACCGATGAGCAGGACCTGGGCGGGCCGGATACGGATCGGCCGGCGCCGGGCCGGAGACCGCCTGATCCAGGTTCCGACGAACGGTGACGATCTCGAGCTGCTCCTTGCTCTTTCCCTCAGAGCCCTGTGCAGGCGTAGGTCACGACCAAGGAGTCCACGTCCCGCTCACCCTGACAGTCGGTCACCTCCAGCTTGATGAGCACCGCATACGTGTTGGTCCGACCATGTTCGGCCGGAGGAGCTGGAATCTCGAGGACAGGGGACACACCCAGGCTTCCCTCGAGCACGGCGCCGGGTGCGGTGGAACTGGAGATGGTCCAGTCGAAGAAGAGCCGGTCTCCATCCGGGTCGACGCTCCCACTTCCGTCGAGAGCGACCTGGAGGGAGTTGCACGGGGGGCAGATCCAGTCGTCGCCCGAGTAGGCGCAGTGGGTGGTCGCTTCCACTTCCTGGTCGTCCCCTGCCTCAGCCACCGGGTCGGTATTGAACACCCGGTCGGCCACTGAAAACGACACGGTGGCCACGTCGCTCGTGCTCACCCCGTCGCTCACCAGGAGTCCAATGGTGTAATCGCCCGGGAGATCGGTCACGTAGCGCGCGAGAGCCGAGTGGGCGTCCTCGATCCAGTTGTCCCCGGCCAGGCTGCCGTCCGGCCTGGATATGACGTACCAGCGATATTCCGCGATCGGGTCGTCATCCGGATCGTAGCTCCCCTCGCCATCGAGTTCGATTTCCTGGCATACGGTCTCGGGGATGGTCACCTCGGCAACCGCCACCGGCGCACTGTTCGGGTCCCCTACCCCATCGCAGTCGTTGTCCACTCCGTCGTTCTGCTCCTCCGCCCCGGGGTACACGTCCGGCCGGCTGTCGTCGCAGTCCCCTGCCACCTCGGAGAAGCCATCGCCGTCGTCATCGTACACCTGGGTGCCTTCGTCCACTTCCCCGTCACAGTCGTTGTCCAGACCGTCCACGTGTTCCATAACCCCGGGCGACACCAGGGGATCGCCATCGTCACAATCCCCCTCCTCCTCGGAATAGCCGTCCCCGTCATCGTCGAAACCGGCCGTGCCCTCGTCGACGAATCCGTTGCAATCGTTGTCGACACCATCCTCCAGTTCAGGCGCCCCCGGGTACACATCGGCTCGACCGTCGTCACAGTCCCCTTGCGTCTCCGAATACCCGTCCAGATCGTCGTCCCCCGCCACAGTGTCTTCGTCGATGATCTGGTCGCAGTCGTTGTCCAGACCGTCTACCGTCTCCGTGGCTCCAGGGTACACCGTGGACCGCGTGTCGTCGCAATCCCCCTCCGCTTCGGAGAATCCATCTCCGTCGTCGTCTGTCCACGACGCATGGTCGTCCACCACCCCGTTGCAGTCGTTGTCCAGACCGTCCTCCAACTCCAAAGCACCGGGATAGACGGTCGCGTCCGTGTCCGCGCAATCCCCCTCCACCTCGGAGAAACCGTCCCCGTCGTCGTCCGACAGGACCGTCCCCTCGTCCGTGAACCCGTCACAATCGTTGTCCAGTCCGTCGGCAACCTCCTCGGCTCCCGGATGAATACTCGCACTCGTGTCCAGGCAGTCCCCTTCCAGGTCCGTGTAACCGTCCCCGTCGTCGTCCACCGAATCGGTTCCCTCATCGACCACGCCGTCGCAATCGTTGTCGATTCCATCGCCCACCAGAACCCCGTCCCGGACCTCCCCTTCCTGCGCCCCCAGGTAGACCGTCGGGTCTTCGTCGTCGCAGTCCCCGGCCAGCTCGGATTGACCGTCCCCATCGTCGTCCGATACCCTCGAGCCCTCGTCCACCAGTCCGTCACAGTCGTTGTCGATTCCGTCGGGAACCTCGGCCTCCGTTGGAGAAACCGCTGGATCCAGATCGTTGCAGTCCCCTTGCGCCCACGTCAGCCCATCCCGGTCCGCATCCGGTTCTTCCTCATAGCCCACCACGATGGGCAAGGTGAACGTGCTCGAGTTGCCGGCCGAATCCATCATCTGGAGAGTGAGATCCAGCGGACCCAGATGATCCGGCACCAGGTACCCCGTCGTCAATGCGTGCACATCGTCGAACATCCCAGCAGCCGCAGACCACGCAACCGTCACCGCGTCCCCTTCCGGATCGCTCACCTCCACCGCCAACTCCAGGCGATCCCCGGGAAGTGCAACACTCGACGGCCTCACTTCGACACGAACCACAACCGGCGCCCGGTTCGCTGCCCCGCTCACCCCCCCTGCCTCACTCCCCTCGCAAGAGGCAAGCACCGGAAGGACCACCGCCAGAAACAGGCCTCCTGAAAGGCGACGCCTCCTGCAGTCCTCCACCTTGCGCTCCTTCATCCATGTGCTCCCGGAAACTCGCTCCCCCACCCTCGAAACCTTCATGCTCCATCCCATGACCATCGCGTGGCCTCGTCTTCCCCGCGCTCGGCCGTTCGGCTCTCCATCCTGGAACGAGTGTAGCCCGATTTCCAGTATCCTCCAACCGTTCCATGCCGATCGAATCACCCTGCGCGCGTCGTTCGGCCCCCGGTCCGGTCCGCGCGGTGCTCTGAACGGTAGGGCACCGGCGGCTCAGAAAGGGACCGAAATGGAACAGATGGTCAGACAATGTCCCACATGGATTGCAAAAGGAAGGAAAATCTTGACCCCCTCGGCACCATGAACTAGCATGATGGATTGTCATGTCTTGCGATCCGGCCGAGTAAGCCCCCGCCGTCGGGTTCTGGGACGGTGCGAAGTCGTTATCTGTGAGGTCGTCGTGGGGCCGCGTGGGAAGGTCGTGGAGCCACAATCTCAAGTGTTTGGACGGTATCGGCTGGTCGAGTCGCTGGGTGCCGGCGGGATGGCCGAGGTATTCCTGGCGAAGCTGGAAGGTATTGAGGGATTCGAGCGCAAGCTTGCGATCAAGCGGATTCTACCCCACCATTCGCGGAACGAGGGCTTTGTCGAGATGTTCAAGGACGAGGCCCGGTTGGTGAGCCGTTTTTCGCATCCGAACATTGTCCAGACATTTGAGTTTGGCAAGATTGACGACTGCTACTACCTGTCGATGGAGTATGTGGACGGGGTCAATCTTGCCGAGATCATGACCTACCACAAGTCGTTGAAGCTTCAGATACCGTTGACGGCGATCATCGAGATAGGGATTCAGATCTGCCGTGGTATCGACTATGCGCACCGTGAGACGGACGACGAAGGGGAGCCGCTTGGGATCATTCACCGGGATTTGACACCGCACAACATCCTGGTGTCGCGCAAGGGTGTGGTCAAGATCACGGACTTTGGCATTGCCAAGGCGTCGATGAACACCCACCTGACGCAGGCGGGGATGATCAAGGGCAAGGTTCCTTACATGTCGCCGGAGCAGGCGACGGGACTGAAGCTGACGCATGTTTCGGACATTTTTTCGATTGGTATCGTGATGTTCGAGATGTGCACGCTGGAGCGTTTGTTCGAGGGAGACAATGACTTTGTCACCTTGCGGAAGGTGCAGGAGGCGGTGATTCCGTCGATCCGGGAGAAGCGGCCGGATGTTCCGGAATCGCTGGAGCGTGCCATCTTGAAGGCCTTGGCGCGGGATCGGCAGAAGCGGTATCAGTGGGCGAGTGAGTTCGAGGCGGATCTGACGCGGATAAAGTTTCAACTGGCGGAGGCGTTTCAGGCGTTTGATCTATCGCGTTTTGTGGACATGGTCTACCAGGGCCGGCGGGCGAAGGTTGGGAAGTCTGGGGGCGGGAAGTCCGGGAAATCGGTCAGGCCTGGGGATGAGGCGAATGCCGGAGATGGGGAGACGGCTCCTGTTGTTGCCGGGGACCCGGCTCGGATCCAGCGGAGTCTCTCGGATCTGGCAGCCGGTCTGTCGGACGTGAAGGACCCGCTGCCGATTTCGGGGTCCGAGGTGGGAGGGGGGGGTGGAGCCGTGGCCGGGGACGATCAGAAGACGGTGCTGATGGCGTCGCAGCCGTCCGTGGCCGGGTCGGGGGTGTTGGAAGGGGCGTCCGAGCCGGCGGAGGAAGGGTCGGGGGATGTTGAGGAAGGGTCGGAGGCGGCGCCGAAGGAAACTGGTGTGGCGGTCTCATCGAGTCCGACCGTACAGCATGCGCGTTTTGGGCGCCGGCCCGGGTTGCTGGTTGGGGTCGTGTCCGCGTTGTTGGCGGCGGTTGTCGCCGGTGTCTGGGTGTGGAGTGGTCGCACCGGTTCCATCGTGGTGGAAGTGGATCCTCCGGATGCGGTGGTCTACTTCGATGGGGTGAAGGTGGGTGAGGGGAGCCCGGTGGTTGAGACGGGCCTGAAATCGGGCAAAGCGGTGGTGGTCAGGGTCAGCAAGGATGGATATCAGGACTTCACTCACACCATCGTGGTGAAGGGCAGGGTTCGCCAGCGTCTTCCGGTCCACCTGGCGCGCAAGGCGAGTGTGGTGGAGGTGAACACGGTTCCACCGGGTGCGACGGTCTACATGGGAGGCTACAAGACCGGGTGGAAGACCCCGTGCCGTCTCGAGTTGCCTCCCGGGAACAGGTATGAGCTGATGTTTGTGCTGGACGGGTTCGAGACGCGCAAGGAGACGCTGGTCGTGGACAGTTCCGAGCGTCGAGCCATCACCCTCGAACTCAAGCCCGGTCGTTCCACCGTGCCGGGTCGGGAAGAACCCGGGGGGGACGACCCTGCCGGGGGGAACCAGACTCCCGGCGAGTCGGCAAAGTGATCGCATGCCTGAGCACCGTGCCCTGTGGCCCAACGATGCCCGCCTGTTCTCTTCGGATCGGTTGCCGCTGATCCGTCGGGCCGTGTCCGACCTCTCGGTGCTCTTGACTCGAGGATATCCGGTGGAGTCGGCTCTGAAGCTGGTCGGGGACCACTACCAGCTTCGTCGGCGTCAGCGCCTGGTGGTGCGGCGAGCAGCGTGTTCAGACGCGGCGCGGGACAGTCGGGCGCAGCGTTGCTGCATGCCGGACCAGGTGTTGGAGCAGGCCATTGCGATCGATGGGTTCAATCTCCTCATCACTGTCGAGTCTCTGCTTGGCGGTGCCCTGGTGTACCGGTGCCGGGATGGATCCTATCGTGACCTTGGAAGTGTGCATGGGACGTACCGACCGGTCAGCGAGACGACGCGGGCCGTCGAGTTGATTGGCGCCACGTTGGCGTCCCTGGGCTGCGGTCCGGTGACCTGGATGCTGGACCGGCCCGTGTCCAACAGCGGACGCCTGAGCCGACTCCTGCTTCGGGTCGCCGACGAGCGGGGCTGGTCCTGGTCGACCGAGTTGCACGACAGCGCGGATCGGGTCCTCCTGGCAACCCAGGCCATTGTGGTTACCAGCGACTCCGCGGTGTTGGATGGATGCGGCCGGTGGTTGAACCTTGTTGCGCTCCTGGCGGGTGACCCGGCGCGCCAGGGGTGGGTGATCGACCTCGCCGTTTCGTAGCCGGTGCGGTGGTGTGCGTTGCGGAGGGCATGACGTGCAGACGGTGATTCTTTGTGGTGGACGCGGCACGAGATTGAGAGAAGAAACCGAGTTTCGACCAAAACCCATGGTGGAGATCGCAGGCCGTCCCATCCTGTGGCACATCATGAAGTACTATGCCTGCTTCGGATACCAGGACTTCATCCTTGCCGTCGGGTACCGGGGCGACATGATTCGGGATTACTTCCTGAACTACAAGTATCGGAACAACGATTTCACCATCGATCTCGGGACCGGGGATATCCGGGTCCATGCCCGGGACCTCCCGGATGAGGCATGGCGGGTCACCATCGTCGAAACAGGCCAGGACGCCATGACCGGGTGCAGGCTGAAGCGGGTGGCTCGCTACATCGACACCGACGACTTCATGATGACCTACGGGGACGGCCTCTCGGACATCCCCATCGACCGCCTGGTCGCCTTTCATCAACAGCACGGCCGGCTGGGTACCCTCTCCGGCGTTCTGGCCCCGTCCCGCTTCGGAGAACTGACCATCGATGGCTCCCGCGTGGTCGCCTTTTCCGAAAAACCTCGAGAGACCGCTCGCTACGTCTGTGGCGGCTTCTTCGTGTTCAAGCGCGCGTTTCTGGACCTGCTCGAGGACGATCCCGCCTGTGTTCTGGAAAAGGCGCCGTTGGAGGACCTTGCGGCCAGCGGTGAACTGATGGTGTATCTTCACAAGGGGTACTGGCAGAGCATGGACACCTATCGGGACTACCTGCACCTCAACCAGATGTGGGCGGACCACGACAGGCCATGGGCTTTGTGGGAGCAACAGAAAAAGCAGGCCGGGAACGAGCCATCCTCGGCGTGACCGGGTGCACACCCCGGGAAGGAGCGACCATGTCCACACAACCACGACGGAAGCTCAAGGTGGCCATCGTGGCCCTGTACGCGGTGGAGAACAGCGGCGTCCGCCACCTTTCCTCCATGCTCAAGTCTCACGGCTGGCCGGTCGATCTCGTCTTTTTCAAACACTGGCGGAACAACCGGGTGGAGGAGCCGAGCGAAAGGGAATGTGACCTGCTTGCCCGGAAGATGGCGGAAGGGAAGTACGACGTGGTGGGATTTTCCTTCGGCTCACCTTACTGGAAAATCGCGATTCGGGTTTCCGGGATCGTGCGCAAGGCCTTGCCTGACGCGCTCATCCTGTGGGGGGGACTCCACGTCACACTGGTTCCCGAGGCGTGCCTCCCTCACGCCGACGTCCTGTGCGTGGGTGAAGGGGAGTTCCCCATGCTCGACCTCATGAATGCCCTGGAGTCGGGAGAACGGATCGATGGCATTCCCAACCTTTGGGGACGGCGTCCGGATGGAACCTGGTTCAGAAACCCGGTGCGCCCCCTGCATGATTCGCTCGACAGCCTGCCGTTTCGCGACATGGGGGGAAAGGACAAGTTCATCATCGACAGGGATCGGATCGAGCAGCACGACCCGGAACTGGACAATCGTGAGCTTCGTATCCATGCTTCTCGAGGATGTCCCTATCGGTGCGCTTACTGTTACAATTCCTCCCTGGCCGAGGTGTACGGGGCCACGGGCAACTACCACCGAATCCGGTCCGTGGGCAACGTGTTGGAGGAGATCCGCGAGGCGCGCAAGGTCATGCGCAACTTGACCCGGATCAAGTTCGACGACGATACGTTCCTCTTTCCCGAGCGCTGGTTGGAGGAGTTCTGTCGCCGGTATCCCCGGGAGGTCGGTCTCCCGTTCTTCATCCTCCTCACCCCCCAGGCGGTTCGCGAGTCCACCCTGATCCGGCTGAAAAAGGCGGGATTGAGCCACGTGCAGATAGGGATACAGACGGCCAGCGAGGACGAGGCCGTGGAGGTGTTCGGCCGAACCTCCTCCAACGACCAGGTGGTGCGGTTCGCCCGGCTCAATCAGCGGTTGGGCATAGATGTGACCTACGACATCATCATCGACGATCCAGTGGCGACGCGCCGGGACAAGGACACCTTGTTCCGGTTCCTCATGGATCTGCCGGGCCCTTTCCGTCTGTTTCTCTATTCGCTCACCCTGTTCCCACGCAGCGGCGTGTCGGAGGATTTCATCGCCAGGGGCATTTGTACCGAAGAAGACATCGAAGGACATGCCACCAAGAGCTTCCGACAGTTCAGGGTCAGCCTGGACTACCCCCGGAGCAAGGAAGACACGTTCTATCTCGCCCTGTTCGTCCTGCTCACCAAACGCTTCGTCCCGCGTTCGTTCATCTGGGCCTGTCATGACTCCGAGTTCTTCCGGGAAAACCCCCACCTGTTGTTGCGGATCAGCCAGGCGGCCAACCTGGTGCAGATGGCGCGGATTGCGCTGGAATGGGGATTGAAAGGCGAACTGAGCCTGTTCAAGATTCGGGAATATGGGTCGCTTTCACGAATGATTACCCAGTAGCCGGAATCCGTATCACCCCTTGGGGCGCTCCCCTTGAGACAGGTGCTCGGTGGATACCGGTCTCCTTGCGGCCGGACGGGAAACAGGTCGCACCGGTTCTCGGTGGCGTGCACGAATGGCCGGCCCGCAGCAGGCCTGCCGCCGAATCAGTTTCGAGAACGAATTGGGCCTGGGACGGGATACGAGTCTATTGACACATCCACTCGGGGGCGTCATGCTGAACCCGCTGGTTTGAGGACAGGAGGAGAGCTGGAATGGATGGTCGGGCTCCCATGACCGCGCGAGTGGCCTGGTGGACTGCCTGCATGCTCTGCGGTGCAGCCGGGTGCGACATGGCGGCGCCCCAGGGGGTGGAAACTCCCGGGCCGGGGGAAACCTCTCCTGCCGACACTCCGGTTGCACTGCCAACCCCTCCCGCCTGGGGACCGCTCGCCGACCCGACCTGCTCGGACGGAAGAATGGTCCATGTGCGGTACGCCGTGGACGGGGACACCCTGGCTCTGTCTTCCTACACCGATACCGGGGACCAGGAACGAGTACGCCTGATCGGTATCGATACTCCAGAAGTCTACCCGGCGGACCAGGTGGAG
>CAYQMG010000146.1:0-37733 GCA_964418585.1 uncultured Gammaproteobacteria bacterium | reverse complement strand
GTGAGTGGTTGCTGCAGGTGTACGTCGCTCCAGGACTTGACACTGAGCACCTGGCCACGACCATGGTCTTTCAGCTCGAGGTTTCCTCCACCCCGAACACGCTCCAAGTCACACCCGTCGGGTCCCTTGCCCTGGCCCAGGCCGCCCGCCATCCGGGTTGGCACCCGGTCGGACGTATCTCGGTCTCCAGTCAGGCTCGAGCTTCCATCCGGGTGCCCCTCGATGACCTGGCCGGCCCAGTGATGCTGGATGCCCTCATGCTTTCCCCATGGCGTGGCAGTGAGGACGAAGCCCGGTCGCCCGCCAGGGAGGACGGGGACGAGGAACAGGGAGCAGACAGTGACCGTAAGGAGGCAGATATCGTTGCCCACGGGCAGTGAGCAAGCTACACTGTGCCTATCTGGTCCGCATCCATCGAACCGATGAACGAGACTGTGACAGGAGAGGATGCATGATGCGCGCTGGCCCCGATGGATATCCGGAAGCGACCGACCGGAACGACCTGGTCAGACTCGGACTGGCGACCCTGTTCGAGGACCAGAAGTTCAGCGGCGACCTGATGGCGAAACTGTTCCGGCTCGGCATGTCCGAGCAGGAGATGGACGCCATTTTCAAGCAAGCGGAGAACGAGATCATCGGCTTCGTGGAGACCCTTTCACCTGGGACGGAACAGGGCCCCAGGGACGCAGTGGGCGGATTCGTCTTGCGACTGAAGCGTCAGATCTTGCGCAACCCCACTCAGTTCGCAAAACTGTAGTCTCGGCCCGAGCTTGAACGTTCCGGCGTCTTTTCGCCCATGCCGGCCGACCGATTGCGCCTCCCGCCTCGGCTTCCTGGGCGCCGGCGGGGATTCCGGATCCGCGGACAGCCAGGTCCCGGCCCAGCCCCAACCAGGCACGTTCTCTCTCCAGCGGTCCGCATCCTCTTCATCCGGTTGACTTTTGTACCTCGACCATGCATGCTGATTCCAGAGCCGGAAGACCTGGAAACGGGGTCTCGAATGAATGTCAACGTATGGGCCAACCGACAAGGAACAGGAGTGCACCGTGCATGCGAACGGCGAAGGAAATGCGTTTGGGCTGAATCTCGATCTCACCACTCCCGACACCGCACGAATGATGGACTACTGGTTGGGAGGCAATCACCATTTCGAAGTGGACCGGGAAATGGCGCGAAAAATCGAAAAAATGACCCCCATCGCGCCTCACTGGGCCAAAATTCAGCGGCAGTTCCTCGCCCGGGCCCTCCGCTTCCTGTGGGAGGAGGTGGGACTTATCGACTTCATCGTCGCCGGGGCCGGACTCCCAACCTGTGGTAACGCACACGAGGTGTTGCCGGAAGCCAACGTGCTCTACATGGACATCAACCCGGTCACGGTCGCCTACGGTCGCAACATCCTGGGCGACTCCCCCAAGGCCCGGTACATCCAGCATGACGCCCGGCTGATACACGAATTGCGCTCCGAAGACATCGATCCCCTGTTCAAGGGAAATCGGACACTTGCGATCATCTACATCGGCTTCTCCTACTTCCTGCCCGACGAGGTGTTGAAAGAAGCGCTCCGCAGGTGCCACGACTGGGTGGCGCCCGGGAGTCACCTGGCCTTGACATCCCTGGGGGAGGACAGCTTGAAGTATGCTGCTCCAAGCGTGGAAGCATATCACCGGATGGGCTTCCCACTCTTCCCACGGAGTATCGCGGCCACAGAGGCGGTCTTGCCCCCATGGCGGTTGACCGAGCACGGGGTGGCGGCGGCTTCCCACTGGGGGTTGAAGGACGTGACCGAACCCGTCCCCCCCATCTACTTCTACGGCTGCGTCGCCGAAAAAACGGCCTAGCGCGCACAGCCGGGCTTGACACGTTGGGATGAACCTGTGGGGACCGTGGGAACCAATTCACCAGGCGCCGGCCACCAGGCCGAAGTCGACCTGAAAAAGCGGCTCCTCTATTCCGAACTCGCGGCGGTGGCTACCCTCATCGCCTGTGTGACCCCATACATCGTGCTCAGTTCCCGGTTCGACGAGGAACGGGCACGCCTCACCACCTACCTCCTTGCGGTCGGCGTGGCCTCCCTGATCACCGTGATCACCGCGCCCTATCCCATCTCGATACTGACCCGTCCGGTCAGCGACTATTTTGCCAGCAAACAGGGCCCCACCGGCGACCCCGCCCTCTTGCTCGAAGCTCGAGCCCGCCTGCTCAATCTGCCCACCTTCTTCACATTGAGCGTGCTGCTTCGCTACTTCGCCGGGGCCCTCTTCATCGTCCTGTTCATGCTGCTGTCCGGAACCTTGCCCTTGCTCGACTCCGTCTGGCTCCTCCTCCGCGGATGGCTCGCCCTCATCCCCGGCGTCGTGTTCCTGTTCTTCGTCTGCGAGCGTATCGTGCAACCAGTGCGCCAGACCATCGCCCACGATTGCCGCAGAATCCGAGGAACCTCCAGGGAAAAAGTCTACCAGGTCAGCCTCTACGCCCGATTTCTCCTCGTCAGCCTCGTCCTCATGTCCCTCAACCTCGCTGCCCTCGACCTCATGAATGCAATCCGCGCCGGCGGCCCCTTGGTGGACCGCCAACTCTCCCTGAACCTCACCCTCGTCGTCGGCTGGATCCTCATCGTGGCCATGGTGCTCGTCCTGGTCATCTCCGGCCTCGCCGCCCGCTCCATCTCGCTACCCCTGCGCCGCGCGGCCTCCATCATGGAATCGGTCGGACAGGGAAAACTCGACCTCCGCGTGGACGTGCTCACCAATGACGAGACCGCAAGCCTCAGCACCTCCTTCAATCACATGGTCGACCAACTCCAGGAAAGCCAACTCGAACTCGAGAAAGCAAACGCCGAAATCCGCGCCCTCAACCGCGACCTGGAACGAAAGGTCGCCGAACGTACCCGCGCCTACCAGCTCGAGGCACTCAAGAACACGGTGGTCCTCCAGTCCATTGCGGATGGTGTGATGGTCTTCGACGGGGAACAGCGGGTCATCCTCGCGAACAAGGCCATCGAGAACATGCTATCCCTCAGCAGGGAGGAATTGGTAGGGCGCCACATCAACGAGTTGGTGGAGGCCGGCACCACCCCTCAGGACCGAGACCGTTCCCTCGCCCTGCTGGTGGGCATGTTGATGCAGGTTCAGGAAGACAATGGAACGCCGGTCTACCTGAAATTCAAGCTGGGCGACCGCACCCTCTCCGCCTCGCTCGCTCCGATCTCCGAGCCGGTGCTCGAATCCGGTGGGGGATTCGTGGCAGTGTACCGGGACATCACCGAGGAGGAGACCGCGGTCGAGTTGGCCCGGCTGAACAAGGAACTCGTCGAGGCCAATCGGCTCAAGAACCAGTTCCTGGCGACCATGAGCCACGAGCTGCGGACGCCGCTGAATTCGATCATCGGCTACTGCCAGGTACTGCTCCGGGGGATCGATGGGACGCTGAACGAGGAGCAGACCGAGGATGTGAACCGGATCATGCAGAGTGGGCACAACCTGTTGGCGATCATCAATGACATCCTCGACCTTTCCAAAATCGATGCGGGCCGCCTGGACATCCGGCTGGCCCCCGTGGACGTAAAAAAGGCCCTGGTGGCGGCGGTGCAGAGCGTCGAGCCCATGGCCAAGCGCAAGGGACTCACCGTGGACATTGTGGCCGACCAGATGTTGCCGCTGGTCTGGGCGGATGAGGATCGACTTCGCCAGGTGTTGATGAACTTGTTGAGCAATGCGGTGAAGTTCACCCGGGAAGGTGGAATCCGGGTGGAAGCTCGAGACAACGGGCAGGCCCAGGTTCAGATATCGGTCATCGATTCCGGTGTGGGAATCGCTGCGGCGGACCACAAGACCATCTTTGACGAATTTTACCAGGTGGACAGCTCGAGAACCCGGGAGTTCGGAGGGACAGGCCTGGGCCTGGCCATTACCAAGCGGCTGGTGGAGTTGATGGGCGGACACATCTGGGTGGAAAGTGAGGTGGGTCAGGGGAGCCGGTTCACCTTCATCCTGTCGGTCTACGGCGTGAGCGAGGTGAGCGTCGAGGAACCGGTCCCGGTGTTTCGGGACATCGAGGAGACCACCGAGGAGAGTTTTTCGTTTCTCGAGCGGTCACTCACCCCATCCACCACCCGGCACCGGGGTGTGGTCCTCTCCATCGATGACGATCCGGAAGTGCTCGACTTGATGGGACGGTTTCTCAACGAGCAGGGATTTCATGTCACAGGTGCCCGCAGTGTGGCCGACGGTCTCAGACTGGCTCGAGAACTTCATCCAGTGGTCATCACCCTGGACATGTTTTTGCCCGATGGAAGCGGCCGCGACCTGCTCCGGCAACTGAAATCGGATCCGGCCACGGCCAACATTCCGGTACTGATCGTGTCCGTGGAAGATGCCCGGGAGGAGCTGAGCAGTTTGGGTGCGGCGGCACAACTTCGCAAACCGGTGAGCCGGGATGTGCTGGTCAAGGAGGTCAGCCGCCTGGTGGCGCGGTATCGTGGCCGGGAGCGCTAGACTGGGGCGTCAGGACGTGCCCTCGATGCCATTCCCCTCTCCGCCACGCGGCCCCGGTCCGCGGGTGCCGATGTCCATGGAAATGATCACACGGGTCCGCTCGTCCTCGGCCAGACGATTCGTGACCCCCGGCGCCGACTGCCACTTGACGGTGATCTGCGTGGTGTCATCCACGTCCGTCCACGGCAAGGTCAGTTTCCCATCCCCGTTCACCGGTCCGATCACTCCGGGTTCGTCGTCGAGAAAGATTGCGAACCGCGGCGTCTTGCCAAGAGGCGACACGATACGAGAAACCTGCACGGTCACACGGACCCGCTGCGTGCCCAGGACGAGGGGAATGTCGACGAGATGACCCACCGGCTCCAACGACCCGGTGGCCGAAGGCAGATCCACCCCCCCTTCGGGTGCAACGAAATCGTGGACGCGAACGACAACGTCCTCGGCTCCCCCGACACGCCCCAATTCCACCTCGCCCCCCCTTCCAAGCCCGAGGGCTCCACCGCGACCGGCACGAAGCCCCGCGTGCGCTCCCCCCTCCCGACGCCCACACAATTCGGAGTTCCAGCGAGCGAACGGACCTGCCCACCAGGTATCCCCACACCGGTCTCCGCGATCCTCATGCTCGGTCTCCAGTCAAACATAGGCGTCCGATTCATCCTGCGCAACCAGGAATCCCCCCAGGACGCCGGGCGGCCAAAAGGTCCCTGCGGAATTGACTCCACAGGGACCCTGCCGATGTTGAGAGGCTCCCCAACCCGGCTATCGTCCAACGCGACACCCATCCGGAATGTCGCGGCCACACCTTCCGAGGCCTCCCGCCTCTCTCTCGACACCAGAACTGAGGGCGCTCGATGACTCGTGGCGCGGACTGCGCAGGAGCGGGTGCGCAGCCGAGGTCCCCTCATTCTCCCGGGTCGGGAAACCACGAGTTCAACTCACGCCTGCCCCTCTCAATAGCACCTTCCGTGCCAGCGTCCCTCACCCCCTCCCGCTCCAAGGGCATCCCATCAAGGCGCCACACCCGGCAGCACGTTTGCTCCAACACGACCGCAGGTTGCCTACCCGAAGCCACATGGAGCGCGCCAGCCGGCCTTGCTGGAACACCTTCACGCCGCCACGCCGTCCTGGTGTGTTCGTCCTTCCGTGACGACCTTGCGTCACCAAATGACGCAAGCCCACCCTGGAACACACTGTCGTATCGTTGTGCCGGATCGCGTGACCAACTGGCTTCCAGGAAGGCGGTTGCTGCCGGACGAACGGGCTGCGAACACAAGGAGGTCTCGAGGCTTCACCGGTCAGACGGCGGCTCCGGCAAGGGGAAAGTCCTGGCCAGCCGAAACCCCACACCGTGGTCACGAAGGGACCCGCTCACGCCTGCGTGACGGGTGGCTCGAGCGCTTCGTTGGAAAAAGCTCCACGCTCCTCCCTTGATGGCGCGCATGGTGTCGGTCCGCAGGTCGGTTTCCGGTTCCATTTCGAGCATCGGGAGACACGGTTCGCCCGGGGTGACGGCAGGCCCCTGCCGTGTAAACCGGTCGAGGCACCAATCCACGGCGCCACCAGCCATGCCCCGGACCCCGTAGGGGCTGGTATCGATGGGATAGTCGTCCACTCGAGCGGGCAGGTGCTGATCCTGGTGGCTTTCGCGAACGCAGCACCAGGTGGGGTCGAGGAAGTCGCCCCAGGGATAGTAGCGGCCATCCACGCCCCGGGCGGCCTTCTCCCACTCCAGTTCCCAGGGAATGCGCCAGGGCTTTCCCGTTTTCCGGCCGTACCACGAAGCGTAGGCTCGAGCGCTGTACCAGTCCACCAGGAAGACCGGCCAATCCAGGTCCCACAGGTCGTTGTCCGCGTCCGGTCGGAGTACGAATCGGCCATCCGCGTCGCGCCCGTAGACCATCTGTCCCTCCTGTTCTCCAATGGTCCGCTCCCTGGGCACGTGGGCCAGGGCCTCGGATTCACGACCGTTTTCGACCAGGTCGTTGAGAAACTCGAGGTAACGTCGATTGGTCACGGGGTAGCGTCCCATGACGAAGCCGTCGAGCCAGATACGGCGGTACGGAAGGGAGGTCTGCTCGGAGAGCCAATCGCCGCCGCTCTGGAACACGCCGGCAGGCACGTAGATGTCGTCCGGTCCCAGTTCTTCAGGACGGGGGAGATAAATGGGATAAGGCGTCTGCTCCCCGGGCCGGATGCCCTCCCAGACTTCTTCGCGCCCGATCCGGACCGGGTAGGAGACAGGAGAACGTCCCTCGAGTTCGATCACAAAAAGGTAGCTTCCGGCCTTCAGGGGCACGCGACGAAGCGGGGTGGTGCCGAGCCGGCCGACCTGGACGGGCACCAGCCGCCGCTCCTTCTGCTCGTACCGGTAGCAAGTCACTCGAGCCCCTGGCGGGTCGGTGACGATCGTGACCGCTCCCCGGCCCTCGAGGTATGCTCGATGGCGGCCGGTGTCGAACGCCCGGAGCACCGACTCGTAGCGCGCGGCAAGAGAGGCGTTCCGGCGGAGTTCTGCGTCCGCGTGAAGTCGTCGATAATGGGCGGCGAGAAGGTCCCGGGCCTCTCGCAGGTGCGGCTCCAGGGTCAAGGCGCCGTCGAGCAACTGAAGCATCTCGGCTTCCTTCACCTCGGCCGTGCGTTCCAGCTCTGCGGCTTCATCCTCGAGGATCCACCCCTGCTTTTTCTGCGACACAGGCGCGTATGGAGGCACGGCCTCGAGAATGGCGGCGGCCTCGTCTTTCAGCGTCGCCGCTCGACGCCGAAGGTCAGCAACCTCCTCCTGAAGCACCGTGGCCTCGCCGACCACCGCCAGTGCACGCTCCCGACGCCGCGCCCCTTCCAGCCAGGCTCCAACCTCATCGGCCAACACCCCAGCGTCCGGGTAACGGTCCTGAGGCTCCATCGACATCGCCTTGAGGCAGATCTGTTGAAGCTGACCCGGTACCGGCAACTGCCTCGGCACATCCTCGGCCTCGTCCACTCCCTCGCCCGGACGCTCCTCCCACACCGCACGACCAGGCGGCCGGACAGGGCCGCAAAGAAGTTGGCGCATCGCAGCATGAAAGTCCCCACCCACAATGTGCGGGGTTCCGGCCAGAATCTGGTACAGAATGGCGCCCAACGCAAAAACATCGGTGGCCGTGGAAATGGCTTCCTGCTCCCCCCTCGCCTGCTCCGGCGCCATGTAGGCCAACGTGCCCGCGACCACCCCCGGCATCGTGGCGTGCAACACCCCCTCAAGAATTCGTGGATGCCGACGCTCCCCGCTCGAGCCCTCCTCCGACTGGACCCGGTCGGCCAATACCTTGGCCAGCCCCCAGTCGACGACCAGGACTTCCTCGAACTCGCCAAGCATGATGTTCGACGGCTTCAAGTCCCGGTGCACAACACCTCGAGCATGCGCAAAGGCGACCGTGGCACACACCCGGTGGAAGGCATCGATCAGGCGCCGGAACGTCCACCCGGAAGGTGCGGGCCGCCACTGGCCATCCGACGACGCACGGTGAACTTCATCGATCACCTCTTCCAGCGTCCGGCCGTGCACCTCATCCATGGTGAAGTAGTAGCGCCCATCCTCGAGCCGGCCCAGCTCGTGAACCGAAACGATCCCCGGATGTTGCAACTGAGCCGTCACCCGCGCCTCGGTGACGAAGCGCGCTATGTCCGGCCACTGGTGGGCCACCCCAGCCCGCAAAAGCTTGATGGCCATGGTTCGATTCAAGTTGGGATCCCGAACCCGCCGCACCTCCCCCATCGCGCCGACCCCCAGCAGCCCCCGGTCCTCGTACCGGTCCGGTGTGGTGCGAAAATCCAGGTCAACACCCGCCTCCGCTCCTCGATTCCCGGTCCCCTCCCCCACAGAAGGCGACGCCCACGCCCCACCGCCTCGATCGACATCCCCTCCCATCGGCGCCGAAAACCGTTTGCCTCCCCCCAAGGTCCTCGCTCCCCCCTCCCCTCCCGACCCCTCCCACCGCCACAACGTGGGGCGAGCCGACCCCTCTGAACCACCCACAGGGCCTCCCCGCCGGGTCCCGGCTCCGTCTCGCCCGGCCAGGGTCGGGGTCGACACGGAAGGATCCACGCCAGCAAGGCTCGAGACGAGCGCTTCCAGCTCCTGCCTCACCTCGGGAGCGAGATCGTCCCGTTGAAGCAGCGATTCCAGCCGATTTTCAATCCCGGTGTCATGCATACCACCACCTGTTGGCGGACTTCCCCTTCCCCAAGGCATGCGTTTCGCTTCCTAATACCATTGTTCCGGGGACCTTGTCATGAGTCTCCCCACCTCCACCAGGGCCGATGGACAGGCACGGGCCGGCGGAAGGCTGCGGACCGAGTCGGCAGCGGGTCGAAACGGTTGCCCGCGGTCAGGATGCCTCGAGGAATCCATCGGAGCGGCGAGACCAAGAAGACTCGATTCCGAGTCCAACCGAATCAATCGGAATCGGATTCTTGCCAGCGCTCGGTGAAAAGGTCCACTTCGGGGTCGAGCGGCTGGTCGAGTGCCTGGTAGAGGCGTCTCACCTTGAGCAGTTCATTCCGGGCGGCGCGATGATGGTTCCTGTTTTTCACCAGCTTGGTGCGGCCAAAGAAGCGATAGACCGACTCGAGGGAGCCGCGTTTCTTGAATGCCGTCAGGAGCACGAGGCCCTGGAAGGCGTCGGTAAGCTGGAGGTCCACGGGGTGTCCGGTGTCTTTCCGGCGCTCGGCTTCCTCTACGAAGGCCTGGGCTGCAAGTTTCAGCGTGGAGATGACCGTGTTGGCCGGGACGCGCCGCTCGAGCTGGAGGGCTTGCTCCACGTGCCGGTCCCGAATGACCAGGTCGGCCGTGTCGCCCCCGTACTCGACCAGGGCGAGAGAGTAGGCTCTCCGGAGCACGTTGTCGAGCTGGCGCAAGTTGCCCGGCCAGGGCTGGGCCAACAGCACCAACTCGGCGTCCGCAGTGAGCGTGATCGATCCCTTGCGATGGTCTTGCTGGTGTCTTCGCTGGAGCATGAACCGTGCCCACAGAGGGATCTCGTCGGCCCGTTCCTTCAACGGTGGGAGACTGACCGGGAGCACGTTGATACGATAGAACAGGTCTTCGCGGAACCGTCCGGCCTGGACCTCGGCATACAAGTCCGCGTTCGTCCCCACGATGAACCGCGTGTCGGCCTCCCGGTCCCCCGCCGGGTCACCAAGGACCTGATATCGTCGCTCCTCGAGCAACTTGAGGAGGCTGGCCTGGGCCCGCATGGAAAGCTTGTCGATCTCATCGATGAACAGGGTCCCACCCGTCGCACGAGTCACCCGCCCCTTGTAGTCCCCAACAGCTCCCGTAAAGGCCCCCGACTTCCATCCGAACAGTTCGCCCAACTGGAGTTCCTCCGGAACCGTATGGATGTCGACCGACTCGAATGGTCCGTGACTCCTGGGCGAGCAGGCGTGGCACCAGCGGGCCATGCGGGACTTGCCTGAACCGGTGGGACCCCACAGCAGGATGGTCTCCTCCTGCTGAGCGAACACCCGCAAGGTATCGATCAGGCCGGCCATGGACGGCCCCACCACGGGCAGGAGGTCATCGGCCGAAACCGCGGCTCGAGGTCTGCGGGGGAGCGCGGCAAAATAGGGGGCAGCCACATCGGCCAGGGTCTGCAGCGCTTCACCGCATGCATGCCAGATGAACGGTCTGCCCATTGCGCTTGGGCAGTGGGCCTCGAGCGAGATCATCCCGCCGAGATTGTTTCCGGGCAACCGGAGAGGCAAGGCACAGAGGTGCGTCGCGTCCCGGTTGAGCAGGCGCAACCGACTTTCCTGGCTGCTGAACGGTGTGGACGATGGCCCGTCAATGGTCCATCCGGCGCTCGAGCCGGGCTTGCCGAGCACGTGGGCCACGCCGAGGTTCACGTCGATCACCACCCCGCACCGATGGTGCTGAACCCATCGCCAGGCTCCGGCGGAGGGTAGGAGCGCCCGGTCGCCCCCGGCATCCGTCAATTCCCAGGTGCCGGCGTCGAGAATCACAAGACCGCTGTAGCCCCCCTTGGGGCGCAGGTGGACCATCCCACGACGCAGGCTCCCCCTGCCATGGTACGGGCTCTCCTGGAGGGCCGCGGCGGACACCTCCAGCATACGCTTCAACACCACGGTCGCCGCGTCCTCGAACGAGGTCACCTGACCCAACTCCCTGACCACAGGGGCCAACGTCTGCTCCATTCCGCCTCGATTCCCTTTTGCGCCCTGCTCCACCAGGTGGCTGGACGCGCGTACCTTCCATCCAAACGCCCGGGCTCGAATCCGCCTGTCGCCAATTCAGACAGACCGTTCCCACTCTCGCCTCCCCGGACACGCTTCCCCGGGTCTTCGCCCATGGTGTCCAGCTCGTGGCGTGGCTCCCCATCTCCCACCGACCGGTCCTGGAGGCTGGCGTCCAGTATAGCGCACCGGGTGGCGTTGCGCGAAGGTGTTTCGGGCTTGACAAGCGGGCTTCAGGGTCCATGTTTTTATGACCGCGCGCCGGGACCGTCCCCCGCGCATGTCATCTCACACGAGGATCGCAAGACGATGGGAAAAAAGAAGAGGATACGCGCTGCTGCGTCGCAGGAGAAGGCCAAGGCCCCCGAGCCCACAGTGCTCGAGATCCGCAGTCCGAGCGAGTTCCAGTCCCGGGTGTTGGAGGCCGAGAAGCCGGTGGTGGTGGATTTCTGGGCGCCTTGGTGCGCTCCATGCCGCGCCATGGCCCCCGCATTCGAGGAGACGGCGGAGAAATTCCGCGGCGAAGTCCTGTTCGCCAAGGTGAACACCCAGACCAACGCGCAGGTGGCACAGACATTCAACATTCGTAGCATTCCAACGATGATCGTGTTCCGCAACGGCGAGATCTTCGACGTCCGGATCGGGGCGACCCGGGCGGACAAGATCGCCCAGATGGCCCAACGCGCCCTGGACGCCCACAACGGGGTCGGCCTGCTTGGCAAGCTAAAGCGCGTGTTCTCCCGGTCGGAGACACGCCCTGCCTCGAGCGACGCGGACAACGAAGCCACCGGTGCCGGCGCATGATCCTCCCCGGGTCTGTCGCCCCCCTCAGGGCTCCGGACACGGCAGCATCCCCCGCCCTCGAAGCCGCTCGAACACCGCACGGGCCGCAACCCACGCGCCACGCGCGTTCCAGTGCGGGTCGTCCGAGAAATAGAGCGGGAATTCCTCGGAAGATTGGAACGCATCCAAGATGCTGATCACAGGATAGGGCAACCGGTCCTTCACCTCGTCGAAATACCGGAAGGGCTCGAGCACGTAGGGGCCCAACGGGACGTACAATCCCTTCTCGTTGTTGTTCGGGGACTCCCTGGTGGAATACTGGTAGGCTCGAGGATACAGGACCAGGACCATGGGGACGCCGAGGACTCGAGTCGAGAATCCGTGGAGCGCCTCCAGATTCCGCATCACACCTCGCTCGATGTCGGCTCGAGTCTCTGCCAGCGGGTGGTTGGTCACGAAAAACTTCTCTCCCGCATACGAGGGGCCGCGCTGCACCGACGGCCCGGTGCGCGAGGCGGTGGCTCGGCGCCATCTCAGGGCAAGGTCCGCCCGGGACAGCTCGCCCAGGTTGGCCGCAATGGCCGGGAAGTAAATGGCGAGCAACTTTCGCGCCACCGCAGATGGGTCCGGGTGCAGGTCTCCCCCTCGCGCCAGGGCCTCCTCGTACCGCAGGTCGTCGCTGAAGTCGGTCATGTCCAGGCTGTAGACCACCAGGTCCGGATGGTACCGGTACCCGATCTCCTTGAGAAGACGAAGGCTCAGGAGCGGAGAAGAACTGGTCCAGCCCATGTTCACCGCCACCACGTCCTGGCACCCCGCCCGGGCTGCCAGGGCCTGAAACTGAGCTGGGTAGGTCTGCCCGTACTCGAGATGGAACCCATAAGTGAAGGAATCCCCGAGAAAAAGAACCACGAACTGCCGGTCCTCCACATCGGATGACTCACCCCGAAACCGGATCCCGTCACCGTTGATGTCCTCCATCACGTAGGGCCGCATCCGGTGGTCCACGTTCAGCTCGTGAAACCGGGCAATGCCCGCCACCACGACCCGGGTGAGCAGGCGGGGAACCACGAGACCGCCCAGGCCCACCACGATCGCCAGCGTGGCGAGGGCCGGGACCGGCGCGTGCCGAACCCACATGGCCAGCCCCAGGAGCACCCCCAACGGCAGGACCCAGAGCATGGAGCCGAGCGGCACCTGGAACAGTACAGCAAACGCGAGGAGCGCGCCCGCCGGTGGATCCACCCGCGCCCACCCGGCCAACACCCGCTCCGCGTGGGCTCGAGCCCGGGGCAACCGACGAGCAAGCATGAGCAGCAACCACGCGCCCCAGATGACCGGAGGCAGAAGCCAGTGCGGAAAGACGAGGGGTGGACGCCGCACGCTGAGCCAGGATATCGCGAACCGGTCGCGGCCCCGATCCGGCACCACCCGCAACCGGTCCACCGGGCCGGGCAGGACAATCAAAGAACTCTCGGTCGTTTCCAGTACGTCCCCCGTCCCGGTCCCTCCGACCTGCCAGACCGTCTCGTACCGCCGGCCGTCCCGAGAAGCCTGTACGCGGTAGGATTCCGCCAGATTTCCTTGCAACGTCAAGGTGAACGCACGCACCGGTCGGTCCAGGCGCAGCTCGAGCGCTCCGTTCCGGTCCAGCACGATACCGCGCTCCCAGGTCGTACCATCCTCGTACAACCAGAGTCGCCGGGCCGCCGAACCATGCGGACGCCCACGCGGCCCGACCTGCGTCACGTCGTCAGGTACCACCACCCGTTCCCAGGTCCAGCGGCTCCCTCCCACCAACACCGCCAACGGAACCAGGAACAGGAGTCCTGCATGAGGACCGAATACCTGTGCGAACCGGTCCACCATCCACCGATATCGCCCCCGCAGCGCACGCCCGCCCAACCCCGCCATCTCTCCTCGTTCGCCTCCCTCTCCGTGCCCATCCGACCACGGACTCGCCCGGCAACAACCTGCCCCACCGCTTCAAGCATACCACCCCCCTTGCCAGGCCGGCCACCTCCATCCGGTTTCCCCCCACTGCCAACCCGCCTTCATCGGCTATTCCAGAATCACGTGGACCGGACGCGACCGAATCCGCGTAAAAGGCACCCTCGCCTCGAACACGTGTTCGCCCCGGGCCACCGGCCAGCGCACCGAGTAAGGATAACCCACGGTGCGAAACGGCATGCCGTCCACGTACCAGACCACCTGTTCGACCGGCCCGGTCACGTCGACCTCCAGCGCCAGGGTGCTCAGACTTTCCGGCGACTCCGGATCCTGCATCAGCCGTGTTCCATCTCGAGGAAACCGGATCGACACGCGGACCTCCTGGTCTCCCCCGGGCCCGCGCGAATCCGTCCAGGGGCCGCCAGCGGCTCCCAGGATCGGCAACCCGATCCCCCTCGCCCATCCGCCATACCGGGGTGGAAGATTCAAAAACGTCCGAATCTCCACCTCCGCGCGCGGCGTCGACCGGGACGCCAGCAGACCCGTGCGTCGATCCACCGCCAGCCGAACGTGCACCGGACAGGCATGATCCGGCACATCCTCGGGCGCCACCCATTCGGCGACCACCGGGTCACACGCCCGAGTGGCGCGCGCGCCGGACAACGGGCAAACCCGCGTTGACACAAACCCGCGCGGGGGCGGAAAGGAAATATCCGCCAACCCGTCCCGGTCGGCCTGGTGCAGGAGATCGAGCACCTGGTGCGCCAGAACCGCTGCACTCCGGTAGCCGCTCAGGCTTTTCATGGGTCGATAGTCGGGATGGCCCACCCAAACTCCGACGAGATACCGCGGCGAGTAGGCGATGGTCCAGGCGTCCCGGTACCCTGCAGAAGTTCCCGTCTTCACCGCCACCGGAAAAGGGTACTCGGTCGCGCCCATTCGTGGAAACGACGGCAACCGCGCAGTCGGGTCCGACAGGAACAGGGTGACCAGTCGCGCCGACGCCTCCGACAGGACGCGCCGCGGCGCCGCCGTCGCCTGCCCCCGATACCACACCAGGTCATGCAATACCCCTCCGCCCGCAAGCACCGAGTAGGCCCGGACGAGCTGCTCCAGGGTGATGGGGAGGGCACCAATGGCGATCCCCTGACCGTAGTACTGCGCCGGCTTGCTGTGATCGTGCAATCCCAACGATTCCAACATCGCATAGGTCTCCTCGAGCCCCACACGCCGCAGCAGGTTCACGGCCGGAACGTTTCTCGAGTTGGCCAGGGCGAATCTGGGCAGCAGCGGGCCGAGAAAGCGACGATCCGCGTCCTCGACCCCCCCGGGTCCACGTGCCAGGTCGTCAAGCACGGTGACCGGAGTGATGACTCGTCGATCCAGGGCCAGCCCATACAGGAACGGCTTGAGCGTGCTTCCCACGAACCTCGGTACCCGCGTGTAGTCGATGGCGCCCCGGTCGGCCCGGTCGAAATACCCGGCCGACCCCACCGACGCGCGCACCTGGTATCCTTCCAGGTCCACGACCATGACCGCCACGTTCCCCGCTCCGGCTCCCTTCCACCGTCGCAGCGCTCGCCCGGCCAAATCACTCACCCGCTCCTGCAACGCCAGGTCGATGGTCGACTCCACCAACGGGACACCCCCCCCAACCCCCTCTGCTTGCTTCAACAAATCCTCCACACGCAACACCGCGTGCAAGGCACTCTCCGGTCGACGCCCCGGAGGGAGGACCTGGATCCGACGAATCTCGTGGCACGCCAGTTCATACTCCGCAAACGTCATCACCCCTCGATGAAACAGTGCTTCAAGGATACGCTCTCCACGCTCCGCCGCCCGGTTCCTCCCGGAAGGATAGAACGGATTCATTCGAGCCGGAGCCTGGGGAATCGCCGCCAGAAACGCTATCTCCGCCCAACTCAAGTCCTCCACCGGCTTGTCCAGGTACACTCGAGCCGCCATCCCAATCCCGTGCACCCGGTTCCCGTACGGCACCATCCGGAGATAGTGCTCCAACAGGGCATCACGGCCATACCGGAAGGTCAGGAACAGGGCGGTCAAGGCCTCCACCGCCTTGCGCACGTAGGTCCGGGCGCCCGGATGCTGCATCCGTGCAATCTGCATCGCCAGGGTCGACGCACCCGACACACGCCGACCCGCCCGCACGTTCTGAACGAAAGCTCGAGCCACCGCCACCGGATCCACCCCCGGATGGCTCCAGAAACGCCGGTCCTCAATGGCCACGGTGGCCGCGGCAACCCGCTCGGGAAGGCTGGAAAGCCGCCAGTACCCCAGCGGGCCGTCTCCCACCGCGGTGAGAAACCGCCCGTCACGTGCACGGACCAGAGGGGTGGGCGTGGGATCCTCCAAACGAGCCCGAGACGCTGCCACGACAACCAAGACAGCGCTCAGAAACACCATGCCGGCCACAATCAGACGCACCTTGCCCCACCCCCTTGCCCACGCTTTCTTCCTCGCCATTCGTGGCAGTGTCACGTTCGGTGTGAGGCTCCTGACATCTGGGCTGGAAAAAAACCGCTCCCAACCCGCACGAACCTGGTATCTTCCTTGACCGCGCGCCCGATCCCGTCTAACTATACCACAGTCCAAAATGAGAGGAGCGCCATGAGCCGGAAGAGACCGTTCTGGCCGGTGCAGGTCCTCCTCGGAGCCCTCCTCGTGTGTGCGGCCCTGGGGTTGACCTGGTCGAACGAACGCCGCACTGCACAACGACTCCGCGCGCTGGAGGAATCGGGCGCCCTGTTCGTGCCGGCCGGAGCCGACGTGGTCGACCCTGCCAACGAAGGCCGCCTGGTGGTGGTCCGCGGCAGGTTGACGGTACCCGAACGCCTGGTGGATCCGGAGACCGGATTCAGCACCCAAAGCCTGGCCATGGAGCGCCGCGTCCAGGTGCTCCTCCCCGCGGCATCCTCGAATCGTGCGGACGCCGACGACACCGTTCCCGGGCACGACGCACCCGATGAAGCGAACCCCGACCGCTCACAACGGACCCCGGAGGAAACTGACCCGGGTGCGGACGGCTCGCCCTCGCCCCCAACTCCCAACGGCCCTCAGGCCGAATCCTCGAACTCCGCACCAAATGACGCCTCGGCGGAATCGATCGAGGCACCACGCCCCGCCACGCCCTGGCGTTCGCTCCGGGACGTCCGCTGGGAAGCTCGAAGCGTGCACATCGGCGCCTTCACCCTGCCTCCAGCGCTGGTGTCCCGACTGACCACGGTCCGGGACCGACCACTGAAGCAGCATGAACTGGATGAACTCGCACCCCGCCTGGGCCGGACCTCCCGGACAATCAATGGAAGTATTCTCATTGAGCCAGACCCGGAAACAGAACCACGAACCGCTCCCACCCTCATCACCTACCGAACAGCACCGGCGGGAACGCTGATATCCGTACGCGCCATGCAGGTGGGTGACACCTTTGCCCCGTACCGGACGCCTTCGGGTCGGTTCATTTTCCAGGTCACGCGGGAAGTCATCGAGAAGCCGGACCCTGCTCGTGCTCGCTGGCACGGAATCGGAATCGCCTGGTGGCTCCGTATCGCCGGCCTGGCCGGCGTCCTGCTCGGCCTCCGGGCAATCGCGGATGCCGACCGCACCCCAGGCGGCGCCCCACGGGTCCTGGCCCGCATTGCCAAGGAGGCGTTCGGCCCGGCCACCCTCTTGCTCGGCGTCGGACTCACGCTCCTGGCTGCAGCACTCCCGTGGCTCCCCTACCGCCCATGGGTCACCCTGATCCTGTCCATCCTGGGAGGAACGGCGCTTGCCCTCTGGGCCTTGGTGCGTCCTGACCGCTCCCACGCCGCCGAATCGCGTGGCCGGGAAGATTCCCGGAGCGTCCGACTCCAGGCGGCTGAATGAATCCCCCCGTATCCCACCCAAATCCCACGGCACTCGAACTCGAGCGCTTCTGCCAGGACGGACCTACTCGTAGCGCAAGGCCTCGACCGGGTCGAGCCGGGCCGCCTTGAGGGCCGGACTGAGCCCGAACAGCCCCCCGATCAGAACCGAAAGCCCCATGCTGAGGAGCACGGACCACCACTCGACGTGGTAAGGCCAGGGATAGAACACACGGGTCAGTGTCGCACTGAGTACGGCGATGAGAAGAAGGCCTCCAAGCAGGCCCAGTATCGCCCCGGTCATGGTGACCAGCACGGATTCGATGAGAAACTGGGCGATGATGTCACGCCGCGTCGCACCCATGGCACGCCTCAGCCCGATCTCACGGGTTCGCTCCGTGACCGTGACCAACATGATGTTCATGATGTTGATCCCTCCCACGACGAGCGAAAAAACGGTGGTCATGATCATCAGGACCTTGATGACCAGCATGATGGTGTCCTCGTTGCTATCTCGGTCCTCGGAGCCCGGTATACGAAAGTTCTTGTGCTCCCTGACCAGCATGAGAACACGCTCGGTAAGCACTCGAGCAGCATCGACAGACTGCTCGAGGGTGAAATCGGAGCCGAACAGGGAAACCTTGCCCACAATGGCGTCCGGCTTCTTGTCCACGTTGAAAAGAAGATTGTAGGTGCTGGCCGGAATGATGATCCGGTTGTTCCAGCTCCAGTCCCGGTTCGGCCCCATGACCGGTTTGCGCTCGAGCACACCCACGATCAGGAGTGCGACGCCCTCGACGCGAATGCTTTTGCCAATCCAGGGCCGAGGATGCTGCTCGAGCAGGTCCGACCCGACAATGGCCACCTTGCTGAACCGCTCGTACTCACTCGACAGGAACGGGCGGCCCACGGCGACCCGGAGTCGATTGGTGGGGAACCCACTGGGGCCCAGTCCCATCACAAAGGCGTCGCCGTCGCGACCCTCGAAGCTGTAGTTGCGGTTGTCCGGTCCATATTGAGGGGCGAACATGACCCGTTCCAGGGTCTTGCTCTCAGACAGGTTCCGGTAGTCCTCGTTGGACAGCCTCCGCTCGTTCGGGTACTTCCGCTTCAGACGCCAACTGTCACGCACGGTCAGGAGGTCTTCACCAGTGGCGTTGGTGGAAGTCTCTCTCAGGACGTCCAGGCCGACCGCGATGAACGATGCCAGAAAAACCAGGGAACCAACGCCGACCGCCACCCCGGAGATGGTAAGCAGGAAGCGGACCACGTGCTGCCGAAGCTGATCGAAGACGAAGCGGAGGTAGTTGAAAAACATCACGCCCTCCCGTCCGGCCGCTGTGTTACCGGCGCAAACACTCAACGATGTCCAGGCGAGCGGCCTGGAAAGCGGGCCATGCGCCGAAAAACAGGCCGATGGCCATGGTGGCACCCAACGCAGAAGCGACACCGACCATGGAGTACATGGAGACCCAGAAGTCGGTCCAACGAGAGACCACCATGTTGGCGACCGCAACGGTGCCGATACCGGCCAGGACCCCCACCATGCCGCCGAACAGGGACAGCACGGTGGCTTCACCGAGGAACTGGAGCAGGATGCCCGGGACCGTGGCGCCCAGGGCTTTTCGGATCCCGATCTCCCGGGTGCGCTCGGTGACCGAGACCAGCATGATGTTCATCACGCCGATACCTCCTGCGAACAGGGAGATGGCTGCGATGGCTCCCACGATCACGCGAATGGCCAGAAAGTACTTGTAGAACGACTCGAGTAGCTCACCAAAATCAATGGATTCGAAGTCCTCCACCCCGTTGTGCTTGGCCAGCAACTTGGCCGTGCCGAGCGAGACCACCGTGGCGTTGTACCGGGGGTCCTTGGTGAAGGCCACCAGAACCAATCCCACCGCGAATCCCTCGCGCTTTTCCGCGGTGGCCATGGGAACGAACACGCTCTTTTCCCAGTCGAAGCCCAACTGGATCCCCATCACCTTGCGCTTCTCGAGCACCCCCACCACCCGGTAAGGCTTGTCGAACACGGTCATCGTGCGGCCCACCGCTCGACCATCAGGGAAAAACTCTCTGGCCACACCTTCGGTGAGAATACACACCCGATCCCATCGATCCACCTCGTGGCCCAGGAACGTGCGGCCCTCCGCAAGCGACCAGGTGAGCCCCTTCAACATGCCCGGAAGCAGTCCGACGACGTCGAGCTGTTCCCGGTGGTCCGCGGTGACATACACGGTCTGTTTGCCCAGGTTGATCATCCCGGTGGCAAGATCCACGTAAGGTATCGTCTCGATGAGTTCCACATCCTCACGAGCCAATCCCCTCGAATATCGGCTCCGATCGCGGCTGTCTCTGACCGGCTTCGGAACCCACCACACCAGGCGCGTCCCCCCTATCTCCTCGATGGAGCGCGTAAGCGTGGCTTGCCCCGCTTCGGCCAGACTCAGCATCACCACGATCGAGAAGGCCCCGATGGTCACCGACGACACGGTGAGAAACGAGCGAAGCTTGTGGCCGCGCAAGGCAGTGAGCGCGATCTTGATGATCTCCCAGAACATGGCTGATCACATCTTCATCTTGAGGTCTCGAGTGTCCCCCTGGGCGTAGATTTCCTGGCCCGGCTCCAGCCCCTCCACAATCTCCACCTCCCGCATGCCCCGATGGCCCAACTTCACCTGAACCTTCTCCTTGATCTTCCTCTTCGGATCCCGGGGATCCGCTTTCACAACATAGAGATAACTCTGTCCATCCTCCTCGAACACCGTCTCCACCGGAACCTTGACCACGTCCTCGTACGTGCCCACGTGAACCTTCACCTCCGCGGTCATCCCCGGCTTGATCTCAATGTCCCAACGCCCCGGATCAATGGTCACTTCCACCTTGAACACGTCAATCCCCTTGGTCACATCCCGATGGGCCGCCGCGGCAATCGACGTCACCTCGCCCTCGATCGGCGAGTCACGATAGGCGTCGAGCACCACCGTGGCTGTCTGCCCGATCTTCACTCGCGCCACATCCACCTGGTTCATGTTCAGCTCGAGAAGCAATCGATCGAGCTGCGCAATGGTCAACTGCGGTTCCCCG
Organism: uncultured Gammaproteobacteria bacterium; assembly: GCA_964418585.1. GTDB lineage: Bacteria > Myxococcota_A > UBA796 > JAJRTE01 > JAJRTE01 > JAJRTE01. The sequence continues at coordinate 17,323 of CAYQMG010000146.1, read as the reverse complement.
TTCACCGTCGCCGTGATCCCCGCAGTGACCATCTCCCCAGGCTCGATGTTCCGCTCAATCACCACACCATCGATCGGAGACCGAATCCGCGTGTACCCCAACTGATCCTTGGCCGTGGCAAGCTCCACCCGCGCACGCTCCAGCCGCACCTTGGCCAGGTCCAGCTGATACTTGGCCCGATCCAGTTCATACTTGGAAACTCCACGCGCCTCGTAAGCGGCCTGCGTCCGCTCAAGCTCGCTCCGGGCGTTCGCCACGTTGAGCCGGGCCTCCTCAAAAGCCACCTTGGCCAGCGTCACCCGGCGGCGATAGTCAATGTCCACAAGCGTGAGAAGCAGTTGCCCCTTCTCCACCGAATCCCCTTCGTCCACCTCGACGCTCTTCACCTCCCCCGATACCTTCGGCTTGATCTGAACCTCGTACCACGGCACGATCTGCCCCGACTCGACCACCGTCTCCACCAGATCCCCACGCTCCACCCGCTGGATCAACGCTTCATCCAGCCGATCCTCACCGTTGGCCTGAAAACACGCGGAAAGCAGCACCGAAACCGCCACCAGAAAAACGTTCACCCCCCGGTACCAACGGGCACACTCCCCCACCAGGCCCAAATCGCCTGGTTCGTCCTCCACACCCTGTCGGCGCACCTCGTTCGAAACACGACCGGATTCCCCAACAGGGGCACCGGACCGGCTCCTCTCCCCCACTGGCAGTCCCCGTCTCGAGCACAGAACGTGTCCCATCCCACACCTCTAGTTCACAAGTGATTCCCCCACGTTCCAGCGCAGGTCGAACTCCGCGGTCACAATGTCCACCTGGAACGCAGCGGCTTGAGTCAAGGCGTTCCGATACTCGCTCTGGGCGTTCAGCAGATCCAGGAGCGAGGCGGTTCCTTGACCGTACAGGGTTTCCAAAATTTCCAGATTGTCGGTGGCCAAAGCCAGTTGCTCCCGCACCCCAGCTTCCCGTTCTCTGAGATTCTTCCACGTCTCCAACGCAGTACGCACCTCCTCGGTCACTGCGTCAATCTGGGCCGCCCGCTGGGCCTCCATCTGCTCAATCACAACCTCCGCCTGCCTCACCTGGTACCGGGTCCGGAAATTGTCGAACAGGTTCCAGGACAGGTTGAGTCCGGCTGTGACGCCCACTGTCGGGGACAGGGAGACAGCCTCCCATGTGTCGCTGTCCGTCCACGCCGCAGAAGCGCCCACATCCGCACCCACATCCAGGGTGAGCGACGGCAGAAACCCGGCTCGAGCCATGGCGCGCTCGTACTCCGCGCCCTGCACCGACAAGGCCAGAGAGGCCAGCTCGGGACGATTCTCCACCGCCCGCGCAACCAGCTCGCCAGGGGTATCCGGCCAGTCGTTCAGCGTCACCTCGCCGGCCCGATCCACCAGCTCAAAATCCACATCTTCCAAATGCAGCAACCGTGCCAGGGTCTGACGCGCGCTGTAGGCGGCAAGCTCGAGCTGGGCGAGTCGCTGCTCCTGGTTGAGCACGTCCACCTTGAAACGGTTGAGTTCGATCGGCGCGGCCAGACCAGAATCCACCTTGGCCTGAATGATGGCAACCGCCTGATGACTCTGCTCCAATCCCTCCCGGGCCGCTTGCATCTGGAGTTCATATCCCTGAATGGTCCAGTAGGCCTGATACACGGCCCGCTCCAACTCCCGTTCCGATACGGCCAGTTCCGCCCGGCTCATCTCCACGTCCACATCTCGCCGCCGAATCTCGTTGTTCACCCGTCCACCAGAAAAGATTGGAATGGAAACCACCGCCGAACCACCGTAATCCAGCGCCTGGCTGAGCAGGTCCTGATCCGCTGGATCCGAAAACGGATCCCACGCAACCACCAGACTGTGGCCCGCCCGGACATTCAGGCCGGCCACGTACCGATCCAGGCGTGCCCGATGCGCTGCGAGTTCGGCAAGCACCACGTCGAGCCGACTCCTCTGCAACGAGGGATTCCGCTCACGGGCGAGCGCGAACGCTTCCGCCACTGTCAGACGAAACGTCTTCTCCGACGGTCCGCCGGAAGTTCCTCGATCCGGTACACCGCCCGTCCGGCCGCTGGCCTCGGTGTCCACATCACCGAGACGACCCGACCCAACCCCAGCCCCACGCCCCCTTGCTTCCCCGGCAACGGACACCGGGGCCATCCAGGCCGCCAACCACACGAGGAACCCCCAACACCCCCAGCGCAGCCAACGTTTTCCCATGACCTCTTCCATCTCCTCGCTGGACCAGGACCCCCATCGGAACCACATCAGTCCGCCTCCCCTCCCAACCCCGTGTCGCTGATGATCTTGCCGTCACTCAACCGGACGATTCGGTGGGCCCGCGCCCCAACCTCCGCTTCATGCGTGACCAACACGATGGTCATCCCCTCCCGGTGAAGCTGCTCGATCAGGTCGAGAATCTGCTGTGTGGTCTCGGAATCCACCGCCCCGGTAGGCTCATCAGCAAGCAGAAGCACCGGTCGCGTGACAATGGCCCGGGCGATCGCCACCCGCTGCTGCTGCCCGCCGGACAACTCGGTCGGCCGATGATTCAACCGGTGTCCCAATCCCAGCTTCTCCAGCGCTTCAACGGCCATTTTCCGGCGCTCTCGAGTCCCCACCCCGGCGTAGATGAGCGGCACTTCCACGTTCTGCACCGCCGTGTACCGCGGGAGCAGATTGAACGCCTGGAACACGAAGCCAATCTTGCGATTGCGAAGGGCGGACAACTTCCGGTCACTCAGCCCCTGGACAGCCGTCCCCTCCAACAGGTACTCCCCCTCGGTCGGACGATCGAGCGCACCGATGATGTTCATCAACGTCGACTTGCCCGACCCGGACGCGCCCATGATGGCCACAAAGCCGTTGCGTTCCACCTCCAGATCCACGTGATCCAGGGCGTACAGCTTTTCCTCGCCCGTCTGATAGACTTTGGTCACCTTTTTCAACTGTATGAGAGGCCCCACAGGATCTTGCCCCCTCCTCGACCTCGAGACGCACACCCACGCCCCAGGTCCTCCAATCGCCTCGCCGACCAACACGCTACCGACCCATACGCGCCCGGCCCCGAATTATTGCGATCTTCAACTCGAAACGACTCGATCCGTTCACAACGAACGAACCCACACGTCGACCCGCCGAACCAGTCGGCGCACACCCGCGCGCCACCTGTCCGGTTGCACGAGGAGGCTCGCGACGAAATGGCCTTCTCGAGGAAAGTCGAACAGAAACCCGGGGTGTACCAGGACACGTTCTTGCTCGAGCAGTGCCACTGCAAGTGATTCTTCGGGTGCCACAAGCGGCACACGGAGTACTTGATACCACCCTGCCTGGGCCGGGACAAGGGAAACCGCGGATTCCGGCTGGAGGAGCGATGTCAGAAAGGATCGATTCAGCTCGAGCCGCTCCAGAATCGCCCGTTGAACCGCTGCGCGACAGGCCATCAAGGCCGGGAGGGCTTCCTGCACCGGGGTGCCCACGGAAAGAAAGCTGTCGGAAACGAACTCGAGCCGCTCCAGAGCACGCTGCTTCAACGAGGCCGGTCCGTTGACCAGAATCCAGGACAGTTTCAACCCGGGCAGGCCCAGCGTCTTGGACACCCCGCCCAGGCTGAAACAGAGCACCTCCTCCCGGGAGGCGACCGTTCGGACGATGTCCCCCGGAATCGGCCCATGCGGATAGTCGGTGAACACCTCGTCCGACACAATCGCCAGGTCGTGCCGCGCGCACAACTCCACCATTTCGTCGTACGCTCTTCGATCCAGGTACGCGCCGGTGGGATTGTTCGGATTCACCACCAGGATGGCTCGAGTTCTCGATGTGATACGGTCGGCGAGTGCCTCGAAATCCACGTGCCACGCGCCAAGAAACCAGGAGGGATAGGACACAGGGACCAGGCCCTCGAGCCGGGCGAGATACTGAAACAGCGGATACCCCGGCGCAGGTATCAGCACCTCATCCCCCGGGTCGGCGAGAACCTTGAACAGGTGGCCGTATGCCTCACTCGTGCTCGCCGTGAGGACCAGGTCCTCCGGAGATACCTCCAGGCCCTGAGTTTCCTGGTAGTAGGCAGAGATGGCTTCCCGGGCAGGCAACAGTCCTTTCGGCTCCGGGTGGTAGGTGGTACGCTCGCCCATGGCCAGGGCGTCATGGACAGCAGGCGGGTAGGCGATGCCTGCAACAGTGGGATTGGACAGGGTCAAATCCAGAATGTCTCGGCCGGACGACGTGCAACGAGACAGACGCCGCGCCAGCGCATTGGCAGCAAGCCGGGATGGTAAACGAGAAGAAAACATGCTGGCTTCCCGCCACCGAGGGCGGCAGGATCACGCACGGGGTACTCCGGACAGGGAACACGGCCCACCCCGCCGGAACCCGAGGCGACAATCAGCCCCGGGAGCCGTTCACTGCATCTTTGAATGCCTTGCCGGGCGAAAACGCTGGAGCGCTGGTGGCGGGAATCTGAATCACTTCGCCCGTCTGAGGATTGCGACCCGGTCGAGCAGCTCGATCGCGCTTCTCAAAGCTCCCGAACCCCGTGAACGTGACCTTGTCCCCCGCGGCCACTGCGTCCATGATGGTGTTCAGTGCCGCTGTGATCACCTTGTCCACAGCAGTCTGTGACATGTTCGTCTTGGCCGCGACCGCAGCGACGAAATCTGCTTTTCTCATGATGGCTCCCTGCCCCTTTCTGTAAGTTATCTCGTTCCGTTCGGAACCGTCCGAACACGTCAATGACTATTACCGCACCTGAAAACGGCGGTCAAGCCTGGATTGGCGTTTTTTTTTGAAATTCCAGGAAAAATCGCCGATGATGAACCCACTCGATCGATGAAGTAGGTCTTCGACCACCCGCTGCCCACGGAATTCCCATGCACGACAGGGCGTTCACCTTTTTTGTCATGACCGGCCTGGCAATTTTGCTCCTCCCCGCCTGTGCTCCTCGCCCTTCCGTGCGTGTGGACCCTTCCCCCCTCGGCCCAAACTGGAGAACGCCCTACCGGCTCGAAGCACTGGCTCGAGTCGCCCTGGTGGCGCCTCGAAACCTGACCCCCTCCGGGGAGGCGGTGGTTCGCCTGGAGGATCCGCTGACCGGCGCCCTGATCCGCACAATCCGCAATCGGTGTCCTTTCGAACTGGTGCCTGGACACCTTCCCGATACTCGATCGTTTCTGGAATCTGCACGCGACTGGTACCGACGCCCTCGCAGGCGACCGTTTCCCGAATCCCCGTTCGATCTCCTCGTGCGGGAAAACCCGGCCGATGCCTACCTCCTGGTCTGGCTCGACCGTTCGGCCCGTCCGTGGGTCACCGGACCGGACCGGGTTCGGCGACCCGCGGACCGGCTCGTCCTCGAGGCCACCGCCGTGCTCCTGGCGCCCTCGGGGAAGGCGCTCTGGGCTGTCACCACGAGGCACGACACGACCTTCCCCCCGGGAGGGCTTCCCGATGCTGCCCGGCAGGCGGTCCATGACCTTGTCGATGGTGTGGTAAGGGCCTTCCTCGAGGTGGGAAAGCGCACATGATGGGTCGATTCAGGCCCGGGTTCACCGGCCCGTGAGGCTCGCGGTTTCCTCGTCAGAGACCGGGGGAGCGGCAACATCCAGCCGGGCCAGGCACTCGCGGGCACGCTGCACAGAAACGGCCCCCGGATCACGCTCGAGAAGCGCGTCCAGAAGGCGCTCCAAGCCCTGACGGCTCTCGTCCGCCCGCAGAACCTCGAGGGCGCTCACCCACACCCGTGAAGGGGCGGCGGCCAACTGCTGCTCGGACAGCTCGAGGCCGACTTCACGACGAAAATCAGGGTCCAGGATGAGATGACGAAACCGCGCCACGAGGTGAAGGGCGAGCGCGTTGTAGTCGAGCACCTGCCCGGGCTGGGGGCCGTCCTCGACCTGAACGCTGAGCCGCACGCCTCCAATCTGAATGAGCTGCCCCGCCTCGAGCGGAATGTCGCGGCTCTTGACCCCATCCACCAGCAACGAGGCGCCGGCCTGGGCCTTCATCCACCAGCGGCCTGCCACCCACATGATCCGGGCATGACGGGGCGCAACCCGATAGTCGGCAAGCACCAGGTCGTTGGCGTGTGAACGCCCGATGGTAAGCCCGGTCTGAGGCACGATACACTTGACGCCCGGATGGGGCGACACGAACAGAAGCGAAATGCCCGACTTGGTGGGAATGGGCAGGTCCAGGGTATCCTTGTACGGTCCGGCCCCCTCTCGCACACCCGCGAGCCCGGGACGCACGGCCGGATGTCCTGCTGGAGACCGCTCCCCTTCATCAGCCAGGGAGACCGTTTCGGCCCCATGGGCGTCGCCTGACGCCACACCAGGCAAGTCATAAGGTGCTTCCACCGTGTCCTGGGGCGAGACAGGCACGCCATCCGGCGGTGGTGTCCGGGCCGTGGCATACTCATGCGCCAGATTCACCAGCGCCTGCCGCCCGGACGAGGGCGCTGTCACTTCACCTCGATCCCCCCCCTCCCGGGAGGCCGGCGACGGCCGCCCTCGAGGCAGCACGGCTTCCGAAATCTCTTCCAACTCGTCGAGGGAGCTTCTCCGCGTCTGAATGGCCCCCTCCTCGTCCCCTTCGTCGTCCTCCCGCTCCTCCTCGAACACCAGGGAAATCGAATCCTCCTCATGCCCCCCTTCCTCCCCGGTGGGGACGGTCCGGACCGTGGAAAGGGTCTCCCCACTCTCCGCCACATCCTCGCGCTCCCGCCCCCTGGCTTCCAGCGTCTCCGCCTCCACCAGGTCCGTGGCATCCTCGTCCTCCTCCTCACCCGCCTCGACCACCGTGGCTTTCTCCACCATCGACCGCAAACGCAGTTCGGCAGTCGAAGGAGAAAATCCGTCCTCCCCCCCAGGACCTCCCGGAGCGCTCGCCAGCCGCGCCACCGGCCCCTCCCCCTCGGGCACATCCTCGGGACGAATCGGGTACTCAGGCACAGGCGCGGTCTCACGAGGAGCACCTCGAGGCGCCAGCCGCGCCACCGGCCCCACCTCGGTCTCCCGTTCGTCCTCGGACACATCCTCGGCCCCTCGCAGCGCCACCACCACGGCCCCTTCGTCCCGGGTCCCCTCCACGCCCTCGGCCAGACGCTCCGTCCTCCGCCCCCGACCCTCCCGCGTCATCGCCGACGTGGCAGCCAGACGCAGCCCCAGGTCCGGCGGAAGACTCCGCGTGGTCGGAACCACAAACGGGCGCAAGTCGTCGGCCATCCGGGCAGCGCTCGAGTAACGTTCGGCAGGAGAGAGCGCCACCGCGCGGAGAAGGACGGGCCTCAAGGCCTGATACGCCCGCGGGAGCAGCTCCACCATCGCCTCCACCTCCAGCCGGGCCCGCCGGCCTCGACGAGCGGCCCGTCCAGAGAAAAGCGGCTTGAGCGTCATCATCTCGTAGAGTACGGCCCCGACCGAAAACACATCGGCCGACGGTCCTGCGGTCATTCCCTCGCTCAGCTCAGGCGCCATGTAGGGGGAATCCCACAACGGCACGGTATCGGGGAGCAGCGCGCTCTGGGCACGCCCGAAGCCGAGAAGCTTCACCACCCCGGTACGGTCCACCATGATCGAGTGGGGATTCAAATCCCGGTGCACCAGCCCCAAAGGCTTGCGGGTCAACGGGTCTCGCGCCTTGTGAATGTAGCTCAACACTTCAAGCAGTTGCGACGCCACGGACAGAATCGTCGAAATGGCCACAGGCTGCTTGCTCTCCCGCTGCCGGGCGATGATCGAGGCCAGGCTGGCCCCCTCGATCATCTCCATGGCCAGACAAAGCCCGTGCTCATCCTGGTAAAAGTCGTACACGCCCACAATGTTGTGGTGGCTGAGCTTGCTGCAAATCACAGCGTGGCGGATGAGTCGCGCGCGTGCCTCGTCCCGTGCGGGTCTTGGCAAGGGCAACCGTTTGACTGCGACGAGCTTCTCGAACCCGAAAACGCCGTCCACGCGGGCGCAAAACACCTCGGACTCCGAGCCGGAATGGAGGTGAGAAACGTACCGGTATCTGCCTGCGGGGAGGTCGATCGCTTGCATCAGTGGCATCCGGATTGAAAGGTAGAATTCCGGGCTTGGGTATTGAATATGCCAGAGATGGGAGCAAACGTCAACGCAATGGCTGGAAGGTGCCACGCCCCAGCCGCTCGAGAACGGTGACACACCCCGTCACCGGTTCCTGCAGATACCGGGCCGTTCCGAAACCGGGCGCTCCGATTGCGCGGGGCTCGAGGTTCATGATAAGTTGTGGTGCGCCGGACCCTGCGCCGTTGCAGCAGCCCGTGCCGGGTCGTTTCGTGCACCGGAATCCGGGAAGGGGAGCGGTCCGGCAATGCCGCGGGTATCCTGCCCCGGCGCCGGTGCTGGAAGCGGAAGTGGAGGGAACGATGCAACCATCCTGGTGGTTCCTGATCTGGGTCCTGTCGCTGTCAGCAGGCGCACTGTCGTGTGAACCCAGTCCTGCGCCGGTTCCGGTGGTGCCCGAGCCTGCGGAACGTGCGGTGACCGCGCTACCGGTCCCGACGCGGCCGATCCGGGACAAGTTTTCGGTGCCCGAGGCCCTGGAGACCCTGCCATCGGGACTCAAGACGGCGGTGGAAGTCCCTGGTGTCGGAGTGCGTGCCCGACCCGGGCAGGTGGTGACGGTTCACTTCACCCAATGGTTGTCGGACGGCACCTTGCTGGACAGTTCCAAGACACGGACCCCGCCCACCCCGGCCAGTTTCGTGCTCGGCGAGGGACTCGTGACAGCCGGATGGGATGAAGGCATCGCGCTCATGCGTGTCGGGGAAGCGCGTTGGCTGGTGATCCCACCGGAACTCGGTTACGGGAACCTGGATCTGGGCAAGATCCCCCCGGGATCGACCCTGGTGGCCCGCATCGAACTCTACGCCGTGAAGTGACGGGAACCGGGGGACCCCATCCCGCCCGATCTACAATTGCGTTGGATCACAACCCTCGAGCTGGAGCGGAACCGGAGAGGAGGAAGCCTCGAAGGTGGCCGCGTCCTTGATCCCGTCGCCATCGGTATCCACGTCGAGCTGCACGAGCGACGCGACCTCAGGATAGCCGAGGTCGGTGGCCAGTCGCACGATTTCCGCCTCGGACGCCACACCCTGAATGTGCATCGCGTCGATGTCGTAGAAGTCCCCGGATTCGATCGCCTTTCCGGTCATGACCGCCTCCTCGACCCGGACGAAGAACGTGCCGCTCGAGGAAAGTGGGAAATCGACGGTGGAAGGCCCGCACTCGAGGTTTCCGGTCGGCCCGATGGTACAGGGCTCCACGGTGGTGGGGATACCGGCCTCGGGTATGGTGGGAGGGGGACCCTCCTCGTAGACCCCCATGACCGCCCACAGGTCGGTGAGGGGGAACGTGACGCTGCGCCCCACGTCAGGGAGCATGAACAGGACCGGAAAGTCGTCGCCGGTCTGCTGGAGGATGGAGTTGAGCAGGCCTGCCGCCTGCTGCCGGATACCGCCTCCGAGCTTGTCCACGACCACGTCCACCCCGATGTCCATGTGCACCCCGCAGGGAACCCGGGTGGTGAAGCAGGCAGCACTCCGGAGAGGCCAGGCCGCGTGCACCTCGGGGTTGTAGTCGATCTCGGTCACGAGGCAATAGTTCGTCTCCTCCTGAAGCGAGACCTCCGCGTAGTACATCCAGTCGAGATCCGGGGAAAGGTAGGGGACGAGTTCGACTCGAGCCCCGTGCTCGTCCACCAGGGTCCCATGGATCTCGGTGCAGCGGTTGTACTCGTCGGTGTTCCCCAGATAGGGTTCCGTGAAGTAGACCCTGGGGTTGAATGCGAGGGGGACCGCCACGGCTCCGTTGTTGGGATAGGTGTTCTGGATCGCAAACGTGGCGTCCGGGTAGGGGGTGGGACCGGTGGCGTCGCCGCACAGTCCGTCGTCGTCCGGGTCGTCCGGGTTGTCGTCCGGACAAGGGTCACAGGCATCCCCAACACCGTCCCCGTCACGGTCCATCTGGTCGTCCGAGGGCGTTTCGGGGCAATTGTCCAGGTTGCCGCAGACCCCGTCGCCATCCACGTCGTCCTCGGGATCGAGGGGGCAGAGATCGCAGGCGTCCCCGGCGCCGTCCCCGTCCGCGTCCGCCTGGTCCGCGTTCGACACGGAAGGACAGTTGTCCTCGTCTCCGCACACCGCGTCGCCGTCCGCGTCATCCTCGGCATCTCGTGGGCATGGATCGCAGGCGTCCCCGGCGCCGTCCCCGTCCGCATCCGCCTGATCCGGATTGACCACCTCGAGACAGTTGTCCACATCCCCGCAGACACCGTCGCCGTCTGCGTCATCCTCGGGATCGGACGGACAGGGGTCACAGGCGTCTCCGGCGCCGTCCCCGTCCGTATCCGCCTGATCCGCGTTCGGCACCGCAGGACAGTTGTCCTCGTTCCCGCAGATTCCGTCTCCATCCTCGTCATCGGCCGGATCCAGAGGACAAGGGTCACAGGCGTCTCCGGCGCCGTCCCCGTCCGTGTCCGCCTGATCCGGGTTGGCTGCACCGGGACAGTTGTCCTCTTCCGCACACAGTCCGTCATGGTCCTCGTCGTTCGCCACGTCGAGAGGGCACACGTCGCACACATCGCCACGCCCGTCCCCGTCCGCGTCCGCCTGATCGGGATTCGAGTCCCCAGGGCAGTTGTCCTCGTCAGCACAATGCCCATCCCCGTCCCCGTCGTCCTCAGAATCTCGAGGGCACGGGTCGCAGGCGTCGCCGACACCGTCGCCGTCCGTGTCCGCCTGGTCCGCGTTCGCGTCGGCCGGGCAGTTGTCCTCCATGCCACAGACACCGTCGCCGTCCGCATCGTTCGTGGGGTCTCCCGGACAGGGGTCGCAGCCGTCTCCGACCCCATCATCGTCGCTGTCCGCCTGGTCCACGTTGGGCGTGTCCGGACAGTTGTCCGTATCTCCACAGATCCCGTCCTCGTCCGCATCGTCACCCGGATCGTGGGGGCATGTATCACACAGGTCTCCGGTCCCGTCCACGTCCGCGTCTTCCTGGTCCGCGTTCGGGGTGGACGGGCAGTTGTCCACATCCCCGCACACGCCGTCCCCGTCGGCATCGTCTTCCCTGTCGCCGGGACAGGGGTCACAGACATCGCCTGCTCCGTCCCCGTCCGTGTCCGTCTGATCCGTGTTCCAGGCCGCCGGGCAGTTGTCGGTCCCGTCACACACGCCGTCCCCATCCGTGTCCTGGTTGCTCGAGTCGCCGGGGCACGGGTCGCAGGCGTCGCCGATACCGTCCCCGTCGGTGTCCGTCTGGTCGTCGAACAGGTTGGGGCAAAGGTCGTCTGCTGCACATACGCCGTCCCCGTCCGGATCGTTCCCGGGATCGGTCGGGCACGGGTCGTCCGTATCCGGGATGCCATCGCCGTCCGTGTCCACGGCGCTGGTGTCGTCGTCCCCGGTGGGCGTGGTGTCGTCGTCGCCAGGTATGCTCGTCGCGGTGGCGTCGTCGTCCCCGGGGGGCGTGGTGTCGTCGTCTCCAGGTACGCCCGTCGCGGTCGCGTCATCGTCTCCGGAAGCGTCATCATCGCCGATCGAAGTGATGTCGTCGTCTCCGGGAGAGGTATCGTCGTCTCCGGGAATTCCGCAACCGGCTGCCAACAGGACCAGCAGGCACAGGAGCGTGACACGGGTGTGCATGGAAGCGAACAGGGTCAGCCTCGGCATGGAATATCCTCCTCACAATTCAACAACGTCTGGTTTCATCATAGCCGGGCTGACGGTCGGATTCAATGAAACCGGGAGGAGGCGGGGAGGTCAAACCTTGTCGAGGCGGGAGAACTGAAGTGTGAAGGTCCCACGCCCCTGCGTGGCGGAACGAAGGTCGTTGGCGTAACCGAACAGACGTTCCATGGGGCATTCCGCATCGATCTGAGTGGTGGTGGGTCCCGTGTTCATTCCGAGAATGACGCCCCCGCGGGCCTGGAGGTCGCCGAGCACGCTGCCGACCATGTCGGCGGGAACCTCCACCTGGAGGAACATGATGGGCGCCAGCAGGTGCGCCTCTGCATTGCGCAAGGCGGCTCGAGTCGCCCGGGCGGCAGCCTCGCGGAGCGCCACCTCGGTGCTCTCCATCCCGAACAGCTCCACCTCCGCAATATGCACCTCGCACCCCACCAAGGGATAGCCTTCGATCGGACCCGTCTGGGATTCCTGGCCCACCGTTTCGCGCAACCAATCGACCTGGTTCGGCGTCAGGTGCGCCTCTGGCGGAAGCACGACGATGCGCTCGAGATCGCCCATCACCTGAACCGGCTTCTCCAGTTCGGTGGGCTTCACCCGAACCCGAACCCTGGCCCGGAATCGAGCCCCCTTGTCCGTGGTACGGTCCACCAATGCCTCGCCTTCCGCCTCGCTCGTCAGACATTCCCGGTAGACCACCCGGGGCCGACCCGTCCGCACGTTCACTCCGTATTCCCGCCGGATCCGGTCCAGCACCACGGTCAGGTGCAGCTCGCCCATGCCCCGCAGGATCCGCTGACCGGAATCGGGGTCCTCCACAAGGGCGAGCGTCGGGTCCTCCTCCACCATCTTGGAGAGGGCATCGAATACCTTCTCCTCCTCGCTCGAGCGCATCGGCTCCACGGCCAGACCGACCACGGGTTCATACGGCCGGATGGGCTCGAGGACCACCCGGTGCCGCGGATCACACAGCGTGTCACCGGTGGTACAGCGCTTCAGGCCGGCCACGATCACGATGTCCCCCGCACTGGCATGGTCCAGGTTCTCCCGCCGGTCCGCTCGCACGCTGTAGACCCGACCAATCCGCTCCATCACCGACTGGGTCGCGTTCCACACCGCCTGACCCGCCGACAACCGGCCACGGTACAGCTTCAGGTAGACGTGCCGACGGCCTTGAATCATCTGCACCTTGAACGCCAACGCCACCGTCTTGCCACGACTGTCCAGCTCGATCGTCACCGGCTCCTTGGTCTTCGGGTCTTCCCCCACCACGTCGTTCACGTCCAGCGGATTGGGCAAGAAATCGATGATCGCGTCCAGCACCGGCTGAACCCCGAAATCCCTCAACGCCGCCCCGCCAAGCACCGGCTGCACCCGCGTGGCAATCGTCTCCCGACGCAGTACCACGCGCAGACGTTCCGCGGAAACGACCTCACCGGCAAGGAATTGCTCCGCAATGTCGTCATCGAAATCCGCCAGCCCTTCCACCAATCGCTCCCGGGCCTGCTCGAACACATCCGCCAGCGACTCCGGTACCGGTTCCCGTCGGACCTCCGAATTCCGCTCCCCGTGGAACGTCACCCAGGTCCCGTCCAGAAGATCCAGAATGCCGGTCACCGCCTCGGTCCACACAGGAATGGCCACCACCATCGGGTGCGCCCCAAGACGGGTCTCCAGCGTGTGCACCGCGCGCTCAAAGTCCGCACCCGGCCGATCCATCTTGTTCACAAACACCATGCGCGGCACCTGATACCGCTCCGCCTGACGCCACACCGTCTCCGTTTGCGGCTCCACCCCCTTCACAGCGTCTATCACCAGAATGACGCCGTCGAGCACACGCATGGAACGCTCCACCTCCATGGTGAAATCCACATGTCCCGGCGTGTCGATCAGGTGCAGATGGTGCTTCTTCCAGTCGCAATGGGTCACGGCAGCGGTGATGGTGATGCCCCGCTCACGCTCTTCGGGCATGTAGTCCATCTGGGTATTGCCTTCGTGAACCTCTCCGATCTTGTACGAAGCCCCGGTATAGTAGAGAATCCGCTCGGTGAGCGTGGTCTTCCCCGCGTCGATGTGCGCAGCCACACCAAAATTGCGGACCTTCTGGAACTTGCGCAGTTCGTCCGATGACGCCACCTTCCACCTCCGGCAGGTCGTCTGAACCTCGATGAAAGGGGATGATTACACGATATGCTCGGAGACGTCAAGGACACGCAAGACCCGGCGAACGCTTCCCTGCTCAACGCGCCGGGGGAGCACGGTCACCACCTGGATGGGCTCTCCTGGAAATGCGACCGACAGGGCTCCCTGTTCGGGGCCTCCCCGGACACGTCACGGACCTCCCGCCTCGAGCCCCCGTTCACCCCCGCGTTCCTTCCTGCTCGAGACCGCTCGAGCCCCCTGGGTCCGCACACCGTCAGGGCTCATCGATCCACATCTCGATGCGAACCTGCCGGTACGGCTCGCTCCACCCGCCACCCGCTTCCCGAACCACGAGCGGTTCCAGATCTTCGCGAACGCCCGTCCACGCGCACCGAAACAGGGCCAGCAGCGGCGGTGCTCCGGCCCGAAACACCACATCTTGCCGGGCCTGAAGCGCAAGGCCGGCCCGATGGATCGCCTGCTCCGGCCGAGGATCTCGAGCCTGGTGGCAGAAGCAGAACACCCCGTCCGGGCTCAGGTGACGTGCTGCAACCCGGCAGTAATCGAAGATATCGCCGTTGAGTTCGAGCCTTGCCAGCGCCCGGTGTTCATAGGGCGATCGCCGCACCGTTCCGGGCTCCAGGTATGGAGGATTGGCCGTGATGAGGTCGAACGTTTCACCCGGAGAAAACAGGGTGGGGTCGCGGAGATCGCCGGCCCGGACCTCGACCCGATCCGCGATCTGGTTCAGCGCCAACGTCTTGTGGATCAGCGCCACGCTGCGCGGCTGAAGTTCGACCGAGACCAGCCGTGCGGTCGGAGCCATGTGCATGAGGGTCATGAGACCGACCGAACCGGTACCGGCACCCAGGTCCAGGAGGCGGCGCGCTTCAGGGAGGGCGTTGACCGCGGTCCAGGCGGTCAGAACGTCGTCAGTGGCGAATCGGTGGCCACGCCGGAGTTGAAAAACACGCCAAGCACCCGCGAGACGGTTCAAGGTCTCGTCCGGGGCAGGCTGCAACGCCGCCATGTCCCGCGGCCTCTGTCCCTCCGGATGATCCATCGTCTCGCGCGGCCGCTTCCAGTCTCCACTCGAGTTCACCGGCTCCCTCCTCGTTTCCTGGCACCGCCGCCTTCACCCCGGGTTCTGTCCACCACGTCTCGATACACGGCATCGAGGCGCCCCATGAGGGTCGAGGTCTCGAATCCCCCGGGCATTGCGCCTCGAGTCCCCACCCGGTCCCTCAAGGCGACGGCGAGTGCTTCCACGTCTCCCCACGGGGTGAGCGGGGGGCCGGTGTACCACTCCGCGATCCCACCGCTCTCCCAGGCGACCACCGGGACGCCCAGGGACAGCGCCTCCAGGCCGGCGATCCCAAACGGCTCTTGCCATCTCGAGGGCATGATGAGCGCCTGCGCGACCCGGTAGAGCGCGCCGACTCGGCCATGCGGCACCCAGCCGGGTATGTGCACCGGCTCGGCCCGCAGCACCCCCTCCAGCCGCTGCCTCAACGACCCGGTGCCAGCCAGCACCAGCGGCAGCTCGAGGCCGGCGATTCGCCACGCCTCCACCGCGTCCCAAACGCCTTTCGCTTCGACCAGTCGGCCGCAAAACAGCACACACGCTGGAAATCGGGTCCCGTCGTCCCCCACGCCATGAACAAAAGGAGGGACCACGAACACCCGGTCCGCGGGAACGCCCGCTTCCACGAGTTCCCCTCTCATGTAGCTGGAGAGGACGACCAACGACAAACGGGAGGCAGCTTGAAGTCTGCGACTCGTAAGGGCCAGAATCTGCTCGAAGTATTCCGGATCGTCAAAGCAATCCCCACAGGCCTCCCGTGACATGGGCACACGGCAAACCTCCCCTCGAGCCGTCAGCTTGCCACGCCCAGGACAGAACAGACGATGATCTTGAACCGTCATCACCGCCGGCCAGGCCTCCGCCTGCTCGAGCACCACCGGGTTCACCACGTTGTGGATGTGGACCAGATCCGGCTCGATCCTGTCGAGAAGCGGCTGGAGGGCGCAGGCTCGCGGGGTTCTCGAGTCGAGCCCGGGAACGAACGTGGTGGGACACGGCGCAGCCACGGTGCGGTCGGACCTCCCCACGGCGAGGAAGACCTGGTGGGAAGCGCGCTGCGCATGGATCACGCCCATCAGGTGGATGTCCGCGCCACCTCGATCACTCAGGCGATCGTTGAGATGCAGGATGCGCACCGTCGCTCCTCCTGATGGCTCCGAACCCAGTTTCTCCTGTAGCACCGGGAAGTTACCCGCGTCTTGCTGCGCGCGCCCCGACGCCTGATGACCATGAAACCGGTGTTGTGTAGCCCTGGACCGGGAAGAGGCATTATACAAACATTGGAGTGGCTGGAGAAGTCGTCCTGCTCCCGGAAGCAGGACGCGGCACCTCCCAACCTCATCGACTGGAGGACCAAGCATGCAGCACGACAAACCATCGATCTTCGCGTCCAGGTGGAACCTCGTTCGGGCAATGGCCCTCGGTGGCTTGCTGGCCGCCGTTGGCCTTGGGACCGATTCCGGATGCCCCACCGACGCCGACGGGGACGGGTACACGGTCCAGGCCGGCGACTGCAACGACAACGACGCCACCATCTACCCCGGAGCGGTGGAACTCTGCGACGGGCTCGACAACGACTGCGACGGGGAGGTGGACGAGGGGTGCCCCGAACTGTGTCGGACCGACGCAGACTGCGACCCCGGATCGTACTGCTTTTTCAAGGAGGGGTGCAGTGCCGACGAAACCGGGGAACCCGGGATCTGCGAAGAGAAGCCCCCCATCGACGCCTGCCCGCGGTTGTGGGACCCCGTGTGCGGCTGCGACGGCGTGACCTATGCCAACGACTGCGAGGCGGCTGCGGCGGGCGTGAACGTGGACTACGCGGGAGAATGCAAGGTCGAATTCTGCTGGGACAACAGCATGTGCGACAAGAACCAGTACTGCTACTTCGATTCCTGCGCCGCAGAAACCGGGACATGCCTGGAACGCCCGGAGGCCTGCATCGACCTTTGGGACCCTGTATGCGGGTGTGACGGCAAGACCTACTCCAACGCCTGCTACGCTGCCATGGCCGGCGTATCCGTGGACTACGCAGGAGAATGCGCGCCCATCTCCGAAGCTTGTTGGGACAATAGCATGTGCGAGAAAACCGAGTATTGCGCGCTCTCGAGCTGCAACGCAAAATCCGGAACCTGCTTGACGCGCCCAGAAGCCTGCATCGACCTCTGGGACCCCGTGTGCGGCTGCGACGGCAAGACCTACTCCAACGCTTGCTACGCGGCCATGGCCGGCGTGTCCGTGGACTACTCGAGCGAATGCGGCGTGGTCGAAAAACACTGACCCTGACCCTCCCCAGATCCGTGAACCGTGGGAGCCTCCGGATACCGAACCGGACCGCCCCCTCGCACACCCCATCCCGGACAGGCGACGCCCATCCACCCGCGCCGG
>CAYQMG010000145.1:0-44851 GCA_964418585.1 uncultured Gammaproteobacteria bacterium | reverse complement strand
CGGGAACGAGACCGGGATCGCGACAGGGACCGGGATCGCGGTCGTGACCGCGATCAGGATCGTGGGGGAAGAGGAGACACGCCCCCGGGTCGAGACAGAGGCGACCCCGGGGGAGACACTTCACCCGACGGCACGACCGGCCCTGTCGTGCCTGGCCCATCGCAGGATACAGGTGGGCGAGGTACCGGAGGACGCCGGCCTCGAGGCGTGGCGATTCCCGAGGTGGACATCCCGGACGTGAAGTCGGTGGACATCGACTTCATCGCGCGCGAATACGCCTTCCACGAACAGTGGCGCCGACTTCCCGCCGCAGAGAAAAACCAGGTCGTCAACCAGGTCAAGCCGAGTGGCGAGGTGGGCGATCCCGGCCAGGCCACGATTCCTCGAGAAGAACGTGAGCGGTTGCTCAACGAAGCGACGATGACCGGGGGCATCCTCGGTGCGTTCGACATGCTGAAGGCGCTGGGAGTCGAGGCCTTGATGAGCATGGCCGGCCGAAAGCTGGCCACGAAGGCGGCCGGCAAGGCCATCCCGGTGGTGGGCGTCCTGTTCGCAGGCTGGGACCTCGGGATGACCCTCTACAACACGTTCTTCAACAAGGACTCGGAGGACAACTTCGCGAACAACTTCAGGGTGTTGAATGACGAGAACGCTTCGGAGCTGGACAAGACCATCGCCCGACTCTTCATCGCCAAGAACATCATCGCCATCCTGGGCGGTGTCCTGGGAGTGGCCGCGGCAGTGTGTGGGGTGATCGCCGTGCTCACATCGTGGACCCTGGTGGGAGGCGTGTCGTTCGGAGCCGCCGCCGCGGTCCTCGGCGCGATTTCGGCCGGGCTGGCACTGGCTGAGGGCGTTCTGACTGCACTCATCGCCTACTACAAGCGGCAACGTATCCTGACGATGGAGGGCAACCCGGACGAGATCATGAAGGCCATTGCGAACTATCAGATGGAGGTTCGCAACGCCACGAACAAGACCGGACTGGGATTCCGAAACACCAAGAACGGTTTCAACGACGTCAAGAACTTGCAGGTCAAGGTGCGGACCGATACGGACACGCATCTGACCCATTCGAAGGTGAAGTCGTCGATTTCCGGGCAAAAGACTGTGGGGTACGACGCGGACACGGGGACCCCGTCGCTGGTGAGGCAAACCCAGTCGAAGGTCTACTCGGAGTCCCACATCGACATCAAGCAGCAGACGACAGAGGTGACCTCCACCAACCTGTTCGGCAAGAAGAAGACGCCTGAAATGGAGGCGTTCTCGCAAACCACCAAGATGAAGCGGTCGTCCCTGGAACTCGAGGAGCACCAAGGCGTGATGATCTCGGACGGCCGCAACAACATCGGGGCGGTGACCTCGCAATCCAAGACAGTGTCTGTGGAGATGTCGCAGACCAAGTATCGCCAGAGCAGGCGGACGACCAAGCGGTACGGCACTCGAGACCTGGACATGATGACAGGCAAGGAGAAGGTGACCGGCGACATCGCGCCCGGGCAGGAGTTCCTCAAGATAGTCCCAGGCCTGAACTATCAGCCAGGGGAACCGGATCCCAACACGATCCTGCTTCGACATGAGGGGCCGGTGGCCACAGACGACCCCAACACGGTCTACAAGTATGATCCGACGAGCAAGAGTGCGGTACTCGAGCGGACCTTGCCGCTGACGCCGCTTCCTCCTCCCCCGTACCAGTTCCCGAAGATGATCGCGCGGGTGGAGACGATGACCGAGTTGGCGCGACGCGAGGAAAAATTGGGAGAACTCCTCGGGATCAGCACGGCGGCCCAGGCCAAGGTGGAAGGAGACCTTGCCGAGGGCGGCACCGTATCCCAGTTGGAGGCACTCCATGCCCAGATGGAATCCTCCCTCGCGCGGCACAGGGCAGCCCTGGCGACCAAGAAACAACGTGTCCAGAGCGGAGAGGAGCTGGCCAACAAGATGGCCGCCGAGGACCAGAAGGTCAAGGCGCGGGCAGACCAGGCCCTCCAGTCCGAAGAGGTCCGTGGCGTGGAAAACGTCACGAGCAACACCTTCCTTGCTGGCATCGTGCGTGGCGGGGCCGGGTTGGCCAAGGCCGGAGCGGCCGTGATCAACTTTGTAGGTGGCCTGTTCGGACGAAAGAAACCGGTGATCGACACCAAGGCGATCGACAAGGTCGCCAAGCTCTTCTCCACAGCCCCGAAGGTCAAACAAAACAAGGGAAAACTGGGAGGACAGAACGACCTGGGCAAGAGCGGAGAGACGGCGATGAAGCCGGTCCAGGCCAACAAGGTGAAGCTCGCGAACACCGAAACCAAGGCAAACTCCGCCCAGACGGATACCGACGCCTACAAGGACCAGGTGGCAGCCATCCGGCAGGAAAACGTGATCTACCTCGCCGAACAAAAGGCCTACGTGGAGCGTGTGCGCAAGGAACTCGAGGAGGTCCGGCTGGCCCGTGCGGCCCAGACGCAGGCGTACAACGAGGAGCTGTCGGCCATGCAATTGTGGGCCGTGGAGCACTATCAAGTGCGTCAGCTCAACCTTGCGGTGATGCAATCGAGCCATCAGCTTCCGAATCACTCCGAGCTGACGCCGGATAGCCAGACCAGGATTCAGGAGGCGAACAGCGGGATCGACAGTCTCCTGAATCGGTGCAACGGGTACAAGCAGAGCCTGGCTCAACTTTCCTCTGAAGGTCTGGCCAAGGTGCAGCAGGATTCAGGACGACCTGCTTCGCCTGCGTTTGCCTCGGTGATTTCCGGGGTTGTGGCCAGGTTCGGGGGCAAGATCGATCAGCATCTGGCCACGTTGAATGGCATGAAGCAGAGCCTTTCCACGGTGAACGTCCAGGAATTGCCGGCAGCGCTGGAAGCGGTTGCGAAGACGCTTCGGGCCATCGAGCTGGCGGTGGAGCGGCTGTGGACGGCGTACACCGAGGCGCTCGCCGAACTGGTGCAGAAGGCCACGGAGGAGAACGTCCAGGCAGCTCAGGCCGAGGAAGAGGAGGAGCGGGAGGCCGGCTGATACGCAAAAGCGACGGTCGGAATGACCGGGCCATGACCGGTGCTTGACGGGCGTGGTCCAGGACAGGGACGGATTGAGGAAGGACACCACCCGCCGATGGACATCTCGGAATTGGAACAGGAAGAAGTGGGCCGACGCCTGCTCCAGGCGTTGCTGGATGGGGATCCCGGCCCGGCCCTCGAACTGCTCGAGGAACTCTGGTCCGCCTCGGAAACGAAGGAGGATCGGATCCGGTACGGTCTGGCGCAGGTTCGACTTCTCATCTCGCTCGGCCGATTGGAGGAGGCACGGTCACGCCTCGAGCAGGTGGAGGCCGAGGTCGAGGCGCGGGAGCAACCGGAGTGGGCGGCCCAGGTGGCCCTGGAGCGTGTGGTACTGGCGTCGCGCGCAGGAGATCACGTGGAGGCCCGCAATGCCCTGGCGCAACTGCCGGAAGACCTGGACCGGGTCCCGGACGAGCCGCTGACTCGAGCAATCCAGGAGATGGCGGGCCTGGCCGCCCTGCGCGGCGCTCCGGTCCCCCGGGAGGCCCGCAGGGTTCTGGACGCGGTGCACCCGGTGAACCGGGTGGCGGTGGAGGCCAACCTGCTCCTGGCCGAGGGACGAACCCGGGACGCCCAGGACCTGCTTGCCAGGCAACTGAAACGTCTGGGCCGTGAGATGAACCTCCAGACCCGGACGGGGCTGCTGCTGCAACTTGCCGCGGTACTCCTCCTCTCGGGCCGTTACAAGCAGGCGATTGCACGCCTCAAGGAGGCCCGGGCCTGTGCCGTGGATGCCTCGGATGTCTACCAGTACCTGGCGGCCGCGGCCCTGCTCGTCATCTGTCATGCAAGTCTCCAGGACCACGTGAATGCCTATGCCGTGTGTGTCCGGGCCATGGTGAGCCTCGAGGACCTCCTGGGCAAGGGAGCAGGTCGAATGTTCGAGGAGTTCCTGGCCGCTTTTCGCCAGGCCTGGGGGGAGGCGCACTACCGGGAGGTCGCCCTGCAGTACATCTCGCTTCGCAAGTCGGGTGCGATCCAGTGAGCGGCCTGGCACGAGATTTCGGGAGAGCCCATGAGACCACCTGATCACGGATCGACGCTCGGCAATCTGCACGACCACCTCCTCCGCGTGGACGGCCTGCTCCTGGCGCTGGAGACCGAACTCACACCGCCCGAAGAGCGCACGTCGACCTTCTTGCGCAAGGACGTTCCGCCTGCACCGGAACAGCGCACCGTGCCCCCGTTCGACCCGCTCACCCAGCTCATCCGGCGTTTCGAACTCGATCCGAACGAGGCCGACCTGCTGCGCCTGTCGGTGGCTGCCGAGGTGTCCCCGCCCATTGCCACGACGCTCTCCAGGTTTCAAGGAGATCGACGGTTTCGGCGTCCTCAGGTAAGTTTTGCACTCCGCGTGATCGACCCGGACCCCACGCGACAACTGGCCCTCTTGAGATTGCTGGAGCCCACAGCACGGCTCCGGAAACACCACCTGATCGAACTGACGCCACCGTGGCGGGACCGGACGCCTTTGTTCACGGAACTGGAGCTGGCTTTTCCTCCCGGGCTGCTGTTTCACCTTGCAGGAGGACGAGCCGCCGACCCGGACCATGCGTCGTGGTTGAAAATGGTGGAACCTCGAGTCCGGCGCGCCGATCTCGTCCTTCCGGACGAGGCGAGTTCCCTGTTGAACCGTCTGGAGGCACTTGGGCCGGGTCCGGGATTTCCCACGTTTCGGGTCGGCCCTCCTGAAGCTGCGCGGCTGACAGTCTACCTCCAGGCGCCCTACGGTTCGGGGAAACGGAGCGTGTCCCACGTCCTTGCCGCCGCATGGGGCCTCGACGTGCTCGAGGTGGATCTCCGGAGCCGGCCTGCCGGGGACTGGGTATCCACCGAATGGACCGGTATCGTCAAGCGAGAGGCGAGGAGGTTGGGCGCGCTCCCGGTATTCCTTCACGCAGAGCACCTCTTCGCCCGTAGACCCGGCGCAGACACCCCACCGCTCGAGCCAGCGGACTTGGAGCATATCCTTTCAGCTCTCGCCGACTTCGACGGCCCGCTGGTCTTCGGCAGTGTGACACCGCCTCCCGTCCTCCCCGGCTGGTACCACCGCCGTTTCGTACACCTCGACTTGACCCTTCCCCCCGACGCTCGAGTCCGTGCCCGGCTCTGGTCCCGCGCGCTCGAGAGCGAGGGGCATGCCATGGCTGACGACGGGGCGGAGAAGGTATTCAACCAGTACCCATTCACTCCCGGCGAGATGCGCGACGCCATCCGGGCGGCTGCGTCATTTGCCGCCCGCCGGGACTTCGAGGCGAGTGCCATTCGTTCCGAGGAACTCCAAAAAGGGTGTATCTCCCAATTGAGGCACAACCTGGAGAGCCTTTCCCAGAAGAGCAAGTACAAGTATAAATGGGAGGATCTCATCCTCCCGGAGGGTACCAAGAGTCAACTTCGGATGCTCCAGGGGTTCATCCACAACCGCCATCATGTGTACGAGCAGTGGGGGCTGGGCAAACGGGTCATGGTCGGTCGTGGTGTGAAGTGTCTCTTCTACGGAGCATCCGGAACCGGGAAGACCATGGGTGCGAACGTGATTGCCTGCAATCTCGGTATCGACCTTTTCAAGGTGGATCTCTCGCTCCTGGTCAGCAAATGGGTGGGAGAAACGGAGAAAAACATCGACAAGGTCTTCACCGAGGCTCAGAAGAGCCACGCGATCATTCTGTTCGACGAGGCGGACTCTCTTTTTGGGAAGCGCGGGACCGTGGAACGTGGAACGGACCGGTACTCGAACATGGAGATCAACTATTTGCTCCAGCGTTTCGAAGAATACGACGGCGCAGTCATCCTCACCAGCAACTTCCCTCGAGGTATCGATGAGGCGTTCAGTCGGCGCATGCACTTCATCATCGAGTTCCCCATGCCCGACGAGGACCTTCGCCGCCGCCTCTGGGCCTCCCTCCTCCCCCGGGAACTCCCGCTTGCCGACGATGTCAACATCGAGCGTCTGGTAACCCGATTCGAACTCTCGGGCGGCAACATCCAAAACGTCATTCTGGGGGCCGCGTTCCTGGCGGCGGAAGAAAAACGGCCCGTGTCCATGCTCGATTTCATGCGTGCCATCCAGCTCGAGTACCAGAAGACAGGCAAGAGTGTCTCCCGATCCGAGTTCGAGGAGTTCTTCGACGACCTCCTGTAGACCAGGGAACCCCGGCGAACACCCCCGGTCGCACCTGCCGCTCTTCGTTCTTCGTTGTCCCCTCCAGGGCACCAATCTGGTATACTCCAGGGTAGGAGGAAAAACCGTCACCACTCCGGTCCGAACTACACACGGTCCCCGCTGCAAACGAGGAATCACAGGTGAAGCCCCCCAGCAAGGACGGTACATCGCCGCCCTCCATGCCAAAAATCGACACCAGCCAAAGAATCCAGCAGACCCTGGCAGCCAACGACGCACCCGGCACCGGCCCGAACCTCTCCGACCAGGTGCCAAGACCAGGAGGTCCAATCCCACCCCAGGACTCGGCCCGGTTCTCACCGGAGAAGGGAGACTGCGTCCTCCTCCTCGCTTTCGACCGCCCCATCGAGCCCCCGATCGGTGCGGCGGACTGGAAAGCCGTCGGGTTCGACCATGTCATTCACATCCCGGATTCATCCGGAACCCTGTCCGAAGACGAGCTTCGATGGAACGGGGACCGGGATCGATTCCGCAACGCCTGGCAACGAGCCGTGTCCGCCATCGACCGGGGGGTGAAGCACGCTGTTTCGGTTTGCACCCACAGGCTCCACATCGTGGCCACCTGTCCATATCCGGCCGGATTCTATCTCGGCCAGCGGCTCCAGGCGGTCGCCCGGTACCTTCCCCTGGTGCTCTATCAATGGGACCGGTTCAAATCCGGGTGGACCCCGTTCCTCCTTCCGGAACACCGTGGCTCTCGTGCGGAAGAGGCCACGTTTTTCGAAGCCGACACCATGGAGGTCCCCCGGGGAGGTCCCGCCTATGTGGTGAGCATCGAGGTGGCGCAACCTGCCCAACGGAACACCCTCCTCCAGCTTGCTCGAGACACCGGCGCCGGTTGGATCCACCGCCTCACACCGGTTTCCTGGCGAACCATCGAACCAGGACAGGAGGCGGCCGCGGTCGTTCTCGAGGTATCGAATCTGCTCGACGAGTTCCAGAGACGGCACCCGCACCAGACCGTGCACCTCGTGACTTCTGCCCCCTTGGCCCTTGCCATCGCCGTCGGCGGCATGTTCAACCCCAATGTCTACCGGGAGGTGGTGGTCCACGACTTTGCTCCGCAGAACGAGCCACCAACCTACTACCCGGTACTGGAACTCATCGCGCCTCGGGTGATGGAAGGACTCCCCAGCTCGACGCCTCCTCCAAATCACAGCCAGGAACCAACCGGCCTGCCGGAAAAAGAGGAAGACGTCCCCATCGAGTCAAGTGGAGCAGGGGACAGGTCACCGGCGGGCCCCGGCGCGCCGCCTGACCGGCCTCTCTATTCCAACGACGGCATGCCGGACATCGACAGTCTCGGCATGAGCGAGCAGGCCGAGGACTTCGCCAAGCTCATCGCGGCTGAAGATGTCAAACCACCGCTTGCCATCGGCCTGTTCGGTGAGTGGGGGGTTGGCAAAAGTTACTTCATGCGTTGCATCCGCTCCGCAGTGGAGCAACTCATCCGGAGCCGGACCGAGGACGAAGGAGCGCCCTACGTTCGGCGGGTCGCCCACATCGATTTCAATGCCTGGCACTACTCCGACACCAATCTTTGGGCCGTGATGGCCATTCGAATCTTCGAGGGGCTTGCAGAAACGATCCGGAGTTCGACTGCGCAGGCCCATTCCCTTGCAGCCGAACTGACCAGCAAGATCCGATCCAGCAGCGAGACCCTGAAGGAAGCCGAGAAGCGAATGGAAGCCGCCGAGCGCCAACGCGAAAAAGCGCTCGAGGAACTCGCATGCCTGGAGGCCAGGCGCAGGTCGACCGTTCGAACGTACGGCAAGGTGCTGCTCCAGATGTGGCGAGACCAGAAGCGTCGGGCGGAATCCGGGGCGGAAGCACCGGAACACGGAGCGGATCCGCTGGTCGAACTCCAGCACCTGGCCCAGAAACTCGGCTTGAATCCGGTGATAGAGACCGCCGACGACCTACTCGAGCTGGCCGATCGGGTCATCTCGACCGGATCAGGTATCGGGTCGACCTGGCGCACACTGTCCCGGCCTCGAACGCTTTTCGGTACACTGGTTCTGTTCGTGTTCGTGGCCATGGCCGAGCTTTCGCTTTGGCGGCTGCCGCCTGGATGGTGGGATGACGTGATCCGGTTTTTCGAGTTCCTGGTCCCCGCGGGATCGGCACTCGGATGGGCGCTCCAGCGAGCAACCAGATTTCGCAAGCTTCTGGAAACCACCGTGAACGCGCGCAGAGAGCTTACCAGTTTGCGGGACCGGATCGAGGAGGGTTTGCAGCGCGAGACAAGGGAGGATGACGAGGTCAGGAAAATCTTGCGGCAGATTGCCAGGCTGGACAACCGAATCGCCGAGGAACAGCAGCGCGTGTCTCAATGCGCCCAGGAGATCGACGATGCATGGAAACAGCGCCGCCATATCGAATCGGGCGGTGTGGTCTACGATTTTCTGACCGAACGCCTGGCCTCGAGCACCTATCGGCACCACCTGGGGCTCCTGTCCACGATCCGCCGGGACCTGGAACACCTGGAGGAGACGCTGCGTGAGTGGCACGCAGTGGTGGAACGGGGCAAGGACGGCAAAGACCAGGCTGTTCCCATCGACCGCATCGTGCTCTACATCGACGACCTGGATCGCTGCCAACCCGACCAGGTCGTGAGGGTGTTGCAAGCGGTCCACCTGTTGCTCGCGTTCAAGCTGTTCGTGGTGGTGGTGGCAGTGGACGCACGATGGCTCCAGCACTCGTTGCAGCAGACGTTCCGCCACGGGGGGGCCTGGTCCACGGTGGGAGAACGTGCAGTGCAGCACGAGCTGGCGTTCAGCCCTCAGAACTACCTGGAGAAGATCTTTCAAATCCCGGTAGCACTCGAGGCGATGTCTCCGGCAGGCTATCGACGCCTGATAGAGGACCTGAACCTTCAGGGACAGCCAGTGGCCGCCGAAGTGGTGCCTCCTCCCCCTGCCGCCTCATCAGAGGAACGGTCGGCGGAAGTCGAACAGGGGGAACCGGAGCAGGAAAGGCCGGCCCAACCTGCTGCTGAGGAAGCCCCTGAAATGGAGGCGTCCACGACCCCATCCCCGTCGTTCAAGGCACCTCCTGAAAACGGGGGCGACGCCGACGCACCCACGGAGCAGGCATTGCTCACGCTCGGGGCCCACGAGGTCGCATTTATTCAAACCCTTCAACCTTTTGTGCGGACACCTCGAGTCGCCAAACGGATGCTCAACATCTACCGGCTCATCCGTGTGAGTGTCGGACGCATCCCGGACAGATTCCACCGGTTCATCGACCCGGATTCCGGAGACTACCTGGTGGTGCTTACCCTGCTCGGCCTGGTGACCCGATTCCCTGATACCGGTTGCCGACTGCTCCACCGGATGGCGTCGGCCCCCGAGCCGGACGAAAAAGAAGAATTCCTCCCGTTCGTTGTTCGCCATTCCAAGGAGATCGCCGAGCGGGGAGGACGCACGCCAACCGAACAGGAGGACCTGTTTCTCCTGATCTCGATTCTCGAGTCCATGTGGGACCACATCCCGCATTCTCTTCGACGATATCAACCGTGGGCACGGATGGTGGGGCGTCATTCGTTCAACTGGAACATCCTCCCGGACGACCGGAGGGTGGAGCGCGGCGTTCTCACCGCCAAGACGGTCCGCCCGTGATGAGGACGTCCCGGAGCGTCCGGGGTCAGCGGCGACGGCGGGCTCTGAACCCGAGCAGGCCGAGGGCGAGTCCGTAGAAGGCTCCTGCAGAGAGGAGACCTCGAGAGGTGGTGGACTGGTCGCAGTTTGCAGGCTCTTCCTCGAAAGGCCAGGCCAGTTGTGCCGCGTTGTGAATCTGGAGGGGGCCGGTCGTGCCCACGTCGGCGACCCAGGCGACAAACTTTGCGTTCTCCTTGTAATTCCAGCTATCTCCCGAAAGCGTGAACGCCAGGGTGACGGACTGGGGCGCGCCGCTCTCCAGGGTGAATGGTGGCGTCACCTGGTGCTGAATCACGGTGTTTCGGAACCAGTCGTCGCTGGCCGGGTAGTAGTCGAGCACCTGGACCACGTGAGCGACCACCTCGAGAGGTTCCGTATCCTGGTCGAGCGCGACATCCACGGTCACGGCAAAGGTATCCTCGCTGGTCGCCACCGCAGACAGATCCACGCTCACCGAGGTCGGCGATTCCAGTTGCGCACTCAGGATACCCGAGTACCACCTGGTCATGGCCAGGTCGTTGGTAAAAGCGCCCTCGGCAACCTCGACCCCGTCGAACCAGGTCGTGGGCGTACCGGCGACTCCATAGAAACCGGCCCGCTCCACCGTCCATTCGGTACGGTAGCGGTCCGCAATGTGGAGTTCGATGGCCACAAAATCGTTGGGATAGTCGTTCATCAACGTGTCCAACGCCGCACCGGCGTAAGGGCAGTACGGTCAGCCGTCGTCCACGAATGCTTCTGCCAGCACCACCCGGTCGGCGGCCGCTGCGTTTCCGGTCACCCACAAGGCTGCAGAAACGGCCAGCAGGAACCGCCACGAGACGTGTCTCGGGCCTCGGTTGCCAGAAAGCACTTGTTGCATGGGGCTCTCCTTTCATTTTCCAGGGGTCTGGAACCCCAGGAGGAGTTGGAACATGGATCCGCCACCGGGCTGGTGGGGACGCACTCGTTCGATTGATTAGACAGGATTGGCAGGCCGAAGTCAAGGACAAGTCGGCTACGGTTCCCGCGGCTCGAGCTCACAACGAACCGCCCCACGAACCCCAGGCGGGACCAGGCGGTACAGAGGACGCGCCGCTCCCTCGACGGCCACCGCACAGGGGTGCAACCGGTAGGCGGCGCCAGAAACGAGGTCCGCCCCGCTCCCTGCTTGCGTGCCAAACGGGTCGGCAGTCAGGGAGAACACCCATCGACCTGAACGGAGCAAGGCATCCATCCGGACCGACGTGAGCGGCTCGAGAAAGGCACAGATGAGGCCGGAGCCTGGTTCCAGGCTGCTCAATATCCAGAATCCTTCTTCCTGTTTTTCCCCCAGGTCGCGCACGCAGAGCGGGCGCGTCTGCACAACCTCTCGCCCACTCTGGCACGCCAGGCTCATGGCCGCCACCGGATCCGATTCCCCGACGAGCAGCGCATCGCGTGGGGTATGCGTCGCGACCCAACGCGCCAGGTCCACTCCGGCATCCTGCCGCGCCTCCCACCACGTCGGCGGGTCCGCGACCAGGACCAGACGCAGACCAGGCACCAAC
The DNA here is from genome assembly GCA_964418585.1 of uncultured Gammaproteobacteria bacterium. Lineage (GTDB taxonomy): Bacteria > Myxococcota_A > UBA796 > JAJRTE01 > JAJRTE01 > JAJRTE01. The sequence goes on along the minus strand of CAYQMG010000145.1, from coordinate 33,429 downwards.
AGGATTCCTGACGCCAATATCCTGAGCACCGGAACCACCGCGGCGCCCACGCGCCCTCCTCCCCTCCTTGCCGCAACCCACCCTTCCCCTCGAGACAACAGTGCGTCAAGTCCCACGGCAGCGACCACAGCGGCAAATGGAAGCACGTATACGAGGTGCGCCCCCACGTCCGGCGTTCCCCCCACCACAGTCTCGTAGGCGAGGTACGGAGCGGCCCAAAGAAACCAGATCCCCATCGGTGTTCGGCGCCTACCAAAAATCGCGAGCGCGACCAAAACGCCGGCCACCGGCAGGCTCCATCCCAGCGAGTAGGGACTCGACAGATGCTCCCACACCCGCAAGAGGGCGGCGACCAAGGGCACTCGAGGACGGGCCTGTCCGGGGACCGGCGAAACCCCGCGCAACTGCGCCACGAAAAGCGCTCCTGCGCGCGCGGGACCGAAAAGGGAGAGCAAACGCACCCCCAGCGCGGCATAGCCGGCGGCGACTACCGAGCCCGCGGCCAGCCCCCATCGCACCAGCTCCCGCAAGACCGCAGGAAGCAACGCACGCTTATCCGAGTCCGGGCGGTCCGGGACTCGGTACGTCCGGGTCCACACCACGAAAGCAAAGGCAGGCGCCAGGAAGACAGTGCCGTTGTGCGCAAGGCACGCGAGGCCGAACAGAATACCCGAAAGCCGGTAATCACGTCGCCGGTTTGAGAGAAGAAAATGGAGGGAGCCGAGGGTGAACATCGACTGGAAGGCGTAGACCTCCTGTTTTCCCGCCTCCTCGAGGGACACCGGGAGGAGAAGATAGGCAGCCACGGCAAGCCACCGGCTCCGGCTCGAAAGGCCTTGCCGGCCAAGGACACCAGCGAACGCCGCGGCGGCCAGGAAGTTGGAGACGAGCGAGAGCAGCGCCAGACCTGTTGCGGGATGAACCAGCCGGGCCACCAGGTACCCTGCCGCTGCATAGAGGAGGTATGGGCTGTGAGGAATCAGGCCGAAATGCGCGGCGAAGCAGTACTCGTTGGGGTCCCACCCGACGGGCCGAGTCTGGAACAACCAGGCACGAAGAGCAAGCGCGACCAGGATGAGGAGGCCCGTGGCCCCGTGGTGTTCGAACAGATGTCGGCACCGGGACTGCATGCGAGCCATTGTATCGGACAGTCCCGGGCAGGTCCACGAAAACGGAAATGCGCGGGAGGTCTACTCACCCGGGTCGATGACCATGGCAGCAGCAAGACCTCGAGCCGCCTTCGGAGCAACGCCCTGGGCCGACACGGGCTGGCGCACGCGCCGCCCCGGCCTGAAACGGGTGACATGAGTGCGCGGCTGCCGGAGGCCGAATCCGGCGGCGATCCGTGCAGCTTCCACCTTGGCGATTCCTTTCACGGCCACACTGGTCGCTTTCTGAGCCCACGTCATGGGGCCGAATGCGTCGCGGTACCGTGCCAGAAGGGACTGCGCGTAGTCCTTCTCGAGGCGGTTGTGGGCATGGTCGATGATGGCGGGGAGTGAGGGATAGTAGGCCAGGCAGGCCCGTCTGAGGTCCTCGTTTCGCATCTGGAGTCGAGGATCCTGTGTGTTTTTGGAAGCGTGGTACCCCATGAGTGTGGTTTCAAACACGCGGAGGAGTGAGCTTCCCAGTCTATCCCATGCCTGGCGGAAAGCGTTCCGCAAGTAGACCTCGCTCTCTTCGGCGGTAAAATTGGGATGATCGAACCAGATCCGGTGCTGGCCGTGCCACTCCTCGTAGGGAATGTCGTGCCGAATCCGCCCCTGACGCTCGTAGGCCTCGTAGAGGGCGGTACCCGGGAGCGGGCCGAGCTGCATGAACTGGATAAAGTCTGGTCCCGCGTCGATCACGAAGTCGATGTCCTCCTGGATCGTTTCGCGGGTGTGCCGCTCGCTGAACAGGATGATGGAGCCGAGAACGACGATCCCATTTTCCCGGAGTTCTCGGACCAGAGCGGGCAAATCGATGCCGTGGTTCTTGGCATACTCACTGTTGCGCCCCTCCATGCCGAGCCACAGGAACCGGATACCCAGCCTGGCCATGAAGGGCACGCCGACCTCGGTCACCGCTTCAGCGGAGCTGAAAATCGAGAGAACGTAGTACTTCCTGTTCTCCTCGAGCAAGCGCATGAACTCCTCGGCCCTCTCCCGGTGCTTGAGGAAGTTCTCGTCCATGACGAAAAAGCTCCGATAACCGTGCTCCCGCTCCGCTCGCTCGCAGAAATCATAGATCTCCCGACCGGTGCGGAGAAACGGCACATACTCCCGCTTGAAGAAATGACTCGTGCAGCAAAACCGGCATGCGTTGGGGCAGCCCACTCCGGTCATCAGGACCGCGTCCTCGTTGCGCCGAGGAATCCCAAGGACGTGATTGTTGAACGATGAAGGCATCACCGGATGAGCGATCGGCCGATTCACGTCGTCCCCGATGAGGCTGCGCATGAAGCGCACCCCCTCTCCCCGACACACGTGGTCGCAAGGTATTTTCTGCTCGATGCCTGCGATCGCGGTCCCATGCCCGCCCAACACGATCTTGGTCCTGGGCGCATGTTCCCGCACGAGTTCCGCCATGCGCCGAGCCTTGACGAAATTGGGGACGATGAAGGAGATTCCCACGTAGTCGTACCCTTTTCGTATCTCCCGGACGAACCGCTTCTCGGAGGGGAAGTCCAGGACCGTCGTGTCTGCCTCGAGGTTGTCAGCGATGAGGTAGAGCCCGAAGCTCTGGTGGTTGTACCGAAGCGAGAACAGACCCTGCTCCCGGGTAACCTGGTTGTGGAACAGCTCCATGATGTTCTCTTTGCGGCCGTAGTCGTCATCGACGCCAAACGGTCCGAACACGGAGGAAAGGAGGATACGCGGTGTTTTCGACATGTCGGTTCACTCGATGCAGCAAGGTTATTGGAACAAAAGCACCTGAAGACTATTATGTGGGCACCGGGGATCGCCCCGTGTAAAAGTAGTGTAAAAGCCCTGGGGAGGAGGATGCATGAGGCGCCCACTGGTCTGGGTCACGCACCCTGTCACCATGATCGTGGCCGTCCACCTGGCCTGGACCGCCGGGCTGGTCTACTGGATCCTGTTCTTTCTCGAGCGCTACCGGCAAGTCCGGGAGTTGGCGGCCCAAACCGGAGCAGGAACTCAAGACCTGCTCACCTGGGCCCCCCTGGTGGTGGGTATCGTCCTGATGGGTCTGATCTTCGCCGGGACCGTGGCTCTCACCCTGATGTTGGCGAAGCAGGCCATCATCAATCGGCAAATGCGCGACTTCCTCTCCTATGTGAGCCACGAACTCCGCACGCCGCTCACCTCGATCTCCTTGACACTGGAGACCCTGCGGGACCACCAGTTGAGCCCGGAGCAACAGCGCGCATTCATCGACGCCATGCTGGAAGACACCGGCCGCCTGTCACGGCAAATCGGAGGGATCCTTCAGGCCTCGAGGCTCCAACGGGGCCGCCAACCGCTGCGTCGGGAACTGGTTCAGCTCGACCGATTCTTGAAGTCCTTCGTGGCCGGACGCCGAGGCGCCACACGGAAGGAAACGCACCGGATCGAAATCGTCAAGCTGGACTACTGCTCGGTCCTGGGAGACAAGGAAGCCCTGCGTACCGTGCTCGAGAACCTGGTTCAGAACGCGGAACGCTACTCCCCTGCCGGCAGCGTGATCCGCCTGGGGGTGGCGGATTGCGGTTCCTGGGCGATTCTGTCGGTGGAGGACGAAGGGATTGGCATCAACAAGAAGGAATTGAAAAAGGTTTTCAATCTATTCTACCGGGCGGAAGAAGGGCGGGCGATGTCTCGTCGCGGCAGTGGCCTTGGGCTGTACATCGTGAAGGGAATCGTCACGCTCCACCATGGTCGAGTGCGGGTGTACAGCGAGGGACCAGGGAAGGGTTCCCGATTCGAAGTGCTCCTCCCCCAGGTTCCCTGCGAAGGAGAATCCAACGATGAGAATTCTGCTTGTGGAGGATGAAAGCCACATCGCGCACACCCTGGCATTCAACTTCTCGGCCCAGGGATACCAGACCCACATAGCACCGACCGGCGAGGAGGCGCTGGAGCGGCTGGACGAGGAGGAGTTCGACATCGTTGTACTCGATGTGATGCTCCCTGGGATCGACGGCTTCGAGGTGGCCCGCACCATTCGCCGGCAGGACCCAAAATTGCCCATCCTCATGCTGACCGCTCTGTCGGCAGACGAGGACCGCATTGCCGGACTCGAATGCGGGGTCGACGACTATCTCGTAAAACCGTTCGTGCTCAAGGAACTCATGCTTCGTATCGCAGGACTGCTCCGCCGGGCCCACTGGAACGACCCGTCTCCTGCGGCCACCTTCCCTTTCGGCGCCGCCACGGTCGACCCGGCGGCCATGCGCTGCAGCGGCCCCGGGGGAACGAGAGAGATCACGCGGATCGAGCTGGACCTCATGCGCTACTTTGCCGCTCGACCCGGACGCCTGGTGTCGCGTCGGACGCTCTTGCAGGAAGTCTGGGGATACGAACCGGACATCATGACCCGCACCGTGGACACGTTCGTCATGCGGGTGCGCAAAATGGTGGAACCCGAGCCACGTCGGCCGGTTCATCTCCGTTCGGTCCGCGGAGAGGGGTACATCTATCACCCCGATGGGGGCGGAACAGACGGCCGGGGTCCTGCCGGGGGCCGGCGGTAGCGAGAGAATCTCTCATCGGCCGTTCTCAACTGCCGAGCGCCCGGATTGCCTCGTATCGGAAACAGCCGACGAGGTGGTCATTGACCATTCCAGTGGCCTGCATGTGGGCATAGATGATGGTAGGCCCCACAAACGAGAAGCCGCGGTGCCTGAGCGCCCGGCTGATCTTTTCAGAAAGTGGTGTGCTGGCCGGGATGTCCTCCAGGGAAACCCAGGCGTTCTGGATGGGGCGGCCGTCGACGAAATCCCAGATGAAGCGATGAAAACTGCCGTGGGACGCCTGAACGTCGAGAAACGCCCGGGCATTGTGCACGGCAGAACGAATCTTGAGCCTGTTTCGAATGATCCTCGAGTCCGCCAGCAATGCCTGGATCTTTTCCTCCGAGTAGCGGGCAACACGTTCCGGATCGAAACCATCGAAAAGCTCTCGGTATGCCTCGCGCCGCTTCAAGATGGTGAGCCAGCTTAGACCTGCCTGAGCGCCCTCCAGTACCAAGAATTCAAAAAGCACCCGGTCGTCGAAGCAGGGCACGCCCCATTCCTGGTCATGGTATCGGATGTACAGAGGATCCGACTCACACCAGGGACATCGCGTCTGCATTGTCCACCTCCCGTTTTTCGTGTCCTCGCCTGGTTCAGCAAGGCTGAGGCGGGGCAACCACAATCAGACCTTGTGAAGTGTCTCCCGCACCCTGCCTGTCTCGCACGTCTGGGGCAACGTATCCTCGACGCTCGAGTCGAGGAGGACGTGTTTCCGAAAACACGCATCCAGGTCCCCGGGCCGGTACTCCACCGGTTCCCGATCGGCCTCGAGAAAACGCGCCGCGGTTTCCTCTCCCGTGACCCGGAGTGAGAGGTAGCCGCACCCACAGGAGACGAAGATGCCGAACCCCTTCATGAAGGCGACCACGTCCCGGGCGAATGCCTGCACTTCCTCGAGCCGGGCGCCGGTAGGTTGTCCCATGGCGTCACACAACGCCTGGGTAGTCACGACCAGCAAGTCAGCGTGCTCTCTCGGAGGAACGATGGGAGCCATGGAGATCAACTTGTGTGCGAGCACCCAAGCTCTCATTTTCATTTCCGTCTCATGCGCTTCGGTCATGCTCGCGCCTCCCTCGCCCGACCTGTCAACCGGCGCGTGTCTCCCACGGCGCACACCGAGACCACGTCGCCAAGTGAAAACTCGTGCGCCGAAGAGTCCGGACCCGGGTTCAGGTAGAACGTGCGCTCTCCACTGGCTCGATCGACGAGTTCCACGCCAATGAGGATGAGTCCATCCCGCCGGTAAAGGAGATGAAGCAACTGGGGAAAGGTAACGGTCTCCTCGGTCCCCGCCACATCTTCCGGGAAAAGGAGACGACAGATATCCTCCCCGGTCTCACTCAGCAGTTGCTCGTAGATACTGGAGATGCCCGGTACAAAGATCGCCTGGGCCATGTACTCGTTCCGGGCACGCTCCCGGGACAGTACCGTGCAGGACCGGGTGGAGGCGCCCGAGGGGGACCACATGGCAGCACGCTGCTCAAGCAGGTCACCGATTTCCGGGTCGCTCACCTCCGCCACCATCCGGAAGTTGTCCCGGAAAAGGTCCGGACGCTGCTTGAGCATGTCCCAGACCTTGAGCACGCCGAGCACAGTTCTGGCATCGGGCTCCCGGTGTCCGAACCGGGGTGTGAACACGATCATGTCGATGTCCTTGAGACGAAACCGGCCCATCGAATCGTCGACGTATTGCCGCTCATCCAGGATGTCTCCGGGAAACACTTCAATGGCCACCGGTGACTCGGTCGAACCTTCCAGCCGATAGGTGATGCGGTCTCCTGACCGCTCGAAGTGACCGGTGACCACCAGCCCACGGGCGACCCGCCGAATGGTGTGCGACAGGAATTGCTCAATGACTTCCTCGACTTCCCCCTCGGTGGCCGTCATGATGTGAATCTCCGGCCGCCTGAGAAAAAGGATGAGTTGCTCCACGAACTCCACCAGGCCTTCCCGAAAGTTGCTGATGAGAATCTTCTCGATCCCGAACGAGTCCGGCCCCAGGACCAACTCGGGCACCTTCCCCGCAATGGGAGGAAGTTCGACAGGAGGTGACAGCATGCCCGTCGCATAGTCGACGCCCAGACGCTTGAGTTCCTCGAACCCGGTCGACAGGCCGATGAGTCCCTGGATATCGGAAGAAACCACCCGGTCCGCCGGCGGGTTCAGCACCGGCCGAAGATCGGCAGCGGTCGCTGGTCCAGGCCCATCCGGCAAGGTCATGTAGCCCAGCAAAACGACACCATACCGGGTGCAGGCAATGCTGAGCAGTTCGCCCCAGCGCACCGGACGGACAGCACCAGACGATACCGCGCAGACACTCTTCTCCCCAAATATCACCGTGTAAATCTCCTGCCCCGCCGATGTGAGCAGCTCCCGATACATCTGCTCGATACCGGGATACAGAACAATGTTGCTCAGCAGCAAACTCGCAAACCGGGTCATCAAGATGGGATAGGTCCTCCCTCCCCCGGCCTCAAGCGCCGCCCCCAGGTTGCCATCCCCATACAACTCGGCAAGAATGGTCCCATCAGGATTGAGCTGCCGCACAGACAAAATCTGGGAAATGATGCTCGCGTCCGAGTCAGGATCCTCCGGGTCGCCCAACAGGATGACACGGCTGGCTCGCTCCGTGTCCACCTTACGCAAATCCTGCACCACCCCTGGATTCCCCGACCGGTACCGAACCCGACTCAGTTCCGGACGAAACAGATAGTCCGGCCGATCCTTGGCCCGACCCAACACGGCAATCCGGGCTTTCCGAAGGTGCTTGTGGTAGTACCGCTGAAGTTCGTTCAGCAAAAGGTGAGCCGACGGCGACGGGTTGAGCAGCGCAGAATGGTCCCGCATCCCAATGGGACGGCCTCGAGCGACGTTCACCAACTCCTCCACCACGTTGGTTCCAATACCGATGAGAAACGAAACGATGAACACACCACCAATCGTGAGCAGCAGCGATATCACCAGGAGCAAACCGACTCGAGGCTCGGTGACCAGGTTCCCGGGATCCTCGAGCTGGCGGAACGCCCACCACACCGTGGTCCAGAAACTCCGATCTCGTTCGTCGATGACCCCGTCTTCGTTGTAGTCGAATCCGTCCGCCACCCCGGTCAAATGGTATCCCCCATCGACCTCAATTTCGTGCAAGTTGGACAGCAGCGCCCCACCCACGAATGAGAGGATCAACACAATCGAGCCCACAAACATGAGCTGGTACTTGCGCTTCAGAAGGATGACCCAGACTTCCTTGGCGACAGGCCCCCAGTAGCGAATGAGCAGGAACATCCGCATGAAGCGGACCAAACGGAGCGTCTTGAGTGATTTCGCTGGTGGATACAGGTACTCGACGGGAAGGAAACTCAGCGTCGCAACCAGGTCGAGAAACAGGAGCAATGCCTCGCCTCGTCGAGCCTTCCGAACCCGCCGCTCGTGGTAGAAGACCGCCACCCGGATCCCGAACTCAAACGCAAAAATGAAAAAAAAGACCAGTGATAACTGGGTAGACACCGACCGGGTCAGTGCATGCTCCGGGAGCACCGACGCGATGATGAGTATCGACAGGACGACCTTGACCACGTCCCTGTCCAGAAACTCCCGCAACGCTCCAAGCCGGGTCTCTTTCAGCTCCATGCCACCCCCCTCGCCGTGATGATCACGCCACACCCCCAAGTCCCAGCACAATCTGCCACTCTGACGGGCTCACCGGCTGGATGGACAGCCGCGCCCCCCTCCGCGTCACCATCATCTGCTCCAGACCGGGCGTGCGCTTCAACACGTCGAGCGGCACGACTCGAGGAAACACCTTGTCGGCCCGTATGTCCACCCGAAACCAGACCGGACGTTCCGGTGTGCTCCTGGAATCGAAATACGGGTTCCCAGGCTCCCACGCCGAGTCGTCCGGATATCCTGCACGGACCACCACCGCTGTCCCAACCACTGCCGGCGGCTTGATCCGACTGTGGTAGAAAAGGACGCCATCCCCAACCTGTACCACATCCCGGAGATAGTTCCTGGCCTGGTAATTCCGAACCCCCTCCCAGTAGGTGGTCTGGTCCACCTCCGCCAGCAAGTCCTCGAAACTGTACACGCCAGGCTCACTCTTGAACAGCCAGTATCGTCGCTCGGACATTCTCTGACTCCTACCCCCCCTGGCCTCCAGAGTCCTCATGCTGTCCGCCTGTTCATACACCGTCTTCCCGGCAGGCCGGACGTGGTGCATTTTGCCTCGAACAGCCATGCACGTCCATCCGTGACTGCCGGCCGGGGCCACGCTCCTCGACCACCTACTGCACGCACCTGCCAGGCGCTTTTCCGGGTGAGGATGGAACAACACCATCCTTGGCAGGATTCCCACTGCCCGAATCCAGGACCTGGGAAGGGAAAAGGGCAACCTTCCCGTTCCCGGTCGAAATCGAGCATCGGCAAGGACGAATGCGGGTCATGGCCCCTCGCCTCACACCCGATTCCCCGGGAACGCTTCCTGGAGCACTGGAAAACGGGGCGCCGATTCTCCTTCGGGCCTGCTTCGTCCAGCAAAGGGTCCAGGAACATTCAACTTGACCTCCTGCACGGGTCACAGTGGCCATCCGCATGCGCCGCCGGCTTCCACCTGAACCGGCCGACACCAGAAACGAGTGTTGCACCCCTCCCAACCCGTGTCATACAATACTCCCGCTTCTCGGATCGAACTCTGTGGTGGAAGTGATGACCGGCCGGGCGATACCGAAGCACGCCAGTTTCGGGGGAGACGGGACCGGTTCGGCCTGAACAGCGGCGGTGCAAGCGGGAAGGAACATGTCAACCACTCCGCGTCGCGACCTGTCCGACATTGGCTCGAGGCGCCGTCGACCTCGCTGGCTTCCGTTGGCCGGTATTGTCGCCGGCACACTGCCTGTGGCGGCTCTGCTGGCCTACTCGAGGCTTGTCGACACGCTCTACAGCTTCCTGCCCAGATCCTTTCCCATACCGGTCGCCGCGGCGATCACACACTGGGCTTTCCTGTCTGCTGTGGGTGGCCTGTTCTGGTACCGTCATCAATGGATTCTCGCCGAATCTCACCGCCACGACCGGGAGAACCCGCCCGACCCGGTGCAACAGAGACCCGAGAAACAGGATGACGGAACAACACAGGGAGCCTCCCCCTCTTCTGTGAAACGGGGCCGACGTTGGCTCAGGGAAACACCCCTTTTTCTGGGTATCCTGATCGGTCTGGGACTCGTCCTTACCGGAGGAGACGCTTTTCGCCTGAACGTGCCTCCCACCGGATTCGACTGGAGAGAATATCTCCAGGGGGCCTGGATGGTGGTTCACCGGATCGACGTCGGATTCGGACAGTACCGGTCCCCTCTCTACCCAGGACTCCTGGGCTGGGCTGGCGAGTATCTCGGCTACGTGCCGGCAGCGGTGCTGCTGTCCTCCATCGGTATCTCCCTCATGGTGATCGGCACCGGTATCGCTGCTCGACTGCTCGCCAATCCGTGGGCGGGGGGACTGGCTGCGTTGAGCGCAGGGATGGTTCAGCCCATTACATCGACAACGAATTGGGTTAGCGCATACCCCGTCATGTCCGGCCTCGTAGCCGCAACCCTGGCTGCAGGAACACTCTGCGCGCGCAAGACAACATACGTTCGGGTTGCAACCGCTGGAATCTCGGCAGGCCTCGCCTGGGCCATGGACGAACGCAATCTGGCCATTTTTGTTGGAGTAGGCCTGCTGGTGTGGTTGGGCAGCCACGGGGTATCCACCAGCCGACGACTCCTCTTTGTCGGAATCTTCGGTCTCTGTGGGGCGGTCGGCCTGGTCGTCGAGGCTCATCTGGCACTGTGCAAGCAGGCACCTGCGTCCGAGCGCTATCCAAGGGAGCGGGCAGGGATCCTCGAGGAAATACAGAATGCCGGCCAGCCAGAGCTTTCTGCAGCCTGTGCCCGGGAGCCTCGACACGAAATGCCGAACCTGGCTGGAGTGCTTCGCCCCTGCGCTCGGGCGCTTGGGCGACACAACGTTCATTCTCTGGACTCTATCTTTCCATTTGGCACCACCTGGACGCTGCTCGCCCTACCCTTGACCTTGCTGCCTCGAGGACGGGGGCGCCGAGGAACGCTGGAGGGGTTGCTGGTGTTCGGACCACCGGCCCTGGTGCTTGTCGCCATGGCGCTCTGGATGATCGTCCCCCTGCGTTACGTGGTCCCGTTTGCCGCCCCGATGGCCATGGTCGTGCCGGTTGCTGTGGCAGGTGTGGTCGAATTGTTGTGTCCTGCGAGGCTGTCTCGGGTGGTCATGGCAACGGTCGCGCTGGGGTTGGTGGTCCCGCTTGGGACACGTCAGAAAGACGGGACACCGCGAAAGCTCGATCCGGAAACCCAGGTGCTTGGCGACATGCTTGCAGCGATTCGCCGACAGGTCCCCCCGGACGAAATGCTGGTGGACTGTTCGAGTGCAGGGATTCAGGAGGCGCTGCTGCCGGCAAGACACGGTGCGCCTCCGAGCACGCTGGGTGTGGACCCGATATACTGCAGACGATACGTCGCCGGAGAGGAGGGGAGAGGCGCCCGACGATGGGTGGTCACGCGGGCGACCTACGTGCCATGGGGACATATTCGTCCCCTCCCTTCCCCTGTCCCGGCCGACACACTTCCGAAGAACCGGGTGGCCGCCCTCCTCGACCAGTCTGGCGGGGCCTGTGAACACGGCTACGTGGACTGGCAATGCCCAATCTGCTCCTTTGCCGCCCTGTCCAACGGCCGGTGGGTACTGGTCCACCTGTCCCAACCCCAGGAGCCACGCCGGGATGGACTCGCGTTGTGGCGCCGGCGTGATCCGGGGTCGGAGCAAACGAAATGAAGCGCCTCCTCCATGCGCATTCCAGAGAATCCCGCTTGCGTCGGAGCCAGCGTTTCGGCTAGGATTCCCGAGGACGAAATACCGATGGAACACGGCACGCCCATCCTGGAGGACCCATGGCTTCCCGCACCGTCGTTCAACACTCGGAAGAACTCAACCGGGCGATCAAATGGCTCGCAACCCAGCTCGAGGAATCTCCGGACCGGCCGGTAGGCCTCCTCGTCTCCGATGCCGGGCCGAAATTCAACCTTTCTCCGTCGGACCAGGAAGCGCTCATGCACATCGCAAAGAAATTCCGCAACAACCAGGAGGCACGTCCGCCGAAGTAGGTTCGGCCTCCACGCGCCGGTGCGATTCTCACACCGCCCCCACCTGGGTCGCGGATTGTCAATTGCGCGAATCATCCCCGTCAACATTTGAGGTGACACTCATGCGGCAACATCGCTCCACACGACGCCTGGACAGATCCCCCCTCCTTGCATTCCTGCTCACACTGCTGCTCACGCCCTGGCAGGGCCTGGCCGATTCCGATTCTGGAGCAGCCGGTCACTGGGAAGGCGCAATCCAGTTGCCGGGCAAGGCACTCCAGATCGATGTGGACCTGAAAGCCGGGCAAGACGGCCGGTGGGAAGGGGATATCAGCATTCCGGCGCAGGGCGCCTCCGACCTGCCCCTCATCAACGTATCCGTGAAAGACACATCGGTCTCGTTCACCATTCAGGGTGTGCCGGGAACGCCCACGTTCCAGGGCCGGCTCTCCTCGGACGCCAGAACGTTGACCGGGAAATTTTCCCAGGCAGGACAGGTATTTCCTTTTCGTCTGGAACGAGCGGACAACGGCCAAAGTCCGCTGACCGAGGCCTTGGATGGATTCGACGCCTTCGCCGAAAAAACACTCACTCAGTGGAACGTCCCGGGGGTCGCTGTCGCCGTGGTCGCAAAAGGGAAACTGATCTATGCCCAGGGATTCGGATATCGCAACCTGGAAGAGAAACTCCCCATGACCCCGGATACACTCCTCCCCATAGGATCCTGCACCAAGGCGTTCACCACGTTCGTCATGGGGACACTCGTGGACGAAGGCAAGCTCTCGTGGGATGAGCCCGTTCGAACGTACATCCCATGGTTCGAACTCCAGGACCCGGGCGCCACCACTCAATTGACACCTCGAGACATGGTGACCCACCGGTCCGGACTGCCCAGACACGACCTGGTCTGGTACAACGACCAGGAGCCGTCCAGAAAGGAACTGGTTGAACGCCTCCGATACCTGGAACCCAGCGCCCAACTCAGGGAACGCTTCCAGTATAACAACTTGATGTTCATGGCCGCAGGGTTCCTCGTGGAGGAGATCACCGGCGACACATGGGAACACGCGGTGCGAACACGGATCCTCGACCCCCTGGGCATGAAACGAACGACTTTTTCCGACGCAGCGTCGACCAAGGACGACGACTTCGCCTGGCCGTACCGGGAAGTCGACGACCGGATCCAACGCATTCCGTTCCGGGAGGTCGGAAACATGGGGCCGGCCGGGTCGATCAACTCGAGCGTCTCGGAAATGTCACACTGGCTCACCATGCTCCTGGCGGAGGGGCGCTATGAGGGCAAGCAGATTGTTTCGCAATCGACTCTGCATGAAATCATGACGCCTCAAATGACCCAGGCGGCCCTGCCGGTCGATCCGGAGTTCAGTCCGTCGGCCTACGCGATGGGATGGTTCGTCGACAGCTTTCGTGGTCACCTGCGGTTGTCCCACGCGGGAGGCATCGATGGATTCGTGTCGCAGGTGACCCTGTTGCCCAACGACGACATCGGCCTGGTGGTACTGTCCAACGCCATGTCACCCTTGCCTCGCCTCATGAGCCTGCACCTGATGGAACGGCTTCTGGGCACCCAGCGCAGAGACTGGAACGGGGAAGCGCTCTCAAGGGAAAAGAAACGGGAGAAAGTGCAGGAAGAAGCAGAGCAGCGGCAGGAGCGGGTGCGGGTCAAGAAAACTCGACCATCGCACAAGCTGGATGACTATGCCGGCGTCTACTTCCATCCCGGCTATGGACGGCTCACAGTGGCTCGAGACGGGAAACGCCTCCTGGTCACCTACAACCATATCGAGACGCCCTTCGAACACTGGCACTACGACGTGTTCAACGGATTGCCCGCAGACGACCCCACGTTCAAGGGGATGAAGCTTCAGTTCCACACGAACCTGGATGGGGACATTGTATCGGCTTCTCTGCCCATGGAGCCGCAGGTGTCGGCCATCGTGTTCCAGCGCATGCCCGATGCCAGGTTGTCGGATCCCGCGTTCCTCCGCCGACTCACTGGACGATACATGCTCGGCCCACAGACACTCACGGTCACGCTCAAGGGTAAGACCCTGTTCCTGGTACTCCCTGGTCAGCCGGTGTACGAACTCGTTCCTGCGGTGGGAGGTTGGTTCGATTTCAAGAAGCTCAACGGGTTCCGGGTCCGCTTCTCCGACCCGGGTGAAGGGGTGGCCGAAAACCTGACAATCCAGCAACCGAACGGCGTGTTTGAAGCAACTCGGCTCGAGTAGGCCGACCTGCGAAGGTGCAAACGCGATGAGCGGATTCACTGGCAGTGCTGCCGGGTTCGAACTAGAATAGGAGCGCGAATCAACCCCAGCAGAGGATCGATCATGGAAGACTCGACACTGCCCCCCGATGGCGAGGACCTGTTGAACCCTTCAGATGAACAACTCATGGTGCTTGCCATGATACTCATTGCTGGTGCAGACGGACGGTTCGAGAAGAACGAACTCTCCTCGATCGCCGGCATGATAGACTTGCTGCCCGATTTCAAGGGCAAGGATGCGGACGCACTCATCGCCCGGGGTATCGAGCTGGCCAACCGGTACGAGTCCGCCATCGACGCTGTCGAGGCCCTGGCCGGGATCCGCTCCGAGGCGGCGCGAAAGAAGTGCTACCTGGTCGCAGCCGACGTGGCTCTGTCCACCCGCCATGTCCACGAGCAGGAGAATGTGCTCCTGGACGCGATGCAGCAAGTTCTGGGAATCGACGAAGGGCTCGCCTACCGCATCATGGAAGTGCTTGCCATCAAATATGCGACCTGAGCCTCGCCAGCCGGCGTGACAACGTCTGGGTCACCACGACCGGAGTCGAAGGGATACCCACGTTCGGGACAGGACCTCCGCCTCGAGTGCCCCCGATGTGCGACACAGGAGCAGGACGTGGACCACGAAGGACGTTCAAACGACTCCCCCCTGGCGGCTTTCACCCCTCCTCGGTCCCGGCCTGAACGCCCGGAACCGCCCCACGCCGCGCGGGACTTGGTGGTCCCCGTCGGTGGCTCGCCGGTCCTGCCGTGGGAACCACTGGATGAAATCACCGTGGCCGACTGCCGGGTCTTTTCGGTCAAGAAGGTCCAACGCCGCTCGCCCAGAACAGGACGATCCCACGACTTCTTCGTCCTGCACGGCGAGGATTGGGTGAACGTCATCCCTCTGGCGCCTGATGGTCGGGTCATCCTGGTCCGCCAGTACCGACACGGCACGCGAGATATCACCCTCGAGATACCAGGAGGCGTCATCGAACACGGGGAAGCTCCCGGCGCCGCCGCAGCCAGGGAGCTGCTCGAAGAAACCGGCTTCTCCGCAGGACGATGGACGGAACTCGGCTTCGTTCACCCCAATCCGGCCATCCAGGGCAATCGGTGCTATACCTTCCTCGCCGAGGATCTCGAGTACCAGGGGCCGCAACATCTGGATGGTACAGAGGAAATCGAGGTCGTCTCCGTCCTGGCGTCTGACCTCGAGCAACTCGTCGCCAGTGGCATCATCCGCCACTCCCTGGTCGTCGCAGCGTTCTACTGGCTCGAACTCCACCGAAGGCGCCAGGACCCGCCCAAAAACGACTGACCCACAACCCGGCCCTTCACCGGGATGCCCACTCGCCACGTCGCCTCCACCGACCCCTTCGCCGCCCCGGACCCAGACTCCACGAGATCAGAAGCCAGCCCACTACCCCGGCGCCACCTCGAGAATCGCCTGCACCCTGCACACACGCACACCCACTGATGTCCCCCTCGGGAGTCTCCGAAGCGGGCAAGGGACTCGGCGTCTCGTCCACAGGCGTGGGACTCTCTCCCGTCGAGGCCGGCGTCGCCGTCTCCACCTCAGGCGTGGGACTCTCTCCCGTCGAGGCCGGCGTCGCCGTCTCCACCTCAGGCGTGGGACTCTCTCCCACCGGGGCCGGCGTCGCCGTCTCCGCCTCAGGCGTGGGACTCTCTCCCACCGGGGCCGGCGTCGCTGTCTCCGCCTCAGGCGTGGGACTCTCTCCCACCGGGGCTGGCGTCGCTGTCTCCGCCTCAGGCGTGGGACTCTCTCCCGTCGAGGCCGGCGTCGCCGTCTCCGCCTCAGGCGTGGGACTCTCTCCCACCGGGGCCGGCGTCGCTGTCTCCGCCACAGGCGTGGGACTCTCTCCCACCGGGGCCGGCGTCGCCGTCTCCGCCTCAGGCGTGGGACTCTCTCCCACCGGGGCAGGCGTCGCCGTCGGGCTTGGGGAGGGGCTTGGCGCAATGCCGTCGCAATCGTGATCGATCCCATCCCCTGGCTGCTCGTCCGCACCGGGGTAGATGTCCGAGCGGGTATCATCGCAGTCCAGGTCGTTGTCCGACGTGCCGTCCGGTGGTGCACACGCCGAGGTTCCGGATCCTGAGCCGAACCCGTCCCCGTCGAGGTCCTGAAAGTAGAGGGTCGCGTCGACGGCGTTCTCGTCCACCAGGGGAGTACACGGAGGGGAGACCCCCTCGCAATCGCAATCATTGTCCTTGCCGTCACAGATTTCCACGGCTCCTGGATAGGTGTCGGCGTCGGTGTCATCGCAATCACCGGAGGCGAGCGCGAAGCCCGGGGGAGGATAGCAGCGTTCGGAGGTGACGGAGTCGACACCGAACCCGTCCCCGTCTGTGTCCTGATAATAGGAGATGAACGCCGGGGAGTCCGGCACGACGGCGGAGAAGGGGCTGTTGAGGATTCCGGAAAACGAGATGTCGTCGATGTCCCAACCGTAGGCACCGACGGCCTCATCGGCGCCCACGCGGAACCGAATCTGAACGGTTTGTCCGGCGAATGCGTCCCCGAAGTCGAGGGTCACCGTCTGCCAGTCAGGCCATCCTTCGCTCTGGTCGGCGTACGCTGGACGGTCGGAAAGAGGGTTTCCCGCCAGGTTGCTGAGCACCCCCGTGTAGCCAGGGCTCACCAGCTCGGCCACGTCGGTCCAGGACTTGCCGTCATTGCTGATTTCCACGACGCCGCCATCCCAGTAAACGTAGGAGGAGTCGTACCAACTCGCCTCGAAAGCAAAGCGGTGGCGAAATGTGACGACGAATGCCTGGTCTTCCGACACCAGCAAGGGCGGAGACTGGAGCCAGGCGTCCGAAAGGCTGGGAGGGTCGACCGCGTGGTAGTAGTGGTTTTGCGCCTCGATTTCCTGAGACCAGACGGTGAAGCCCCCCAATTTGTCCGCCTGGTCCCAGGGCGGATCGGTGCCCTCGACGGTTTCCACCGTGGACGCCCCTGGGAGTTCATCCAGGTTGAGCGTGAGGTCGAACGTGGCATCAGTGCCCTGATTGCAGGCATCGAGACTGGACACGACGAGGGTTATCGTCACCCAGGTAATGTCGGTGAGGGTTGGGTCCACGGTCACCGGCACCACGAAATCGGCAGCCTGCAACGGCCCGATCTGCGGCAATCGCTGGGGTTCCGCCGGGAGTTCCAGGGCATTCGAGGAAGGGTTGAACATGAGGACGGCGTCTTCGGCCGCCTCGGCTCCATCGTTGACCAGGCGCACGGTAAGGAATCCCGCCTCCCCGGCGTCGGGCACGCCGTCCTGGTCGCACGACCCGGTGCTGTCGTCAATGGTGAGATCGATGATCTGAATGTTCGGAGCGAGTACATGGCTTTCGACCACGCCCACGAGGTCCTGGGAATACCGGGGAGGCGATTCGGCACACGAACCGGCGCCTCGACGCGCAAAAGCCTCGGCAAAGGTCTGAAACACCGTTGGTTCAATCGCGAGCGCGGAGGCCAGCACGGCGTCCCGCATTTCGGTGAACGTGGCGTCCGGGGGGGCCAGGGTGAATGCGGTGACGACCATGTCACTCATGAGTCGCCGCGCATCTTCGAAGGTGAAGGTGGAGTCGGGCGTCTCGGTGATCCCCATGAAGGCCATGTAGGCCTCCCACATCATGGTGGCCCAGATCTCTCCGGCATTGTGCGACTCGGAATTTGAGACACCATTGTCGCGTATCGAGATGTCGTCCGGGAGCGGTTCTCCGTCCTGAATATGCCGAAATGTAAGGTCGTTTCGGGTGAAATCGATGGAATAGGGGACGCGCCGGGTGCCGAAATAGGGAGCGCTGTCGTCGGCGCCCTTGGCATAGTAGGCGTTGGCATAGGTCCCATACCGGTCGTCACCCTGTTCATAAGTGAGGTGAAGCGCCACGAAATCACTCCAACCCTCCCCGAGCGCATCGCACTGTTTGGTGCTACACCAGGGTGCAAGTCTTCGCATGAGGTAGTGCCCGAATTCGTGGGCCACGACCGAGTTGTCGATACTCCCATCTCGTTCGGGACCGGTTTCGCGATACATTTCCGCCCAGGCGCTTGCTGCCTCGAGTCGCGCCTCGAGCCAGGCTCCATCTTCGTAGGTAATGGAGAGGATGGGGATGTTCACGACCAGGGAGGGGTCCACGTCGCCCATTTGCGGCGGAGGGTCTCCGGGCATGTCGTTCATGATGAGGAGGCCTGCCGCGCCGGCATCCTGGGCGTTGATGGCCTTGTCCTGGAACGAGCAGCCGCCGCGTTCTACCAGGACGATGAGGTCGTCGACCCGGGAAACCCAGTCAGGTCCCGGGGCGCACCCATCGAGGGGCACGTCATCTCCATCGTCGACCAGGACCACCCGACGGGAGAGCTGGAATGTATCCGGGCCGAAGTTCGCCGTGCCTGTCTCGAGGGAGACGGCACCGGGGTCGACCAGCACAGAAGCGTCCACTCGAGCCGACCAGACAAACATCTGCATGCGGGGGGAAGCCCCATCGGCCGGGGTGCTCATGTTGGCGTTGTTGCGGTAGTTCGGGTCGAACAGGCTGTCCTGGGCCTCGGCGCGCAGCGGGTCCCCCTCGATGCCGCCTCTTCCGTAGTTGTCCGCCTGGGCGTTCCCTGCGGCCTCGTCGAATCCGGAATCGTAGTACCAGTCATGGAGCCAGTTGGTGGTGAAGAAAAGCTGCGCCACCGCTGCCATGGCCTGGTCGTCGCTGTCGTAAGGCTCGAGCGCGGTATCGTACACGCGGTCGAATGCGTGGGGTGCCGACAAGGAAGCCCGGAAATCCCCGTCACTCAGCCCGTCCGGCGCGAAGTGGTCCACGTAGGCGTCCACGTTGTTCCCCACGGTCTCGACGGCGTCGTCGGGCAACCAGGGATCGGAGCCGCCGCCCGGGCCGTTGTTCAGCCCCTTGACCTCCACAACCACCGGGTCCACGAACGCCGGGATACTGCCGTCATCGGCGCCGGTCGGATGCGGCGCATAGTCCTCGGTGGGACCGTCCGCAGGTTTGAAACCTCCGGTCGTGGCCCCCCAGACCCGGTAGGCATAGGCGCTGTCGTCGGTCAGGCTCCACTGGTCGAGCACATTCCCGGATTCGGCGTCCACCAGGACAGCGTGCAGTCGAGCCGCGGTTCCTCCAGGCTCCAGTTGGTCGATTTCCACGTAAAGCGCCGGGACGAGCACTTCCAGACCCGGCACATAGACCGGACCCACCCGGGCGGGCCGGGCGAGCGCAGCCGCAAGGTGTGATTCCACCCTCGCAGGGTCCAGGTCGAAATCGGCATACCCAGCTCGAGGACGCCGCAAGTCCCGCCACGCCGACGCAGGCACGGACCCCCCTACGACACGTCGGAACGCAGCACTCAAGGCGCGTTTCACCGATGAAGCCCCGAACCAGGCTTCGAGAGGACTCGAGGAGGAATCCCGGGAACTCGCCCCGAACAGGGAAGGGAGCCCATGCACCAGGAGCGACCGGTCGAACCGGGCCTGCCCCCCGGTTCTGCTCACGGTTCTCGGCGGTTCCAGAGCCGAGAATCCCCCTGATACGGCCACCAGCGCACCATCCCGCGTCATCAACACGCTCACGCGTTCACGAATGACCGGAACCGGTCCCACCCGCCTCTCGAACACCGCCACGACCCCCCCACGGCCCACATCGTGCATGCGCGACAGACGCACGGACGCCAACGTCCGTCGCGGCAGGTGCGCCTGTTGCACATGGGCCTCGAGATAGGCCCACGCTGCTTCCGAAAGGCTCGAGTCCGAGGCGACACGCGCGTTGCGACCGGCGTTCCACAGGAACCCCACCTCGGGAGCCCCCACGCCCACACGCCACGTCACCGGGCGTGCAACCGCGTCGGGTCGAACCAGGACCAGGCAAGCAGCGGACCAGCACAACACCAGGAGGGCCCCCCTTCGAGGAGATGGTCCCTTGGTCGCTCGTACCGTCATGAGATGAGCCGCGGTGGCCTCATGTTGCAAAGAGGGCGGGGCCATTGTGTCGGTCCTCGATTGTGTGTGAAACAGCTTGCATCACCCGGGTTCCGCCAGGCGGTCCCACCTCGGACGCCCGGTCCCACGGAGGACGATATCAACCCGGGGTGAGGATGTCAATCAGAGGCCCCGGCACGGACCAAGGCGTCTCGAGCACGCTCCAGGCCCCGATGAAGCGGTCACCTGGCGTTTCCTGGGCGGCATCCGGGGCTGCTGCGGGGCTGCTCCCTTGACGCACCCCGTGTCGGCGGGCTACCATGCCGACCGGACTCGCCTCGCCTCGACCCCACACTGTCAATATGGCACCGCGCGAATGGGCGCCCGGTGCCTGGCACCTTGCGACCTGGAGCGTGACCCATGGCGACGGCCAAGCGTATTCTGGTTCTCTACTACTCGTTGACCGGGCAGATGGATCGAGTACTCGATGCGGTGCTTCCTCGCCTCGAGGAGGAGGGCCACCAGGTGGAGAAGCGGCGGATCGAGCCTGTGACCGAGTGGGAACTCCCATTCGACCCGGTTCGATTCTACCTGGACTGGGCCAAGACCTGGGCGGGAAGGACGTTGACACAACCGCTTCGCCCCCTCGATCTGTCCGGAACCGACCCCGACTGTATTCTGCTGGGGTTTCAACCCTGGTACCTGGCGCCATCGATCCCGGTGAATAGTTTCCTCCACAGCGACGCAGCCTCGGTATTCCGCGGCCGGCCCGTGGTGGCCCTGGTCACTTGCCGAAACCGGTGGGAGCGCGCGCTCAAGATCGCTCGAGACCGGATCCATGCGTCTGGTGGTCGGTTGATAGACAGTCTGATCGTGCAAGACCAGGTTTCGGAACCGGCCAACATGGCGACGACCTACTACCGCTTGATGGAAGATCGTGCGCCGCCCCCCGGACACTGGATGGCGCGATTTCCCCCGTTTGGTATCGGAGACGAGGCGGTGGAAGTTGTGCGCGATTGGGGACGGGACCTGGCGCTC
Organism: uncultured Gammaproteobacteria bacterium; assembly: GCA_964418585.1. Classification (GTDB taxonomy): domain Bacteria; phylum Myxococcota_A; class UBA796; order JAJRTE01; family JAJRTE01; genus JAJRTE01. The sequence continues at coordinate 12,315 of CAYQMG010000145.1, read as the reverse complement.
CGCCTGTCGGAAGACCGCCTCACAGATCGTCGCGGGTGGCGCGTGGTGAACGGCCGGCTGAAGCTGGTTTGACCGGGATCTCGTCAAGCTTTCTCGAGTGTCGCTTTCTCGAGCCTGCGCCGCAAGTTCGACCAGGAGGGAACCGGGTTCAGGCTGCGCCGGAGAGGAGCACGTCCCACTCGGCCGTTTTCACCGAGGGGGGAAGGTTGTTTTCTCCTGACCGGAGTGCCCCGGCACGGCCGTTGTCGAGCCAGGTTGCCGGCGTCCACCAGGGATCGGCGCCTTGTGATGTCTCCTTTCCACCGTTGCGCGGCTCCGCGGCTCGAGCCATCTGAGGTCCGGAGGTTCGGTGCGCAGTGGCCCCGACTGCCAGGTCTCCCGGAGCGCTCGTTTCGCTCTTGCCCGAGGGCAACGGGCCGGCCACCCCTGTGATGGGCGAAGGCGCAGGCTCCCAGAGATGAGAGGGGATCCACCAGAAATCGCGCGCAGGCTCCTGATTCGTGCGGTCCGGCGCGGCCTGTCCGAACGCCTCCCGCGCCGCCTCTCGTGCTTTCCAGGCGGAGCGAGGGTCTTCGAGCCAGGAGTCGAACACGATGGACGGTTCGCCATTGTCGAAGGCGATACGAGCGTAGTCGCGGTAACCGTGCTCGAGCTGGCCGAGGCTGTGCTTGCGCGTGATGGGGGCCCAGGCCCCGCTGTCGATAAAGGTCACATCCCGGGACAGCGGGAGCATGCGCGGCACGTGGGAGTGGCCGAAGCAGACGACCCGGACCGGGACCAGCCGACTGATTTTTCTGGCGACCCGTGGGAGCCGCTCCTCGATGCTGAAGATGGTCTCCCCGTCTGCCAGTTTCTCGTACCCGAGGAGGAAAGCCGGTCCGAGGAGCAGCGGCGCGATCACCTTGACCCAGGCCGGCGCGTCGCCGGCCCACAATGCCAGAGTTCCAGCGGCGAGGATGGCCACCGCGATGAGGCGATCGATCCAGAGTTCCCGCAGGAGCCGGAACAGGCGGCTGGTGATGGGAGGCTGTTGGAGCCGATGGAGGGCTCTCAAGGTGGCCGGGTCCAACCCGTACCGGCGTGCGACCATGCTGAGGTACCGCCCGACGCTGGGGGGGTGGGCGAGCTGGTGTCGGGTCACCATGATGGAGCGATAGACCACGGCGAGGCTTCCAAACAGCCAGGTGAGGGCCAGGCTTCTTCGAGAGAAAGCATAGTACTTGATCCAGTGTTCCACGTACCGAAACAATGTCAGGGCATAGTCCGACGCATGCGGGTTGAAAAAGCCCATGCGGGTCATCAAGTAGCGGTTGGCCAGATTGCCCATGGGCAGGGCGAGCACCTCCCGCCCGTTCATCCGCACTGTGGGGGAGAGGAGGTAACGGAACGTGGTGTAGGCGTCATACTGATGGCCGTGCTCCACATAGATCTCTCCCGGTTCCACAAAAAACCAGGGCTCGACCACGATCGCGTCATCCGGGAAACATTCTCCTGAATCCTGGGCGACAGCGCGCAGCCACGATCGGAAGGCGCGCTCCACGGCAGGGAAGTGGAACTCCCGATCATGATTGCCCATCACGTACACCACACGGTGCCCATCGCAAAGGAAGTCCACCAGGGCCTGCACGAACCGGGGATGGTGCGACAGAATGCGCTCCAGTTTCCATACCGACTTTTCTTCCGTCGCGTCCAGTCCCCTTTTCCGCTCCGCCCGGCTGACCGGCCATGGCGGCGCGTCCGGGACCGCCCGCACCAGGTCGAAGTCGAAGATGTCTCCATTCAGAATCAGCGTCAGCCGGCCGGCGTTCCGCTCCTTCTCGGTGAAGTCTGCAAGCAGGCTGGCGAACGATTCGTCGAACAGATACTTCGAGGCCTTGTGATACATCCACCCGTCGGGATGGTCTTCCACGTCACACAGATGAAGGTCCGATACGATCAAGTAACGATTTCCCATGGCTTGCCCGACCATTCAGTCGCCCAGGCCGGTGCCTGGAACGAGTGCCAACGCCCTCTCGATTCGCCGCGACCCGGCCCCCCTGTTTTTTGCTACGGCCTCTCCGGGTACCTACTCGAGTTTTGACACGCTCGACACGGCGGGTTCTTGCTCCTCCGGCGCATCGGCAGCCCCGTTCGGGGAGATTCACATGACATTGGCGTCGACATCAGCTATCACCCGATCGAAGGCTCATGTTTCACGAAAAGGCGGTCCCAGGCCGGCCGTTCCCAAGAGGAGGTCTGTTCCATGAGACGACAGGACATCACGCCCCCTGGTCTCCCACGCCCCCGGTCTCGAGCAACCCTGCTGACCTGGATCTCAGGCTGGCTGATCGCCATGACGGCCGCTCCGACCGGCGCACAGGCCTCCCCTGCCGACCGGGGCTGGACGCTCCTCCACGGCGTGATTCACGCACACACGCCTTACTCCCACGACGCATGCGACGACGATGGCCTCCTCCCAGACGGTTCGCCCAACCCGGAATGCCTTGCGGAACTCCGGGCCGGCGCTTGCGCGTCCCGGCACCACTTCATCTTTTTCACGGATCATCCCTCCTACATGCGGGATTACCCCATGGAAGCCCTCGTCCTGTACGACCCGGACCAGGGCGACCGACTCCTCTACTCGGCACAGGGCATCCTCGCCAACGAAATCACGTGCAGCGACGGGACCAGCACCTGGAAGGTCTGGATCACCAACGGCGCAGAAGGGGACCACAACATGCCGATTGGCCTCGAGGCGCACCTGGCCGACCCGGCGTTCTACTCGGTGGGATTCGAGGACAGTGATGACCTGGCCCAAGGGCAGGAAGCTGTGGCCCAAGTTCACGACGCCGGCGGCGTGGCTCTGCTCGCTCATGCCGAGGCTGATGAGGTCTCTGCCGACCGCATGGTGGCCCTCGGGATCGACGGGGTCGAACTCTACAATGCCCACGCCAATTTCGAATGGATGCTCGTGCACCATCCGCTCCAGATTCTCCATCTCGAGACCTGGATGGGGACCGGACCGGGCAGCCCCAGGGATTACGACCTGGTCGCCTTGATGATGATTCCCTACGCCTCGGACGCGCCGGTAACGAAATGGAACGATGCCCTGGCAACGGCGCACATGGCCGGCGTCATCGGGACCGATGTACACCAGAACGTCACCCTGGATCCCTACTGTGAGCCATCCTCTCCCCTCGCCGCCCTTTGCCAGAGGCTCAAGCCGTTGTTGCCCAACATGGTCTCCTACCTGGAAACCGGTGGCCCCCTCATGCTGGGCGACGGAGAACGGCTCGACAGCTATCGCCGAATGTTCCGCTGGTTCTCAAACCACCTCCTGGCCGCAGCTCCCGGCGTTGCCGAGGCCAAGGAGGCGGTCGCAGCCGGCCGTCTCTATGCTGCATTCGACATTCTGGGACTCCCCGCCGGTTTCGACCTGGTCGCCCAGAACGACGTGACCGGCGAGGTGTACGAGATGGGAGACGACGCACCTTTCAGCCCGGACCTCAAGCTCCGGGTCACCCTCCCCGTGGTGTCCATGGACGACCCCTACGCCACCTGGACGTCGGACCAGGCCGCCCAGGCAGCGGTTCGGGCCGAGGTCCTCTGGATCGACGAACGGGGCGCTCGAGTCATCGCAAGCGGAGGCGAGGCGGGTGGCACGTTGGTCGTACAGGTCCCCGGCCCAGGCGCCTTTCGCGTGGAAATATTCATTCAACCACGACACCTGGAGCCCGTGCTGGGCAAAGCACGCCTGCTCGGCCGCCAGGAGTACCGCTGGATCTGGTCCAACCCGGTCTACGTGTCCCGCTGACCGTTGTACGCCGTACGGGGGAGCGCCTTGTCCCCCCGGCTCCCCCCGGGTATCATGATCATGGATGGACCTGCCCATCCGGACAGGTGACATCCGCCACGAAACCCGTCGACTGGAAACCGGAGCCAACCCCGGCCCCGGAAACAACCGAGGAGGAACCATGCGCGCACCCAGTTCCAGCCCCAAGACTCGAGAACGCGGCCTGGCCCGCGTGTCCCTGGCACTCGTGCTGACCGTGTCCGCTGGAGCACTCACCTCGGAGGAGTGTCAGCAGCAACCCCCGACCCAGGATGCCATCGTGTGCTACCCGGGCGCCAACGAGCGATACGATACCTGTTTTCAACTCGACCCCATGCCGGTTCCCCCACCGGCCGACTACGTATACCCCTCCACCTGCGAGGCGTCCTACGGGAGCAATTATCAGACTCCGGAATCGTTGCTCGACTTGACCACCACCGACCCCTCGATCTACCTGGCTCCGAACTTCCAACTGGGCGAACTGGCCCAGGAGTGGAAGGGCCAGTACGCTGTGCTTCAGGTCCACGCGGTGGAGAGCCTGCAAGACGTGCGTGACATCGTAGGCGTCCTTTACATCAACTCCGGGTATCGAAGCCCGGCCTACAACGCATCCGTGGGTGGCGCCACCTGCTCGAGGCACATGTACGGCGACGCATTCGACATGGCCTCCCCGGACAGCTCACTCAGCGGTATCGCCAGCGCCTGTCGGAGCGCGGGCGCCGACTTCATCCAGGTGTATGACACGTTCGTGCATTGCGATTGGCGCTACGGCGCGCTCGACGACGCCTACTACCGCACCGCCGGCGCAATTCCGAGCTACGACGACCTCCCCAAGCTCGCCGCCCGGCTGGCATTCGACGGGTCCCGGTGGACTGCGCCGGCCACTGGATGGGACGAGGGTGCACCGCTCCGCCAGTGGACCGCCTACGATCGGTCCGGGCGGATTTTGCTCGAGGCCACCGGCGAAACCTTTGTCGCTCCCCCAGGCACGGCAGAGGTTGAGGTGGTGGTGGGCGCCGAACTCGTGCTGCGAGCAACGATTCCACAAACCCCGTGACCTTGCCTGCAGACGCCACCCCGGCCCTCCGCCCACCCTTCCACCGTTGCCTGACCGCTTCCACGATTCCAGGAACACGGCTCAGTCCCCGGTCATCCTCTGGTATCTCGGAGGAATTGTCGTGGCCTCTTCCTGCAAATCGATGGCATCATACCCCCGTACCGAGCAACCAGGGAGGAGGCCATGATTCACAACCCGGAGCCTCGAGCACTCACGCTCGCAGCCATCTTTCTCGTCCTGGTCGTTTCCTCCGTTTCTTGCGGTGGCGACGACGACGCAAGCCGCGTGACCGCGACGCCGGACACGGTCGCAACCCCGACCGTGGGGGACGACGACACTTCGCCTGGAGACGACGACGACGCCTCGCTCGAGCAAACTCCGCCCGGCGACGACGACACCACCTTCGAGACGCCAGCTGTGGGAGACGACGATCTCTCCCCGGAAAACACCCCGACAGGAGATGATGACTGGAGTCCCACTCCACCCGGCGACGACGACAGCCCTGTCGAGGACGGAGACCAGGATGGATTCTTTCCTCCCCAGGACTGCGACGACCAGGATCCTACGGTCAATCCTGGAGCGGACGAAGTGTGTGGAGACGGCCTGGACAACAACTGCGACGGATGGGTGGACAAGGGTGGCAAGCCTCTGACCTGGTACCCCGACATGGATGGGGACGGGTTTGGAAACGAAGACCAGGCGGTGGTGGCTTGCGCACAGCCCGAGAAGTTCATTCTGGAAGGCGGCGATTGTGACGACACTCGGGCCGACGTCAACCCGGCAGCCGAGGAGGTTTGCGATGACTCCGACACCGGCCCGCTCGACAACGATTGCGACGGCGAGATCGACGAGGGTCTGATCAACGCCTGCGGTCTGTGCGGGCCAACGCCGGAGGAAATCTGCAACCATCTCGATGACGACTGCAACGGAGTGGTCGACGACGTGGACCTGGACGGAGACGGGGTTTACGACTGCGCCGACTACGACGGCGACGGCGTGGGCGCGGACGAGGGGGACTGTGACGACGGGAATCCCACCGTCTATCCCGGCGCCGACGAATCCTGTGATGGTTTCGACAACGACTGTGACGGTGCACTGGATGAAGACGGCGACTGTCCCTGCGTGGTGGACTCGAGCACGGGTCCCTACACCCGGATACAGGACGCGCTCACGGACTTGCTGGAGGGCCGCGTGGACTGCTCCGCGATCGTGGTCCACCCGGGTACCTATCCGGGCCGCCTGGATCTTACACCTCTGAACCAGCCTCTGCGCATCGTGGCAAGCGGTGGGCCGGATGTGACCACGATCACGCTCGCTCAGGACGAATCGGGCAGCGTGGTCACCTTCTCGGGTCCTGGCATTCAAGCTGACGTCGCCCTGGTGGGCTTCACCATCACCGGCGGAACCGGTGGCCCCGGCGACTCGTGCCCCATGACCGACTGCGGAGGCGGTATCCGGATCGAACACTGTGCCGCACCGACCCTCGAGGGGAACGTGGTTGTGGGAAACATCGCCGACGCAGGCGGAGGGATCTTCGTTGGTGACTGCGACGACCCCGACGCGCCCGGCCCCACGCTGTCAAACACGGTGGTCGGCGCATTTGACGAGCAGGCGGATCTGGGCAACCGTGCACTCATGTGCTACGGCGGCGGTCTCTACGTGGGCGCTGCCACGGTCACCCTCGAAACCGGCACCACTCTGCAGGTTGCCGGCAACACCATCGGAATGGACGATGGGACCTGCTTCCCCTACGACGGGCGTGGGGTCGGAATCCACGTCAACGGAGGTACGATCCGGGGTCACAGCGTCAGGATGGAAGTGAGGTCGAATCATTATCAAACCGACACCTACAACACCTCGGGCGGAGGCCTCTATCTCGCCGACGCCCGCCTGGAACTCACGGACGCCGTCCTCGAGATCAGCTCCAACGTCATTGCCTGCACAGGCGACGCACGCTGTCAAGGTGGCGCACTCTACGCCAACCGGAGCGATTTCGTCCTCGACCGTACCGAATGGACCGTCCGGGAAAACCACTCCTCCGGGGACGCAGGCGGCGTATACCTCGCCAGCGGCGCGCTGACAGCCGGGTCCTCCGACGGGGCGGTCCTGTTCGACAGCAACGAGGCCGGCGGCCAGGGTGGGGCACTGGTGGTGGGGAGCGGGGCACGGGTCGCATTCGACCGGGCCACGTTTGCCAACAATCTCGCCTCGAGCGGCGGTGCCATCGGGTCGAGCGGCGAGGTTGTCTTGAGCAACAGCGTTCTTACCGGGAACCATGCCGGAGAGGGCAACGGTGGCGCCATAGCGAGCGCCGGTCTCCTCGATCTGACCGGGTGCACTTTTTCGAGCAACATGGCGTCCGGGCGTGGCGGGGCGGTGGAGGCGAGTGGCACCTTGCGGCTTTCCGAGTCGGAGTTCGAGGGGAACACGGCGGGTGAAAGCGGCGGCGCCCTTGCGCTCCTCGACGGATCTTCCTGGGAGGACGGCGAGGCTCTTTCGTTTGTCGACAACCGGGCGGAAGAAGACGGAGGGGCCGTCCACGCAGGGCAGATCGTGTTCTCTCTCTCGCAATCGGTGCTGGAATCCAATCGGGCAGGTGGTTCCGGCGGCGCGGTCGTCTCCGGAGGCAGCCTGACCATCACCAGCAGTGTGCTCCGAAACAACCAGGCCGGCGGCGACGGTGGGGCGCTCCTGGCCTCTCCCACGGCCACCGGCACGACCCTGGCCGGCGTCCATCTCTCCGGCAACGCGGCTTACGGCACGGGTGGCTCCCTGCTCGTGTCCGGGGGGGACCTGACCGTATCGTTCGCCGTGGTCGACGGCAACCGCGCCGGCCGCTGCGGGGCCATGTCCTTCTCCGGAAGCACAGCCCTTCTCGAATTCGCGCACGTCTACGCAAACACCTCCACCGGCCCCGAAAACGGCGCAGTGCTCTGCCTGGGCGGACAGGCTGCCGGGGTCGGCAATGTGATCCTCGCGGACAACGTCGTCCAGGCAGGGTCCACCGGCGCGATCCTGATCACCGCAAGCACTGCGGCCGTCGAATACACGACCATCCTCCGAACCCTCCTCGCCGGGGACGAAGCAGCCGAACTCCGCGTCCAGGGTTCAGCTTGCACCGTGACCCTAAACACCCTGGTCGGCAGGGGCACCGGTGTCGGCATCATCGCCGACGCGGACGCCACCGTGGCCGGGTGCAGTGCCAACGACATCGCCGAATACACCACCCCTGCCGCGGGCGCCGACTGTGCCACCGCAACCACCGATACACCGCCCTTCCTCGCCACATCGGACGACGGAGACTACTGCAACGAGGACTTGCATCTCGCAGAGGGAGCCGAGCACCCGGACCGCGGGGCCTACGGCGGGCCGGACGGCGACTGGACCCTGGTCCCACCGGCTTGCGGAGGGTGCGATGCCACCGAACTGCTCTGGTGGTACCGCGACGAAGATGGCGACACCTACGGAAGTCCCGACCAGAAGGTGATGGCCTGCGAGCGGCCCCAACGCTACGTGTCCAACCCAGACGATTGCGACGACTACAACATGACCGTCCATCCCGGGGCCGAGGAGATTCCGCGCAACGGAATCGACGACGACTGCGACGGCGCCGTCGACGAACGCTTCTGACCTACTCTCTCCGCCTCCAGACCCTGTTCCATGTTACAATAGAGCGCTCGAGCAGAACCCGTGTGGAGAAGCGGATGGCGGAACGTGGGGAAATGAGTGCCACAAACGGACAAGGGTCACGTCCGGACCGCCGAACGTGGCTGCTGGTGGCGGCCGCCACGGCTGCTGCATGCGGACTCGCCGTATCGTTGACCCTCTGGTCCAGGCGCTCCCTCCCACCTCCCAGCACAAACAGCGGTTCTGCAGAACCCACCCCCCAACAAAGCCGGAAATCCAGTGCCGCCGAACAGGCCGAATCCGTGCTGGCCGCCGCCGAACCGCTCGACCAGGTGTCCACCCCCACCCCGGACATGCACCCCTGCGGCCCCCTGGCGCTCGAGTGCCCGGAGGGTTACCCGTGCACCCCGGAGGGCACCTGCGGACATGAAGATCGTGTCGCCGTACCGGCCGGCCCCTTCTGGATGGGATGCAACCCGGACGACGGGGCGCCATGCAACCGGGACGAACAGCCCTATCACAAAGTCACGCTGTCCACGTTCGCCATCGACCGAACCGAGGTCACCGTGGCCGACTACCGCCGCTGCATGGACGCGGGGGTGTGCACCGCCCCGGAGAACCGGATGGCATCTCAGCGCTGCAACATCGAAATCCCCGGGCGGGAGGAGCACCCGGTCAACTGCGTCACCTGGGACCAGGCCGCCCGCTATTGCCTGTGGGCCATGGGGCGACTCCCCACCGAGGCCGAGTGGGAAAAGGCGGCTCGAGGTCCTGACGGACGGCGCTACCCCTGGGGAGAAGACCCCCCTACCTGCGATCGGGCCAACCTCTTCATCGGCGCTCACCAGTGCCGAGAGGGCACCCGTCCAACCGGAACCCTACCCCAGGGACGCAGCCCCTATGGCGCCCTCGACATGGTGGGAAACGTCCTCGAATGGGTCTCTGACTACTACGACCCACACAGCTACCTCCTGTCCGACGACGTGGACCCTCGAGGCCCCCCTTCGGGCACGGACCGGGTCCTTCGCGGCGGAAGCTATGGAGACGCCAGCGAGATCGGACACCACGTCTGGGTCCGTTACCACATGCCCCCGGACACCACCGGGCAGCACATCGGCTTCCGCTGCGCCAGAAGCCTCCCATAGTCCCCTCGAGGACGGCTGTCACCCTCCCCCGCCACGGGAAGCCCCGGTCTCGTAGGCTGCACGAACCGCCTCCTCCATCCGCTCAACCTCCTCGTCCGAAAGCATGCTGAAATGACTCGCCCGCTTGCGCGCCGACAGTCGGCCGTTGTTCTGAAGGCAAAAACGAATGAACAGATCGACCTTGCGATCCGGCATGTCCACGATTTCCTGAATCGCCTGCCTCGTCTCGTCGTAGTTGGCCAGAAACTCCAACTCCTGCGCCAGTTCCACCTCGATGGTCTGTTCCACGAATCGATACAGCGCCTCCACCTGAGCTGTCAGATCCATGTAGCGGTACCAGTCCACCGTGTCGTTGTGCACGGTCATCCGGCCTTCCTCGTCCAGCGAGTATTCCACCAGAGCCATGAGCGGGCGCGAAAAGGCCTCCAGTGAAGCATCGTAGTCCGCAGAACGCCTCAGCATCGAGGCCGAGATGGGAAACATCACGCCCTCCGGCGTCAGGCCCCGTCGCGCAAGGATATTGTGAATCAGAAAACGGTGAATCCGGCCGTTGCCGTCCTCGAACGGATGAAGAAACACGAATCCATAGGAAACCACCGCGGCGTGAACCACCGCCGGAACCTTCCCCGCTTCCATCCGCCGGTGCGCATGCAGCAGACCGCCCATCAACTCCTCCAGGTCTTCCGGCTTCGGACACGCATAGTGAACCCGCTCCCCGTGCCAGGCGATCGTTTCCCCGACATAGCTCTGCGTCCGTCGATATTCCAGATCCCGAAATCGCGGATCCACGATACGATTCTGCAACTCCACCAGCCGCGCCTTGTCGCAAAAATCCTCCTGCTCCGCGAGCTGCAACAGCGCAACAAAACGCTCCGTCCGCGTCGCCGTGGCCTGAATCCGCTCGATCTGGAACGACGACTTCGTCTCCCGCGTGTACAGGTAGCCCAGTGCTCGACGCAACAGGACCGCAGGATACGCCGAAACCACTCCCTCGCAACGCGCTGCAAAATCAGAAGCCTCCAGCTCCCTCAACAGAGCCGTGCGCCGAACCACCGGGCAAAAACGTCGATCACCCAGAAGGTTGTCATGCACACGCTGACGCCGTACTCGCCGACCAGGCACCACCACATGATACCGCTCCGGTTCCAGCAACTTCACGTAGTTACCCTGCGTCACGTCCTCGAGCGGAAGACGCTCCCCGGTCAGGAACTCGTACAGATACCAGATCCGCCGCGCATACTTCCCCGTCGGCCTCGACCGAACGTATTCGAGCACCTCCCGGCCAGGCAGTTTCCGGAACAACGCCGCCAAAATCGCCAGGTTGACCCCGTCATACTTCAGGGCAAACTCCAGGTGATCCCCGGCCGTCTCCCCGGGCCAGTACGCTCGAGGGTAAACCTCTTCCACCACGCCTTCCCTCGATTCCACCCGGTGCACTCCGCTGGTCGTGACCACAGAACGGTGCCAGTTGGGAATCACGTCCAGACCATACCGCTCCTCGAGCGCTGCATATCCGGCAGGCCGACGGGTCGGACCCTCCTGGACAATATGGACCATACCCCCTCCTCGATGTTTTCTCGTGTCTGGAAGCAACCCAGTTCCTGGTGGGGTGAACCGGAAGGAATGGTTGCGATGCAAGAATTATCATTATAATCTACAATACGTCAAGAAAAATAGTTACAAAACCCGAACAGGGAGGCAGGTCTGTTTCGAAGTCGGCGGCGTAGGCGGATGGCCGCCCCGCCGGAGGCCTGCCGCTGAGAAGCGGTGTTTGCACGAAGCGCGGAACAGGGCATCTTTGACCCATCGAAACAGGCGCCGGAACGGGTAGGGAGGCGTCCCAAGTGACGATCTCGAAGGTCGAGGGAGCCTTGGACCTCGTGTGAAGCCCCGCTTCGAGAGGCGTGTGATCCGCCGGCGGTGGGGGGCTCGGATTGAGCGGGCCACGGAGGGCGCCGGGGTTCCGATGGCCTCCTCCAGGAGGGAGGAGCGGAATGCCTTCCAGTGTCCGAAGGAGGGTTCTTGGGTGAATCGTGCGTGATGCGAAGGCCCCATACCCCCTTGAGGACCTGCGTGACTACCGGGCCTCGTTGCGAATTTGGGGGCCGGTTGCGGGGTTAGGTTCATCCTCTGGACTGCCGTTGTGGCGCGCGCGCTTTGCGCGCCTGCGCGCCATTCCCAATTCTCGAGAATGAAATCAGGTCTGGGAGCGTAGGCCAGGCGTGCCGGCCCCGGCGGCTCCGGGGAGGGAGGACCTTCGGGCGAAGCGGATAGACAGGGGATTCAAGTACACCGCTTTCCCGTGATCAAGCGGACATCCGCGTTAGACAGGGGATTCAAGTAAACGACTTTTCCGTGATCAAACAGAATCTGCCAGACCCGGAACCACACCAGGGTACATTTTCGGGCGGCCTGGAAAAGGCGTCCGGGGGAGGCGGGAATCGGGAGAAGGGAATGGGGGAGGCGAGAAGCGGCCCTCGGGAGTCGGAAATCGGGAGTCGGACCAGGGTCACGGCGGAAACATGGCTTCCGCTTCCGCCCGCGGCACTCCCGCCTCCACCAGGGCTTCGATGGCCTTTCGACGACGCGCCTCCGCAATCCGTCGCTGCTCCTCGGCCTCTCGCGCCTTCTCCTCCGCAATCCGCTGCTGCTCCTCCACCTTCCGCTCCAACTCC
>CAYQMG010000144.1:0-2665 GCA_964418585.1 uncultured Gammaproteobacteria bacterium | reverse complement strand
GCCCGGACGCCAAGGCCGAAGCGCTCCTGGACTGGATCTACCGCCTCCAGGCCGAGGAAGCCGACCCGGACCTCAAGGTGCTGGTGTTCACCGAGTTCGTGCCGACCCAGGAGATGCTGTACGAGTTCCTGACCGAGCGCGGCTTCGAGGTGGTGTACCTCAACGGCTCCATGGACATGGAGGAGCGCAAGCGGGTTCAGGACGCCTTTGCCAAGGATGCCCGTATCCTCATCTCGACGGACGCCGGTGGTGAGGGCCTCAACCTCCAGTTCTGCCATGTGGTCGTCAACTACGACATCCCCTGGAACCCGATGCGCCTGGAACAACGCATCGGCCGGGTGGATCGTATCGGCCAGACCAATACCGTGCGTGCCGTCAACTTTGTGTTCGAGGACTCGGTCGAACACCGTGTCCGTGAAGTTCTGGAGGAGAAGCTGGCGGTCATCTTCGAAGAGTTCGGCATCGACAAGACCGGTGACGTGCTCGACTCTGCCCAGGCGGAGAAGGTGTTTGCCGACCTGTTCATGGAGACCATCCTCACGAATCCGCCGGACAGCGGGTCTGGGCGTGCCGAGAGCAAGTTCGAAGGGCGTGAGCCAGGGATGGGGCGCATCGATCTCGACGTGGTGGAGACGAAGGTCGACAGGGTCCTGAGAACCCTCCAGGAGCAGGTCCATGAGTCCCGGCAAAGCGCTGCCGTGCTCGGCTCCACCAGGGACCTGGACCCTCGCGAGGCCCAGCGGTTGCTGGCCCATCCACTCCCGCACTGGATCGAAGCCATGACCACGTCCTATCTTCGTAGTGCGAAGTGCGAGGTGCGCGGTGCGCGTGGAAAGCGTCCTGGCGCGGAACCTGTCGGAAAAGAAGGTTCCCATACGATCTGGCACCTCACCTGGACAGACGGCCACGAGGAGACAGTCTGCTTTGCGCCCTCCGCACTCCGCACCCCGCGCCTGGGGCTCGAAGATCCCCGGGTGCGTGGTCTGGCCATGCGCCTGCCTCCCTTCGCCCCGGGACAACCGGTGCCGGTCATCGCGCTTGCCAACCTTGCGTCCGAGATCGTGGGTTTCTGGTCGCTCTGGCGAATCTCGATCTCGACCGTGGACTGGAACCGCCGCCGGATTACCCCATTGTTCCTTGCCGACGACGGTCGAGTGTTCGCGCCGACCGCTCGACACATCTGGGATCAACTGCTGGTGACGAAGCCCATGGTCCTGCGGCACTTGGACATCGAGACCTCTCATCGAGCCTTTGAGCGACTCCGGGAGGCAGCAGAACAACAGGGGAAGACGATCTACGATGAGCTTGTGCAGACTCACCGCGAGCGCCTTGCTCAAGAGCGAGAAAAGGGTGAGTACGCCTTCGCTGCGCGACGCAGGGCCATCGAGCGCATCGGACTCCCCCAGGTCCGCAACCACCGCCTGAATCTCCTGCTAGACGAGGAAGAGCGTTTCAGGCAACAACTCGAGCGCAGGGCCCAGGTCTTGCCGGAAATGGTGCCCCTGCTTGTCGTCCGAATAGAGCCTGGAAAGGACGGGGTGCGAGGTGCGTAGTGCGAAGGTACAGAAGTTTGAGGACTCGATAGCGTGGCAGCGCGCGCACGAGCTTGCCGTAACCGTGTACCAACTGACCGAGTTGGAAGCGTTCTCGCGGGACTTCGTGCTGAATGATCCGATACGACGGTCCGTGGTTTCGGTGATGTCAAACATTGCGGAAGGATTTGAGCGCTACAGCCGACCTGAGTTTCGCCGGTTTCTCTCGATCGCACGAGGCTCTGTCGGCGAAGCAAGAAGCCAACTCCATCTTGCCAGGAGCCTGGGTTACGTAGGCGAGCAGGAGTTTGAGAGCGCATACCGTCTTTGCAGGGATGTTGGAAACCTCATCGGAGGATTGCGGAAGTCCCTGGGGGGTGATGTGACGTCATGACGCACCGCGCACCACGCACCACGCACTCCGGAGAATCATGGCGGAGCCTGATTCTCCGGGAGTTCACACCCCAGGTCGCCCGGCTGACCCTGGTTGCGGATCCGGACGGGCTGCTCCTTGAAGAAGGTGTCCTCGAAGGGATTGGGGAAAGGGGCTTTGAGCTGATCCCGTTCGAGGACCATGTGGCCTTTCGCTATGCCTATGAATCCAGGTTCCGCTCCCGGTGGGACCGTGGCGAGGAAACCGATCTGGTGGTGGTGCTGAGGTCGCTGTCGAGCGACCTCGATGCCTTGCCCTACGACCTGTTGCAGGCCGGCCGCAAGCTCTCGTTCGACCTGGGCGATCTCTTCCCGAATTTGAGCTACCCGGTGGTCGCGGCGCTCGACCGGGCCGACCTCGACGCCCTGTTCGACGCGCAGAGGAAGCACGCGCCGGGGCACCTCGGCGACAACGCCACGAAGGAGTTCGTCCTTCGTCATGTGTTCGGGGTTGCGCCTGAACTCATCAAGCAGCCATCGGACCTGCTCCGGGTCTTGCTGCGCCGCCACTACGGTGGACAGCGCGTCCCGGCCATCCTCGACGAGCGCCTTGTTTTGCTGCTTCGTCAGAACGGCCTGTTCGAGGATTGGCCTCTGGAAGCCATCATTCCAGACGCGCATGCTTTCTTCGCGTTCCTGCAGGAGCGCTGGCCGGCGTTCCTGGATTCGGTCGCCCGGCCACACAGGGATGTTGTCAACGA
>CAYQMG010000143.1:0-3164 GCA_964418585.1 uncultured Gammaproteobacteria bacterium | reverse complement strand
GACGCACCTTTATGCGAACTACCAGGCGGAGGGAGTGACGATGCCCTACACGGTGGAGGACTACAAGAGAGACCTTTTGAAGGAGGTGGTGAAGGCGATTCCAGCCGAGGAGATCCTGTCCCGATTCGACCCCGAGGAGCGACTCCGTGGGCTCCCTCCCGAGGAGCGGCTCCGTGGGCTCCCTCCCGAGGAGCGGCTCCGTGGGCTGTCTGTGGAGCAGATTCGGGCGTACCTGGAGAAACTGCAAAACGACTCCTGAATCTTACCTCTCGCTTTTCCCGAGCCCTGTCCGGACACAATGGAACAGGCGGGACCGCAGTTCATTCTCGAGAACAACAAGGAGGCGGTTGCGCAAGCGCAATGCGCGAGGCATGGCTCCTCGGTTCTCTCTCGATTCACTCGTTGGAACACTGGAAACCGGAGCCCCCGCTTGGGAGGCGACACGTGGGAACCGCTTTGCGGGCATCGGAACACGGGGGCGGAACGTATTCCGAATTCCGACGCTCGTGTCACGAACCCGAGGTGCATTGTGGGGCCATCACGCATGTTGCGTGCTCGCGGCCGGTACCTCCACTGTGTCGCCCCCCGAGGTTTGGGCGGGGACGGGCGTTGCATGACAGACAACGAACCGCGGCGCCTGGAGTCTCACGCTTCGCGCAAACACCGCCTCTCCGCGGTGGGCCTGCGGCGGGGTGGCCGTCCGCCTACGCCGCTGACTTCGAAACAGACCTGGGCAACCCTGGGCCATTTCATTGACACTGAAGCGGAAGTGAGCCTATACTGGAATGAAATCGGTGGAAGCCGATGAGTGCTCGGTGCCGGCGAGCCGGTGTCGGGGACATCGGGGCTGTCCCTGGTGGTGAGAGTGTCCCCGGCGCGGTCCAGGAAAAGTTGCCGCGGGCTCGTGCTGACGGTTGGAAGCAGGGAAGGTGGAGTGGGCGCACAGGCGATGACTCGGGTGCCGGGGGAGAGGAATCAGGGAGGACCTGTTGGGCTGGTCGCCGGTTCGGGGCCGCCTGCCGACCATGCAGTGGAGCCGGTCGAGGCACTGGTTGCGTTTTTCAAGGATTTCTATCAATTCCGAAACCTTCTCTTCTCGTTCGTAGCCAACGACCTTCGGTTCCGATACGTGGGCTCCTCCATTGGGTTCTTCTGGACCGTGATCGACCCCATCGTGGAGCTTGCCATCTATACTTTCGTCTTTTCCGTGCTCCTGAAGGTACGATTTGCGCCCGAAGGGGACACGACGAACTATGCACTGTTCCTGTTTTGCGGCATGATCACCTGGTTCAACATCCAGGAAACCCTGTCGCGCTGCACGAGCGTGCTGAGCGAGAGTGCGCATCTCATCAAGAAAATGAAGTTCCCGTCCGTGATCCTGCCGTCCCAGGTGGTCCTGTCCGGGATGGTGAACCAGGCGATCCGGATCCTGATTCTGTTGCTCGGGGTGCTCATCACCGGCTATGGTGTCTCCTATCACGTTCTGTTCGTTCCCCTGCTGATGTTCGCCCAGATCCTGTTCACCTTGGGGTTGGGGATGATCGTGGCCACGTTGAGCATGTTCTTCAAGGACATCTCGCACGTGATGAAGGCGGGGCTGATGGTGTGGATGTTTGTGACCCCGATTTTCTACCCACCGGCGGCGTTTCCCCGCAAGTTCTATGCCTTGCTGGTCATGAACCCGCTGGCACACCTGGTGGGTATGTACCAGGAACTGCTGCTGAATCTCCGTATTCCGCACCAGGGGAGCATCATCATTTTCGGGGCGAGTGCGCTGTTCCTGTTTTTTGTTGGGAGCTTTGTCTTTGCCCGGTACCAGGACCAGTTTGCGGACCTGGTTTGACTTGCTCGAGACCCTATGCCGGCCGATGACACAACGAAACCAGCTCGAGACGGGGCGGTCGACCCTGACGCCCGGGCGGTGGACGTGCGTGCCGAGCGACTGGGAAAGCGGTTTCGGATCTATGTGAACGACCGGGACCGGGTGTTCGAGTTGCTCTCGAGAAAGTCGCGGCACCAGGATTTCTGGGCATTGCGTGACGTGACGTTTGAGGTGCCTCGAGGCACGGCGTTCGGGATCATTGGGTCCAACGGGGCGGGAAAATCGACGCTCCTGCGCCTCGCTGCGGGCGTCTCCCAGCCGACTGAAGGGCGGCTCGAAGTGAATGCCAGCATCTCGTCCCTTCTCGACCTTGGCCTCGGGTTCCACACCGACTTCTCGGGTCGAGACAACATCTATCTGAACTGCACCGTGCTGGGCCTGTCTCGCAAGGAAATCGACGAGTTGCTGCCGAGCATCGTGGCGTTCGCCGAGTTGGAGAGCTTCATCGACTACCCGGTGAAAACCTACTCATCGGGCATGGCCCTTCGCCTTGGGTTCGCCATCGCTGCTCATCTCAACCACCAGATTTTCGTGATCGATGAGGTGCTTACCGTCGGGGACCAGTACTTCCAGCGAAAATGCGTCCGAAAGATCGAAGAATTCATCGACGAGGGGAGGACCATCTTGCTGGTTTCCCACGACTTGCACGCCATTCGCAGCCTATGCCACCAGGTGCTCTGGCTGAGGGAAGGCCGGGTCGTCGCACTCGGGCCGGCCGCCGAGGTAGTGGACGCCTACGTGGACGCCATCCGAACCCGCGAAGGCAGGGCGTGGCTCCAGGTGCCCGGTGGCACGGTTGCGCCCAGGCCCCCCCCGGCCGAATCGCTCCCTGACGGATCAGGTCTCGAGTCCGCGACGGCCCTGGGCGGAGACGGCCCCGGGGAAGGGTCGGAGGAACCTGATCGAGAGTTCGAGGAAACGCCGGGGGAGGGGGCGACCGGTTCGCAGCCCGCTCAGGTGGTGAGCCAAAGCGCCGGCAAGGAGGACGAGGGGTCCCGCCCTGCTGAATCGTCATACCAGGCCACAACGGACGACCCGAGTGTGAAAGCCTGGGTCCGAGCGGCCACACCGCCCGAAGCGCTGGCGGCGCACCTGGACTTGAGCGAGAATATAGAACCCTTCAGCGAGTATCACGGCGACCTCCCACTGGTCACCGGGAGTGGCGAGGTGAAGATCCTCGAAGTCAAGGTCCTCGGACCGGGCGGACAGCCCCAAACCGAATTCGTCACCGGAGATACCGTGACCGTGGCCGTGTTGGCCAAGGTCCTCGAGCCGGTCGAGG
>CAYQMG010000142.1:0-9906 GCA_964418585.1 uncultured Gammaproteobacteria bacterium | reverse complement strand
CGGGCACCGTGACTCGGCCACCCCGGACACCGAACTCCCCACCAAGGCTGTCCGGATCTGTACCCGCTGCGGTGCAGGACACTTCGACGACCAGGACTCCATGTGCCATGCCTGCGGGCATTCGCTGGGCACGGCGGAAATCGTCAACCATGTCTACCGCATCGAAAACGTGGCAACCCGACCCGCGGATCGGATTACCGCCAACGATGAAGAGCGGCAACGCCAGGGCTTTGACCTGCAAACCACCTTCGTGTGGGCGACCCGCGACCAGGCGCTGGATGTCCGGCGCGCGCTGGCTTCCGACCAGGATGGAGACATCGCCCGCCTGTCCTACGGAGCAGGGGCGACGATCACGCGCCTGAACAAGGGGCTCCGACGGAGGAAGAACAAAACCGTGCTCGGCTTTCGCATCGATCCTGTCTCGGGCTACTGGGCCAGGAACGAGGACGAGGAGGAGGACAAGACAGACCCCACCGCAGCCCCCCGCCAGTGGATTGTCCCAGGCGTCCAGGACCGGAAGAATGCGCTGTTGTTCCAGCCGCTCGGAGAGTCCAACACGGCGGCAACGGGCTTGCCGACGACCACGGCGACCCTGCAGCACGCCCTGCTCCGCGGGATCGAAGCGGTGTTCCAGCTCGAGGAGGGAGAGATCCTCGCAGAACCGATGCCCACCCGGGACATTCGCAACGGGTTCCTGTTCTACGAGGCCACCGAGGGAGGAGCCGGCGTGCTGACACGCCTGGTGACCGAACCTGCGAGCCTGGCAACCGTCGCCCGCAAGGCGCTCCAGATCATGCACTTCCAGGTCCCGGAAGACGGTGCGCTTCCCGGCGACCTTTCACAGCTCACCGACCAACCGGGAACTCAGTGCGTGGCGGCCTGCTACCGGTGCCTCATGTCCTACTACAACCAGCCGGACCACGAGCTGATCGACCGCCGCGATGAGGGTGCCAGGCGAATCCTGCTCCGACTGGCGGGCGCCACGGTCTCCGAGGCGGCCCCCGCACCGGCCGATGCTGTACCCGCAGCGGTCGAGGGGTCGATGGAGGGACGCTGGCTACAGGAACTCTCCCAACGAGGGCTGCCCATGCCGGACGCCGAGCCTCTCGGACCGACGGCCGACGGCCGGGGCTACGCCTGGCGGCGCCACTACGTGGCCGTCGTGTTCCCGGGGACCGGCGCCCAGGCGGTGCAACAGCTCGAGGATCTCGGATTCGAGGTGATCCCATTCGAGGATCCGTCCGCATGGAATGAAGGCTTTGCGCGCCTGGCCGCAGCCCTGGGAGGTGAAGCATGAACGAGGTCCTCTACACGCCGGGCAGCCTCGTCAGCGCCCGCGGGCGCGAATGGATCGTGCTCACCGGCAGCACGCAGGAAACCTTGCGGGTCAGGCCGGTAAATGGCTCCCAGGACGACCAGACCCTCATTCACGTTCCGCTCGAGCGCGAGCCTGTGCGCGAGGCGCGTTTCCCGGCGCCACGACCGGAGCAGCGAGCCGGACACGACGCGGCCCTGCTCCTCCGCGACGCACTCCTCCTGTCGCTGCGCCGTGGCGCAGGGCCCTTCCGCAGCCTGGGGCACATCTCCGTCGAGCCGCGGGCCTATCAGCTCGTTCCCCTGCTCATGGCTCTCAAGCTCGACCCGGTCCGGCTGCTCATCGCCGATGACGTCGGTGTGGGCAAGACCATCGAGGCCGGGCTCATCGCTCGCGAACTCCTCGACCGCGGGGATATCGAGCGCACGACCGTCCTGTGCCCGCCGCACCTGGTCGACCAGTGGGTCAGGGAGCTGGAGGTTCGATTCAACATCCGCGCCGTTGCAGTCACGGCTTCCAGCGCTCGCCGGCTCGAACAGGCCATCCCCCCCGGGGAGAGCCTCTTCGGGGTTCACGCCCACACCGTGGTCAGCCTGGATTACATCAAGAGCCAGAACCGCCGTGACCATTTCCTGCATGCCTGCCCGGACTTCGTGATCGTCGACGAGGCGCACACGTGCGCACCCTCTGGACGGGGGCGCCACCAGCGCTACGAACTCCTGAAAGCACTCTCGGAGTCCCGGGCGCGCCACCTGCTGTTGCTCACGGCCACGCCACACAGCGGAGATGACGCAGCGTTCTACCGGCTCCTGGGCCTCCTCGATGCCGAATTCGAGAGGCTTGCCGACCTCACCGGCAAGGCCCGCACCCGCCTGCGCGAGCGTCTGGCACGGCATTTCGTCCAGCGCCGGCGGGCAGACATCGCCGAGTGGAAGGACGATGGATTCTTTCCACGGCGCAAGACCAAGGAGCTGACCTACACCCTCACCGGTGCCTGGGAATCGTTCTTTGGCAACGTCCTCGACTACTGTGCCAGCGTCGTACAGTCCGGCGAAGGTGATGAGCTGCGCCAACGGCTCAACTTCTGGGGCACGCTGGCGCTGCTGCGTTGCGCTGCGTCCAGTCCCATGGCCGCCGTGCTGGCGCTGCGCACCCGCGCGGGCGAGGAGATCGACGAGGAAGCCCGCGCAGACCTGCTCGACCGTATCTTCGACGGCAACGCCGACGTGCTGATCGATGACGACGTGGAGCCACCGGTGGGCAGCGACGATCCTGCGTTGCTTGGTCTGATCGAGGAGGCCGAACACCTGGCCGGCCGCGGAGGCGACCCGAAGCTGGAGGTCGTTGCCCGGCACGTCACTGAACTCTTGGAAGAAGGGTTCAGCCCCGTGGTGTTCTGCCGCTTCATCGCCACGGCACACTACGTGGGGCGTCACCTGCACGAGATTCTCCCCGACGTCACGGTTGGCGTGGTGACGGGCGAGCTTCCTCCGGAACAGCGCGAGGCCCGGGTCCGGGACCTGGGCGAGACCGAAGGTGCTCGAGTGCTGGTGGCCACCGACTGCCTCTCCGAGGGAATCAACCTTCAGGAGACCTTTGACGCGGTCGTCCACTACGACCTGTCATGGAACCCAACCCGCCACGAGCAGCGGGAGGGACGGGTCGACCGCTTCGGCCAGGCGAGCAAGATCGTGCGCGCGACCCTGCTTTACGGCGTGAACAACCCCGTGGATGGCGCGGTGCTGGATGTCATCCTCCGCAAGGCGGCCCGCATTCGCGAGGAACTGGGCGTGCCCGTGCCGGTCCCCGACGAGGGCCACACGCTCACCGAGGCACTGCTCAAGGCGGTACTCCTCCGGCGGGGAGGAAAGCCCAGGGGGACGGACGGCCTACAGCTCACGCTCTTCGATACCCTCTGGGAAGACGCCGCGGCCACGGCCAAAAAGAACCGCACCGTCTTCGCCCAGCGACGACTCAAGCCCGACGAGGTGCTGCCCGAGTGGCGCAAGAGCCTCGCCGCCATCGGAAGCCGTGACGACGTACTACGCTTCACGCGCCGGGCGCTGGCACGACTGGGCTCTGGACTGGAGCCCCTTGCTCGAGGCTTCAAGGTCGCCACCGCACCTCTCCCGGAAGAGGTGCGGGAGCGCCTGGAGGCCGAGGGGATCAACGGCACCATCAGAATTGACTTCGACTACCCCCCGGCGCCCCGGTGTCGTCCGGTGCAGCGCAGCCACCCGCTGGTCTCGGTGCTCGCCGAAACCCTGCTCGAGCGCACGCTGGCGACCGACCCCGGCGATGCCGCGGGCGACCCCTCGGTCCTGGGCCGCGTGGGTTGCTGGATCTCGGACAGCGTCCAGACGCGCGTGACGTTAGCCTTGCTTCGCCTCCGGCATCAGCTCGTGATTCGCAAGCAGCGCCGGGAGACGACGTTGCTGGTGGAGGAGGCCACCGCCCTGGCCTGGCAAGGAGCTGCGGCCGACACGTACCTGCTGGGAGAGAAGGCCCTGGCCTTGCTCGCCGAGCCCCCGGTGGGAGACCCGCCGCCCCACGTCCGTCACCGCGAAGCCGCCCGGGCCGTGTCTCTCCTCTCGGAGCGCGCCGACACCCTCGAGGAGGTCGCATCCGAGCGTGCCCGGATACTGCTCCAGGACCACCAACGCGTGCGCGAGGCCGGCAAGGCGGCAGGCAGTACCTCCGTGAACGCCTTGCCCCGCCCCGACGTCATCGCGGTCTTCGTGCTGCTTCCGAAGGTGGGGTGACCATGACACGAGAACGGACCCGTCGCAGATCACAGGCCGAGATCGCGTTCGACGCACTCAGCATCGAGGGCAGCCTCCTGGCAACGGAGTGGCTGTCCAAGGTGGCGCAGCTCACCGCAGGCTTCCAGACCGAGGCCGACTACGGCGTGCCCAGGGGCCTGACCCTGCGCGACGAGATCGGTCGCTACTGGCGCATCGCCCAGGCGCACTGGAGCGACTTCCAGGCAGGACAGGGGAAGGAGACCGACCCATTGAGCCTGTCCGGACACTTTGTTCGAAACCTTCTCGGCGAGGCCTTCGGCTTCACATCACTCCAGGCGGTGGAGCAGGCCACCGTGGGCGAGCGGATCTACCCGGTGCGCCTCTTCGCCCTCGGCAACCAGGTCCCCATCGTGGTGGCGCCCCCAGGCACCGGTCTGGACACACCGCTGCCGGAACTCGGGGACGGGTCCCGCCGCCGAAGCGCTTTCGGGCTCCTCCAAGAGTTCCTGAACGCATCGGACGACGCCCTGTGGGGACTGGCCTGCGACGGCTACACCCTCCGCCTCGGCCGCGACAACGAGAGCCTGACGCGACCCGCCTGGATCCAGGCCGACCTGCGGCGTATCTTCACCGAGCAGCTCTACCCCGACTTCGCCGCGCTCTGGCTGCTCATTCATCAATCCCGCTTCGGCCGGCCCAACCAACCCCCGGAAGCCTGCCCGCTCGAAGCCTGGCGCACGGCCGGCCGCGAGCAAGGGGTCAGGGCCCGGGACAAGCTGCGACAAGGCTTCGAGGCCGCCTTGCAGCTCCTGGGCCAGGGATTCGTCTCCCACCGCTCGAACGTCGCCCTCCGTGCGGCGCTCCATGATGGAACCCTGAGCCGCGAGGACTACTTCGGCGAACTCCTGCGCCTCGTGTACCGGATCATCTTCCTGCTCGCGGTCGAGGAGCGCGGCCTGCTCCACCCCAAGGGCACCAGCAAGCCCGTGCGCGAACTCTACGCGGGAGGATACGCGCTGGCACGACTGCGCGACCGCGCAATCCGTCGCCACGCCCATGACCGGCACGACGACCAGTGGGAGGCGGTGAAAATCGTCTTCTCGGGCCTCGCCACGGGTGAACCCCGCCTCGGTCTGCCAGCCCTGGCAGGACTCTTCGCGCCCGGCCAGTGCCCCCACCTCGACGCCGCACGCCTCGAAAACCGCTTCTTGCTGGGCGCAATCTTCCACCTCGCCTGGCTCCGTGAGCCCGCGGGCCTCACCAGGGTCAACTGGCGGGACATGGGCGCCGATGAGCTGGGCTATATCTACGAAGGCCTGCTCGAGCTGGTCCCCCAAATCACCGGGGGCGGCCGATCCTTCGAGTTCGCCCGCGCAGGCGAGAGCCAGGGCCATGCGCGCAAGACCACCGGCAGCTACTACACGCCCGACGAACTGGTCCAGGTATTGCTCGATACCGCCCTCGAACCGGTGATCGAAAAAACCATCGCCGCACACCCGGAGGATCCCGCCGGCGCGTTGCTCGAGCTGACCGTCGTGGACCCGGCTGCCGGGTCCGGCCACTTCCTGCTCGCCGCCGCCCGCCGGATCGCCCAGCACCTGGCCCACCTCCGGGTGGGAGGAACCCCTTCGGCCGACGACTACCGCCGCGCCCTGCGCGAAGTGATCCGTCGCTGCATCTACGGCGTGGACCTGAACCCCCTGGCCGTGGAGCTGTGCAAGGTCAGCCTCTGGATGGAGGCCGTGGAGCCGGGACTGCCCCTGACCTTCCTGGAGGCCCACATCCGGCACGGCAACTCCCTGTTTGGAACCACGCGCAATCTCATGGGCGACCACGTCCCGGACGCGGCCTGGGTCGCACTGGAAGGCGATGACAGAAAGCTCGCAAACTCGCTCAGAAAGCGCAACAAGGACGAACGCGGAGGCCAGCTCGTGTTGTCCGCGGCCATGTACGAAACCGAGGAGAAGCTCCGTGCCGCCATGGCAGAGCTGGAAGCCGCGCCGGACGGCGACGCGGCAGCCCTCGCAAAGAAGGAGAAGCAATGGCGGACATTGCTCTCCTCCGAACTCTACGTGCGCGAAAAGCTCGTCGCCGACGCCTGGTGCGCGGCCTTTGTCTGGCCCAGGGACCGGCCCTCACCGGTCACCGAGGTCGCCCCAACCACCGGGATCTGGCGGCTCCTGCGTGCAGGTCCGGAGCACACACCCGCCTTGCTCGTCGAAACCACGAAGGAGATCGCGCAGGCCTACAGCTTCTTCCACTGGGACCTGGCCTTCCCCCATGTCCTCGCGCGGGGCGGGTTCGACGTGGTCCTGGGAAACCCGCCGTGGGAGCGGGTGAAGCTGCAAGAAAAGGAGTTCTTCGCCAACCGCGATCCGGCCATCGCAGGCGCCCGAAACGCTGCAGCGCGCAAAAAGCTCATCGCCGCGCTCCCTGCCACCGATCCCACGCTCTGGGAGTCCTGGAGAAAGGCAAGCCGCATGGCCCAGGGCATGAGCCACTTCGCCCGCCACTCCGGCCGCTACCCACTCTGTGGCAAGGGTGACATCAACACCTACGCCCTGTTCGCCGAGCACAACTGGCAAATCCTGGGTCCGAGGGGACGCGCCGGATTCATCGTGCCCAGCGGGATCGCCACGGACAACACAACCAGGGACTACTTTCAGGCCATCATCGAATCCGGGGCGCTCCGGGCCATGTGGGAGTTCGAAAACGAGGGGTTCTTCACCGCGGGCAGGGGACACATGCTCCGCTTCGCCCTCACCACCCTGTCGGGAAGGGAAGACCGTGCTGC
The DNA here is from genome assembly GCA_964418585.1 of uncultured Gammaproteobacteria bacterium. Taxonomy (GTDB): domain Bacteria; phylum Myxococcota_A; class UBA796; order JAJRTE01; family JAJRTE01; genus JAJRTE01. The sequence continues at coordinate 3,053 of CAYQMG010000142.1, read as the reverse complement.
TGCCGCCGACTTCGTGTTCCAGGGCCAGGCCATCTCGGACCTCGACGACCCCGAGCGGCACTTCACGCTGAGCGCCGAGGACATCCGGACGATCAATCCAAACACCGGGACCTGTCCCATCTTTCGGACCAGGCGCGACGCCGAGATCGCCCTCGCCATCTACCGGCGCGCGGGGGTCCTGTGGCGCGAAGGCGATCCCGACGGCAATCCCTGGGGTCTACGCTTCATGCGAATGTTTGACATGGCCAACGATTCCACCCTGTTCCGCCAGAAAGCCGAGCTTGCCTCAGCAGGATGGGTCCTGAAGGGCAACCGCTTCGTGAAGGACGGCCGGGTCATGCTGCCCCTGTACGAGGCCAAGATGGCCTACATGTACAACCACCGGGCGGGCAGCTTCGAGGGGGCCCCTCCGGGCGAACGTCCCCACCGGCTGCCGACACCCACGGACGCGCAGCTTGCGGATCCGAACTACGTTCCGCAGCCATTCTACTGGGTGGACAAACAGGAGGTCGACACAAAGCTGGATGGGGCCTGGAATCGCGGATGGTTGTTGGGATGGCGGGACGTGACGGATGCGAGAGCGAGTATTCGAACAGTTGTGTCTTGTATCATACCACGATATGCAGTGAATGACAAGTTTCTCCTGATGATGCCTTCGGCGATTCCGCTACTCACCATGGCGCTGTATGCAAACCTGCTCTGTTTTCCGTTGGACTACGCCGCGCGGCAAAAGGTTGGTGGTTTGAGCCTCAAGTATTTCACGATGCGGCAACTTCCTGTCTTTGCTCCCTCAATCTACGGATCCTGTGCCCCATGGGCTCCTGGTCTCACAATCTGCGACTGGCTCCTCCCTCGCGTCCTCGAGCTGACCTACACGGCGTGGGACCTGAAACCCTTTGCCGAGGACTGCGGCGACGACGGGCCACCGTTCATCTGGGACGCCGGGCGGCGTTTCCAGCTGCGGTGCGAGATCGACGCGGCGTTTTTTCACCTCTACGGGCTGTCCCGCGACGACACCGCCTACATCCTCGACACCTTCGACGTGCTCGAGCGAAAAGAAGTTCGCGCATTTGGCGAGTTCCGCACCCGGCGGGTGATCCTGGAGACCTACGATGCCCTGGCCGAGGCGATCGCCGGCGGCCGACCCTACGTATCGCCGCTCGGACCACCCAGGAGGGGGTGTCGATGCTGAGTCCAGTCACTGCCACCCGCCTCGACAAGGCCGCTGTCGACAACGGCTTCGACCTGGCCCTGGAGCCCGATGGGGAGTGGCTTGGGTTTGCGAGCAGCCAGACCTCCTTGCGGGTGTGGCTCACGGCGCTGGGCGATGAACTCTTTCTCGTGGCCCTGTCGCGGGCCGATGTGCTCGATGCCCTGTCAGGCCTTGGGGTGATCTTCACGAATCCTCTTCCGAAAGGAGCGGTGGGCGCTCGCGGTGTCGGGGACGTTCCGGCGCTCCACCGCCTGCTCCGGCGTGCTTTTCAGCTCTCACGAGCGTTGCCGGACGCCCCGCTGGAGGCGTTCCGCGCCCTGACCAGGGGCCTTCCCAGGACCACCGAGGCCGAGCGCCTGGTGATCCAGCGGGTGGGGCAGGATGTTTTTCGCAACAGCCTGCTGGACTACTGGGAGGGGCGCTGCGCCATGACCGGATTGGCGGTTCCCGGGCTTCTCCGGGCGAGTCATATCAAACCCTGGGCCGATTGCGAGTCCGATGCCGAACGCCTCGACGTGTTCAACGGCCTGCTCCTGGCGCCACATCTGGACGCAGCCTTCGACCAGGGGTTCATCACCGTGCGGGACGACGGCGAGGTGGTTGTTTCGAGCGTTCTGGACGAGGAGGCCAGGAACCTGCTCGGGCTGGATCGGCGGCTCCGGGTACGTGGCCTGACCGAGGGGCATCGAGCCTACCTGCCCTGGCACTGGGAGTTTGTTTTTGAACATCGCAATTGAGGTGTCAACCATGAGGCTCACGTCATTTCGCATTACCAACTACCGTTGCATCGACGACTCCTCAGAGGTGTCGGTGCACCCCAGGGTCACCTGTCTGGTTGGCAAGAATGAGTCCGGCAAGACAGCGTTGCTCCAGGCTTTGAGGCGGGCGCACCCAATTCGTCCTGCCACGTTTGACCAGGTGCAGGACTACCCGCGAAAGCGTCTGCGCAAGTACGAGCGGGAGCAAAAGCGCGAGGGGGCGGTGCCTGCTACTGTGGTGACGGCGCAGTTCGAGTTGGCCGGCGATGACCTCAACGCTGTTCAGGAAGTCTTCGGGGAGGGTTCGGTATCAGGACCTCTTTGGATAGTCGCCGGGTACGGCCCGGATCCCGCGCACGAGATCGAGGTAAGGGAAAGCGCGGTGGTCGCCCATCTGCTCAAGGAGACGGCCTGGGAAGGGCGTGCGGAGGCTTTTTCGTCGCTCAGCAAACTTCGTGAGGCGCTCCAGAACGCACCGCAAGACCAAGAGACCAATTCTCTCATCCAGAAAGTCAACCCCTTCCTGGCCAAACCTCTTCAAGAATTGGTATGGGACAAAGTCCTGGAAGCGCGTACCCCGCGGTTCATGTACTTCAATGAATACGCCATCATGGCGGGCAAGGCGGACCTCCAGGCGCTGGCCAACGACAACAATACGAAGAACAATGAACACCTCCGTACTCTCAGGGAACTGCTCGAGCTTGCAAGGACGACTCCCAACGAGCTACTGAACGACCACAACTACGAGCATCACAAGGCCAACCTGGAAGCCACGGCCAACGACATCACTGCGGAAGTCTTTCAGTACTGGCGACAGAACCGTGATCTGGAGGTGGAGTTCGATGTGCACCGACCGCACAGGGCTGGTCAAAATGCACGAGCAACCTTCTATGTCCGCATCAAGAACCGGCGCCACGGAGTTACGGTGCCTTTCGATGAACGGTCTCGGGGCTTCGTGTGGTTCTTTTCCTTCCTGGTCGCCTTCAACAAGGTCGTGCACGAAGGCAAGCCGGTGATCATCTTGTTGGATGAGCCGGGTCTAAACCTCCATGGCAAGGCGCAGGCAGATCTGCTGCGTTTCA
>CAYQMG010000141.1:0-11484 GCA_964418585.1 uncultured Gammaproteobacteria bacterium | reverse complement strand
TGATTTCCTCCCCGGTTCCGTATCCGTCGCCGTCGGAATCCACGTACCACCATGAGCGGGGTAGACCCTCGTCGACCTGCCCATCGCAATCGTTGTCCGCAGCATCGCAGAGTTCCTCGGCGCCGGGATAGGCTTCAGGGTCCTGGTCGTCGCAGTCCCCGGCGAGGTTCACGTACCCGTCGAGAGACGCGCAACTTGTGATTTCCTCCCCGGTTCCGTATCCGTCGCCGTCGGAATCCACGTACCACCATGAGCGGGGTAGACCCTCGTCGACCTGCCCATCGCAATCGTTGTCCGCAGCATCGCAGAGTTCCTCGGCGCCGGGATAGGCTTGAGGGTTCTGGTCGTCGCAGTCTTCGGGAGGGTCGAAGCCATCGCCATCGACATCGTCTCCACATTCCTCGGACCCCAGCAAGAGTGTGGACAGGAACATCAGCAATCCAATCGAGGCGTGGAGCGGACCGTGTCGAAACCAGGGTCGACGGAGAAGTCGCGATGACATGTGGTTTCCCTTTGATTCGTTGTTGATTTGTTGAGCGATATCGTACAACCAGCGTCTGCCACGGCCCGGTTGATAGTGCTTGAAGGTGCTGGTCGAGTGCATGGAGTACAAATTCCGTGCCGGAGGAACGGTGCGGGATTGTTTTTCGAACGCGCGGCCTCGATAGCGTGTGATGCCGAGAAAAACAGTGCAGAAAGTGCGCGATTGGACGTTTTCGTGTGAACCCTGAGAGCGCTTTCGTTCCAGTCCGCCGCCTCGTGATGTGGGGGGACCGACACATGAAGAGGAACGATACCGCCATGTGTGTGAGTCGACATCAGTAGGCGCCGCACCAAGCCGACGTTCCTCCGGGATTCGGTCCAAGCCCTGGTCACTACAAACGTTTCCCTGACGCTCATGACTGCGCTGGGTGATGATCAGTGCCTCCCTGTCACGTTGACCGACGCCCGCGGAGACGGAGGTCTGTTCGATTGCAGATTCTGAGAACATTCGCCGCCCCACCGGAAACCCTTCCACACGGCCCGAACCTCGTTTCCTCCGCCGGCCAGCCCGACCCAGGGACCGCTCGAGGGCTCGACGACCGGCGGGCGTGTCCAACAGGAGGCCCCGGCCCCGCCCGGACTCGAGCAACGACCTCACCTTCCGCAACCGCTCAGGGTCAACGGGCTGCCATACCAGGGTGAATTGCCAGCCTACCAGGTCGACGATCGACGCACACCGCCTCGACCATCGAGGTCCACCAGGTCGAGTCGCCGGCACCAGGTAGCTGTCGTCTTGGAGGTCGCGGATCCGACTCTTGCAAGTCGCGTGGAGCCGGGGAAAACAGGTGGGGTGGCTCGGGGGGAATCTCCGCGGCATTCAGCAGGGCATCGATGAACGGGGCGGTGAGTTTGGTGGCGAACTCGAGCCCGGACGGAAACGGTGCGACGAAGTTGGGGCATGTCAACCCAACCTTTGTCTCGGACTCGGCGGCAGGGGGCGCCGTCTGGAACAGGGGGGACCGGGCCCGGCGGGAAGCCGGGGCGTGGCCCGGACCAGGAGGGCGCTTGACTGGTGCAGGCCCTACGGGACGACTCGCCGTGCCAGGTCCTGCCGGAAGTTCCCCCTCGGCGGGACCTGGATCAACGCCAGCGACCCCTTCTTCCGGCCGAGATCGAGGAGCCGTCCGATTGGACCGCTTCCGTCTGGAGCCAGGCAACCCACGTGACCCAGGATGATCACCGCCTCGCGGGCCCGAGACAGCGCCACGTTGAGCCGATGGCGATCGAGCAGGAATTGGACCCGTCCATGGCTCCTGGTCATCAAGAGGATGACCATGTCCGCCTCGCCGCCCTGCACAGCATCGACCGTGGTCGTTTCCAGGGGGAAACTGTACGCCTGTGTCCCGGTCTCCTGTTCCACCGCCAGGCGCTGTGCCTCGTAGGGGCAGATGACGAGCACCTTTCGGATGGTCCCCTCGTTCCGGGTGCTCAGCCGCTTCAAGATCGCGTGAAGCGCCGCCCGCTCCGTGGGATTCTCCTGGGACTCCGAAATCCTGCTCCGGCGGTTTCGGTAGGACGACACCTTGGTGAAGTCCACGAACACGATTCGCTTTCTCGTCAAGTCCCAGTCTCCGCCGGTGCGGTATGAGGTCAGGTTGCCGTCGTAGAAGAGATCGCTGACCAACGAGCCGATGTGCTCATGCATCCGGTACTGCATGGTCAGCATGCCCTTCCTGTCTTGCGGCAGTTGTTCGAAGATCTCGTGAAACATGTTCCGCCGGAGCAGCTCTTCCACCTCGTGGAGGGAGAGCCGGTAGCCGATGGCGTCATCGAGAACCTCGGTGGTCACGGTCGGAGGGAGTTGATTGTGGTCGCCGACGAGCACGAGCCTTCGGGCCACCGCAGCAGGCAGCAGCAACTCGGCGCCGAAGGCCTTGCCCGCTTCATCGACCACAGCGATGTCAAACGTGCGGCCCTTCAGCCCGTAGTCGCGACGCGCCATGCCCACGCACGTGGCGGCGTGCAGGTGGCGAGGCCCAAGGATCCACTTCGCCGCAGCCTCTCGGCCCTCACGCGTCGACAGCACCTCGGCCCACCTCCTGATTCCGGGGTCGTCCTGGGCCGCGGGGGTATCCTGGGGGTGGATCCCCCGAAGCAGGTTCGAGTGCCAGATCGGCTCCAGGCCGGAGCCCTCGATCCGTTCGGCGCTTCCGTAGCGGACCGCCTCGTCGCTCAAGCGGCCGGCCTTGATGAGGAGATCGATCAGCAACTTGGTCACCGCGACGTGGGTCGGAGCGGCCAGAAGGACGGTCGGCCAATCCCTTTCTCTGCCGACAGGAAACAGCGACAGCAGCCATTTCACCAGGAGCGTCGTCTTGCCCGTGCCTGGAGGTCCCCAGATCGCGACCACCTCGGTCTTGGAATTCAGCAGCCGTTCGACCGCGTCCCTGCCGAGCACCACGTTTTCAACACGGTCGCCGGACAGACCGAGCAAGGTGGAGTGGACGCTCGACGACACGAACCGTCCCAGGATGGCGGTCTCGAGCGCGCGCGAAAGCGTTTGTTGCTGAGAACCTTCCCCGACGAGTTCCAGGCGACGGAGTTGGAAGGGGGAGATTTCCTGGAAAGACGCTTCACCGGGGACCGCCAGTTCGATTCGGCACGTTCCGAGCCTTCGGTCCACCCACTCCGCCCGCCGCACGGCCCATTCGGTGCTGGGGCCCACGACTCTCAGGCGGGGGCTGTGGGTGGACGCGAGGGTATCGGAGAGCCAGGCCGGCGGGTCGGGGTCCACGATGGTCCCAACAACGACGCGCCCGCCTCGACGGGCCTCGCCCACGATGAACCCGCACGAGCCCGTCGAACGAAGATACTCCTCCTGGTCCTGGTAGATGAGTGAGAGCTTGCGCAGCCGGAGTGCGGTTCGCCGTTGCAGAAACTGCTGCTTCTGGCTCTCGAGTTCCATGTGGATAGCCTCCACGAACCCCTCGAAAAGGCTCCGGTCGGCTCCCTCGTCATCGGGGGTGCCGGGGACGAAGGCGTTCAATCCAGCGTGCAGGCGGACAGAGAGGTCAGGGGGAGGAGCGTCCCACACCACCTCCTCCAACACAAACGCGCGCGCCTCGGAATCCGGGCGAGTGACCAACGTGACCCTCCCGAGGGAGAACGCCACGCTTCCTGTATCCAGGAGATGAATCCGCCAGGGTGCCTCCGTCAGGGATGGCGATGCGATGTGTTCGTATGCACGAACGAGTTCCGGCAACTTCTGTTCGTCCACCGACAGAAGGATCGGCGACCAGTACTTCCGGGTGCCTTCCACTCTCGGGTGCAGCCGCACCGGCAACGGCGCACGCTTGCCGGCGTCAAGCGTTTCGCCGAGAGTCCAGACCTCCGGGTACACATCGGTGACGCTTTCCGGGGTCAGCCAGGCCGCGTCCCTGCCACCCTTGCTCGGAAGCAGCAAGGGCACCCCAAGACATTCCAGATGAATGCCATCCGCACTGCGTTCCACCACCTTCGCTGACAGAGCGCCCCCTCCATCGGTAAGGTTCGCGTCCAACAGCAGGCAGCGCACCGTGGAGATCCGTCCAGTACGCCGCTTGTGATCGACACGATGGAGCACAGCCCGTCCCCCAAGCTCATCGCTCCAATCGTCAACCTTCAGGTGATACCCATGGAGGCTCGAGGGCACCGCACCATGCTCGAAGTGCACGAACCCACCTTCGCGCGGATAGTCGTTCGGAAGCTGCAGAACCCCCGGGGTCGGAAGGTCCCTCTGTTGTCCAGCGAGCGCGTCGGCGACCACTCCCCGGAGGGTGTCGAGGTAGGCGCGTTCGGCATCCACGCGGCTGAGTGCGAGTTCAAGCTCCAGGACCAGCCGCTGGAACGACGCGCCCTCCTGGGCGCCGAAGCGCTTCTTCTTGATGTCACGGGCCCTGCCGAGGCTCGAAGCCAGCTCCGAGGCGATGTCATCCCTCGCTCGCTTCTCGTGCGCGAGGAGTGCATCGAGACGCTCGAGGTAGTCGTTGACCAGTGCCTTGCGGGCGACGGCGTCGGCAGTCCGGATCTGCTGGAGCTGATCCTCCAACGCCTTGCTCTCGCGCACCACGTTGTCGGTCTGCCGCCCATTCCACCATGAGACAGCGGTCGCCGACAGGCTTACACCCGCGACTGCAAGCAGAAGCAGCATGTCCCTACCTCTTCAGTCTGACGAGCATTTCGGAAAGCTGGAGGAGGTACTCGCGGCTCCTCGCCTTGCTTTCGTCTCCCAGGTTCGTCGTCTTCAGCTCGCTCATTACATCATCGAACAGCGCCAGCAACCGATCTTGAACTTCCTTTGCCTGACGGAGCTCTTCCATTGCCGGTTGGTTCTTCTCGTGAACCGCTGCGAGTTCCACCTGCGCTCGCCGCACCGCAGTCTCCGCTGCGAGAACACGTGCTTCCCACTCTGCCCGCGTGCTCTCGAGCTTGTTTTGCGACTTCAGGACATCGAAGAACGCCTCGACGGCCCGGATTGCCTCCCTGGCGACCTGCAACCTGGCGGTTTCAACCCTGGCTTCCGCATCGATGCTCGCTCGTTGCGTCTTCAGCAAGCCAGGTGGGATGACGGCGGAAGGCCCCGGCATGTTCTTCGCCGGAGGCGTTGTGGGAAGTTTCAGTTTCTCGTCAGACATGGGGGCCTCTCTCCTCAATCTGTGGTGTCGTCGTAGTCGGCCAGGGCACGCCGAAATTGATTCCATCCAGTCTCCAGCTCATCGACCTTGCGCTCGAAGCTCTCCAGGTCGGGAAGATCGGATGACCTGATGGCAAGAAGTTCCGTCCAGATGAGCTGGCAGGCCGAAGCACAGGCAAGGGTGAGTGCTCCCAACCGCTTCTGGATGTCCTTTCGCTGCTCAATCGCCTTCCTGGTCAACGCCAACTCGCTCTCGAGCTTCTCGCGCTCAACGCGCAGCTTTTCCTCCTCGTTCGGCAAGATGCGGTGCAACGCATCGAGCCGATCACGGGAACGGCAAAGCTCAGCGTAGGAGTTGACCGCTTCCGATATGGATACAGCGGCCTCGAGAACCAGCAAAGCGGGATTCACCTTGGCCGCCGCCTCCGCCAACCCCTTCTTGAGACCGTGACGGAGGGCGAGCTTGGCGCTCGAAGTCATGAAACGCAAGGCGTGTCTGGGTACGCTTGTCACACTTACACCTTTACCATGCACCAGGACTCGGGGCTCCAGCCAATCACGTCGTGGCCAAGGTCCTCGGCAAGCCCTTCCAGGTTCGGGAAATCAGGAAACGAGCTTCCTTTTCGATCGCGAACCTTGACGCGGGATGGATCCCGAATGCGCCAGTAGGTTGCAGTCGCCGGCTCGAAAAAGACGGTCAGTTCGTCCGGTTTCCCGGCGTTGTTTCGGCGTTGCTCCCGGTATGCCCGTCGCGCCCGCTCGAGGCGTTCGAGCGCCTCGGGAGACAGCCCAACGTCCTCCTCCCCGTGGGGTTCCGTTCCGTACCTGTCGAGCCATCGCTGATGTTTCTCGGGAAGCCTCCCGCTGCTCGAGGGCCTCCCGCGCAGGCGCACCATCAGGAAGTCTCGGCAGCGTTCGGTCGTATCGGCCGGTCGGTACGGGCGCGATCCGACGGCTTGAAAGGCCGACCAGAGACCCGCCAGCACCCAGTGTTCCGGGACCGGAACCCAGGCTGCTTTCCACGGACGGGACCCGTCCCGTCTCAGGAAGACCCGGAGCCTTTCGTCACTCTGGAGGGTCTGAAGCAGCCCGCGTTTGTCATCTCCGACGATCCGTTGGAGAAGGAATTCGGGCAACTCGTCGTCCGTCGCCCGTGCAAACGTATCCTCGGCTTGCCGGTTGTAGGGGGGGCGAGGCCAGTCCCTGGGATAGTCCCTGCTTTCATCCACGACGTCCGCAGGCAGGAACTGGGACCTGGGGTGCGCCGCGCTCGCAAAGAGTCCCCGGATGGGGTCGGCGTTCAGTTCGCGCGCCCACTGGATGGCCTCTGCAATGCGCCGTCCCCGCTTCGTGAGTTCGTTGTTTCGGGCCAGACCGGCTTCCTCCAACGTTTCGAGAATCCGTGTGAGCGTGTTGGCCGGCAAGCCCGTGTTTGCCAGGATCACTTCTCGATCCGCGCCGCGGTCGAGTTCCTCCAGGACATACGACACGACGGGGTCACAGGCTCGAGGTTTCCGGGCTACCGCCCAGAGCTTGAAAGGGAGGCAGCTCATGGCCACCTCCACTTCGGGAGAAATGGGAGGATCGGTACAGGCCCGGACACTGGCCACGGCTTTCGCCCGACGGGCTCTCTTGTCGTGAAGCCATCCCTCCGGTTCCTCTTTGCGCAGCACCTTCGCCTGGACCGACTGGCCGAGACGGACCACCTCGGCGGGATGGTCGAGCCAGCGCCACGCCAGTTCAGAGATGGGAACCCAGGCGTGGAAGCTTTCGCAGTCGACCACGACCCCCTTGTCCTTGATTTCGGCCACGGTTCCGGAAATGACATCGCCCTCGTTGAGCTTCGCGAGTGCCTCACGGCTGCGGGCCTCGCCCACCGCCACGAGGCTGGCGACCCACTCATCAAGATTTCGAGTACTGCGCTCGATGACGATAAAGTCCACGGTCTGCCCCTTGAACAGGACCTCGGAGGGGTTCGACACGTGGTGATCGGCCATCTCTCCCAAGAAGACAACGGCGCGTGTAACTCCGGACGCGACCTTGGCGAAGGTGTCGCCCACGTACTCGACACGACCGGAAAGTATCGTGCCGGGCGCAACGCGACCCCGCTCGAACAAGGACACCAGTGCGGCGCGCCCCATCCTCCTGGTGAGGGGCCTTTTCCGGACAGTCTCAGCGAGGGCCTGCTCGAAAAAGGACACCAGCGGGGAAGGGCGCTCTTGTCGCGGGCGCTCCCGTCGTTCTTGCGGCTTCTCTCCCCAGCCCAGCATGCGGAGGAGTTCGTCCCACAGGCTCATGCCGTGACCTCCAGCGTTTGACAATGCCGGCGCATTCCAGTCATCCTCTCTCCTCGGCCGTGGCCCCGGCGGCCGCACGACCCGGCCCTCGACCTCGGGCCGAAGGAACCTCCGGCGACCTTCAAGCAGGCCGTCTCATCCATTTGAGCCGGACCATGGCGTGTCGAGACGGTCTCTGTCATGGCGCACCGAAACCGCTGAACCTCTGCGGCATTGCGACATCTCCGACCATGGGTTGTCTTCCCCTGTGGAGTTTGCCCGCACCGACTCCGTCGCGCTGAGGGTCCAACGTCTCTCCCGTGCCCGCGCCCGGGTGTGCCCATCCCGCCCCCTCCAGACACTGGGGCCGCCTGGAATCGTCCATACTTCGTAACGGAAACTGCTTGTCACGAAATATCATATCTCCCCTGGATTGTCAGGGAAAAACCGAGGCGCAACTGCGCCAGGAGTTGTGGGCCGAGCGGGAAAAGGCCGAAGCCGAATGGCGTGCAGAACTCGAGAGACGCAGGGCGTCACTCGACAGGTGGGAGGCCGAGCTGGAGAAGGAACAGCAGGACCTCTGTGGGAAGCGTGGGACCGAAGAAAATCTCCACTTGAACCCTGGTCATTACAAGCTCATTCCTGCCGCATATGACTGCGGTGGGTGAGGATCAGTGCCAGGATGGGTTCTGAGTCGGCACATCAGCATTTTCTATTTCTCGCTTGCCCTCGGGGCGGCGAAGGTCTCGTCTGCCAGCCGCGCAGCAATTTGCAGAAGCCGTTCGTTGCCAAGCTCCCAAGCAGCCAAGCGCGTGGAGCGTTGGAGCAAAGCGGTTTGCACTGCTGCATGCAACGGCCATGCATGGAAGAAGCCTGGTTCTGCTTGAGCGAGGTGTTGTTGGAGGGAAGCGGTCGAGCCTGTGGCCCTCGGTTTCCGTGCCCGTGTGGATGGATGAGTTCCGGTCTTCACAGGCAGAGGTGAACCCCCGGTGACGAGTCGTTGCAGTCGTAGTCGGAGGAGTTGAAGCCGGCGGGGGCGTTCGCCCAGGTGCCGGGCCAGAAGTAGTTGGGGTAGCCGTCCCCGTCCAGGTCCCAGCCTTCTCCGGCGCCTCCGAATGTTCCCATGTCGGAGGTCGTTCCGTCTGTGTCCTCGCGAGCTGGATCCCCCGCATCGATCAGGGGGGACGTCAGCGCGAGATGGAGGTCGGAAGGGAATCCCCAGTCGTCGTAGGCAAGGAAAGCAGGCGCCGCTGTGAGGTTTGGAGGATCGGTGACATTCAGGCAGTAGCGGTCAATTTCCGCACTGGAGAAGTCGGAATAGGTAATGTCCGGCGTCACCTGGATATCGCAGCTCAGGTCCGTACCAGTGTTGTCACTGAAGATACTGTTGACCACTGAAACGGAGCTGCCCACGCCGGCGAGACCAGCGATGCCCTCGGCGGTCCCTCCCTGGTACCATTCCGTTCGTCCGCTCGGAGACATGTCTTCCGCTGCGTTGCCGACAATGATGGCATGGACCAACTGTGCGGTGGCGTAATCGAAGCTGACACTGCCTCCCATGCCCCCGCTTCCCATGTAGCCTGTCTCGTCCCTGGCCTTGGCCAGGTTTCCTATGAACACGACATGCTTCAGAGACGTCACGTTCGTCCCGGACGCCAGGCGAAGCCCGCCTCCCTTGCCGTCTTCCCCAATCCTGTTGCTCTCGTCGTAGTTGTATCCACTGTAGTAGGAGAACACGTCCGCCGTGTCCTCCGCCAGGTTTCCGGCGAGCCACAGGTAGTTGGCCGTAATCCGGGCGTTCGAAGAACTGTAGATACCTCCTCCCTCGTGCGCCGAACAGCCGGACACGATGACCTGCGACATGGTGAGGCTGCCGCCGGAAATCCGGATTCCTCCGCCGAAACCACCTTTTTCATAGCTTGCGCTATCCGAGTAGTTCAAGCCGCAGTAGGAGGAATGCCTCCCTTCAAAGTAGGTGTCGCCCGTGCCCTGAATCACCTGCACGTGGTCCAGAGAGGTGGTCGAGCTGCCAAGATAGAAGGTACCCCCGGAAACGTCCGATTCGTTTTCCACCGCACGCACCGTGCTCATGCGAACAGTTGAACTCACTGCATGGAGTGCGCCTCCATCACCGCCACCGGTCAGGGCATTGGAAGTCTCGGTCGTGGTATCGTCCTCATACCGATTCAATTCATACTGGACCTCGGCGCGGTTTTTGATGAACGAGGAGCTGGTGAATCCGGCTGTGCTGTTCGCGAGATAGACCGCTCCTCCGAGACCGGCCGAGTTCCCCTCCAGCCGACACGCTTCGATCTCGAGTTCTGCCCTGAACGCGGAGATCGCACCGCCATTTCCCTGAATGTCAGTAGTGGTGATGTCATCATCGAAACAGGTGTCATATCCGGTGGTCACGTCCACGTCGTGCGCGGAGTTCCACTTGAAGAGGCAATCGACGAAATGTGCCTCCCCTTGTTGCAGGAACACGGCCCCCCCATTCCCGGTGTTTGCTTCACATTCGTAGGAGTAGTAGAACTCGCAGTCATTGGAGGAATCCACGTAAGTCGTACAAGCAGGTTCTGCGTAGTTGCGGAAAAACTGGCATCTCTCAAAGGATGGAGCGCCGGCTTCCGAATAGACAGCCCCTCCTGTCTTGGCCTGGTTGTAGGTGAACACGCAGTCGCGGATGGTCGGGGAGGCATTCTTGATGAACATGGCACCACCCAAGCCATCGGTTTCGCCACCGGTCAGTGTGAAGCCATCCACCACGGTGCCAGCGTCTTCGTTGGAATCGAAAACGAAAATCCGCCCAGCCTGTTGGGCGTCAATCACAGTGGTCGAGGCCCCGTCTGTGGAACGCAGGTGGACAGGCTTCCCGGCGAAGGTCAGGTCGTATTCTGCATAGGTTCCAGGACCGACCCAGATGGTGCTCCAGGCCTCGGCAGCGCCCAGCGCATCCGCCAGTGTGGAGAAGGAGTCGGCGTTGATACCCACGTGGGGATCCGAGCCGTCCGTGCCGCCGCAGTCCTGATCCAGGCCGTCGTCGGGCGGATCTTCCGCGCCGGGATGGAACGCAGGGTCGGCGTCGCAACAATCGCCTCTGATTTCCACGGTGCCTGGAGCCTCGTCACACGTTCCGGAGGACTCGTCGCCATATCCGTCCTCGTCCTGGTCAGCATAGTAGCGAGGGAGATCCTCGTCGATCATGCCGTCGCAGTCATCGTCCAGCCCGTTGCACAGTTCGGTTTGATCTGGATTGACGTCCGGGTTAGCGTCGTCGCAGTCCGCGAAATCCACGGTAACATACCCGGCTGGAATGGTATCCAGACACGCAATCAGAGCCACGCGCGTGGGGTCCCCGTGTCCGTCGCCGTCCTCGTCCCGATATATTCGCGAGTATGGGCCATCCTCGTCCACTTTCCCGTCACAGTCATTGTCCCGGCCATCGCACGTATCCCTCGTTGGCATGCTGTTGGCGCTCGACGGGTGGACGCGCCAATCGGTGTCGTCGCAATCGGTTCCGGAGTTTGTGTAGCCTTTCGGACAGTCATCTGCACACACGATGTTTTCAGGCGAGCCATAGCCGTCGCCGTCCTCATCGGCATAGCAAGCCACGTGTCCCTCCTCTGCCTCCCCATCGCAATCATTGTCGGCACCATCGCAGACTTCCTCGGCCCCGGGATAGGCCTCCGGATTGGCGTCGTCGCAGTCCCCGTTCACGGTTGCGTAACCTTCTGGGAGTGCGCAGTCCTCGAGCAGCGAGTCGGTGCCAAAACCGTCGCCATCCATGTCCAGGTAGAAAGTGACGGCCAAGCCCTCGTCCACGTCGCCGTCGCAATCGTCGTCCAGGTCGTTGCAGCGCTCCTCGGCATCAGGGTAGATTTCCGGGTTGGCGTCGTCGCAGTCCCCGTTCACGGTTGCGGAACCATCCGGGAAGGCGCAGTCCTCGAGCAGCGGGTCGACGCCAAAACCGTCGCCATCGAGGTCCAGGTAGAAAGAGACGGTCAAGCCCTCGTCCACGTCGCCGTCGCAATCGTCGTCCACGTCGTTGCAGCG
>CAYQMG010000140.1:0-2536 GCA_964418585.1 uncultured Gammaproteobacteria bacterium | reverse complement strand
TGCCCGATGATGGGGAGGCCGAGGCCGGCCCTGGGCCAGGCAGGTGTGCGGTTGTGGCGGGGCGGGTGGGCCCAGCGCCTGTTCCCGGACAGGCGCCGGACCTTGTCTGCTTCCGGCCAGTTGGAGCGGCCCGGCCTCCGACTGTCTCCCCGGTCTCGAGGGTAGCCTGGGTCGTGGGTGCCCAGGGCGCCCCCATTCGGCTGGCCCTGGCGGAAGTCCCGGAGCCAGTGGAGGGCGGTGAGCCACGCAGTCTGGGCGTTGCGCTCGGGGTTCCCGACCAGGAGGGCGGCTCCGGCGAGGAGGGGAAGATCGGAGGGGACCGGGACCGTTGCGTCCGGGTCGAACAGGTCGAACCCGAACAGGGAGGTGAACGCTTCTCGAGTCGGCCGGGCGGGCAGCCACTGCTCGCGTGCAGTGGGGTCGGCCACGGTCAAGCTCCCGACTCCGCGGCGTGTGCGCGCCCCGTAGCCGCCGAACAGGATCCAGGCCCGCAGGCTGTTCACCACCTCGGCGCGCCGGTCTTCAGCCACGCGGAGAGTCAGGTCGAACCGGGTTCCAGGCAGGCGGCGATGCGCCGGCTTCTGTGGCGCCTTGTCTGAACCGCCGGCCGTGGCCCGGGCCGCCCACAGGGCATAGGCCCCGGGAGTCTCGGGTCGGCCTCGGCTGGAATAGGGGAGCACGTCGCTTCTGTCGATCTCACCCTTTTGAGTCACCGTGACCGTGATTTCCACTGCCGAGCGGCCATCCGGGGCGTCAGGGCCAAGCCCGGGACCGCCCCACAGGGCCCGTTCGGCAGCGGCGAGCGCCTGGGGCGACTTGTAGCGGTATCCGTGGAGAGCCCGCCACCAGAAGCGCAGGGCTCCCCGGACCGAGGGGACGCGGATGACATCCACCGTGTCGATTTCTCTCGCGACGGTCGCGCCGCCGATCATGGGGGTGACCAGCTCGAGAGGCACGGAGAGGGTGAGCAGGGCCGTCCCGGATCGGACGGCACGGGTCCGCTTCTCGGGAAGCTCGGCTGGAACAGGGGGAGGAGAGCGCATTGAGACCTTCTCCTTTCGTGACTGGGTTGCCCGTCGTGCCCCGGCCCGGGAGGAAGTCTCCCGGGTGAGGCGACATCGTGCGTCATCAACTACTCTTTGTACCAGGGCGAGGGAGATCTGACGGGAAAAGTTGGAGGAGGCCGTGCAAGCAGGGCCGGCACGGCCTCCGCCATCATGTGATGAGTCGTGGTAGCTGCCGTTCTCATTGGGGGGCCCCTGACCCGGTTGTCCGCCGATCTACTTCAACATGCCTTCAAGAAGAAGGAGAACAGGGCAGCCAGGAGTCCTATGACGAGGTTTTTGACATCACTCCAGGTGATGTGAAGTGGCGTGCGTATCCTTCCAATCGTGTAAGAGATACGAATGGAGTATAGCTGGTAGCTCACTGGAGCACCAGCCGGTTCTTGCGGACTCATGGTCGCCTCCGAGTTTTCGGCCGCGTGCCGCGCACGGCACGAAGCCGGGTTGATGGTGGAAAGCACAATAACAAACTTCTGCATTGTTTCCTCCAATTAGTTGAGAGTGAGGTTCCACGGTCCCAGGGGTTCTGGAACCAGTTTTCGTGACCTTGCTTCGCCCGATTGGTCCATCGTGCAACAGACGATTTGAGGACCCCGGTTTTCCACGCTGTTAGCCCATCATCGCTTCACCTCCTTCTTGGGTGGGGGGATTCAGCAGGGCCTTGGGTTCGCCCG
Source organism: uncultured Gammaproteobacteria bacterium (assembly GCA_964418585.1). Lineage (GTDB taxonomy): Bacteria > Myxococcota_A > UBA796 > JAJRTE01 > JAJRTE01 > JAJRTE01. The sequence continues at coordinate 798 of CAYQMG010000140.1, read as the reverse complement.
ATTGAATCACCCGGTGTTGATTGGCGGACACACAGCCCACCTTCGATTGCGAATGTACCCGGGAGTCACCAGGCACATCATGACCACCAAAAACAATTGGTGGTACGAGCACAGAGTGTATATATGTGGAATGGCAGCCGGATCGGAATGTAACAAGACAGTTCTCGTCGGCCACGCGGAAGACACCTCTCAGGCACTTGATTGAACCTGCGCAGCGTCGCACTCAAACTGATGTTTGAATAGTTCCGGCTAGACTGAGAACAGTGCGGGGATCGCGATAAGACAGATAGAACGTGGTTGTAGACCATGCGTCTTGGTCCTGTGAAGAATAAGGGTGATATAATGGGTTATCGTTGCTTGCTCACTCGGCCGCTGGACGCCTCCCACAGGTCGTCCCTCACATACGGCATTCGGCAGTGTTCTATAGAACCATTGGCCTGTCTCCTCGCCGACAGATCTCATCGCCGACAAATTTATATCCAATACCAATATAGTGCGCGCAACCCATAGGGTCAAGAAAAAACTTCCTGTTTTTTCTGGCAAATAAGAAATAGTTCAACAACAGGAGGTTTTGCTGGGAAGAAAAGGCGACCTGGCCGTTTTCACCAGATCGCCCCCGGGGCTTGGCCTCCGAGTGAGCCACCAGCGAAGCCCCATTGTATCCATTACAGTCCCCTCTGTGGCGGGGTTGGCTCACCAAGTGCAATCATACGCTCGAACGTCCGAGATGACAATCGTAAATTTTGACGGAGAGCACGGCACAGGGCAACCCCTGACGTCACAATTGCTTGCAGCGGG
>CAYQMG010000139.1:0-8489 GCA_964418585.1 uncultured Gammaproteobacteria bacterium | reverse complement strand
AGGATGGCATCGTTTCAATCCGCGCCCCCGCGCGGGGGGCGACACCCTCATCGCGGTCTCCCCGTCCGTGCAGCGGCAGTTTCAATCCGCGCCCCCGCGCGGGGGGCGACCGGAGGACCTCTACCCGCACGGCGGGAAGCTCCTCGTTTCAATCCGCGCCCCCGCGCGGGGGGCGACGCGGACGGTCAAGCGGGAGTGGGTGGAGGACTACTGGTTTCAATACGCGCCCCCGCGCGGGGGGCGACTGTTTCTATTTAACACATTCCGTTTTCGTGGGATAGGGCCCCGGGACCGCGAACCTCAGCTCCGCAATTCGTACCTCGCGACGGCACCAACGGTTCACCAGATGCATCTTCTTGTCAGAGATCATGTTCTCGCCCACGCGAACCCCCCGGAATATTCATGGCCGCTCGGGGTTCGCGGAGGGCATGCCACCGCTACAGGATCAATGGATCATCGACATCGAACGACCTTTCGATCCCATGGTGTTCGATCCGGTTTCGGTAGTTGGACCCGAGGAAGTAGAATCTCAGGCTATCCTGCTCTTCGTCGATGATATCCAGCAGGTGAGCCCTGAGGAGTTCCCACCTCGCCGGATCCACGACGCACTCGAAAATCGAGTCCTGTACCCTCTGGCCATAGTTCTCACAAGCCCGGGCGACCCGCCGCAGCCGCCGTCGACCTGCCGCGTCCACGGTCGCCACGTCATAGCTTACGACCACAAGCATGATTGCCAGCCAGCTACTTCCAGAAGAATGGTGGATAGGTATCGTGGTCGCCTCGCAGCGTCCGTGCGAGAAGGAGCGCCTGCAGGTGCACGAGGGCACCCACCGTGCACCGCTCTCCCAGGAAGGGATGCTGGAGTTCCCCCTTCTTTCGTTCCTGCCAGGCGACCAGCACCGTTCGTCTCGTGTCCTCGTTCATCCATACCCCCCCAGTCTCACGAACTTCGAAGCCCGACGCCCTGACCTGCCTCCGGTTCACGAGCGAGAGCACGAGCCGGTCAGCAAGAACCGGCCTCAACTCCTCCATCAGGTCGAGTGCCAAACTCGGCCGGCCCGGCCGATCGGCGTGGAGGAAGCCCACCTGCGGGTCCAACCCGACCGACTCCAACGCCGACCGAGCATCGTGAAGGAGCAGCGTGTACACGAACGACAACAGCGCGTTCACACGATCCATTGGTGGGCGCCGCGATCTCCGGCGAAACCGGAAGTCATCATCCTCCACCCGGATCATTGCATCGAGAACACCGAAGTACTCCCGGCCCGCCTCTCCTTCGATTCCCCGGATCTCATCTACCGTCGCAGCCTCCCTCAAGCGTTCCAGGGCCCATCGCAGTTTCCGGCTGGCAGTCGCCAGCGTCCCGCCTTCACCACCATGATCCCGCATCGCTCGCATCACGACGTGACGGCAGTTGGCCACCTTGGCCAGAACAAAGGCGCGGGCCATCCCAGTCGCCTTCTCCGGATCGTCGGCCCACCGGTACTGCGTCCGCCGCAGCAGGACGTTGCCGGAGACCGCGCCGCACCACCGACCCAGGAACCTGCCATGTTCCGTGAGGACCGACAGTCCCACACCATGCTCCGCGCACAGGCCCACCAGCCACGGGCTCACAGTCACCGCCCCAAAGCAGACGATGCCCTCCAGCAGGTGCACCGGGATCCGGGCCACGTCACGCCCATCCACGCGGACCGCCACCGTCTCACCGTCCTTGTGTACCCATGCGCCCTGTGTCGTCACGAAGAGCGTGTTCAGGTGTTTTCTCGTACTCAGTCTGCACCTCCCGGCTCCATCAATGCCTCCTCCAGGCTCCGCTCCACGTATCGCGCCGCCGCCCCCCCGCGTCCCCTCCTGCGGGGAAGACAGAGGCCCTCAAGCGAACAGCCTCGGCACCGCGGGCCATGCTCCGCCGCGGGCGTAATCCCCTCCTTGACGATCCGCCGAAACGCGAGTGCCGCCTCCTCCGTCAACCGTCGCAACTCCTCGTCCAGCTTGACCCCTTCCCGTCTGCGGTTCCTCCCGTAGAAAATCAGTCCCTCCGGAACATGGACTCCGAGCATTTCCTCGAGGCAGATACCCTGGGCACACACCTGGACTTCATCCGCCCGATGCGGCTTTGGACGTCCGCGCTTGTACTCGACGGGAACCGGCCGCCAGCGCCCCTCCATCCCGTGAAGCCTCGCACCGAGCGGATCGTCTCTTGCCGCCCTGTGAAACTCCACTACGTCCGCAACCCCGACGATTCCCAACCGAAGCGAACGCAGCGACAGGCCCCGAACGATCAGCAGGTCGCCTCTCCGCTCCCGTCGCGGCCCGGACTCGTGGACTCGCCGGTGTGAAATCTTGCCGGCAACAGTGTGGCGATTGTCGGCCCACGCGCCCTCCAGGTGGACCAGCGCCGCCTGGCGCGGACAGTAGACCAGGTGCTGGAGTCCCGAAAGAGGAAGAAGATCGTCCTCTCCGAAGCTCACGGCATCTCCAGGACCTCGATACCGGTGAGCATGCCCTCACGGTCCACCTCGAGGACGAAGTCGTCGAAGCTACGCGGCGCCTCGACCCCTTCTCTCGGCGTCACCCTCACCCGATCCAGAAGCTGGTGGGAAGGACAGGCTCCCAGCTCATTCGGGTGGCGGAAGATGACGAGCTTTCGGACTGCCATGCTTCCGGCCGGACGGGCAGCGGACTGGTCGAACTGGAACGCGTTGACCAGCGCCTCCCAGAACAGTTCCAGGTCCCCCTCCGAGAAGCCGGTCTGCTCCGCGAGGAACGGGTTCACGAACCCGTGCGCCACGTAGACCGCGTACGGTACCGTGAACTTACGGCCCATCGTCCGCACCTTCTTGAGGTCCTTTTCGTTCGTCACCGACGCCCGCGTGATGGCGTGCTCCAGGGTGACGATCGGCGTCACCGACCGCGCGAACGAAAGCTGCACCGGGCCGCGGACCTGGCCACAGTCCACGCCCGTCGACATCACCGCTCCAAATGTCCTGATGTCCCAGAAGTTCTCGCACATGAACCTCGTGAGAGCCACCGCCTTCTCCACGTCCTTTGGCAGCTTCTTCTTCTCGGGCTTGATCCCCAGTGCCTTGTACGCCTCCTCGTGAAGACGGTTCAGGACGGCCTTTTCCGTGAAGTAGATCCGGTAACCCTGCTCCCCGTTCTTCGTCAGGGAAACGTAGTTCCTCACCTTGCGCTTCAGGCAGACATCCGTCACCAGGCCGTGCCCGGTCTCGGGATCGATCCGCGGGAGGTTCCCGGCGTCCGGATCTCCGTTCGGGTTCGCATCCTTCACATCGAAGACAAAGACGAAGTCATGGCGATTCATCAATCTTCCTCCCCGGCGCCCGCCGTCTCGGCATCGTCGGTGCGAACGCGATAGAGATCGTTCTTCTGGTGATAGTACCCGAGTGCAAACATCCCCTGGCCATCCAGGTCCAGGTGGCGGGGAAACGCGTCCACCCCGTCCAGGATCTCCTGGACGAGCTTCTCGCGGTTGATCTTCCGCCCGCCTTCAAGCTTCGCCAGGTGATGCTGGTAGACCCGGAGGAGCCTCGGAAACACGACAGCGGGGGTCACGGACGCCGACCCGTAGAACCGGTCTCGGATCGTTGCGCCGATTCCCTTCCCGAGCGCATCCTGCTGGGTCTTCTCCAGGGCGGCGAACAGGCGGCCCAAGCGGTAGGGAACATCTGGCCGGTCCTTGTCCAAGGTCATCGGAACCTCCTTTCCCCTGTTCCTGACCAGGTAGGCGCGGATCATCGCGGCCCGTGGCCAGTCGACGCCCGGTCCCCTGGCGGACGACTCGGTCCTGAGTCGGTCGAGAACCTTCCTGTAGAGTCCATCCGGGTATCGCCGTCCACTGAACACGGCCTCGAAGAGACCCGACAGCAGGGGCGCAGCCACCGTCTCCTTCGGCCCGGCCGGTGCCTTGGCCAACATTTTCAGCGACAGGAAAGATTCCTTTCGCCGGCGTTCCCGTTCCATCTGCGTGTCGCGCAGATGGGACCGAAGATGTCGCAGGAGGACCTGCAGGGAGCCGGTCACGTGGAATCGCACCGCCACCCGGGCAGGCGTCGGCGCCCCTAGGCCCACCAGGTGGAACCGTTCTCCCAGCGGCAGGCTTCCTCCCGCGTCGCGCCCCTGCCGCCGGGCTTCCAGCACCTCCCGGACCCGGGCGAGGGTTGCCGGGGCCTGGGACTCTTCGCCTTTCCACGCCGGATCGCCCACGATTGCCGCGAAGACGTCCTCCATGTCCGTCTCCTCTTCTGTCCAGAAGACGGCCGTCACGTCACCGACGACGACCCGGTGGCGCCCCCTCAAGGGTCCCGAGAGAAGCGCGTTGAGGGAGAGCACGCACTTCCGGGCGACGTCCTCGGCAACGGGCGCGTTGAAGCTCTGGGAGAGCCCGTACGACTTGAAGGCGGCCCGATTGAAAGCGACGAGGGCGGCACCCGAGGACTGCGCACCGGCCACCCCCTTGATCTTGTCGTGCAGGCGCGCCAGGCGGCCATTTCTTCCCGTGACGAGGCAAGTCCCGGTAACGCCTTCGATGTTCGCTTTCGCGTTCCACCACGCCTTCATGTGCTCGGGATCTCCACCGGTTCTCCGATCCCACCATTCCTGGATCCGTGGGTCCTGGTGGACGAACTGCGTCTCTCCGCGCACCTGGAAGACAACGAAACCCGTTCCATATTCCTGCAGTGCAGGATGTGCGAGCGCCTTCTCCTGTGACCAGTCCTCGAGAAATGCGCACACGGCCTCGTACGCAGGAACTCGGATTTCTTGACGCACTTTCCAGTGATACTCCCGGAATCGCTCGAAGGTCTTTTGCGCCCGCACCAGCTCTTCCTCGCGCTTGGCGATCCCCTCCTTTACCCAGGCGAGCGCGTACAGTGTGCTGTCCCACAGGAAACAGGGGTTGATGCCGCTGCCCGAGGGCTTCGTGATGCCGAGCACTTCCACGGGTCTCGGTTTCTCCAGGAGCTCCAGGTTCACCAGCGTCCCATCCGGACGCAGGACGACGATGATGCCGATCTTCTGGATGCTCCGGCCGGATCGTGGGAGCCCGTACCGCTCGTCCTTCTCCAGTCGATCGTGCAGCCTGTAGAGCGCTTCCAGCAGCATCGTTCACCTCGCTCCGGCCGCCACCGTGGGAACATCGAGCACACCGTCCACGAGGCGTGCCCGGAAGAAACGCGGCTCGGCGCGGAGCCGGCGACCGCGACTTGACTCGACGATGGGGCCTTGCGGATCCTCCACGTAACCGATGTCCAGCAGCATGTACCCCAGGTCGCGTTCCCCCTGGAGCTCCTCCGGGCAGGGCCAGGACACCCGCTCGCGATCCACCAGCTCGAAGTTCGCCGGAAACTCCCGGCAGCCCAGGTACGGGTGGTGAAAGTACTGTCCCTTCGCGGCCCGCCGGCGAAACGCCTCGAGGTGCTTCGCCTCCGGGTGTTCCAACCGGGACCCGTCCTTTTCCGTCGGATCGAGCACCTCCAGGTGGGCCTCGATGACGTACTCCACGTCCCGCAGGATCCTCGCGGCACGCTGCTGTCGGTTCTCCTCGACATGAACACCCAGGCTTCCTCTCCCCTCCTCCATCGCCGTCTCGACCGGCACTGCCGGGATCTTGGCGGAGATCTCGTTGCGCCGAACCTGCGTGAACCGGATCGGCCTGAGCACCCGGATCCGATCGATGATCCACTGGAACTGCGGCTTCCAGTAGACCGCCTCCAGGACTCCCCGGGCGGCGCTCGGCGTCATCACGTCGTAGGAAACCCGCTCGACCTTCATCTCGGGACGGTGGAACGCGGCGTAGTCACCCCAGACCCTCAACGCCACTCCGTATGCCATGGCATCACCTCGTCACGTCACAAACATTCCCGCATCGAAGTTCTCCCGGTCAAGGACGAGCCCCATCTCCCGGTCGTAGAACGGCTCGAGGGCGGGCAGCACCGGGTACCGATCGGAAAGGAGCCGTACGTCTCCCCGGGAAATGGCGCGCTCCCAGGTCCGGCGCGGCACCTCCACGGTGTATCTCTGCAACCGGCGGGCCAGCTCCACGGGCAGCATTTCCCCAACGAACTCCAGTCGGCGACATAGTTCCCGGCCCTGCTCGCCCCAGGGGACGATAACGGGGCGGCCGATCGCTTCGACGACCCGGAATCTCCTTCCTACCTGCGCGAACTGGAACCCGAAGGGCATCTTCTCGTCGTGGCGACAGAGTTCGAACGAGTCCATCACGCCAAGCTCGTCCCATCGACTTGATGCCTTCCAGTAGTACTGCTCGAACCAGGCCGTCACCAGAGCGGGATCCAGCAGGTCCGTATCCCCTCCCGAATCCTCCATCGCGGCGTCCAGCACCTGGATCGCAGCGTCGATGGTCTCGCGGAGAAACCGTTCCTTCCCCGGATGCTCCGACCGGAAGACGAATACGTTACCGACCGGGAGGCGCCCGTTCCTGTTACAGCGCCCCGCGGCCTGGGCAATGGAATCGAGCCCGGCCATCGACCGGAAGACGACTGGAAAGTCCAGGTCGACACCGGCTTCAACGAGCTGGGTCGAGACGACCCGACACGGCTCACCCCGCCCAAGGGCCTCCCGGATCTTCTCCAGCACGGCCGCGCGGTGCACCGGGCACATCGCCGCGCTCAGGTGGAACGACCCCGGACGACCCCGAAGTCGCTCGTAGATCGTGGCGGCATGGGCCCTGGTGTTGACGATGCAGAGCACCTGTTCCAGCTCGAGGAGGCGAGGGGTCAGATCATCATCGGGAACGTCGCCCAGGAACCGTACGCGGGTTCGGCGCAGGCGTTCGTGGAGGGAGACCGGATCCGAGACGATCTCCCGGACTCCCTCGAGGCCGATCTCGAACCCGTCGCGAACGGCGACCGCCGGCTGCGTCGCCGTGCACAGAACGATCGAGCAACCGTAGCCCTCTGCGAGCTCCCGCAGAGCAGCCAGGCACGGCCTGAGCAGCGAGACAGGCAGCTTCTGGACTTCGTCCAGGATGATCACGGAGCGGGCCACGTTGTGCAGCTTCCGGCAGCGACGCGGCCTTGAGGCGAACAGGGATTCGTAGAACTGCACAGCCGTCGTGACGATGAGGGGGGCGTCCCAGTTCTCCGCGGCCAGCCGCGACACGAGCGTTTCCCTGCCAGCATCCACAGCGGAGTGATGCTCCAAGACCGGGTCGTCAAGTCCCTCGTCAACCAGCGGCTGCACGACGCGGCGGAAAACGTCGGCATTCTGCTCGATAATGCTCGTGAACGGGATCACGTAGATCACGCGACGCAGTCCATGCCGAAGGGCGTGCGCGAGGGCGAAGGCCAGGGACGACAGGGTCTTTCCGCCCCCGGTGGGAACGGTCAGCGAGAAGAGGCCGGGGGCAAGTTCGGCCGCACGAAGGCACTCCTCGCGGACCCTCCTGCGTTCCCTGTCGACCACCCCGCCGCTCGACGGGAGTGTCGCCACGTACCGGTCGAGCGCCCGCGCCATCCTCGTGAGCACGTCGGGCGGCCACGACGGTCTGGATGCCGACCGATCAGGGTCCATATAGGCCTCGGTGTCCAGGAAGTCGGCATCGACAAGGCACGAGAAGATCATCCGCACGAAGAAAGCAGCCGCGAATGCGGCCGGACCGTCCCCACGGTGGAAGGCTCGGAGCACGTGGCGTGGAAACTGGACGCTGCCTGGAACTTCCGGCAGGAGGCGCAGCCCCGCCCGGCAATCCGGGACCTCCTTGGCCAGGCGATGCTCCATGCAAGCACCACTGGAAATGGCATCCAGGAGGCCCGCGTGATGGCCCGCGATGGCCCAGGCCGGGAGAAAACCGGTGATCTTCCAGTGCCGGATCGCCTGCTGGGCACCGGCGCTCGAGTGATCGATGCTGCCCCGGGAGGACTCGTAGCTTTCGCTCTCGGCGTCTTCTGCGGCGTGGTAGTCCCGGCCCGCGGCAAGATACTCCTGGAACTCCCGGGAGAACTTCCCCAGGTCGTGCCACAACCCGGCCAGCCAGGCCCATTCCCGGCCGCCGAACGGATCCGCGAATTCGGCCGCCAAGTCGGCCACCGAGCGGAGATGATCGACGAGCCGGTGCGGCTCGCCTTCCGGATTCGAGGGGTGGAGGTGGGCGAACCAAGGCCCGCCCTCTGGCTCCACTCCGGCCTGTCGAGCTTCTCCCACGCGATCACCCCAACCAAGGAACACTTCAACAGACAGATAGCAGGTTACCAGAAAGCGAAGACGATCGGGAGTGGCCGCAGGGCCCCTGGAGATGGCACGCGACGGGGCGCAACCCCGCGAAGACTGGCACCGGGGGGTTGCGCCGGGCACGCGCGCGTGGGCCGGGGGGCCTCGGTGCGCGCACGCTCACCGGTCACCGGCCCCGAGGAACCAGCGGTCCTGGTCACCGCGCTCCGCTCAGTGGAACTCGTCCAGCCTGCGGTGGCCGGCGAGGTCGCCGTGGCGGCGCGTGCGGCGGGCCCAGG
>CAYQMG010000138.1:0-4859 GCA_964418585.1 uncultured Gammaproteobacteria bacterium | reverse complement strand
AACCGGCGAGGCTGTCGTGTCGTCGTCACCGGTCGTGTCGTCATCACCTGGAACCGGCGAGGCTGTCGTGTCGTCGTCACCGGTCGCATCGTCGTCACCCGGAACCGGCGAGGCTGTCATGTCGTCGTCACCCGGAACCGGCGAGGCTGTCGTGTCGTCGTCACCGGTGGTGGGTGTGGCGGTGTCGCCGTTTTCCGCGGTGTCATCATCCCCGACAGGGGTCGTGGTGTCATCGTCCCCGGAAAACACTGCGGAGGTGTCGTCGTCGCCTGGTGTGGTGTCATCATCCTGGTCGGGGCAACCGCTCCAGATTGCAGCGGCGATCCCAAGCACGACCAGGGACGGCCATCTCCTGTGTCGAACGCGTGGCATGAGGTCCTCCTGTCTCGGATACTGTTTTGGATACATGCGGTCGGGTCACCCATTCCCGCTTCGGTTGACGGCCGGGTCGCGTGCGCCGTTCCAGAAGGAGACCCGTCCACCCTCACCCGGAGGGCGAAGGGGGACCCGGGCGCGTCACCTGGGCGGTGTCAGGTGTCGATATCACATCATCCAGATGATGTCACATGTCATTGACGATGTCATTCTCGACACGATACCCGAAGGCCGGGGTTCGAGTTGCTGGTACTTCCAGCAAAAGGCTGCCGATCCCGGTAGTGGTGAAATGAATGCAGTGGGGGTGGATCTGCACGGACGAACGTGGGGCCTGGACTTGTGAATGGAGCGGTGGGGCGATATGCTGTATCTGGTGGGTTTTGCGACGGTTCCCTGCCCATACGGTTTCTGTGGTGTCCCTGTGAGGAGCGGCGCGCCGCCGGTGTGGGCGACAAGGGGGCACAAAAGGTGACAACGGCTGGAAGGAGGCGTCCCTGATGAAACGGCGAGTTGCAAGTGGGTGGGTCCGATGGGGTCCGTGGCAGGGGTTGTGCCGGAAACGGCGTGTCGCCGCCGGTCTGGTCCGGGTGTGCCTGGCATGCCTGGCGGGTGTTTCGGGTGCGGCCGTGGGTTCAGACATCGACGGCATGGAGCACCTGTTCGGGGCGACGAATGTAAACGCGATGACCGGCAACGGTGGATTGAGTGTGGGGATCGCGAGGACCGGTGAGGTGACGGTATTCCGGTGGCCTTCGCCGAGCTACTATGACCAGGTGCACTACCTGACCTCCAATGCTCCGGACGCCCGGGAGCAGCCCTACTTTGGTGCGAAACCCAACGAAGGGGTGTTCGCCGGGTTGGTCTACACAATCCGAGGGGGTGAGGTTCGGCTCTCCTGGTTCCGGGATTTTCCCCAGGTTTCGCAGACCTATCTTCACGACGGTTCGGCGGCCGTGGTGACCACGGCTCGAGAGCCGACCCTGGGTGTGACGGCCACCGCGACCTCGTTCGTCAAGCCGGACCAGGACGTGTTGGTGACCCGCTACCGGGTGGCGCTGGACGCTGGCAGTCCGATCGTGGATGCGGCGCTCATCGCTTACGAAAACCTGTCGCCATGTCTGGACAAGTACCCGCTGGCGCCCATCACCGACTGGTTCCTGGATGTCCGGAACGATTTCGGCGTCATGGTGGACTCGAGTCGAGGCGCGCTGGTCCACTTTTTGCCTCAATCCGGGGACCTGAGCCTGCTCGATCCCTACATGAGCACCGTGGAAAGCGATGCAGAACTCAGCACACGCATTGCAGAGGAAATCGACGGGTTCCTTGCTTCACTCGGTCCGGGCATCTTCGTGGCGATGGGGGCGGACCGTGCCATCGACGGCTACCAGGCGGGGGCGGACGGCCAGCACAGGTGCCTGACGCGCCCCGAGTGGTCCCGGCACCCTCGAGACGCTTTCGAGGACCCGCTGGACGGCGACCTGAGCGGTTCTCCCGTCGCCGGGTGCCAGGCCAACGGCGCACTTCGGGTGCCACTGACCCTCACACCCGGAGGCGACGACGCGGTGACGGTCTACATGGTGGTCGCCGGGGAGGCACCGCCCGGAGACAACCCCCTGGATCGACTGGAACGCGCCCGCCGGACCCCGTTCGAGGACCATCTCCGTGAGACGGATGAGTACTGGGCCGCAACCCTCGCCCAGGCAAACCTACCCGCGACCAGTGACCCGGACGAACTCGCCTTCGCCCGTCGGACTCTGATCTCCGTACTGCAAGGCACCGACCGTACCACCGGGGCCATCGTGGCATCCATCGCCACGCAACCGCCCTATGGTGAAGACTGGCCCAGGGACTCCGCATTCTTCAACTACGCCCTCGACATCGCCGGATTCCACGAGATGGTGACCCAGCACAACCGGTTTCTGGCTTCGGTGCAAAACCTGGAGCGCGGTCGGATAACGCCACAAGGCGCCTGGTTCATGAACTATTACGCCGACGGCATGCCGGGCGGGCCGGTGCCGTTCGAGATCGACGAGGTCGGACTGTCGGTCTGGACCCTCTGGACCCACGCCAAATTCCTCCAGGACCTCCAGGAACGCACTGCATACCTCGAGGAGGTCTACGACGCGATCGAAGCGGCCGGCAGACTCATGCTGGAGTGCAGGGACGAGGAGACCGGACTTCAGTGCCGGGCCAACGAGGACGACAATCCCCGCTTCACCCAGGGATTGCAAGGGGCGGAAACCGTCTACCTGGGCCTGCGCAGCGCCGCCGCGGCCACCCGGGCACTCTGCCTCGACGAACGCATCGCCGCCCGGTACGACGCCAGGGCCGACGAACTCCAGGCCGCGCTGGTGGACGCATTCTACGACGAGTCCAGCGGGACCTTCCAGGGCGGCTCCGTCGCCTGGACCATCTGGCCCGCAAAAGTACTCCCGTACGACGACCCGCGCATGCAGAACACCGCATCCACCCTCTACGCCTGGACCGTCCCCCCCCTCTATCAACAAAACGATGGAGGCTCGTATCACGGCAAAAACACCCTCGCCCTGGCTCGTATCTGGATCAACGACCCCGCCCGACTCGAGGACGCTGCCGACCTGATCCACATCCTGGCCGCCGAGGTCCCAACCCCTGGAACACGCCACGTGGGCGAGGTGTTCATGAACCTCGACACGGATGGAGACGGCGCCCTCGAGTACGACAACCGAACCGCAGTGCCCCATTTGTGGACCGCGACCCTCACCTACCTTTCGCTCATGGCACGATACAACCCGGAACTGTTCGACGCGGTGGAAGACGACACCCCCTTCACCACGACTTGCCCCTGACTGACCACAGCCTCCAACCGCTCAGGCTCTGGAGCCGAGTTCGCGAAAAAGAGCCCTTCAGACCCGGCTGTGGGATTGTGCTTCCCTCACCAGTGGGTTATAATGCACCTGACTTCGTATGCCAGGCCGACAGGCGGGGTGCGCGGCCAGGACCCGGGTCCGCCCTCCACCTGTCGGCTTGCCAGACCCTCGAGGCGGATGTGGAAGACTTCAGCCGATACTACTAGTGGAGCCCGACACACGGGCTTGCAGTGCGTTCGCCCTCCAGGCACACCCGACCTGGAAGGCGGCCTCGGCCGGAGAAGCGGGGTCTCGAGCGGTGCTGATTCCAGCGGTTGATGGCGGACTTTCACGAGCGCTGAGGCGAAGATGCAGAAGTTGGTGAGCACGCAGCCCGGAGAACGAGACCCCAGATCTTCCAGACGCAAGCGCAAGAAAAAGCAGATCGAAGAGACCCTGTTCCACGACTGGAACGCTGCTCGAGTTCAGGGCCTGGATGACGAACGTCTCCTGGAAGAGGCCCTGCAGGAGGCCGAAACCGCGTCCGGCTCTCAACCTGCGCTCGAAGAACTCGAACGGCGCCTCGGCTGGGAGCAGGCCGCCGCCGTCCTGGCCCTCTCCAGTCCTGCCGGCCTCCAGGCCGCCACCAGACGCTGGGGACACCTCGCCATCCCAGATGTCGTGCGGAGGCACCCCGCACCGGGAAGCCTGCCCATGCAGGCGTTCGAGGCCAACCCCCAGCCACTCCTGCGTGACAGACTCGGACCAGGACAACCCCTGGATCCAAGGACCCGGCAGCGAATGGAACAGATCCTTCGCACCGACCTCGCCAAGGTTCGCCTCCACACCGGACCCGAAGCCGACCAGGTCGCCCGGACCCTCGGGGCACAGGCTTTCACCGTCGGCACCGACGTGGCAATCGCAGACGGCGCTCCCATGCCCGGTAGTCCAGAAGGCGACCGCCTTCTCGCACACGAACTCGCACACGTGGTGCAACAGGCAGGAAGACCCGAGTCCCGTATGCCCCCGGGAGCCGCTGCAGAGCAGGCTGCCGATCGGATCGCAGACCAGACAACCAGAGCCACGACCGGCACCGACCAAATCCCTCTCCCGTCTCCCGCGACCACCATGCCCCGGCAGGCCGACACCCTCCAGGTCGACCGGCCGGCGGTCCAACTCCGCGCCGAGCCATGGAGACCGTTCGATCCCTATAACGACCTGTTTCACCTCTACGTGGCCCTGGCCCCGGGAAGCACCATCCGCTCCCGAATGCAGCGCAGACCCAGACTCCGACGGATCCTCCGCCGACTGCGGGACCGCCTCGCCGACCGCGATGACGACCGTTCGAGAGATTGGGACCGGGATCGGGAACACGACCGGGAAAGAGACCGCGACCGGGAACGAGACAGGGACAGAGAACGGGACCGGGATCGGGAACACGACCGGGACCGCGACAGGGAACGGGAACGAGACCGGGACCGGGAACGAGACAGGGACAGAGAAAGGGATCGGGAACGGGAACGAGACCGGGATCGCGACAGGGACCGGGATCGCGGTCGTGACCGCGATCAGGATCGTGGGGGAAGAGGAGACACGCCCCCGGGTCGAGACAGAGGCGACCCCGGGGGAGACACTTCACCCGACGGCACGACCGGC
>CAYQMG010000137.1:0-81032 GCA_964418585.1 uncultured Gammaproteobacteria bacterium | reverse complement strand
GTGGGCGTCGGCGTGGGCGTGGGCGTGGGCGTCGGCGTGGGCGTCGGGGTACAATCCGCGCCGGAGCAGTCCTGGTCGACGCCATCCCCGCAGATTTCGGTACCACCCGGGAATGCACTGGCGTCGGTGTCGTCGCAATCTCCGTCGGTTTCCACGTAGCCGGTGGGCGCGGAGCAGGCCTCGAACGTATCGGCGGTGGCGCCGTATCCGTCGCCATCGCGGTCCAGGTAATAAGTCGTTTTCACGCCCTCGTCGATCTCGCCGTCGCAATCATCGTCCGTGCTGTTGCAAGACTCGTCGGCGGTTGGATAGATCGATGCGTTCGAGTCGTTGCAGTCGGTGTTGTCGGAGACGTAGCCGGAGGGTGCGGAGCACGCGAGCGATGTGGAGGCAGCGTTTCCGTAACCGTCGCCGTCGCTGTCGCTGTAGAAAGTGCTTTGAACCCCCTCGTCTGTGTTGCCGTCGCAGTCGTTGTCGGCCTCGTCGCACGTTTCCGAAGCCCCCGGGTAGGAATCGGAGTCGGAGTCATCGCAGTCGCCGTCCACCAGGGCGTAGCCCGAAGGCTTCGTACACCCTTCGGTGGTGGAGGAATCCACTCCGTATCCGTCTCCATCTGAATCGTGGTAGTAGGTGTTCACGACATCTTCGTCGACCGAGCCATCGCAATCGTCGTCGACGGAATTGCAGGTTTCCGTGGCGGCGGGATTGACGTCGGAGTCGGCGTCGTCGCAATCGGTTTGAGGATCGCTGGATCCGCCCTCGTAATCATCATCGCAATCGAGGTCGCTGGATGCCACGGTACTGACCCCGGAATCCGAAAGGTAGCCGTCGTTGTCCGCATCGAGGTAGCAGAGGTCGCCGTTGTCGCAGTCCTGGTCGACGCCGTCCCCGATGACCTCGGCGGCGTTGGGATGGATGTCTGCCGCACTGCTCGAGGTATCGTCGCAGTCCTGGTTATTGGTGACATAGCCTGTGGGTTGAGTACACGCCGACTCGGTCTGGTTCGGGTCACCGTAGCCGTCCCCGTCGGAGTCCTGGTAGTAGGTGTGGGTGACATCCTCGTCCACCTGACCATCGCAATCGTCGTCGATGTCGTTACAGACCTCGGTGGCGCCATCGTAGATCTGGTCGTTGGCATCGTCGCAGTCGCCGCTGTTGGTGACATATCCGCTCGAAGGGAGTTCGCACGCTTCTGTATCGTTACCCGGGTCTCCGTACCCGTCTCCGTCCACGTCGGCGTAGTAACTATTCTTGACTCCTTCATCCACCTCATTGTCGCAATCGTCGTCGATGCCGTTGCAGGTTTCGGTCTCACCAGGATTCCGGTCCGCATCGTAGTCGTCGCAGTCTCCCTGGGCTTCAGTATAGCCGTCGTGGTCGAGGTCACCGACGCCGTCGTCGACGACGCCGTCGCAGTCGTCGTCGACGCTGTTCAACACCTCGACCGCGCCTGGATGGACATTGGGGTCGGTATCGTCGCAGTCGTCGCTGGGATCGTCGGCGACCGCCTCGTACGGGTCGCTGCAGTCCGTGTCCCCGGAGTCGCGGGTGGCGCCGGTGTTGGGGCGGTAGCCATCGTCATCGGCATCCTGGTAGCACAGTTCCTGGTCGTCGCAGTTCTGGTCCACCTCGTCGCCGGGGAGTTCGTTGGCGTCGGGGTTGATTTCCGCGTCCTCGTCGTTGCAGTCCTCATCGTTGGACACGTAACCCGTTGGGGCGGAACAGGCGTCGGTGGTGGCGTTCGGGTCACCGAACGTATCCTGGTCCTTGTCCAGGTAGAACGTGGTCTTGACGCCCTCGTCGGCCTCGGTGTCGCAGTCATCGTCGTAGCCGTTGCAGACCTCGCTGGCATTGGGGTGCACGGCCGAGTCCGTGTCGTCACAGTCGGTGTTGTCGGAGACGTAGCCCGTGGGGGCAGAGCAATCTCGCTTGCTGTCCAGCTTGTCGCCGTAGCCGTCTCCGTCGGCGTCCCGATAGTAGGTGTGCGTGACCTCCTCGTCCACCTGACCATCGCAGTCGTCATCGATGTAGTTGCAAATCTCGGTGACCGACGGGTTCACCTGGCTGTCGCCGTCGTCGCAATCCCCGTCCGGGTCGCCCTGAACCCCCTCTTGAACATCGTCGCAGTCGGTGTCAGTAGAGTTGACGGTGGAGGAGTAGTCGGGGATGTAGCCGTCATCGTCGTTGTCCTGGTAACAGACCTCTGTCCCATCGCAGTTCTCGTCCACGTTGTCGCCCACGATTTCGTCCGCCCCGGGATTGATGTTGGCGTTGTTGTCGTTGCAGTCGTCCGTGGGTTGGTCGGCGGTGGCCTCGGTGGGGTCGTTGCAATCGAGGTCGTTGGAGTAGACGGTGGCGGTACTGTTCGGGCGGTAGCCGTCGTCGTCGGCGTCCAGATAGCAGAGTTCCTTCTCATCGCAGTTCTGGTCCACCCCGTCGGCCGGGATCTCCTCGGCAGCCGGATTGATACTCGCATCCTCGTCGTTGCAGTCACCCACCGGTTCACCCGCCATCGCCTCGGTGGGATCGTTGCAATCCCTGTCGCTGGACACCACGGTGGCGGTGCTGTTCGGGCGATAGCCATCATCGTCGGCGTCCTTGTAGCACACCTCGAGATTGTTGCAGTCGTAGTCCACATTGTCGCCGATCGTCTCGTCCGCATCCGGGTTGATGTCGGCGTTGTTGTCGTTGCAATCGCCGATGGGATCGTCCGCCTCGGCCTCGGTCGGATCCAGGCAATCAAGGTCGCCGGAAACGACCGTGGCCGTGGAATTGGGCCGGAAGCCATCATCGTCGGAATCCTTGTAGCAGAGTTCCTTGTTGTCGCAATCCTGGTCCACGCCGTCAGCAGGCTGTTCGGTGGCATCTGGATTGATGTCTGGATCGTTGTCGTCACAGTCGCCGATGGGCGCGGCGTCGGAAGCCTCCCGGGCGTCGGTACAGAAGGTATTCACAGAAATGATGGTGGCGGTGGCATTGGGTCTGTACCCGTCGCCGTCGTTGTCGAGGTAGCAGATTTCCTGGCCGTCACAATCGTAGTCGATGCTATCACCAACGGTTTCATTTGCCGCCGGGTTGATGGTAGGGTCCCCGTCGTCGCAGTCCTGCTTGTTGGTGGCGTAGGAGAGCGAAGGGGTGGACGGATCGTCGCACAGGAAGACGCTACTCTCGGTCTTGTCTCCATAGCCGTCGTTGTCCCGGTCCGGCCAGTAAGAGGTGCGGGTGGGGTCGGCGACAGGGAGGTCTGTGTCCTTGTCGTCGGCCTTGCCGTCGCAGTCCTCGTCCACATCGTCCGGGTCGCAAATTTCCGCCTCACCGGGGTTGGCGTTGGGGTTGGTATCGTCGCAGTCGGTGTTGTCGGCGACGTATCCATCGGGTTGGTAGCACTGGACCACGTAGATGGTTTCGCTGCCGTAGCCGTCGCCGTCGAGGTCCTGCCACCAGGTGTTGGCATCCTGGGAGTCGAGTTCGTCGACCACGCCGTCGCAGTCGTCGTCGACGGCGTTGCACAATTCGGTGGCTGCGGGGTTGACCATGGCGGCATTGTCATCGCAGTCGGTGTTGTCGGGGACGTATCCGGAAGGTTGGTAGCAGGAGGGGATGGCGACATCGATATTGCCGAAGGTATCGGAGTCGGAGTCCTGGTACCAGATGAGGGCGTCGGCGGCGCTGTCCTCGTCCACCTCGTTGTCGCAGTCGTTGTCGATGTAGTCGTTGCAGAGTTCGACGGCGGCGGGGCTGATGGCCGGGTCGTTGTCGTTGCAATCCCCTGCGACGGCGGTATATCCGGTGGGTGGGAGGAGTTCGTCGTAGCCGTCGGGGGCCTCGTCCGGGCATGCGGTGGTGGTGGAATTGGGGTCACCAAAGCCGTCATTGTCCTGGTCTCTGTACCAGACGATGGCATCCTGGGCGTCTGGTTCGTCGATGAGTTCGTCGCAGTCGTTGTCGATGAGGTCACACCATTCTGGAGCGGAGGGGTTGACGCAGGCGCCGCCCCAGTCGGGAGGCCGGTCGGCAGGGGGGATGGAGCAGTCGATGTCCTCGGGGGGCACATCGGTGGCGGTGTCGTCGCAATCGTGGTCTTCCACGTTGTAGACGTGCAGGATCTCGTCCGGCCTGCCGTCGTTGTCGTTGTCCACGGTGTCCACTTCGACGAGTATGGTGGACTGGTCCTCCGGGTAGGTGCAACTCAGGTAACCTGGTTCCTCGAAGTTGCCGTATCCGTCGTGGTCCAGGTCTGGGAAAAACATGTAGTAGTCCACGTTGTTGTCGACGAGGCCGTCGCAGTCGTTGTCGAGGTAGTCACAGAGTTCTGGAGCGTTGTAGAAAATGGTTGCGTCCGAGTCGTCGCAGTCCTGGTTGTTGAGGACGTAGTGCATTTCGTCGGAGGACGGGTCGTGACACTTGTAGGTTCCCATGTCGTCGCGGTTTCCGAATCCGTCGTTGTCCGCGTCCTCATAGTAGAGGAGTTTCCCCTCACCGGGGATCCCTTCGGGGACACCGACCATGGAGTCGGGATCCTCGTCGTCCACGAGTCCGTCGCAGTCCTCGTCGACCAGATCCTCACTGCACACCTCGTAGCTTCCCGGGTAGATGAACTCGTTTTCGTCGTTGCAGTCATCAGGGTTGTCCACGTACCCCGGCGGGGCCTTGCAACGCAGTTCGTAGAACGCGTCGCTACCGTACCCGTCCCCGTCCTTGTCCTCGTAAAACTGCACGTAGGTCCAGTCCTCGTCGACAACGTGGTCACAGTCGTTGTCCTTGAAATCGCAGTCCTCGGGGACAGCCGGGTTTCGTTCCGGGTCGGTATCGTCGCAATCGTCGGGGTTGGTCACATACTTGGTGGTTTCGTCGGATGGATTGTCGCACTCCATCCGGCCGGGATCGTTCTCGTCCCCGAACCCATCTCCATCTGCGTCCACGTAGAAACGGGTCTTGCCGTTCACCGCGGCGCTGTCGTCGTCGTTGTCGGCCACGAAATCGCAGTCCTCGTCCACGTTGTCTGGATCGCAGATCTCGATGGCATCCGGGTTGATGTTGGGATTCAGGTCGTCGCAGTCCTTGCCGCACGTCTCCACCGCATCTTCCCGGCAGTCGCACCAAAGAGGCGTGTAGCCGTCCCCATCCTGGTCGTACCCCTCGTCGATGCCGTCGACGCCGTTGTTGTCCACGCCGTCACAGGTCTCCACGCCCTGGCAGTCAGGTGTGCCGTCTCCGTCCTTGTCGTGCCCCTCGTCGATCTGGCCGTCACAGTTGTTGTCGATGTAGTCGCAGGCCTCGTAGGCCCCGGGATGCGTGGCGGCCGAGTAGTCGTCGCAGTCGTCGGGGTTGTCGGCGTAGCCGCGCTCCACCTCACACCCCTTCTTGGGCTGAAGCGCATTCCCGTATCCGTCCCCGTCGAAGTCGGCGTAGTAGACGATACGGTTCACCGCGTCGGTGTCGATCACGCCGTCACAGTTGTTGTCGATACCGTCACAGATCTCGGCGGCCTTGGGGTTGACGAACTCGTTCTCGTCGTCACAATCGTCCCGGTTGGCGACGTGCTGGGGCGGTGCGGTGCAGCCCCCCATGGTCATGGATGAGGAGCCGAATCCGTCCTGGTCGGCGTCGAGGTAGTATTCGATCTGGACGTTTTCGTCGATCTGACCGTTGCAGTTGTCGTCGATGAGATTGCACACCTCCTCGACATCGGGTCCAATCATGGGATCGCGGTCGTCGCAGTCCCCCTCGAGGGCGGTGTATCCGTCTCCATCGGAGTCCTGGACGTTGGGGGGGTCGAGCACCGGGTCCTGACACCCGGAAACGAACAGGATGCCCAAGATGGCAATGGCCACGTGGATTCCAAAACCAAGCTCGCCTGCGATCCACATTCGCTTCGAAACCAGTTTCGCCCGGGCCCGAGGCTTGCTCGAGCCGACGCTGTTGCATTCCGCGCCGCGCAGCATGAAGTTCCCTCTCAATTCCAGAGCAGCGACAACAAACCACTCGTCTCGACACTTTTCTGCGATTTCCGCGTCGCCGAGGCGTTCCCGTCCCTCGCCCGGTCTCCGCCGCAGGCCTCCTACGGGCACCTACCCCAACATTCTAGCATGGTAACACACCCCCATGCCCGATGCGACCCCCAAACTGCACGTATCGCGCCGCCCGGACCGCACCGGGCCCCCCCCTCACAGGATTGAACGTGACCGCCTGGCCCGCCGCTACGAAAGGCGTGCCATTTTTCTTTCACTGTGGCACAGTAGTAGGCTGCGCCGTTCAATCGGACGGTATCCATTCCACCCGACGGCTGGGGTGCGGCCCTGGACTCGAGGCCTGGAGGAGCCTGGCGGGTGCGGTGCGCCCTTGCTGCGGGGAGACCATCCTGGAGAGAAAGCCAATGAGAATCCCATTCCGAGAGCGACTGAGCCGCGGCACCATCGTATTCGATGGCGGCATGGGCACGATGCTCTACGCCAAAGGCGTCTATGTCAATCAATGCTACGACGCCCTGAACCTGAGCGCTCCCCACCTGGTGAAGCAGATTCACGAGGCCTACCTGCAGGCCGGTGCGGACGTGATCGAGACCAACACGTTTGGGGCGAGCACCTACAAATTGGAGCCTCATGGTCTTGCGGCCAAGGTGGACGAGATCAACCGACGTGGCGCCGAACTGGCCCGCGAGGTGGCAGGAGAGGACCGCTACGTGGCAGGATCCATCGGGCCCTTGGGCGTGCCCATCGAACCACTGGGTCGGGTCGGCCTCGACGAAGCCCGGGCAGACTTTGCTCGACGGGTCCGCGCACTGGTCGAAGGTGGCGTGGATCTCATCATTCTGGAGACGTTTCTCTACCTGTCGGAGATCGAGCAGGCCATCAAGGCGGTCCGGGACGAGTGCGACCTCCCGGTCATCGCCCAGATGGTGCTCAGCAGCGGCACGAGCCTGGCGGTTGGAACGCCGGTGACTGAGGCCATCGAAAAACTCGATGCCTTCGGTGCAGACGTGGTCGGCTTCAACTGCGCTCTCGGCTCCAAGGAGATGCTCGACGCCCTCGAGCACGTGGTCGGCCGGACCGAGAAGCCCATCTCCATCATGCCCAACGCGGGGACGCCTCGAGTGATCGAGGGTCGCACCATCTACCTGTCATCTCCGGAGTACATGGCCGAGTTCTCCAAACGGCTCATCCAGACCGGGGCCACCATTGTCGGCGGGTGCTGCGGCACCACCCCCGACCACATCCGGGCGATTCGACGCGCGGTGCTGGCCATCGAGCCGTCCCGGCCCACCGCTCGATTCGAGATCACCGTGCCTTCGGTGGAACGGGCACCAGACGTCAAGCCCTACGACCGGACCCAAAAATCCCGCCTCGCCTGCCGGCTCGAGGACGGACGCTTCGTCACCCTGTGTGAGCTGGTGTCCCCTCGAGGCGTCAGTGCGGACAAGGAACTGGGCTATGCCCGCCGCCTCTATCACCACGGCGTGGATGCAATCAATATCCCGGACGGGCCTCGAGCCAGTTCTCGGATGTCCGCGCTGGCGATGGCATTGCTCATTCAACGACGAGTCGGTATCGAGGTGCTGTTGCACTACACCTGCCGGGACCGGAACGTGATCGGGATGCAGTCGGACTTGCTGGGAGCCTGGGCGCTGGGCGTGCGGAACATCCTGGCGGTGACCGGAGACCCCCCCAAGCTGGGGAACTATCCCGACGCCACAGCCGTGTTCGACGTGGACTCCATCGGTCTCACCAACCTGCTCAACCACTTGAACCATGGGCTGGACCTGGCCCAGAACCCCATCGGCCCGCCCACCGGGTTCCTGGTCGGCGTGGGCGTGAATCCCGGCGCCATCAACCTCGACTACGAACTGAAACGGCTGGACTACAAGATCGAGGCGGGTGCCGAATTCATTGTGACCCAACCGGTGTTCGACCTGGACATCTTCGAGCGGTTCCTGCGCCGGATCGAACACCTCCGGCACATCCCGCTCATCGCTGGTATCTGGCCGCTCGTGTCGCTCCGAAATGCCGAATTCCTCAACAACGAGGTCCCCGGAGCCGCGGTGCCGGACCACATCATGGCCCAGATGAGAAAAGCGCGCACCAAGGAGGAGGCCCTCGAAGTCGGTACCCGGGTGGCCAGGGACACGCTCCGACAACTCAGACCTCACACCCAGGGCGCCCAGGTCGCCGTTCCCTTCGGCCGGGTCAAGATGGTCCTCGAGATCCTCCAGGACACACTATGACCCACCCGGCCCACTCACCCGCTCCACACTCCCGACACTCCCGCCAAAAAATCACCCTCAGCTCCTGCGACGGACCACACACCTTCTGACACACGTCACTGGTATTGTCTTGCATGACACGCTGCACGACCGCGCGTCGAACACGAACACACGAGGCGCCGAGGCTGCCCCGGGAGGCGGAAAGAAGATTTGGGGGCGGCGGAAACAAAAAACGTCGGGGCAGGAGCCGCTACTGGGCCTGAACTTCCTCCGCAGGCTGCCCGGCAGGCGCCTCGCTCGAGGCCTTCTCCGCGCCGCTCGACGCGGGCTCCCCGGCGCTCTCCGCGGTCTCCCCCGCGGCCTGAGGCTTGGCCTCCTCTTCCGCCTTCTTCTTGCGCGCCTTCCGGCTGGTCAACTCGGAAGCGTACGGGATGTCGCTACGATACACCTGCAAAGCACCGCGGCCCGCTTCAATCTTGAGAAGTTGATGGTCATCGGCCTTCACGAACACGTGCTCCCGCAGCTTCCCATGGTTCAGCACAAACCGAAGATGAAGAACCTCCACCGGCCCCTGATCAGTCTCGACCATGATCGGCTCTTCCTGCTTGGCGATGAACTTGTCCCCACCAAGCAACGCAAACTCCACCTTCTCGGTCGTGTTCCTGGACAGATAGGCCCGGGCAAGAATGGCCTGCTGGTGATACAACTTGGGATCGGCGTAAAGGTCGTATTCCCCCTCCACGGTCTTCGATATCTGAGGTTCATCCCCCTTCTTGATGTTGAACACCGTCTTGTCGGGCAAGAAGGAGATGAAGATCCCCATCGGAGACGGCCCCACCGCATCCTCGGAGTACCGGATGGGCTTGTACGTGCTGTCAAGCTCCATCCGGACGTTGCGGACGTTCTGTCCTTCCTGGCTCGGCGTCTGCGTCGCCGTGACCACCCAGTTGCCGTCGCTCCCCGCCTCGATGGAATAGGTCTCCGTCGCAACGACCTGGCCCCGCAACTTGACCTCGAGGGTGCCGCTTTCCACCAGCTTGTACGTCACCACCTCGGCCTGGTCCACCTCTTCCTTCACCACCGGTGTACAGGCGACCAACCCGGCCAGGGCCACGCAGGTCATCGAGAACAGGGATCTGGTTACGAGAACTCTGACTGTCATTCGTGCTGCCTCCAGGACATCATAATAACTTCTTGTTGACATGAACACTGGCGATACCGTTGCAAGGTTAATGCGATCCGCCCAGGAGCAAAAGCGAAAAAAACGGCTGACGAAAAAAAGTTTGTGTCCGGGTGTCGATGGTTCCGGGTTCCATGGGGTGATGGATTGCGGGTCTTCATGGAAAAATCATTCAGAGTGTGCGGCATGTAGTCAAGGCCTGTATGGAATGGGGTCCAGAGCGTGGTAGGCCCAGGTTCCGCTTGGCAACTCGGTGCTCAAGTCTGCCATGAACTGATTGATACGGGCCTGCCGGTCATCCTTTTCGGTGACGCCGAACATGGCATTCGCCTTCTGGGCCAGTTCCTGAATCCTTCGTGTGACGTCCTCCTGGGTCCCGAGCAGCAGGATCTGGAACTGTCCTGCGGTGGCGCTCTTGACTGCGAACTTGCGAGGAGGTGAGACGCCCTTGACCAGCTCGGGCGGATAGATCCGGGCGAGCTTGAAGGTGTCTCGAGTGCCCAGCAAGATGAGGTAGAGGTATTCCACGCCCCTGGCATTGGGCATGACGGTGACGAAATCGCCCTTTCGGAGGATCCCCTTGCGCCAGTCGGAGAGGTGTTCCTCCCTGGACGGGTCGAGGTACTGTACACCGCGGACGCCGGGGATCTCCGGATGAGGGACCGGGGTGGGTCCCGGTGTGGAGGTTGGGGCGCCTTCGAGCCCGACCGCCGGGGCTTCGGGCTTCTTGCCGGCCTGGTGAAAATAGGCGAACACGCCTCCGACCACGGCCAACAGTACCAGAACGGAGCGGATCTGCATGGGCGACACACGGCGTGCTCGAGGCACTCGAGCCCCTGGTGGCAGCGGATACAGGTCCACGGGCACTCCGGCGCGTTTGGCCTTGACGTAGTCCTCGAACGGGCGCTTCCGTTCCGGCCTTGCCGGTGTCTTGCGGTCGTCCGAATGGTCGCTCATTGCCCGGATCTCTGGTTGCCGGGGTCTTGCCCGCGCTTCACTGCGCCGGGGCTGCCCGGTGGTGCGGTCGACTTCCTTCCGGGAGAATCATCGACGATTCTCCGGAACGTGCCAACAAAAAACGCCATCCGGTTCTGGTGCGAGCGCACGGGCGAGGCGTGAGGCACGCGCCATGAGGTGCGTTACCAGCGTGTCGATCCCGGATCGAAGCACCTGGACCACGGGGTCATGCAGGGGAATTTCCGGTTCGAACCGCCCGCCACGTCCTGGTCGCGTGATACGCGCCACAGTGGGACCCACGGGATGTGCCAGGATTTCCAGCCGTTCCTCGATCGAGGCGACGAGCCATTCGAGTGCGGCTCGAGCGATTCCGGATAGGTCCTCGGCATGCTGGAGCGCAAGCGCCACAACCGGGCCGATTCCGCTGCGGGCAGCGTGTGTCACCTCGGCCACGTGGTCGGGTTCGGGTTTTGGAACCGGGGGAAGGGGCAAGTTGACCAGGGTTTCCTTGTCCACCTGGATCATTCTTCCCTGCCGCTTGGTCTCGTAGAGCACCGTCTGTACCGGACGGCTGCACAGGAGGCCCACGAGGTACCGGGCCTGGGATGCGTCCGGGACCAGGATGACGTTCACCCCCTGGTCCACGTATCGAGGCCCACGCACCCGCGCGGCGCATACTTCCGCCGACTTGCGCACCACCAGGACGCGCTCCTCCCCCTCGAACCAATGGGAACTCCGGGACCGGTGAAGTTGAAACGGCCCTCGTTCCGACGTGATGGCCGGCGCAAACCGCGTCAGGTGCGACACCAGAGCCGGGTACCGCTCGGGCGTCTTCTCGAGCGCCTTGCGTGCCGCCTGGTCAAGGTAGAGCACCCAGCCTCGAGGCGCGCCGGCCCGAAAAGGTTGTATACATCCCGCCGGGAGATAGGGCTTGACCAGACGTTGCTCCGCGGGATTGAGTTCGAGGGCCTCGAGTTCGTTGTCCCGGAGCCAGAAGATGCCGTCGCCGACCCGGGCCGTGCCATCGGACAGACGGGCGAGGCCGCGTCGGGACAGGGTCGCCTGGGGCATGACGAGCCCCTGACTCACCCTCGAGGAGCGGATGCGCCACCAACCCGGGTGAGGGCGCGTTTCGTGGCCCGGTCGGGGCCCGGGGCCGGGCACAAGGCCACGTCCGGCAGCCTGGTCGCTCGTCCCCAGGCACCGCACCACCCCCGCCGATTCGTCGGGGTGTTCCACTGCCGCCAGCACGGTCTCGAGGTCCACAGTCGAATCCAGCACCTGGCAAACCCGGCCTCCCGGCCTTCCCGGACCACGCTCGACCACCAGGACCTCCGAATGATGTCCCGGCGCGTCCTCGAACAGGCGGCGATCTCCGAAATCGAGCCGCAACCGCACGCTTCCCCAGGCCTCCAGGGCCTCCCGCACCCGGCGACCGGAAGCCCGCGTCCGCCAGTACGGAGGGATGAGCATCCCGAGGCGCCCCCCCGGTCGCACCAGACGCATGCCCTCGAGCAGAAAGTAGTAAAACAGGTCCCCCTTGGCCTGGTAATCCCGGCTGGTTCTGGGCGACCGACGGATGAACGCAGACTGGGTCGCTCCGCGCCGCAATTCGCTCAGGTACGGGGGATTGCCCACCACCGCGGCAAACCCACCATCGGCCACAGGCTCGAAATCGAGCCAGGGATGGATGAACCGTTCCCGGTGCGCGGTTTCCCGGACCCACTCGAGGGTCCCGGTATCCAGGCCTTCGAGGAATCGATCACACCCGTGATCCTCAGGCGGCCAGCTCCGATCCGGATCCAGGCAACGACAGGTCCAGGCGTCTGCGAGCAACCGGGCACGAGGATGCTTCGCGTCCACGGACCACGGCAGGGTCTCCTGACTGGTGCCGAGCAGCGCGTTGCCGAACAGAATCCGGTTCTCCACCCGGGGAAGGCGTCCGTCGTGAAGGCCCAGGAGCATCAAGTTCCATCGACAGGCCCGGACCGCCTCCCGATCCAGGTCCACGCCGAACAGACACTTTTCCACCACCTGTTGAAGCACCTCCCCGGGTGATTCAACGCCTTTTCCTCGCCCGGCTGCCAGGTGCCGCGCAGCCTCGGCGAGGAATACCCCACTCCCGCACGAAAGGTCGAGCACGGTCCACTCGTCGACCCGGACCGGGTCGCCGCCAGGGGTAATCGGAATGGCCTGGGTCACGATGAAGCGGGCCAGCGCGACCGGGGTGTAGTAGCGTCCCTGGAGCCGCTCAGAGGCCTGAGCCTGGAGACCGCCTCGAGTCAGCCGGGTCCTTTCTCGTCGGATCCACCGGAAGAGGGCGTCCGGGGAACAGGTTTCCAGGGGCGCGAGCAGGTCCCAGACCTCCTGCAGCACCGGAGGTTCGATCGTGCAAAGCCATGGCACGAGGGGCGTATCCCATGGGAGGCAGGCGTGAGCCTTCTCCAGCCAGGTGCGCAACCCTCTCCCGCCGTTCGACACGGCCCCCGGCGCTGTCCAACCCCGCTCGAGCGCCATGCGCAGGCAAGCCAGTTGGAACAGAGCGTCCCCCACCCACTCGCCGGTTGGTCCCGGTGAGGGGAGGTCTGCTTCGAAGCAGGCGGAGTCGTTGTCACACGGGTTGTGGCCGGGACCCGCCGGGACCGCGGTGTAGAGGCGTCGCAAGGCGCTCCTCAGCGAGTCCGCGGGAAGCGGTCGAGCGGCCGGGGTGCGAGCGCCCCTGCCCGGGAGCGGACGGCCGTGGTCGTCCCCGCCGCGTCTCAAGGTCCACCACCCTCCCGGCTGCTTCGACGAGAAGAGAGCCACACGATCGTTGCACCCCACCCGCCACGTTCGGGCGGCGCGTCCTGGAAGCCGGTCACCAGGGGGTGGCGGTCCAGTGCGCTACGAACGATCCGTCGCTGCACCCCCTTGCCCCGTCCATGAATGATTCGGACCTCCCGAAACCCGCGAGCATGCGCCTCCTCGAGGTATGCGCCCACCACCGAGGCTGTTTCACCGGGGCGAAACGTGTGGAGGTCGATGGCGTCCTCGATTGGAATGGCCGCGACCCTGTCCGGGTCGTCCCACGGCAGGCCGTCCGACTCGAGGTCGGGCTCGCACGCACCCGGAAGCGGTCCAGTATCCTCCCTCGAGGGTCGTTCGGGCGCGTTCCATTCGTGTTTGCGGTCTGCCGGCACGGCGTTCCTCACATCGAGCAGTGGTCCCACGCACGGGCCTGCCATCGGCCGGGATCACACCGGTCGCCCCTTTCAGGGAACGCCGGTGCGCGGGTCACCATCCGCAGGCCAGGCCGGCGTCGTCGCACAGGATGGGGAGTGCCTCGGACCATCCGCCGAGGATCTCCGTGTAACTCGCCGGGTCGCTCGTATCCTCGACCCGGTCGCTTCCCTCCATCAACGCGTACCAGTGGATCCCGGTCTCACGCGCCGCACACCCGTCGCTGTGCTCGGAGTCGCCGATCATGCCCACCACCTGTTCCCAGTGGCCGCCGAACACACCGTCCACCAGTTGCGTGAATTTTTCCACCTTGTACGCGCAGTGGTCGCTATCGTAGTCGGCCCCGGTCCGAGTGCCGGGATATTCGTTGTTGGCAAGGTAAGTAAGCGTGCGCGCCAGGTAGGAGCCGTCGAACCCGGCGTCGTCATAGTAGTAGTTCTGCCTGTCGTAGGCCACGTCGAACTCCCACTGGAGCAACTCGCTGCGGGTAAAGGGCCGCAGGGAGGAGAACTGGGCGGTGACGCCGATGAACACCCCGCCGGCATTGCGGAAACTGCGCGTGGCATCCACCACGGCATTGTCAATCAGCAGGTAGTGGCCTCGAGCCAGGGTTCGGAAGATGTCCACCAAGTCCGAGCTATTGAACAGGGTGTCATCGAAATCGGAAAAGAGTATCGGAGAGGTGTCCAGCGGATGACGGAAATACATGGAGCCGTACACGTCGGGAAGCACCTCCCCATCGTCGCACTGGTCCACCTCGTCCACACTCCAGACGAGGACCTGGATGTACTGGGAGGTCCGCAACCGGTGCTTGGTCTGCATGCCGGGTTCACCGGCCAGGAGATAGAATCCCTGTTCATCCCGGCCGTACAGGGGCGTGAGATCCAGGGCGGCCCAACCTGCCCGGTTGGTGGTGGCTTCCCCGAGCGCCCACAATCCGCTTTCGTCCGGGAAGATGACCTGGAACTGCAAGCGGACGCCGGCCACGGGTTTTCCGCCCATGGCAGCCAGGTAGCCGTCGTTGGGGAAGGTTTTGACTCGAGCCTGGACGCCCAGGTGCCCGGGTGTACCCGAGGCATCGACGCCGAGGAAAGCGTCGGTTGCGGTGACCCGGCAGGGGTCGGCGAAGGCGCTTGTGGAGCAAAGCAAGGAAGCAGCTATCAATGGGAACCCGAGGGAGAAGAAGCGAGCGGGAACGTGATTCATGGCGACACTCCTGGTTTTTTTGTGCGACGGACAGCCCCCGGCCTGACAGCCGGGCGCCCTGGATAGATCCTATCCTCGAGGTCAGTCCGTGTCCAGGGAGCAAGCCCTACGGATGTCCCTGTGCGCTCCCGGTTGGCACAGCGGTTTGACCCGGGAGTTCCGGACTTGTTTACATACGAAAATACGATGCTATGTTGGACTGTAGCCGGACAGCGATGCGAAGCTGTGTCCGCGCTGCCGTCGCGACCACGGGGGCAGCGTCCGGCCGTCGACTCGAGGTTGTGTTGGCAACATCGGACGAGGGGTACCTGCTGCTGCCGGACAGGCCGGTGGTGACGGGGTCCCGGGCTGAGGAGGTCACCAGATGTCAAGATTGCGTGCGAGTTTGAAATGCGTGGCAACCGGGGTGCTGGCGGTGCCGCTGCTCCTGGGTGCTGGTGCAGCGATGGGGTCCACCCAGCAGTGGTCGTTTCCATCGGTACTTCCCACGGACAACGATGGACTGGAGGTGTCCGAGGTGTCGTTGAGGGGTCAGAGCATGCTCTACAGTGCGTCGACCCCGTTCTTCGAGCTGAACGGACAGAAATACGAGTTCAAGGATGCCTACCGAGTGGCGGGCCCCGCCTTGATGGAGGCCGATGGATTTGCCCAGGTGGTTGCGACCTATGCGGTTCCTGTGTCGGAAGGCACCGTGACTGCGCGTATTGCCTACACGCTGGTGGATCAGGCGGACGAAGGCAGCGATGATTCGCAGGTTTCTGCATGGGTCCAGTTCGAGGGTCCAACCGGTGACTATCACTTCTTCTGGCGGCTCGATCCGGACGTTGGGAGCCGGACCGGGACGCGGCCTGCCCTGCTGGACGGTGCTGACATGACGCCGGTGCTGACGGAGTCGGTGGTGGCGCTCGGGGATCGTGCGTATGGAATCATCGACCTGAACAGCTACCTGGAAGGGACGCAACTTCAGCTCGAACCCAACCCGGCGGACGGTGCTCGCGTCTACACCGTGGCGTTCCACCCGGGCGAGGCCGACACGCATCCTCGGGACCTGGTGGACGGCGAGTCCCTGGAACGGCAGGGCCGGACGGTCGATTTCGTGCTCTGGTACGAAACCGTTCTGCACGATGTGAGCAGCGGGCTCACCGGGCCGGACATGTACGCGCGTGCGGCATACCGGGTGAACGCGCTCGTGGAGCAGGACAAGATGACCTCGGTCTCGTTCATCGAAGACGGCACGACCGTGTACGACGAGTATCGTTCGATGCAGAGTGGATTTGCGACGGCCGGGATCAACATTTTGGACGTGAAGCAGGACAAGTCGAACATTGCGAATGACTCGTCCACCACGAACGCCGAATTGCACAGTATCATGCTGGCCAACAAGACCTACGAATATCAGGACTCCACGAGCCAGTGGTATAGCTGGGTGGGAACCGTAATCAAGTCGTCGAGCGGCATGGGGGTGCTGGGCATCATGTTCGACGACGGCTCCACGAACACGGACGGGAAGCCGCGTCAGGGTTGCGCGGTCTTCTATGAGGCTCATGATACGTCGTGGCCGGAAGGGGATTCCATGCAGGCCGAACTCTTGCTGAGCATGACCCATGAGACCGGGCACGTGTACAACCAGCATCACGAGGACTTCTGTCCTGGTCGAGTTCCCATGTCCAAGTTCAAGAAAGGCTCCTCGATCATGGGATATGCGTTCAACAACACCAACTACTGGACGTTCAGCACCGGCAGCATCTACACGATGTCCAGCGAGGCCGAGCAGTGGTCGCGGCCGGGGCACGGGGTGGACTTCACCACCAATGGCTCCTACAACATGACCGATGCGCATGCCTCGAAGCACGTGAGCACGTCGTGTCGGTGGTTCTGCTGCTTCAATCAGTAGACAGTCCATGGTGGGAAAACAGGAACGCAACCCAATCGAGATGAGGGAAGAGAGCATGAAAGCCATACGAAGTTTGACCCGTGGACTTGCCATTGCGGGCGTGTTGATACTGGGATGTCAATCGAGCGACCAGGAAAGTGCCGAGGCGGTGCGCGTGCAGGACGAGGCCGTGTCGGTGCTGAATGACGCGGTCGCGGCGGGGCGTCTGGCGACCGCTCCGGACCGGTTCGTGGTTCGGGACCTGGACCAGGCGTCGGAGGCGGCCATCGCGTACCACGAATCCACCAAGAATCTGGGCAAGGCCATTCGAACCCCGAACGTGCCTGCGTACGACCCCGAATCCTTTGCCCGTCATATCATCGAGGAGCACCAGCAAGTGCCCCTGTCCGAAGGACTTCGGTTCACCATCTCCACCCCCAAGACCGACTACGTGATCGGAGAACCGGTCATCGTCCGGGCCACCATCGAAAACGTGTCCGACTATGTGAAGGTGCTTCCCACCAAGTTGGACCCGCAGTTCCAGTACAACCGCTTCATCATCACCGGCCCTTCCGGACGCCTCATGGGCTACTCGCCCGTGACCATCGCCTGCACCCGGGGCAACCTTCTGGACGTGGAACTGGCCCCCGGCGAATCAGCTACCGAGGACATTCCCATCTTCTTCGACAAGGACGGATGGATGTTCTCCGATGTGGGTGAGTACCGTATCCAGGCCCTCTACCGCGGCCTCACCGACGATGCCGAACGGCTGGATTCGAATGTGGTCACCATCGTGGTCAACCCGGGGACCGACCTGGATCAGGAAGCTGCCGACCTGCTCATGGGAGGCAACGAACAGGGCCTGTTCATGATGTGGGGCGAAGGCGACCACCTCGAGGACGGTATCGCAGCGCTCCGGCAGATCATCAACCTCTACCCCGACACCACCGCGGCCTTCTATGCCCGGTATGCACTGGGCTCCAACATGTCGGTGGAGTTCTTCGACGGTCGCTACAACCGCCATCGGCCGCCCCAGCCGCTCGAGGTGAAGCGCTACATGGGACCGGTCGTCCAGGCGGTGCTGGACGGCACGGCCCCGCGCCTTGCTCCGTCCATGCTGGAAAAGGCCTTCAACGCTCTCGCCGATGCGTATGAATCGCTGGGAGACCGCGACCAGGCACGGCGAATCCGGGCCGCCTTGCTCGACGTGCAGACCGACGTGCTCTAGCCCGTTCGGCCACCACTCCCCCCGTCCGACCCTTCACCACGTCAGCACCACTTTCCCAAACGTCTGATTCCGCTCCATCTGCTCGTGCGCTTTTCGCACCTCATCCATGGGCAGGACCCGATCGAGCACCGGTCGAAGCGTGGCAGTGTCAAACATGGGGAGGATTCGCGCCTCGAACGCCCGGGCGAGCCGAATCTTCTCCTCCAACGGTCGGGTCCGCAGGGTCGTTCCACGGATTTGAAGCCGCCGGGTCAGCAAGGTGCCCATCGGCAACTCCCCTCGACCCCCCCCCATCAGGCCGACCAGAACGAGTTGACCGCCGGTCCTGAGCAGGTTCAGGTTCTGGTCAAGATAGGGAGCCCCCACGAAGTCCATCACGATGTCGGCCCGACGACCCTCGAGAACCCCGAGCGCCTGATCGAGGAAACGGTCATCCTCCACCAGTACGGGATGGTCCAGGCCAAGGCCCACGGCAGCCTTGAGCTTGTCCGGCGTTCTCGAAGTCCCCACCGTCACACAACCGGAAGCCCGGGCCAACTGGATGGCCGCCGTACCCACGCCGCTCCCAACGGCGTGAACCACGATCCGATCGCCCACCTCCATGCGACACTGCAAACAGAGAGCGTCGAACGCCGTGATGAACGCCTCGGGAATCGCCGCGGCCTGCTCGAATGAAAGGACTCGAGGTATCGGCAAGGTCTCCCGTTCGTGCACCACCACGTACTCGGCGAACGCGCCGCCGCCCACGATCCCCATCACCCGGTCGCCCGCCTGACGCCCGGTCACCCCCGAACCGACCTCGAGCACCGTACCGGCATACTCCAGCCCAGGAATGTCCGCAGGTACGCCCGGCGGAGCCGGATAGCGCCCGCGACGCTGCAGCAGATCCGCACGGTTCAGACCAACGGCCCGGACCGCCACCAGTACCTGCCCCGGTCCTGCTCGAGGCGTGGCCCGCTCCTGAATTTCCAGTACCTCGGGTCCACCGAATCGCGTGATCACCACTGCTTTCATCCTGGTCCCTCTCCTCCTGCTGGAAGCGATTCGATCCAAAATTCGTTCCCCTCGACTCCAGCGGGTTAGTGTACAATGACCCCTGCAGATTGTCGCCCCGAAACACCAACTGGAGGCCCGTCCCCGCCGGGGTCGGGTACCCCTTGCCAGACACAAGGCGCACCATGATCCACCGCTCCGTCAGCTTCAGGTCCCTCGTCTTCTCGTTGCTGCTCCTCCTGCCGGTCTCATGGGCAACCGCCAACGCCCAGGCTCGAGACGGGCAGACGCCGCGCCCCGGTGACCCACAGGCAGCCACCGAGTCCATCGCCACGCCCGGCACCGCCCGGATCGAGGCCATTCGCGCCATGGCGGCCAGGGCAACCGCGCGGCTCGAAGCGCTCCGGGGCAAGAAGTTCAAGCATCCAGTCCCGGTGGTCCTTCAGGACGAAGCAGACTTTCGCGCCTATGTGGACCGGGAACTTCGCGCGCAGTTACCCCCGGAGCTTGCGGAAAAGGAATCAATCGCCCTGCAGGCTTTCGGCCTGCTCCCCCCCGGCTATGATCTGAGAAAGGGCCTGGAGGACCTCTACGTGAGCCAGGCAGGGGCGTATTACGACCCGGACGCGGACACGTTCTACGTGCTCAGAAGCAACCTGCCCGATGCCCAGCTCGAGGTGCTGCTGATCCACGAACTGGCCCACGCTCTCCAGGACCAGTACTTCGACCTCGGCGCCATGCGCGACGCAGCCCTGGCCAGTGCCAACGAAGATCGACGGGCAACCCTTCCATACCTCTACGAGGGGGAGGCAAGCTACCTGATGACCATGGACTACCTGACCCGGGAGGACAACGGGAGCCACCCCCTGTCCCTGGAGAAGCGGGAAGCGTTCTTCCAGTCCCTCCGGGTCCTCAGCAGGGAACGCCTGATGACCAATGCCCTGTCCAGCCAACCGCCCGGCCCCGATGGGGACGATGTGCGTCGGGCAGTGGAGGCCCTGTCGTCGGTGCCCGGATACCTGTTCTGGGGACTCCAGGAGCCCTATTTGAAAGGCCAGTACTGTATCCACAGGGTTCAGGCGGCCCAGGGATGGGCGGGGGTGGACGCCCTGTTTCAGAACCCGCCCACTTCCACTGAACAGGTACTCCACCCGGAGAAGCTCGTACCGCCTCGAGAAGAACCCCGACAGGTCACGCTTCCCGACCTGGCCCAGCGCCTGGACCCACCCTGGACCGAGGTCTTTCGCAACACGCTTGGAGAGGCAGGGGTGCTCGTATTCTTTGACGAGCACAACCGGGGGGTCAAGGTCCAGGCAGCGGCGGGCTGGGGTGGGGACCAGTACGTCGTGCTCCGTCACCCGGAACAAGGCCTTCTCCTCGTCTGGCGCACCGTGTGGGATACCCCTCAAGACGCGACCGAATTCGAGCAGGCTCTGGGCGCGGTCGCCCCGGAGAGGCTGTGTGCGGGGCGGTCCGGGACCGTGCGAGCAGTGCGCCGACACGGGACCCAGGTCCTCCTGGTGGCCGGGCCGAGACAGGCAACAGCTCTGGCCCTCACCGCGCTCGAGTCGGGCGAATGATCCCCGCCACGGTCTGAAGCCCACCGGCAACCGAGGAAGCGGCAGCGACGAATGGCGAGACCCGACTCCTAAATCACAGTTCTTGAATCACAGATCTTGAATCGGCGGCGCACCGGCAGCCGGTCCAGGAACCGAGGCACACCGGGACCGGCTGGACCGACGGGGGCACAAGAGGGGACGCCCTCACACCCCGCCTACCGCACCGGCCATGATGAAGATGGGCATGTACATGGCGATGAGCAACCCGCCCACCACCAGGCCCAGGAATATCATCAGTGCTGGTTCGATGAGCGAGACCAGGGCGCCGACCGCGGTTTCTACCTCACCTTCGTAGAAATCCGCCAGCTTGGCCAACATGGTGTCCAGCGCGCCTGTCGCCTCTCCCACCGTGATCATTTGACACACCAGCCCGGGTATGATCTTCGACCCGGCCAGGCGCCGGCCAAGCATCTTGCCCTCGGTGACTCCTTTCATCGCCGACGCGATGGCACGCCTCACGTGAATGTTTGTCGCTGCCCGGGCGCTCACCTCGAGCGCATCGATGATGGACACGCCAGACGCCAGCATGGTGTTCAGGGTCCTGGCGAAGCGGGCCACCTCGATCTTGGTGACGATGTCTCCAAGTACCGGAGCCTTGAGCATCATCCGGTCGATCAAGGTCCGGCCGAACGAGATGTTGTAGAATGCGATGAACAGGACGATGAGGCCCAGGATGACCACCGAGATGCCGAGGAAGTTCGTCTTGACGAAGTAGGACAGGTCGATGATCGCCTGGGTTGGAGCGGGAATCTCGGTGCCCACGCCCAGGAACATCCGCTGAAAGACCGGGACCACCTTGAGGAGCAGGAGGATGAGTACGGAGATGGCCACGGTCACGATGGCGGCGGGATAGACCAGGGCGGCCTTGACCTGGCGCTTGAGTTGAGACGACTTTTCGATGTGCACGGCCAGGCGGAGGAGGATTTCGTCCAGCACGCCCCCCATTTCGCCTGCGGCGATCAGATTCACGTACAACGGGTCAAAGGTCTTGGGAAACTTCTTGAGTGCGCCAGCCAGGGTGGACCCGGACTGGACCCGCTCCTTGACCACGGTCAACTGTTCTCGAAACAGGGGGTTCGGCACCTGGAGACACTGGATGGCCAGACTCTGGACCAGGGGAAGTCCGGCATTGATCATGGTGGCGAACTGCCGGGTGAAAACCATCAAGTCCCGATCGGAAACTGTCCGGGTGACAAAAGGAATGTCAACACGACTGATCAGCCGCCGCAAGGGCGACACGGCAGCCGCCTTGATCGGGGTTCCGGTCCGCCTGGGTTGGGCCTTGAGCCGCCGCATCAAGGCCTCGGCTTTCTGCCGCCGCGCCATCTCCGCGGTGGCCGCCGCCCCTCCGGCCGCGACCTCGGAGGGCTTCGGGGGCAAAGGGCGCCTCGGAACGGGGGCGCCTCTACGAACCGCTTCGTTGCGCCGGGCTATTGCTGCCTTGCGCGCGCGCTCGAGCTGTCTTGCCTGATGTACTCTGCGCGCGGTACGCCCCCGCCCGCTCCCTCCGCCGGAAGAGACACGAGCCGCCCCCTTGGCCCGGAGCGCCTGTTCCTCCTTCTTGAGGTCTGCCATGAAGTGGGTCCCTCCGACTGTCCCTGGACATGAGTCACGAGGCACAAGGTTCGACGGTCACCGGAGTGGGGTTGGGTACGGCAGCCAGCGCTTCTGAGGGAGCACGCACAGCTCGACGGATGCAGTTCACACCTTCCTGTCGAACACTACGGGCATGGTAGCCGCCTGGAAACTGAATGTCAAGACGGGTCCGAACCGGGAACACAGGCAACACCACGTCGGGCACGCTGCTCAAATGAACTGGGACGCCCTATCATCGTCCTGCAGGAACGTCCGGCTGAGGCTGCGAGGTAAGCACGGGTTGAGGTGCGACCGGCACCCGCTCATACCACTCGGCCGCCTTGAGGTGCTGGCCGACCTGCAGCACGCTGTCGCGGCGAAGACCGTTCAGGGCGCACAGCCGATCCACGGTGGTGCCGTGACGGCGGGCGATGGACCAGAGTGAATCCCCACGGGTGACGGTAACCCAGGAAGTTCTTCGCACCAACCGGTAGGCCTGATTCTCCTCACCCACCCCCTGTTGGTGCTCGGCCGTGGCCACTGTGGTTGCGGAAACCCGCCCATCCGCCGGCACCACGAGTCGCTGGCCCGGATAGATGCGGGACGACCGGGTCAAGCCGTTGGCCTGAAGCAGTCGATCCACAGGGACGCCGAACCGTCGGGCGATCTTGCCCGGATAGTCGCCCGGCTCCACCCGGTAGATCCACACCTCGCCATCCTTCCCGCTCCCCGAGGCCTGAGTGGTCCGGCCGGGGGGTCCCCCCCCGTCGCCGGTCCTGGCCACGGCCACGCTTGAGCTTCCAGTGGCCGCGGGTGTTGTTGATCGCCTGATGGGGAGCAACAGTCGCTGGCCGGGCCGAATGATCGAACGCGCGTGCAGCCCGTTCAATTCCATGAGCGCAGCGGTGGAAACGTGATAGCGGCCGGCAATGGTGCTCAACGTATCCCCCGACCGCACCCGGTACGTGGCGTACAGGCTACGGTCCGGCAAGGCGTGTCCGGGGCCCACTCCCCAGTCCACGCGGTCGAAATGGTTCAAGGCCACGTATCCACCGCGGGTGTAGGCTGCGACCTCCTCGGGGGTGAACCACCGGCCATCCGCCGGTGTCAGTGTAACCCCTCGAGCTGCCGCCACTGCGATGGGAGACCAGAACCGGACGTGGAGATGGTCCCTGTGCTTCGGTGCATGGCGAATGAAAGCCGTCCTGGAGCGTCTGGGATAGGAGAAGACCATCCGAAGGTAGGCTTCCGGGGCTCCAAGGGTATACTTGACATAGCGATAGAGCAGCCGCTGAATCGAATAATCGATGAAAATGTATTCGACCTTGTGGTCCTCGAGCAAGGCCTCGATAAAGGCCCAGGTCCGTTCCACATCCAGGTTGGCCGGTGTGGCCTCAACGAATGACCGGGGGGCGTCGATATTTCGGTGGTAGAATCCGACATCCGCATCCCGACCTGACTGGTGCGACAGGTGCGGCGGCAGTCGACCGCCCCTGCGCCTGGAAAGGTCTCCCACCACGAGGTCGTGGGCTCCCGGGAACTGCTGGTGCACTCGAGCCACCGCGTAGTGGAGGGCTGCGATGGTCTCCGGGGTCCCATACACATGGTGTACCGTGGGACGAACGAGGAAACCAGGAAACGGCCGCATGGGGATACCGTTGACCAGCCGCCCCCGATTGGGGGCCCCGATGGACAGGCACTTCTTGCGAGACAGGTCACGGCCGGTGAGGTCGATGGTTTCCGGAGCCGGCACGCGGCTGGAGATCTCGAACGGATCGGGCACCTTGCCCTTTTCAGCCATCTCGGCAGGCACAGCAGAAGGCAGGAGGACCGGTTTCCCATCCGACCGGGGGTACCCCGCGGGCGCACCCCGGTGAAACGGCCCGGTCAACGTCCGTGCCTGGTATTCGGCAAGGTTGGTCACGCGGGGTGGATAGTCCGGCAACACCGGCCACGCCCCCGGGTCCACCGACTCCGCGGCGCGAATCTCCCCGGTGACCCATGTGAACAGAAGAAGTCCGCCCAAGGCGCAGGCGCATCCGGCCGAGCGCAACGCGGACGATTGTACTATTCGCAAGGTACCTCCGCGGGAAGGAGGTTGTTTTCCCCGGCCGTATCCGAACGCGGCTTCATGCTTCCGGAAGCCTTTCGTTCCTGGTGACCCGGCCCTTGGAGGGGCCGCGCCCAAATGCGGACCGAACATATCAGCCCGCTTCGCGGGTTGTCAAGCCAAATGTCCTGCGCCGCCGGGGCTGCCTGCCCGGATGCGCGGTCGGCTCCACCTTCTCGAATCGACATTGAGCGGTTTTCAGGTATAGTAGATCCATCGTCCCGAGAAGCGTACCTGGTGGTATCGCCTGGGCGAACCAGGAGGGGGCACTGTGACATCCAACCGCATCATGCTCGGCCCCTTCGAACTGCTCGAGCCCATTGGACGAGGGGGTATGGCGGACGTCTGGAAGGCGCGCCATCCTGCCCGCGACCTGCCTGTGGCCATCAAG
Source organism: uncultured Gammaproteobacteria bacterium (assembly GCA_964418585.1). Lineage (GTDB taxonomy): Bacteria > Myxococcota_A > UBA796 > JAJRTE01 > JAJRTE01 > JAJRTE01. The sequence continues at coordinate 56,481 of CAYQMG010000137.1, read as the reverse complement.
GTGATGACCGAGGAGCACACGGACAATCCGGCCTATCGAGCGGGGTTTCTCAACGAGGTCCGTGCGGTTGCGGGGCTGAATCATCCCAACATCATCCTGATCTACGATGACGGCACCGTGTCCGCGGACGCCCAGTGGCTTAGCAAGGGCCGTTTGCGCCGGGGCGCCCCTTTTCTCGCAATGGAGTTCATGGCCGGCGGCACGCTCGCCCAGATCTTGCCCATGCGCAGATGGAAACAGGTCCGAGGGGTGCTGACCTTGCTGCTCGACGCCCTGGCCCACGCACACGCTCGAGGCGTGGTTCACCTGGACCTCAAGCCGGACAACGTGCTCCTCCCGAAAGACCGCAGCCTGGAAGGTCTGAAACTCACGGACTTCGGTATCGCCCACGCCATGCGCCGCATGGGCCACGCACGCCTTCCGGGATTCCCCGGGAACTCCGACGACAGCGCTCACTCTGAAGATGACCTGGACCCCGCGGTTCCCCTCATGGGAACCCCGATCTACATGGCGCCGGAACAGTTCGCAGCTCAGTGGCGTGATTTCGGTCCGTGGACCGACCTGTACGCCCTCGGCTGTATCGCCTACGAGATGGTCTGCGGCAAACCGCCTTTCGAGCGACCCAGTGCGCTCCAACTCGCCCAGGCCCACTGGTACGATCCCGCTCCGGCGCTCGAGCCCCTGTTCGAAATACCGTCCGGGTTTGCGGCCTGGGTGCTCCGGCTCCTGGAAAAAAAGCCTGCAAATCGGTTTCAGTTCGCTGCAGACGCTGCCTATGCTCTCTCCCTTCTCGAGGATCTGGAGGAAGCGGACGACTCGTTGCAAGAGGAAGCAGCAGGAGAAATTCTCGCCATTCAAACGATACACCCGGAAGCGGGAGAACTGCCGGGCACAGAAGGCACAGCATGGCGCTCCGAAGTGGACCGCCGCGGTATCTCGAGGTTGATCACCGAACCGGTCGAACCCGGGCCTCGACCGCAATCCCTCTGGTTCGATCAGGAGCGAGGCGACCCGGACAGGACGAGTGAATCGGGACCTCCCCCCATTTCAAGCGACCTGGAGGGGAACCGTGTCGAGCGACCGGCCCCGGCGACGCTCGATGCGCCGATGGACGAATTCCGTCCTCAGCGCCTGGGAGTGGACACCGAGGAGGCCCTGGAGAACATCACGCTGGTCGCCGGCGAAGCCACCTCGAGCAGCGTCGCATCCGACTATGATCTCCCTCCGGTGGTCACCCCTCCCCTGCCTGAATCCTGGCGGACCGAAACACCGGCCGAACACACCATCTTGCTCGAAGGAGCCGGGCTCGGCCTGTACGGAATCCGAACCATCCCCTTCGTGGATCGGGAGCGGGAACGGGATCTCATCTGGCAGGCGCTGCACGAGGTGCACGAGGAGCGGAAGCCTCGGCTGGTGCTCATCCACGGCGCTGCGGGGACCGGCAAGAGCCGCCTGGCCGAGTGGATGACGGAACGGGCACTGGACGTGGGTGGCGCTCGAGTCCTCACCGCCACGCACGGACCGGACCAGAGCCCGGCTCACGGCCTACCGGCCATGCTGGCACGATTCACCCGCTGCGTGGGCCTGTCTCTGAGCGAGGCCGAGCAACGCCTCGAGCGCCTGCTTGGCGACCTGGGAGTGACCGACTCTTACGAGTGGCAAGCTCTGGCGGAAATCATGAAACCCGCCCTGCTCGTCCGGTCCGACGACCAGGAGGAGCGTGAGCGGCCGGTACGATTCCGGAATCCGGCCGAACGCTACGTGGTCATCGGCCGCTACCTGGAGAAACTGACCGAGGAGCGTCCTGCCATCGTGTGGCTGGACGACGCGCAATGGGGCGGGGACTCGCTTCGCTTCGTCTACCACGTCTTGAACCATCTCCAGGACCCCCTGCCCCGCGTCCTGTTCCTCATCACCGCCCAGGACGACGCGCTGGCGGAACGACCATACGAGACCGGACTCCTCGACAAACTCATGGGAAGCCCCGACGCTCGAGGCATTTTCGTTCCGCCCCTTTCTCCGGCCGACCATGCCCGGCTTGTTCGCGAACTCCTGGGCCTCGAGCCGCGCCTCGCAAGCCGGGTGGAAGCGCGCACAGCCGGAAATCCCATGTTCGCCGTGCAGCTCATCGGCGACTGGGTCCAGCGCGGCGTCCTGGTCCCCGGAGACAAGGGATTCGTGCTCAAGCAGGGCGTCCCCCTCACCCTCCCGGACGACATCCATCAGGTGTGGACCGCCCGGATTCAGCGCGCCATGCAGGGCCAACCACCGACTGCACACCACGCGCTGGAGCTGGCCGCAGCCCTGGGCCAGACCGTGTTGCTCGAGGAGTGGCGTGCGGCCTGTGCAGAAGCGGGACTGACCTTTCCAGAAGGTCAACTGGACAACCTCCTTGCCCATCGACTGGTCCGTATCAGTCTGGGCAAACGGGCGGGTCGGTCGCCCCAACAGATTTTCTGGTCCTTCGTTCATGCCATGCTGCGCGAAAGCCTGGAGCGCTCAGCCCGGGATGGGGGACGGGCCAGAAGCCATCACCTTGCCTGCGCCAACATGCTGCGCAAGCGCTACGGGGAGTCGGAACCAGGGATATCAGAGCGGATCGGACGCCACTACTTTGCTGCAGGAGAATTCGAGCGCTGTCTCCAGCCACTCCTACGGGCTGCCGAGCAAAGAAGGGAGAGCAGTGACTATCACGCAGCTCGAGTACTCATTCGAAGGCGAGAGGAGGCGATTCGTGCGCTTGGCGGCGAAGGCCTCGATGTCCGACTTGGTACCGGGTGGCTGCTGCTGGCCCAAATGGACCTGGACCAGGAGCGGCCGGAAGCGGTGGCGCAGTACATCCGCCGGATCGAGGAGGCTGCGCGGCGTGGGGAGTGGAACCGTCTTGCCGCGAGCGCGATGCGTCTCAAGGGGGACCTGGCGCGATACCGTGGAGACTACGTGACTGCGGAGGCCCTGTACCAGGCGGCCCTCCCCCAACTGGTGTTGCGGAACGAGGGGAGGGAAACGGCCCACTGCCTTCGTGGACTGGCCAACGTGGCCTGGGAACAGGGCCTGACCCGACGCACCGTGGAACTCTATGAGCGAGCGCTGGAACTGTACGAAAAGGAAGGGGACTCCTATCGCCAGGTGTCCTGCCTGGTGTTCCTCGGACACGTGGCGCAGCAGACCGGCGCCACCGAACAGGCACGCGACTACTTCCAGAAAGCCATGACCCTGGGCCGCAAGCACGGCCACCTGGCCGGAGTCTCGGATGCACTCCGCGGTCTGGGACGCCTGGCCCTGTACGACGACCGGGATCCGGACAAGGCCCTCTCCTACCTCCGGCAGGCCAAAACCTTGATCGACCGGATCGGCGGCAAGCACGCCCTGGTCTTCTTCCTGAACGAGGCAGGGGAGATCGCACGGTACACCGGAGACCTGGAACGCGCCGCCCGGGCCTATCGCAAGGCCACAGAAAAGGCACGCGACACCGAGGCCGGCATGTGGGCGGTTCCCACCCTCAACCTGGCCACGGTCCGCATCCGGCAGGGCCGGTTCGACGAGGCACTGGAACTGCTCTCAGGCGTGCCAGAACGGCTGACGAAGCAAGGCCACCGTCGGGTCCTCGGTGCCTTCCACGCGGCCCTTGCCCGCTGCCACGCAGAGCGCAAGGACTGGGAAGCGTTCGACCACCACCTCGAGCGCGCTGACCAGCACCTGGCGACCCTGGGCGTGGTGGAGGAAGATGATGCGTGGATGATCCAGGGCGCCGGGGAGCGGTGCGAGGCAGCAGGCGAGAAAATCCGCGCCGCTCGCGCGTTCGGCCTGGCCATGCGCCTGTGGGAAGCCCTGAACCGCCCGGACGAAGTGCGCGGCCTCGAGGCCCGAATGGGGGGTCACACCTTGTAGAGCAGGTCCATGTACCGCTTCAACATCTCACCAACCAGGCCCCGAAGCGGCATGGTGGCTGCCATCCCGTAGACCGGCGCCATCCCTTCCCGAACTCCAGGACGCTGCTTCGCCTCCGCGACTGCAGCCTGAAGGTCCTGGGCGAACCGATCGGCCACACCCGGCTGGGTGTGACGAAGGGTGATGCAGATGTGCACGCACGGAGGCTTGTGGAGCCCGTTGAGGTTCCAACCTCGATCCGTCATGTTCTGCATCACCTGGTAGATGTCCAGAGATGGTGACCGGAACGCGATCACCCAAAGTGGATTGCCGACCAGCTCGAGTTCCGGGATCGCCTCCACCGCCTCTCGAAACCGGGCCGCCGTCTCCAGGATCTTTTTCGTGGCATCGAGATACCCTTTCTCTCCCATGCTCACCATCGCCGCCCAGGCCGCAGCACTCAACGCACCAGGACGACTGCCTGCAAACGTGGGAGAGAAGTAGATCCCGCCCGGCCAATCCGTGGTCGTGAAGTACTGATAATGCCTCAACTCCCGTCCACGATACAGCACGACCGATGTCCCCTTGGCGGCATACCCGAACTTGTGCGTGTCCACCGAGATGGAGGTGACGCCGGGAAGACGAAAGTCGAATGGAGGCACGTCGTAGCCCAGTTTTTCGGCCCAGGGAAGCACGAAACCGCCGAGACAGGCGTCCGTGTGGAATCCGATCCCCCGCTCGGCGGCCAGGGCAGACATCTCCTCGATGGGATCGATGGCTCCGTGAGGAAAAGAGGGGGCCGACCCCACCACCACCACCGTGTTCCTCGAGATCGCCGCCTTGACCTCCGACACCACCGCACGCCCACTCGCATCCACCGGCACGGTCACCTTCTCGATGTTGAAATACTGGCACGCCTTGTCAAACGCGGCATGCGCAGTCACCGGCGCCACCATCTCCGGCCGCCGTATGCCTCGAGTGTCTCGAGCGCGATCCCGGTAGCTCTTCATGGCCAACAGGATACTCTCGGTCCCGCCCGAGGTGACCGTGCCGCAGATCTCGTCGCCTGTCCGATCCGCCCCAAGCATGTGAGCAGTCATGGCGACCACCTCGGCATCGTACCGCGTGGTGCTCGGCCACAGGTCCGAGTGAAGCGGATTGGCCTGCGAGTTGATCGCATAAACCCGATTGAGGAAATCCACGTGCCCCTCGTCCCCGTGATAGACCGCGCCCGACACCAACCCGTCCCGCCAGCGCGCGGATTCCCGGTCCCGAATCGCTTCCATCTCCGCCAGGATGTCCTCTCGGCTCCGCCCCTCCTTGGGAAGCCGATCCAGGGACCCATACTCCTTGCGGTAGGGCTTCACCTCCTCCTCGATGTCGCCCAGAAGCTTGTCGTATTCCGCTTCAATCATACGCCGCACAGGCGGCAACTTCCGTAGCTGCCGCTCCAGAAAACGCAGCACTCGAGGGTCCACCCGGGAAAGATACCTGGTCGAAAACGCGATTGGGTCCATCGTCCTGCTCCATGAAGGCTCACTGGGTTCGGTTCAATCGAGCAAAGATGCGCCTGTTGGCTCGATACAACCGGCCGAATTGTTCGTAGAGTTCATCGTAGATCGCCCGATTCTCCGGGTTGGGTCGGAACGTTCGCGCAATGGACACGCGCCCGGGAATGTCAGAGAAGTCGAGAAAACCCATGGCATGCGCGGCCAGAAAGGCCGCTCCCCGCACATTGGCCATGATCGGATCACGCACCTGCCGAATCTCTCGATCCAGGATGTCCGCCAGAATCTGGCACCACACGTCCGACTTCGCACCGCCTCCGATGATGTTCAAACGGGCGAACGGCCTCCCAATGAAGTGCTCCACGGCACCGCACAGCCACCGGAGATTGTATCCCACACCTTCCAACACCGCCCGGACCATATGCGCTCGAGTGGCATCCAGGGAAAGATTCACGAAACCACCCCGAACAAACCGATCCTCCACCGGTGTCCGCTCCCCGTAAAGCCATGGGAGAAAGATGAGCTTGCCCGACCCGGGCGGAACTCGAGCCGCCATCCGGTCAAAACGTTGGAACACGTCATCCGGCGCCGCGGTCTCCAACTCGTCAGAAGGGAAGAACACGTTGTCTCGCAGGAAATTCAGACAGGCCCCGGAGGTCTCCTGCTCGTCGGCCACGAAATACCGGCCCGGGATGGCCGATGGCAGGCTGGCAATGTTGCGGATCACATCCACTTTCTTGAACGGCACATGGCAAGTGATCCACGAGGAGGTACCGATGTACAGGTGCCCATCATAGTCGTCCACCGCACCCGAGCCCACCGCTGCAGCATGAAGGTCCGGCGCACCCATCACCACCTGCGTCGCCTCCGTCAGCCCCAGCTCCCCGGCAGCCTCGGCAGTGAGCGGCCCGAGCACGGCATCCACCGGCAGCAGGTCAGGAAACTTGTCCCGGTCAATGGTCGTCATGGCAATGAGACGATCGTCGTAGTGCACCGAGCCGACCTGCCGGTTGTCCGTGACCCAGGCAAGCGAGATGGAATGGTAAGAGGCCGCGGCCTTTCCTGTCATGCGCAAGTTCAGGTAGTCCAATGGCTCGAGAAACTTGTCCGTGGCCTCGTACACCTCCGGTCGCTCATGCTTGATGAACAACATGTGGGCAATGGCGTCCTTGCCAGACGGCCCCGGCAATCCTCCGGTAAGCCGCAGCCAGTAGACCAGCTTGCGCAACGCATACCCCTCGATCTTGAACGCCCCCTCCCCGATCTCGCGCAAGTACGGCGCACCTCGAGAATCCATCCAGATGATCGCGTTCATCAACGGCCGACCCGCCCGGTCCACCGCGACCGTGCCGGACCACTGCGCCGAACACCCGATCGCCACCACCTCCGCAGGAGACACCCCGCTCGCCGATACCACCTCACGGGTGCCCCGAACGATGGCCTGCCACCAGTCGTCCGGCCGTTGCTCCGCACCGCCTCCTGGGAGCAAAATGGTCGGTGTGGGGACGAAACACGAAGTCACCATCGTCCCACCCGCATCGAACAACGCCACCTTGGGCCCCGAGGTGCCGAGGTCCACCGCCAGGATGTATTTCCGACCACCGGCAGTCATGCGCATCCTCCTCGAAACGACGCCCCCCCCGGCACGCGACCCCGCACGCCGACCCTTCTCCGCGCCGCGGCCACCGCCTCGAGCCCGTATCATACACCTCGGCCCCGCGGCCTGGACAGGAACCGCAACGAGCGCCAAACGGACTCATGCGAACGGTAGCATCTTGCGAGGCAGGGAACAAGCTGGAACGCGCCTTTCCCAGACCGGCCATTCAGGCGAGTTGCCGGGCCACTGCTTCCAGGAAAGCATCCCGATCGATGGGCTTCGAGAAAAAGCCCTCAGGCGGTGGAACTTGTCGACGAGTGTCCAGGAAGTTCTTGAATGGTTCCGGGTCCCCACCGTAGCCGGTCACCGCGGTCACCACAATGACCGGGACGTCGGCCAGGTCAGGGTCTTCCTTCAGGCGCCGATAGAACCGGATCCCCGACTCTTCCGGCATCGTGATGTCGAGAGACACCAGGTCGGGCCGTTTCTTCCGGGCTCGCTCCCACGCCTCACGCCCGTTCGCCGCTATCTCCGTTTCGTAGCCGTGATCCTGAAGCAACGTCTCCAGATACATCGCCACGTGCGGCTCATCCTCCACAATGAGTATCCTCTTCTTCCCGGCACTCGCCGTCATCTTCTCCTCTCCTTTCATCAAGTTGATCGTCTCTCGGATTCAGCTCCGACCCACGGCCGACAAACCTCCCCCCTTCGATCACCGCTCCTCCTCCCCCGGCAAACTCCTCGCCAGGGCCTCCAGCGCCCGCTTCAGCGCTTCAGGCCCCGCGTCCTCGATGCGGTTCCTCAACAACTCCCGCAACTCCCCCACCGAACGCGAATCCTCACGCCCCTCCACGCCAAGTGCACGCGCCACCGCCGCCAAATAGGTGGAGGCCGAAACCGGCTTCTCCAGGTAGTCGCTCCGCGACAGATCGTAGCCCGCCGCTCGAAGCTCCGTGAGCGCACGTACCCCCACCGAATCGCGGGCATGCGCTGTCACGATCACCACCGGAATGTCCTTCAACCCCTCCTCACGCCGCATCTCCACGAGCAGCCGGTACCCCGTCTTCCGCGGCATGGCCAGATCCACCGACACCAAATCCGGCCGGTGCGCCCGAGCCAGATTCAATCCCTCGAGCCCGTCTGCGGCTGTCAACACGCAGTACCCGGCATCCTCCAGCACCATCCGAAGATAGTGCCTGAGGTGCGGCTCGTCGTCCACGACCAGGACCGTCTTCACCTTCGCCCTTGCCATGAAAACGCCTCGCCCTCCCCCGCTTGCTCGAACGACTGGACCCCCCTCCCCCATGCACCACCCAGCCCGCCCCGTCCCCTCCCCCAAACCCGGCACCCCGAGTCCGGCAACTTCCCCCCGCCGGCCACCGGCTCCGCCGCCCATTGCCTGCAACCTCCGGGCCAGTTCGCCACGCCCAACCCCACTCTCGATACATCGGCCCCCTCCTCCCTCGAAACATCCCCTCCTCACCCATGAACCACACCATCGTCCGCTCACAAACGCCCATCCGCCTCCCCTCGCGCCCCACCGGTGCCTTGGAACAGCGAGACCGGCTCGATTTTCGGGTTCACCAGCCCGAAGGATGTTCCCATGTGGACCAGGATTGGAACAATGTTTCAGAAACAACGTTGCGACATTGCAACATGTCGGTGCGATGTCGTATCGGGGGGAAACATTGGCGCTACTTGAACTCGTACAGGGTGATGCCGTGCCGCTTCATCTTGCGCCAGAGGGTGGTTCGACTGATTCCCAACTCCTTGGCGGCGAGGCCCACGCGGCCTCCGACCTTTTCGAGCACGGATCGAATCATGTCGGCTTCTGCCCACTGGAGTCTGGTGCCGTTGCGGCTCCCTGCCTTGGTGCCGAGTTTTCTTGCGAACGACTGGAGTTCTTCGGGCAGGTGAACCATTTCGATGATGCGGCCATGACAAAGCACGAAGGCGTACTCGATGATGTTTTCGAGTTCCCGGACATTTCCCGGGTAGTCGTAGCGCATCAAGGTGTCCATGACGGGTGGGGAGACGCCGGTGATGCTTTTTCCCCGTTTTGCGTTGAACCTTCGGATGAAGTGCTCGACGAGGTAAGGGACGTCCTCCCTTCGGTCTTTGAGGCTGGGGATGGAGAGGCGGACGACGGCGAGTCGGAAGTAGAGGTCGTCGCGGAACTCGCCGCGGGTGACGAGCTCTGCGAGTCTTTGGTTGGTGGCAGCGACGATTCGGACGTTGGCGCGGACGGTTTTGACGGCGCCGAGGGGTTCGTACTCGCGTTCCTGGAGGACCCGGAGGAGTTTTACCTGTGTTGGAGGTGGAAGTTCGGAGACCTCATCGAGGAAGAGGGTGCCGCCTTCTGCGAGGGCGAGGCGACCGGGCTTGTTGCGCTTGGCATCGGTGAACGCACCCTGGGTATAGCCGAACAGCTCGGATTCGAACAGGCTGACCGGGAGGGAGCCGCAATTGACCACGACGTAGGGGGCGTTGCGTCTGGGGCTGAGGTTGTGTACGGCACGGGCGAGGAGTTCTTTTCCGGAACCACTCGGACCTTCGATCAGCACGGTGGCGTCGCTTTCCGCGACATCAGGGAGGATGGCGAACACCTTTTTGAGGGCGTCGCTGCGTCCGACGATGTCCTCGAAGGTATACTTGCTATTGATCTCACGCCGCAGAGTCTCGATCGCGGAGAGGTCGCGAAAGGTCTCCACCGCGCCGAGGACTTCACCATCCGGGCCGCGAAGCACCGATGTGCTGAGGGAGATGGGGACGCCGCGCCCACGGGCATTGAGTATCCTGGCGGGCAGGTCGATCAGGTCCTTGCCTGTTTCCACGGTTTTGCGCAGCGCACAGCCGTGCTCGCAGATGTCGGCGTGGAACACTTCGGAGCACCGTTTGCCGAGTGCGAGCGCGGAAGGAACGCCGGTAATCCGTTCCGCGGCCTTGTTGAACGAGGTGATCCTCCAGTCCTTGTCCACGGTGAACACGCCGTCGGCGATGCAGTTGAGGATCGTTTCGAGGAACTTTTTGTCGAGATTGCCTTCCATTGCCTACCATGCGCCCAGGTTCTGCGCGGCGGCCTTCCCGGGGGCCGCGTGTACTCGAGGGTTGCCTGCGTGCCTGCCACGACAGGTGGCGGGCTGCCTGTTTTCGCGGGCGGTACTGTGCAAGAAACGGGCCAGGTCGCCGCAACCTTCGCACCAGCTTGGCGGCCCCGGTCAGGAACGTCAACCGGGAAACGTCCGAGGCCAGGCCGAGGCGCTTCCGCTCATCGCCCGGCTTGGGTGGCCGGGGCCTGACCCGGTAGGGGGGAGATGGGCCAACGTATGGCTGCTGTGACGATTCCACTGACCACGTCCAGCCGCCGGGCTTCCTTGATCAGCGCGTCGAACTCCTTGTGTGCTTTTCCGAGCCTGCGCGCCTGCACGAGCTTGAGGGCAGCCTGGATTTCCAGGTCCAGGTCGAGGACCTCGGGTGGATTCGATTGTTCCTTCAACGCTGCAACGACGACGGAACGCCAGGGAGCCCACAGGCGAAGCGCGTTCAAGCATACGCCGGCATCATCTTCTGCGCCGCGCCGGAGGAACTCGCCGGCGAGCAGAATGAGGGATACGTCGTCGAGCTTGCGCAGGGCCTCGAGCGGCAGGTCGCGGGTGAGGGCGACGGCGAGGTCCAGGTCGCTCGCAATCACGCCGGCCAGGTGCACGAGATTGCGCTGGGTGTCGTTGGCGAGGGCGTCCAGGACCTCCTGATCGGGCACGGTCCTGGAAGTGAGTGCACGGAACAGGGTTCCGGCATAGACCTCATCCTGGTGGTAGAACGACGACCGGTCGAGGTAGTGATCGAATGGGTAGGGTTTCAGTGCGGTGGAAACGCCTGCGGTCACAGTGGCGTAGAAGCGCGCGAACTCGAAATCCACCGGGAAGCCGTCCAGATCGCCCGCATTCGCCACCAGGTGCGCAGCCTCGGAGCGCTTCCCGAGGGCGATCAGGGAAAGCGCGTGCTCCCGATAACAGGATCGAATCGCCCGTTCGTTCTGCTTTTCCAACGTCTCGAACTCCCGCACGGCGTCCTCGAACCGCCCCAGGAGATAGAAGGCCCGGCCGAGTTCGAGACGGAGGAAGTAATCCTTGGAGTAGAGCTTGACCGCGGGCACCAGGCGTTTTGCCGCGGCCTCGGGCAGCTCCACCTGCGCGGTCAGCAACGCGCCAATCGCGGTGGCAGGCTCGATTTTCTGGAGCTGCTGGTACGCATCGACGGCCCCTTCCCTCCCCGCCGCCCGGATCATCGTCCACATCAGCATGCGCTGGGCATTGGTGGAATCCCAGTTGTTGGAGTAAAACATCCGCGCGGCCTGAATGGCGTCCCTGGGCTCCATCGCATAGAGCACATCCACTCCGGCACGATAAGCCGCCTCGTTCTCCGGATCGGCCACGATCGTCCGGGTCAGGACGGTCCAGGCGTCATCCACATTCTCCAGGGCCCGCACGGTATCCAGCCAACCGCCTGGTCCGACCTCCACGAACCGCCGCTCCACGGCCTCCTTCCAAAACGGCACCCGCACCTGATCCGGGACGGCCACAAACACCCCATGAACGCCGGTGACTTCCTGCGTTCGCTGAAGTGCCATCCAGGTGCGGGAACGCTCCGCAATCCCGTCGGCAGCGTAACTGACGACCTCGGTGTACAGGGGGGCAACGCCCAGGATGTTGTAGGTGAACACCCCTTCGCCCGAGGCGTTGTCCACGTTCTCCTCCTCCATGATCTCGCCCGCGCGGTTGTGGGCCACGAGATGGTAGTACTCCTTCTTGAGCGGGTGAGACACGTGGCCGAGTGCAGGGACGTTCACCGTCTCATCCCCCACGGCGACCGAGACCGGGAACTCGAGCCCATTTACGATGTGGAGCGCGCTGGGCAAGGAGGAAAAGGACACCATGTCCGGGCGTGAGACGAAGAGCCCTCCCAGAACCGCAAGCGCCAACACGGCGAAGACGAGCCGCCTCTTGATCCGTCTGCCGGCCAGGAGATGGGGCTCGAGAGGAACTCGAGACAGGGGGAGGAGCCGGCCCTTCTGGTCGCGCGTGACCCGGTAGGCCCCCAGAATGAGGATCGGAATGCCGAGCAGGGTGAGGCGTCGGGTGGCCAGGAAGGTCTTGTCGGAAGGATCGTAGTCTGCAGGGCCGTGAAGTTGTGTGCCGGTGCCAAGCAGACGGAACGACCGGGGCGGAGAGAAGGTTTCTCCAGCGTCGAGCAATCGCCGGTGAGTGAGGATGAAGTCGATGGCCTCCAGTTCCTTTGGGTCGGCGTCCTTGCGCCGCTTGAGCAATTCGTAGGCAGCGCCGTCCACGTCGCCATGCTCCAGGGGAATGACCACGTCCAGGTCTGCGAGGAGCTTCTCAACCTGTCCCCGGAGCCGGGCCACGGCGGGGTCACGGGCGAGCCGGTTGAAGTAGGCCTTCCATGCGGGCACCTTGGTCTGAGCAGGCTGTGTGGGGGTCATGTTTCTCTCCGGTCTCGTGCTCGAGGATCGCTTCGTCCAGGGCCAGGGTCCTGGTCCAGAGTAGTGCGATTTTAATGTTGTCGCAAGTGACACGCAAGCAGGAACAGCACCGGGACGGGATCGAGGTTCCAGGGGTCACCATCGGGTTGGGAAGTCACGGGACGCCGCCGCCCCGTTCCGGGGCCGGATCCGTGGAGCGTTCAGGATTCGAGCACCGGCTCGAGGGGCACCGGGGGATAGATCTGTCCCGGAACGGGCGGCATGGAGTTGTAGGCCCACTCGAGGTCGATGTGGCCCAACCGGATTCCCCGTCTGCGCCGAAAGCCGGTGAAGATCCCGCGGACCAACACGTTCTCGATCTGCATGGACAGCCCGAAAACCGCCACCGAGGTACCGGCCTCGAGCGCCTCGAGATCCTGGGAAAAAGGGGTGGGCGTGAAGACGAGCCGGCCGGGGTCCGCAGCCTGACACTGAAGCACAGGGACGATCGTGGGGTACCCGTCCGATTCTATCCAGGAGAGAAACTTGAGCGTATCCAGGCGCCGAAACAGCGACTCCGCCCAGGGAGTAAGCACGGGAGACACGTCCCGGCCGCCGCCCCGACCGCTCCGCGCTCCGCCCCGCGCGACCAGGGTCTTGAGCGAGCCTGCCACGATACCGGGCAACGGGAGACGCTGCCGCCTCGAAACCTCGATCAACGTCAGGTAATGGACGGTATGGATGCCGAAGTAGGCGTTGTACCGAAACATTGGTTTGCGGTTGAAATACTCGAAGTCATCCCCTTCCCCCACCTCGTGAGTCCAGCGGGCCTTACCCCGCCACAACTCCCGCTCCAGACTCATGATGAGAAATCCAGCGTTCGGGTTCCACTTGACGTGTTTCTTGCTCAGCCCCTCGGAAAACTGCCCGAACATCAGGGTGTTGGTCGTCTTGGCCTGAAGGGACGAGAGGAAGGTCAAATGGGGCTGACGGCTCTCCGAGATGGTGGCCAACAGGGCAATCTTGGCCTCCGCCTCGAATTTCTCCATGTCGCCGTTCTCGAAGCACCGGTATTTCCTTGCCATTGACTTCCTCCCCCTGTGACGCCCCGAACCGCACTCTGTCCAGGCTCCGTCACCATTGCTCGACGAAATCGGACCCCATGCCACCGGCTACCCAGGCCCATTCTCCTTGTTGGGCGTTCCCTCCCCGTCCGGACGAACCGCCCCGGTGGGAACCACGATGGTCGGATCCACACCAGACCCCCGGGCCACGTCTGCGAACCGTTCCAGCTCCTCCCGGCTGAGCAGCGGTTGATCGACGCACCGCCACGCCTCTCCGAGTCGGAGGTACTTGTCCCGACACAGGTTGTTGAAGGCACAGATCTCCCAGCGTGACACGCGATCCCCGAAGGTTCGGGCGATGAACTTCCCAATACCGTCGATGTTCTCCTCCGTGGCCGTGGCCCCCGGGATGAGCGGCGTCCGGATCCAGAGCACGGTCGACCGCCCTTCGCCTTCCATGTACTCCGCCACCCGCGCCGCATTGGCCAACACCCGCTCGTTGCTCCGTCCGGTGAACCGGCGGTGGCGCACCGGGTCGATCTCCTTGATATCGTACAGGACCAGATCACTGTGCGCGAGCAGGCGATCGAGTGCACGCTGACTGCACATGCCGCAGGTGTCCAGTGCTGTGTGCAACCCCGCTTCCTGACAGGCGGCGAGGAATCGCGCCACAAATGGGGCCTGAACCGCCGGTTCTCCACCGGAAACCGTGACGCCGCCTCCGGATTGCTCGAAATAGGCCCGATCCTTCGAGACCTCGCGCACCAGTGAATCCACTGACCAGGGGCGTCCCAGGAGTTCAAGCGCGGTGGAGGGGCAGGCGTCGGTGCAGGTGCCGCAACCCAGACAGAGGTCTCGCCGAATGGAAACCGCGTCCTCCAGAACGGAGAGGGCGCGCTGCGGGCACACGTCGAGGCACGTCCGGCAGCCGATACACCGGACGTCGAACCACTGGAGTTGGGGGCGAGGGGAGATACTCTCTGGATTGTGGCACCAGTAGCACGCCAGGGTACACCCCTTGAAGAATACGGTGGTGCGTATGCCCGGGCCGTCCTCGGTGGACATGCGCTGGATGTTGAGCACCAGCCCCTCCCGGGAACGCGCGTCATCCTGGAGGGTCTCCACCTCGACCGATTCAATACTTGCTGTGGCTCTCGCGAGCGATGATTTCATCCTGCAACTCCCGCCCGATGCTGGTGAAGTAGGCATTGTAGCCTGTCACGCGCACGAGGAGGTGACGATACTCGCGGGGATGTCTTTGGGCCTCCCTGAGCATGTCCGCGTCCAGCACGTTGATCTGGAGTGCGGTCCCCCCGTTCTCGGCATAGCCCCGCAGGAACGCCTTGAACTTGGCCCGATGTTCCGGGTCCCGAAGCAACGACGGATTGAAGGTCATGGTGTGGCTGGCGCCATTGGGCAAATGGTTGAGGTAACTCTCCCAGTCGCCCGGCTTGCCGACGGCCCTCCCCCCAAGGGCCTTGCCCACCGAGTTCGCGTTGGCTGTCGGACCTTCGGTGTCGGCACCGTTCGAAGGGCAGATGGCATTGGACAGGAAGCGCCCCTTGGGCCTCCCATCCGGACTCGCGGCCAGTACATAGCCATCTCCCACCCAGTAGTTCCAGCTCAACATGCCAGGACGGAACTGAACGCCCGTGGACCGGGTCCTGTGCTTCCACGTCTCCCCGGCCCACAGCGCCATGACCCGCTCGGCCATCGCGTCCGCCTCGTCGTCGTCCCGCCCATACTTCGGGGCCTTGAACCGAGCCTTGGCCTGGAGCACTTCATGCCCCTCCCAGTTGTCCTTCAACGCCCGGACCAGTTCCGCCATGGTACAGTGCTTCTCGTCAAACACGAGGTACTTCACCGCCAAAAGCGAGTCCACCGTGGTCGCAAATGTGACCCCCTCAATGGTCGCAAAGTTGATCTCGGCACCGCCTCGAGTCACGTCCAACGCCTTCTCGGCGCAGCCTCGCACCAGGCAGGACAGGTACGGCGTGGGCGAAAACCGCGCCCGCACCGCCTCGGTCAATTCGTACAGGTCCACCGCCGCCTTCACGATGTATCTGGTCTGGGCCACGTAGGCATCCCAGAACTGCTCCCACGTGGTGAAGGTGGTGGGATCTCCGGTTCTCGGCCCGGCCTGCCGAATCGGCTCCACCTTGCCGGTCACCATGTCCCGGACGGGCAACAGGTCTCGACCGTCGTTCAAGGCAAGTTCCACCGCCTTGAGCAGATTCAGGTTCAGGTTGACCGTGCCCGACCGGTCGTTCCCCACCATCGTGTTCTCCAAACATCCCACCGAGGCGTAGTCGTGTACGTTCGACTCGTTGATCAGATGCTCGATCCCTGCTTCCCTGGCCTCCCGCAGCAGACCCGCCATGGACCGCTCGTCAAAGTTCAGAAGAAACGGCGCGCCCTGACTACCGGCGATCATGTCCACCACCCGGTCCAGGAGCGGCTCAGGCGTCTTTCGATGCAACCGCACGTTGGGCTTGGGCTCCAGGATGGGGCTCATCTCGTCGATCACTTCCAACAACACCCAGGTGAGTTCGTTGGTCATGTCGCGACCCCCTGGACCAAGACCGCCGATGTTGAAAAGCTGGCCATACCCCGCGGTGATCCCCTGGTTCGCTCCGACCCGAATCATCGCGTCATACGCTGTGTTGGCGTGGACCCAGAAGCACTCGAGGATCTCCTTGCCGAACGAGCGGCTCATCCCCTCCTCGATGGACGCCTTCCAGTAGGGATAAAGGTACTGGTCCAGTCGACCAAACGACAACCCGGGCCCGGGGTAGTTCTCGTCGGCCATCACCAACAAATGGGTCATCCACAACGATTGAACCGCCTCCCAAAAAGTGCGGGCCGGCTGCCAGGGCACTCGATCCAGGTTGCCGGCCATGGTCAAAAGCTCCTCCTTCCGACCCGGATCCGATTCCTCGTCCGCAAGCCGTCGACACTCAGATGCATAGCGAACCGCCAGTTCTCCAGGCATCAACGCCGCCGTCATCATCGCACGAAGCTGCGCCCCCTTCTCCGAACGCCGCTCACGCGCAGACAACCCGTGATACCGGGCCTCCAGGTCCGCGTGAATGCCTTTCCACCCCTCCCGCAATACCCGAGCATAGTCAGGGATGATATGCCCACTCGTGGCACCTGCATTCCCATACCCGTGATCGTGAAACCACTTCACCCGAGCACGCGCCCCTCGCCGCCCCAACAGCCGCCGATCCCGTTCGCGCGCTTCCGCACGATTCAAGCATCGCGACGCCTGAATGTTGAATCGCGCTCCAGCCAGCAGGTCTCCCGGCAAGATCTCGTGCGGAAGATACCGGACCATCACCTCCTTGATGAACCAGGCACGACGCTCCACGATACGCCACTTCCAGAAATCAGGAGGCAGCGCCACCCGCCTCGCAACCTGCCGAAACGAAGAACGAAATGTCTGCAGAAACGGATAGGTCTCCGGCACGATGTAGTAGTTGAACTCGTCGTACTGGACATCCCAGGGCGTTCCTGTCGTCCAGGCTGTGAATTCATTGTTCCACTTCCGCGAAACACCCCGAAAGTAGTAGTCCCGAAGCCGCTGAATCCGCGGTGTGAGGCTGCGAGGTTGCTTCAACGCCGGCCGGGACGGGGTGGGTTCGACAACTGGCTGCGAAGGGTGAAGCGTGGTCTCCATGGGTAGCTCCTCGTTCGTCGGGCCAGAAAAGTCTCTCGGCACAGTATACCCGGCAGAACCGGAGGAACAAAGGGGCCTGCCCGCACAGGCGTTGCCTGCTTTCGAAGGCAGGGCCCGGGCGCGCGGTCCGTCGACCGCCCCCGGGGAACGTTCTGGAAGGGATGGTGGCAGGGGAGACCGGGGTGGTCACCCCTGTCAGAGGTCGGCGCCCTGGTGGCTAATAGGGGCCGAGAATCGTGAGGTAATAGTCTCCGGTATCGGTCGACGAGTAGGCGTCCACCACAATGACGACGGTGGTGCCGGCGTCGAGGCAGAAGGACTCGATTTCGGACTCACCCCAGTAGGAGTAACTTCCATCGTCATCACAGGCGATCTCCGTGGAGCAATCGGTCTCGAGGATGTACAGAACGGTGTCGTAGCTGGACGAGTAATAGGGCGCATAGGTATCGAAGTAGTAGCACCCGCTTTCCGGTACGCTCCACTTGAACGTCACGTCCTTCCCGCCCACACTGCCCGACGCGCAGGTGGAGGGACTGTAGTCGTCGGTGGCGGACGCATTGCTCCCGGTTGCCACGTAGTAGCCGATCGAGGCGCCCAGATCCTGATCCGGTGTGCACGCCAACTGTACCGCGGGGCAGTCCTCCCATCCGGCGATGGTGTCCACAATGGTCTTGTTGGCATTCGCCAAACCGGTCCGATTGTCCATGTATCCGCAATCAGCGGTTCCCTCCACCGTGTCCCAGGTGCCTCGAGTGTACTTGTACTGGAACTCGACTCCCGCAGGGATGAGCACGGTGGCGGTCCAGATGACCCCGTCCTCAGTCTCCATCGGAACTCCAGCAGCGTCCCAGCTTCCCAACTCTGCAACATCGCCGGATACATAAATCATGTCGCTCGCCGGGGTATTGGGGGGCACCGTGGCCTTGAACTCGATGCTCTTCCAGGCCGCCAGATCGATGTCACGGTTGCTCCGCGGCAGCAGTCTGAACTCGCCGTAGGCGTAAGTGGAAATACCGGCCAGGAGGTTGATCTCGTCTCCAACGTTGGGGACGTACAGGTAGTCGAACGTGTCGTCCACCAGCATGGAGTCACTGACCTCCCAGATCCCGTAGGACCCTTCCCCGCAGGGGTCGGTGTCGGTGACCACCACGTTTTCGACCGCGACGAGCACGCTTTCATAGGCCTCGGCCAACGGTCCCGCAGTCTTGTTGCTGCAGTCCCCCACGGTGGTGCCGATGTCCGCCGGGGAGTCCACGATTTCAGGGGCCAACGGCGCCACTTGCCCGACCACGGTGACAGACGAACTGTCCTTGTTCGCGGTGAGACTGATTTCGGACAGGCCGTTGTACTCAACGTAAGTGCCGGTGACCTCCACCACATCCCCGATGGCCAGGTCCTCCGGGGTAATCCCGGTGGAACTCGACTGGTAGACGAAGATCCCGCTGTAGGCTCCTCCCTCCGCTGCCTGCATGTAGAAGGCCCCACTGTTCAGCACGGCGGTGACCACGGCGGGACACACGTCCAGGAGAGTATCCTCGGCAGGATGGGCCAGGCTGCTCACATCCTGAATGTCGTAGATGGAGGTGCACGTGGAGGGGGTGGTCTCCTGGGTGATGTTGAGGACGTACTCACCGTTCGTGGATCCGGAATAACCATCCACAACGATGACGACGGACTCTCCGGCCTCGAGGTCGACGGTCACGGAAGACTGGTACACACCCCCACCGATGTCCTCGTTGCAGCCGAGTTCGGTCCCGCCGCACTGGCCGTCTGCATAGAGGAAGAGCACCGTGTCAAAGCTGCTCCCAATGGTGTCGAAGGTGTAGGTCCCGGTCTCAGGGGCGACCCAACCGTAGGTCACGTCCTCCCCTCCGAAAGCCCAGGCGCAATCACCCTCGAAGTCATCGCCGGCCCCTGTGTTGTCCCCGATGGCTACAGCCGGGCCGATCGCAGAACCCAGGTCGAATTCCGGACAGCCGATCGGGGTGGGCGTGGGCGTCTCCAGAGAGGGCGGGGTGATGTTGAGGACATAGTTGCCGCTCGAGTAGGAAGAAGCGGCGTCGATCACAATGAGGATCATGTCGCCTGCGAGCAGGTCCATGGAGATACGGGACTTGAGGGAGCCGGCCCCGTCGTCGTCGCAGGCACGTTCGGTTCCACCGCATTCCGAGTAGATCATGAGCACGGTGTCATAGTCCGACCCGACGGTGTCGAACACATAGGTACCACTGTTTGGAGCGGTCCAGGTGAAGGCCACGTCCTCACCGCCCGTACTGTAGGCGCAGGACCCCTCGAACTCGTTCCCCGTTCCCACGTTGCTACCTTCTACCACTGCCGGTCCCACGGCGCTCCCCAGGTCGGCGTCCGGACAGACGGAAGGGAACGGTGAGGCGGTGGGCGGCGGTGTCGGGCTGGGCGTGGGGGTCACCACGGCGCCGCCCGAGATGTTGAGCACATAGTCCCCGGAGGAAGTGGAGAAGGCGCCATCGATGACGATGATAACGGATTCTCCAGCGACGAAGTCTCGAGTGATCTCCGACTTGAGGGAGCCGGCCCCGTCGTCGTCACAAGCGAGTTCGGTCCCTCCGCAGGTGTCGTACAACATCAGGACCGTGTCGTAGGAAGAGCCGATGGTGTCGAACGTGTAGGTTCCGGTTTCAGGTGCTGTCCATGCGAAGGAGACATCCCTGCCTCCGGTGCTGTAAGCGCAGCTACCATCGAAGTTGCTCACCTCGTTCAGGTTGCTTCCGGTGGCGACGGCGGAACCCACGACGGATCCGAGGTCGTACTGTGGACAGGAGGGCGCCGGGGTCGCCGTGGGAGCGGGCGTCGCGGTGGCGACCGGCGTTGCCGTGGGGCCGGGGGTCACCGCGGCCAGGAGGTTGATGTTCAGCACATAGCTGCCGCTGGCGCTCGAGCTGCTCGAGTCCAGGATGATGAGGACCTCGTCCCCTGCGGAGAAGGTGTAGGAGAGACTGGACTGGAGGCCGTCTCCGCCGTCGTCGTCGCACTCGAGTTCGACCGGGTCGGCACAGCTCCGGAACAGGGCGAGCGTGGTATCGTAGTCGGAGCCGTTGGTGTCGAACACGTACTCCCCGGTCTCGGGCGCCACCCAGCGGAAGGTGATTTCGCCGCCACCGCTGGAATAGACACAGGAGGGTTCGTAGCGGTCGACGGCCCCGTCGGAACTACCCGTGGCCACGGCGTCTCCCACCGCGGACCCGAGGTCATAGTCGGGGCACTGAGGCACGGGGGTCGGCGTGGGTGGCAGCTCCTCGAAGATATTGAGCTGGTAGGTACCGGAATAGTTGCTGCTGTAGGCATCGATCACAATGACGATCACCTGGCCCTCGACAAGGTCCAACACGATCTGAGACCGTGTGCCCTCACCACTGTCGTCGTCACAGTCCAGTTCGTCCCCATCGCAGTCCGTGTCGCGGATGTAGAGGACGGTGTCGTATTCCGACCCGTCGGTATTGAAGGTGTAGGTGCCGTCGTGCGGTGCGGTCCAACTGTAGGCCACGTCTTCGCCGGTGCTGTCGATACGGCAACTCCCGCTGAGGTTCGCGCCCATCCCTTCGTTGGAGCCGGTGACCACAGCCTCGCCCATGGCGGACCCGAGGTCGTCATAGGGGCAAGGAATCACGATGCACTCTGCGGTCTGGGAACAGTCGCCATCGTCGCAGTCGGTGCTCCCATCGCAGTCGTTGTCTGTCTCGTCATCGCAGATCTCCTGTACCGCCGGGTTGATCTCCGGGTCGGCATCGTCACAGTCGGTGCCGAGGGTGGAGTAGGCCCCGAGGACATCACAACGCACGATGGGTTCGGCGTTCATGTCACCATATTCGTCGCCGTCCGCGTCGGGATAGAAGCTGTACATGGATTCAGGGTCGGTCGTGTCGTCGCGGTTGTCGGCGACGCCGTTGCAGTTCTCGTCCACGTTGTCCGGGTCGCACACCTCCGGCAGGCCCGGGTTGCGGCCGGCGTCGCCGTCGTCGCAGTCGCCGTTGTTGTCCGCGTAGCCCTCCGGCGGGTCACACACGCGAATCCCGGAGTCGTCGGAGGCGCCGTAGCCGTCCCCATCCTTGTCCACGTAGGCACGAATCTTGGTGCGGAGAGCGGCGCTGTCGTCGTCGTTGTCCGCCAACCCGTCGCAGTCCTCGTCGGTATTCGCGTCGTCACACACCTCGGTGGCGCCGGGGTTGATAGCCGGGTCGCTGTCGTTGCAGTCCTCACAGGAGAGATAGCCGTCCCCATCGTTGTCATCAGCGCCTGCGAACCCGTCGCAGTTGTAGTCGTTCGGGTCCTCACAGTCGGTCTCGACCGCCGCTGGATTGTAGGCCGGGTCCGTGTCGTTGCAGTCGCTGTGGTCCAGCAGGTAACCCTCGGGCGGGTCGCAATAGAGGGTACCGGCGTCGTTCATGTCTCCATACCCGTCCTGATCGCTGTCCGGATAGTAGGTGGCTTGAGTGGCGGCATCGACGGTGGCGTCCTCGTCGTCCGCGGTGCCGTTGCAGTTTTCATCCACGTTGTCCGGGTCGCACACCTCGGTGGCTCCGGGGTTGATGTCCGGGTTGGTGTCGTCACAGTCGTTGCAGGTGGGGAAGCCGTCCCCGTCGAGGTCGGCGGCGCCTGAAAAGCCGTCGCAGTTGTAGTCCTCGAGATCGGTGCAGTCATCTTCGACAGCCCCCGGATTGTAAGCCGGATCGGCGTCGTTGCAGTCGGTGTTGTCCGCGACGTGGTTTTCAGGCGGGTCGCAGTAGAGCGTGCCCAGATCGGTCTCGTCTCCATAGCCGTCGCCGTCCACGTCGGGGTAGTACGCGGTCTTGGTCAGCGGGTCGGTGGTGTCGTCGGCGTCGTCGGCGAGGCCGTTGCAGTTCTCGTCCACGTTGTCCGGGTCGCACACCTCGGTGGCAAGGGGGCTGATGTCCGGATCGTTGTCGTTGCAGTCCTCACACGCTGGAACACCGTCACCGTCCAGGTCGTCCGAGCCGATGGAGCCGTCGCAGTTGTAGTCGTTCGGGTCGGTGCAGTCGTCCTCGACGGCCCCGGGATTGTAAGCCGGGTCGGAGTCGTCGCAGTCCCCATTGTTGTCCACGTAACCCTCGGGAGGATCGCAGAGCACGAGCCGCACGCCGTTCTCGTCACCGTAGCCGTCCCCGTCCGCGTCGATGTAGAAAGCGCTCTTGGTGGTATCGTCCGCCTTGGGATCGTCGTTGTCGGCCAGGTCGTTGCAGTTCTCGTCCACATTGTCCGGGTCACACACCTCGGTCGCCCCGGGGTTCACCGCAGGATTTCCGTCGTCGCAGTCCTGACAGGCGGCATAGCCGTCGCCGTCCGCATCGGCATACCCGGTGGTCCCGTCGCAATTGTAGTCGTTCGGATCGGTGCAGTCGTCTTCCTGGGCGTCCGGGTTGAACCTGGGATCCTCGTCGTTGCAGTCGAGATTGTTGTCCGAGTATCCCTTGGGCACGTCGCACTGGAGCACCGGCACCCCGTTTTCGTCCCCGAATCCGTCGTCATCCACGTCCGGATAGAACGTGTTGAAGGTCGCCGGGTCGGCCTTGCTGTCCGCATCGTCGGCGACACCGTTACAGTTCTCGTCCAGGTCCTCGTCGTCGCAAACCTCCTCCGCCCCCGGGTTCACCCCGGCATTGGTGTCGTCACAGTCCTGATCGTTGTCCGCATACCCCTCCGGCTGGAAACAGGCCATGACCGCGTCCGTCGACGTTCCATACCCGTCCTGGTCCGCATCCGGGTACCACTCCTGCCGGTCCTGGGCATTCTCCCCATCGACCACACCATCGCAGTCGTTGTCCACGTTGTCGCACACCTCGGTGGCTCCAGGATGAACGTCGGGGTTCTTGTCGTCACAGTCCTCGGCCAAGGAGTAGCCGTCCCCGTCGTGGTCCGGAGGTACGGTCGCTGTCGGCGTGGGCGGCAACGGGGTCGGCGAAGGCGTCGGCCCCGGCCGCACAGGCGGCGTGGGGGTCACCCCTCCGGTGTCATCGTCACCGGTCGCGTCGTCGTCACCCGTCGCATCGTCATCCTCGATGGGAGGCGTCTCCGACGTGTAGTAGGTGGTCGCGTCGTCATCGTCGTCGGAAGAACACCCAGTCATCACCCCGACACTCATGCCGAGGAACCACAGGAACAACAATAGCTGCACACCAAATTTCTTCACGATAACGCTCCGTTCGCTGGTGAGAACACGGCTTTGCCTGGAGGGGACCTCCGAGCACCTCGAATCATATAGTTCCTTCCAGGAAAACACAGGGCCTACACGGCGACACCATGCCTCCAGGACCAATCCCCCCGACTCCCGGGTCAGGATTGCAGTATATAGCTTCCCGCCCCACAAGGGAAGTGCGTTTTTTGCCGGGCCTTCCCGGTTCAACGCCCGATCAGAACCGATCCTTCAGTGCCCGAACGTACTCGAACAGGCCGACTGGATCCAGAACTTGCTTCCCGTGCGCCGCCGCCACCGCTTCCGACAACTCGGGCAATCCACACCGCAGAAAGGGATTGGTCCGGCGCTCCAACGCCAGCGTGGAGGGAACGGTCGTCCCTCCCGCGCTGATACGCTCCATGGCTCGCTTCAGCCGCTCGGCCAGAATCTCGTTGCGCGGCTCCAGGGTTCGGGCAAACATCAGGTTGTCCACCGTGTACTCGTGCCCAAAATAGACTCGAGTGCTTCCCGGAAGCCCGTCCAGTCGGTGGTTCAGGGAACGATACATCATGGCCGCCGTTCCCTCGAACAACCGACCGCACCCGCCACCGAACAAGGTGTCCCCCGTGAACACGGCGTCCTCCACCCGGTAGGCCACCGACCCCAATGTGTGCCCGGGAACGTGCAAGACATGCACCATCAACTCTCCCACCGGAACATCGATCCCCTCCTCCAGGCCAACCCCGAACCAGGCGATACGCGCGCGGTCTTGCACATGAACATGGAACCGCGCGTCCGGGAACCGCTCCAGGAGCGCCGGCGCCCCCCCGGTGTGATCTCGATGATGGTGCGTCGCAAACACGGCCTCGAGCCGCCCCCCCAGAGCTGCGACGGTCTCGATGACCGGTCCGGATTCTCCAGGGTCCACAACGGCGAGCGCGTTGGTGCGGCTGCACTGAAGGACATAAGCGTAGTTGTCGTGCAAACAGGGGACGACGTGGACGACCAGTCCCATGGGACCCTCCGTTCCGCGGCCGGTGGGGGGCACGACCGGCATGAGTCGAAACCACCCCCGGGGTCCGGGCTCGAGCCGAAGCGGACCGGGGCCCGGACCCCGCCTCCCGTTTTCCAGAACGCTCGATCGGGGGCCATGGCTACATTCCGGCGAACCGTTGCCTGTTTCCGGAACCCACCGCCGCCTCAGGGGCTGGAGATGGGAAGCACGAAGTCTCCGTGCGCATACTCGATGTTCGGATCTTCCTCCAGAGTGCACGCCCAGAGGGACTCCGAGCCGGAACGGACCTCCACCGTGCCCCAGGTCGGGGCCAGGACCGTCTCCAGCCATTCGAGTCCCGGCGTGGCCTGGACCAGGGCCTGGGCATCGTTGATCGAGACCCCCACCTGAAACTGGACCAGGATGGGCGTGCCCTCGTACTCGCCCGAGTACCCCCGAGCGTCGGCCCACAGCACCATCCCACTCGACTCCAGGACGGCAAGCGTGGCCCCCAGATCCCCCTCCACCAGGTCGGTCCACATCGCGAAGCTGTCCACCGACTCCTCCACCTCGACACTCAGGCAGTAGGGGGCGAGAATCAGCGGTACCTCAGCCGCATAAACCCAGTCGTTCATCCCCACCACGACCGTCCCTGTTCCAGGCCCGGAAGTTGCAGCGCCCCCCCCGCTCGAGGTTGAACAGGCGTTGGAAAACCCAAGGCAGGTATCGACGGGCACCAGCGGAATCGTGACCGCGACAGGGTCACTCGAGGCAACGGCCAGAGGGTCCAGCACGGCCACTCCGGGATGATAGTCGGGGTGCGACACAAAAAACAACACCGTGGCTTCGGGATCGGTGACGAAATAGACGAACGACCCGGTTCCGTCCACCTGAAAGGTGACACTCCGGGTCCACTGGGCACGCTCGTCCACCCGGACCGAAAAGCTCTCCACCGCCGCGCCCGCGGCGTCCACGACGGACACCACCACGGGAGTCCCCACGCGACACTCGTCCACCCCGAGCAACGCCACCCCGAGGATGAGCCCGGCAACGAGCGGAACTCTCTCGAGTCCTTCGGCCATGGAGACCTCCCAGACAAAAAAACAGGCGGACCGAACGCCCAGCGATGGACAGGAATGGCACGTCAGCCCGCCATATACTACTTCGCGCTACGTGGACACACACGTCTTGCCAATTGTGCCAAACATCCACTGGATTGTCAACCGAGACGTTGCCCAAACACAACCCGGGCGCCGAGTGGCGCCGGCCGCGTCCAGAAATGTCGGCGCATACGTGTCTCGAGCGCTCTGCACTCAGGCATGACAGGCGGAAATACGCGCCACGCGAACGGCGTTGACGAGACCGGGGACCCGTGCGATAGTGGTGGCACATCGCCCAGCAGGCGTGGAGGCCCCCGGGCTGGAGGCGGAGACCGGGTCTCCGGGGATGAGGCGGTTCTTGTCGGTGCCTGGCGATTGCGGCTGGCGGGTTTGGAAACGGGTGGGCTCATGATCAGCTCGACGCTCGTGGACTACGGACACTTCCTGCTGAAACGCTGTCTCACGCAGAGCGCGATTTTCGATTTCTGGTATGGAGAGGTTCGGGCGGAAGGCGCGTATGTCCCCTGCCTGGTACGACGTCTGCTGCCTCCGTACAGCCAGGGGCCCGAGTATGTCCAGGCATTTCGAGGCCGCTGCCGGGAGAGCCAGGCCGTGCTCCATCCGTGCATGCGGCGACCGCTCGAATTCGGGATCGTCTCGAGCGTGCCCCACGCGGTGTTCGGCCTCGAGCCCGGATGGAACCTGGGTGAACTGTGTCACGCGCAGGAGGATGCGGCGAGGTCTTTTCCGCCGGAGGTGGTGGCCGCCATCGTCCTCCCGGTGGCCCACCTGCTCGCCAGCGTCCATGCGCGGCCCGGAACGCCCCTGGTCCACGGAGCGCTCCAGCCTTCTTCGGTATGGCTGGACGTATCGGGCATGGTGCGGGTATCCGACTTCGAGATCGGCCCACTCAACGAGTTCGTGGTCCGCGCCCTGGACCGACACGATCCACGCCGCCAGTTCATCGCTCCGGAGCGCGCGCTGCACTGGAGCAATCCCTCTCCACCGGTGGATGTGTTCTCGGTCGGTGCCCTGGCCATTCACCTGCTCGCCCTCGGACGACTCACCCCGGTCCAGCTCAAGCTGCCCCACAAGGATCAACTTGCGCTCCTGTCGCGCCATCGGTTGCCGGATACCCTCCTGCGCCTGCTCGCATCCTGCGTGTCCACGGAGCCGGGGCACCGTCCACCCATGGCGACCTTGCACCGGTCGCTCAAGCAATGGCGGGATCCCGGGTCGGGCGGCGCGTTGGCCACATACCTGGCCGGGAGTGCACCGCCCATGCCGGAACTCGCCCAGATGGCACGCGGCGAAGAGGCGGTTCTGGAGGCGCTTCGCAACGTGCCTCGAGACGAGAGTGTTTTCTCGGAAAGCACCATGACCGTGACCCCGGTTTCCGGAGACGGGGAGACGGAGGAAGATGGGTCCGAGTCCGGGACCGGTTGGAGTTCCCGTGCGAGACGTTTGGTCGCGGTTGCGGCGGTGGTGCTGGTGGCCCTGGTCCTGTTCGGCGCCCGGGATCGGCTTGCGCGCTTCCTGGAACCTCCCGGAGGTCCGATGGCGCTCGCGGTGGTCACTTCCGATCCAGCAGGAGCGACCATCGAACTACCGGACGGAAAGGTGCTGGGCACCACCCCCCTGAAGATCCCGGTCCACGTTGCAGAAGACGGAACCGTGGCGCTCAAGGCCCGGCTTCGCGGATACTACCCCCCGCCTGCCCAGACGTTGTCCGTACGCTCGGGAGACCAGGTGGAGTTTCACTTCCAGTTCGAGAAGCGTCCCCCCGGCCCGGCCACGGTACGGGTGCTCACGCTTCCCCCGGGGGCACGGATCAGCGTGGACGGCAAGGCTCGAGGACGGTCTCCAGTGGAAGTGGGCGGCCTGTTTTCCGGCGACCCTCACCAGGTGCGTGCCACCTTGAGCGGATACAAGGCGGCGACCCAGACAGTCACCCTGGTGCCGGGCGAGGTCACCGAGGTGGTGCTCGACCTGGAGCGGGCGGCGGCTCGAATTCAGACCGGCCAACTGATGGTGATTGCCTATCCGTCCGGCACCCTGTCCGTGGATGGCCGGGAACTGGGACCCACTGGAGAAAACGCCACCTACCGGGTGGCTGCAGGCAGACGCACCATTCGGGTATACGACCCGGTCACCGGTCGGCAAGGAAGCTACGTCACCGTCATTCGGCCGGGAGCCACTGAAGTGCTCGAATACACGTTCGGGTCCGACCGGTGGAGGATCCGGGCGAGCAATGCTGATTGACGCCGCGGCGCAAGAGCAGGCAGAATCTTGAAAAAGGTGGAGCCCGCCCCGGAATCGGCCCGACGTACGTTTGCTCGAGGCGTCCGGTCGAACCGATGGAACCGGGCGCCGGTTGCCTCCCCCCCACCCGAACGACAGGGAGCAGCTCGTGAACGATACCACAGGAGAGTGCCGGGATCCGGCTCAGGAAACACGACAGTTGATCGAACGTATCCTCGAGGCCTACCCTCGACGTGCCCCTGCCAGCCAGGAGGAACTCGAGACGCAACTCCTGCTCAAATCGGCCTTCGAGGCAATGGGGATCGAGACCCGCCTGGAACCGTTTCGGTTCAACGCACACCTCTATGCCAACCTGGCGCTCCATTTCGGCACCGGGCTGGTTGGCACACTCCTGGCCGGCCGTCGACCGGGCCTGTCCGCGGCCCTGAGTAGCCTTGCGGCCGGCTCCTACCTGGCGGACTCGACGCGCAAGGCCTACGTGCTCCGCCGACTGCTCCCCTGGAAGACGTCTCACAACCTGCTCGCCACCCTCAAGGCGCGGGGCACGCCCGAGCTGCGCATCGTGGTGATCGGACACGCGGACGCGGCCTATACCGGGTTCCTCTTCAATCCCGAGGTGATCAAGCGGTTCACACCGCACGACATGCCCGAGTCCATGGCCTGGCTCGGACGGTCCCTGGCCATCGCCACCTGGTCCCAGTTCGCCTCGGCGGGTTTCGCGCTCCTCCGCGCCACCCTCCCCAGAGGATCCGCCCTGTGGCCCGTCTCGCTCGCCCTCGGACTGCCTGCCGCCATCGCGTTCGCCGCCAACCTCGAGGTGGTATTGCGCGACGAAATCGTACCTGGCGCCAACGACAACCTCTCCGGGGCGGCCGCCACGGTGGAACTGGCACGGCGACTGGGTCCCAGGAAACCGGATTCCGTGGAACTGGTCTTCGTGGTGACCGGGTGTGAAGAAGCCGGCACAGGCGGGGCCGCAGCCCTGGCCCGGGCACACCGAAAGGACTGGGAGACGACGAAAACCGTGGTCGTCGCCCTGGACAGCCTGTCAAATGGAGACCTCAAGTTCTTCGAGGAAGGAGAGATCCTCCCTGTCCCCACCCCACGATGGCTCGCCGACCTGGCCACCCGGACTGCAGCCCAGACCCCCGAACTGGGCGGGGTCGCCCCGTTCCAGATCCCCTCCGGGGCCACCGACGTCCTCCCCTTCCGCGCTCAGGGGTACGATGGCATCTCCCTCGGGTGCGTCGACCCCGAATTCGGGTGCCCAAGACACTACCATCACCCGAGCGATACCCTCGAGAACCTCGACATCGGGCAACTCATGCGGTCCATCGACTTCAGCGAACGGCTGATCGAGGCCATCTGGCGAACGAGGCTCCAACAAGACCGATGATTCCCCCGCGGCGTGGTCCCCGGGTCGCCCGCGTTCCAGGCATGTCACGGAGGTCTCCCATGCAACGATTCGAATGCACGTCCACCACAAAGACGCCGGTTCACCCTCCCATTGCCCTCTCGGTCGCCCTCCTTTCCCTCGCCCTCACCATCCCAGGC
The DNA here is from genome assembly GCA_964418585.1 of uncultured Gammaproteobacteria bacterium. Lineage (GTDB taxonomy): Bacteria > Myxococcota_A > UBA796 > JAJRTE01 > JAJRTE01 > JAJRTE01. The sequence goes on along the minus strand of CAYQMG010000137.1, from coordinate 27,205 downwards.
TCCATCGCCGCCGCCACCGTTTGCAATGGAAGCCCACACCTGTGTGCCCGCCGATACGACCAGGTGTCCTACGCCACCACACACAATGCGTTCAACTACGCCTACGGACCAACACAATTTTGGTTTCCAAATCAGCAGGTGGATATCCCACACCAGCTCCGCGGCGGGGTCCGCGGCCTCATGATCGACGCCCATGAATACAACGGCCATGACCCCACCCTCGCCGGGAAGGTCTGCGTCTGCCACCAGTTCTGCGACCTGGGCGCCGAACCACTCACCGATGTCCTGCGGAGCATCCGAGAATTTCTCGATACCTACTCCCGTGAGGTGGTCACCATCATTTTCGAAAGCTACGTCACCGTGGATCGGATGGAACAGGCCTTCATCGACAGCGGCCTCATCGACTACGCCTACCCGCAACCGGTGGGAGCCCCCTGGCCCACGCTCGGAGAGATGATCGACCAGAACCGCCGCCTCGTGGTCTTCACCGACCGCGATGGAGGACTCCGGGACTGGTACCTGGATGTGTGGGACTTTGCGGTTGAAACCGACTACTCGGCCCGGTCTCCCGAGGATCTCACCTGTGACTACAATCGTGGAGATCCCAGCAACAGCCTGTTCATCCTGAACCATTTCCTGACCTGGCCCCTGGCCAGGCGCTCCCTCGCCGCACAGGTCAACTACAACCCGTTCCTGGTGAACCGTGCCTATCAATGCTGGAACGAGACAGGGAAACGGCCCAACTTCGTGACCGTGGATTTCTACTTGATAGGAGACTTGCTGGAGACCGTGGAGCAACTCAACGCAGAGGAATGACCGGGAGCGGGGCTTCCGGGTGTGGCGTGGTTCCGGGTGCGACCGTGCCGAACCGGGGTTACCCGCGCGTTCTGTCCAGGCAACACCGGAACCCGGCGTAGAGAGACTCCCAGGTGGCATTGTAGGCACAATTCACCCTCGAGGAAGCCGAGGCACAATTGAAGGCGCCGCCTCGCAGTTCGTAGCCTCGAGCGTCCGAAGTGGAAGATACCGCCTCCCAGACGTTGCCGTTCATGTCGAACGTGCCGAACGCATTGGTGCACGATTCGAACTGACCGGTTGGGACCACATGGAAACAGTTGTACTCGTAGCCGCAGTTGGGGGACAGACTGCACTCGGCATCCTGGATCCCGTGGTCGGCGCAATAGTCGTCACAGAACGAATCGACGCAGTTGCACGCTTCGCGGTCGAAGGAGTCGCCATAGACATAGTAGGTGCCGGGGTCAGGGCCGGTGCACGCATCGTGCCACTCATCGGCCGTGCACAGGCGTTTCCCTGCGGCCTTGCAGGCACTGGCAAACGTTTCCAACTGTTCGCTGGACATGGGATTCACCATCCACGGGAGGACGCCGGGACGACTCGTGGCACGGCTCTCGTCGGTTCCAGCCGAATTCTCGGTGGCGTCGGGGCGAGAGGCTTCGTACCGGTCGATACATACCCGGTCGCTGAACGCCACCATGTCCTCTGGGCAAGGCGCAGGGCAGCCTGCATCCTCGTCGGTGAGGCCGTCGCAGTCATTGTCCTTGGTATCGCATTGTTCTTCCGCCCCGGGATAGACGGCCGGGTCTGCGTCGTCGCAATCGGATGCAGCGGGAAACCCGTCTCCGTCCGCGTCCTGTGTGGGGGTTCCGGCAGGCGTCGGAGTGGGGGAAGGTGCAGGCGTGCCCTGTCCCGGGGTATCTGACGGGGAGGGCGAAGGGGTGCCGGACGGGGGAGGCGTGGAGGGAGGCGGCGTGGGGGTCGCCGTCGAAGCGCCCGGCGTGTTTTCCGGCGTCCGGGTGGTGTCGTCATCCCCTGGCGGAGGCGTTGGATTGGAGAGGCAATCGTCATCGCCCGCGCTCGAGGGAGTGGGTGTGGCCGTTGGCGACGAGGGCGTGTTGGTGGTCGGCGCTGTGGTTACTGCCGCGTCGTCGCTTTCGTTGGTGTGACACCCGGCGGCGACGAACGCGGAGGTGCTGATTCCGGCGAGGAGCAAGACCAAGCAGGGGCTGAAGGGCCCGAGGCGAAATTTGTGGCTTCGGGTACCGGGTCGCGTGGCGCGGGTCGTGTCGACCTGAAGGTTGGTGGAGTCCATGGCATCCTCCCGAGTCGTTGCGAGGTTGGGTGAGTACCCTCTGTTCGACTTCATTCGGATAGCCGATCCGGATGGGAGAGTGAAAGGGAAAAGGGTTCGAGGGGCTGGAATCAGGTGCCCTCGAGGGTCTTGAGGAGGGGGGGAACCCCGGTTTCGTCCTCGGCGAGGATCTCGTGGCACAGGTCGCAGTCCTGGGCGATCACGACGCCGTCTTCCGACTCGTGTTCCTCGTCGTGGCACCGGAAGCAGCCTGGGGCGCGCTTGTGACCCAGGTTGCTCCGATAGGTCCCCCAGGTCACCTTCATTTCGGGGAAAACGTTGCGCCCGTAAATCGCAGCGAGTGCCTCGGCGCTCCGGTCGATGTTTTCTTTCCTGGTCGCAGCGACCTCCGGGTAGTGTTCCAGGTAATAGGCATGGAGCGCCTTTCGGACGCCTTCTCTGCCGGCGTCGTTGGTGGGATACTCGGCGCCGAGGATTTCGAGTGCGGCGGCCCGAATGTTGGGAAGGGACCGGTCCAGGTCGCCTTCGAAGAATGCCCGATCCACCGCATCCTCGGCGGTGTCGAACCCGTGGGTGGGCCGGTTGTGGCAGTCGATGCAGTCCATCCGTCGCCAAGGCGTTTCGGGAGGAGGCGAAGGCAGGTCCAGGTGGCGAAAGAGGGTTTCCTTTCCGGAACTGCGCACCACCTTGACCTCCGGGATGACCTCCCGGGTGGGGTCGTCGGTACGATAGTAGACCTGATTGTCGTCCGAGACATGCCAGTGGATACCGGAATACTTACCGGTTCTTGGGTTGCGCCCGCCCACCTTGAGCATGACCGCGGAGACCAGCGGCGTTTCGAGGGCACCATCGCGGTATCTTCGCCAGGCCTTGATACTGGTTCCGTGGAACTTGGCGGGCCAGTGGCACTGTTCGCAGGTATCCCTTGCCGGCCGGAGGTTGTGGACCGGGGTTGGGATGGGCCTATGATAGTCTCCGGTCACCACCGCAACAACCTGCCGGAGTCCTGACAACTTGGACTTGACGAACCAGGAGGCGCCGGAACCGATGTGGCACTCCACACACTTGACGCGGCTGTGCGGGGACCCTTGATAGGCGGTGTACTCGGGCCTCATCACCGTATGACAAAGCGTTCCACAGAATGCCACCGTTTCGGTGTAGTGGTAGCCCTGGTAGGACGCCGACGCGAGGAGCACGATGTTGACCGCCGTGGCCACGGTGAAAAACCCGGCGGCACGCCACAACCAGGGCTGCCGAAGATCGAGCACGAGCGGGTCGCCGATGGCCTGCTGCCTGGCCGCTTTCCGCCGTCCGAGCAAGATACCGCCCGGGAGCACGAGCAGGCCGGCGACAAAACAGGCAGGGAGCATCGTGTAGGCGACCAGGGCTGAGTACTGGTCGATCTCGAAGCCACTGAACTCTGCAACGATCACCAGGGCCAGCAAGCACCCACTCACGGTGACCGTGGCAACAGCGCCCAGAGCCACCCGACTGGCCATGACCGCGCGAAACACCGGGGCCCACCAGGGACTCGAGGAAGGTTCGGGTTCGTCGTTTTCCATCATCTGTTTTTCCTCCTCCAGGCCACAGCCTCAGACCGGACGTGGATCAGGGACCGGCCCACCGCCCGTCCACCCGAAATGCCCGAACGCCCGCAGTCTACCATGGCCGGGCACGGACCGCGCCTCATTCGGGTCCCGCAGGCCCCGGGCCGTTGTTTGTCCCGGTCGTCACGGCTGGGGTGGTCCGGGACAGGCGTCCACCGGCTCCAGATTGACCTCACCATTGATGTGAAGGTAGGCTCGCCCGGGCACGATCGCCTGCTGGTCATCCACCACACACCCGTGGCACACGTCGCAGGTGTCCAACTGGAGGTGCGGCGCCGCAGGTGGAAGCCCGTGACAGGTACCACAATCGGCCACCCCGGTCCCCACGGCCGTCCACACAGGAGGCGAGGGAGGACCGCCATCGAACAGGGTGTAACCGTGGCAATACATGCCATTGCAGGAATGCGCGTTCGGGTCGTAGACCGGCTCGGCAGTCCCACCAGCGGTGGCACGGTCGCCGAAGACGACCTCGGCAGGCAGGGCGGAATCCACGTGACCCGGGTCGGGCATGGCCTCGGGCACCAGGTGGCACTCGTTGCACGCCACCTCCGCATGCCAGTCGGAAGGTCCGAGATGAGAGCGATGTGCCCCGACGCCTGGAGCCGAGGTATCTGTATTGCCCGAGGTGTCCGGAGGAGGCGCTGGACTCTCATCGTCTCCATGACAGGCATTGCATGCCAGGTCTCCAATTTCGACGACACCGTCGATGTGGGTCCCACTCTCCGGATCGAGAGCCCCGTCTGCCAGCACGGTGTCCGGATGGCAGGTCCAGCAGTTCGAATATGGAGGGTGTGCTGCGCCCCCCGAAGTCACCTCGGGAGGCGTTCCGTGACAGGTGCCGCAGGCGGCCTGGGTGCCGTCCACAACGGTCCAGATCGGCACGGCGCCACCGTCTCCCAGGGAGGCACCGTGACAGTAAACGTTGGTACACCGCACCGCTTCCCGATCCCACTCAGGATTCAACCCACCAGCGCCCGCCAGGACCCCGAAGGTCACTTCCGGTGGATACCCGTCCACGTGACCCGGGTCGTCCACACGCTCGGGCACCACGTGGCACTCTGCACACATGGCAGCTTGCTGGTCGGCGTCTCCGAACAAATGACTCTGGTGTGCGCCCACTGCGATGTCCGTGGTCTCGGTCGCCCCTTCCACCGACCGGGGAGGCGCCGGGCCGGCCTCACTCCCATGGCAATCGTGACAGGTGATGGATCCGGGCAACCCGTCGGCCAAGGGATCGTAGGGACAACCCGTCAGCACAATCCCAAGACCGAGCGCCACCGCACCAGCGCCCAGCGCCAACAATCCCCCTCGCCATGCGGCGTCAAGCCCCATGCACATCCTCTTCACCCCTCGTGGCACCCGGTGCAAAAACCGGGGGTGTGACAGACTCGACAGGTTTCGTTGCCAACACTACCGGCCACCAACGGATGCACAGACAACCACGACCCCGCGTGGTTTTGCGGCCGCGTCGTACGGTGGCACTGCACGCACGTGCCCGTCTCGTGACAGGTCTTGCACCCATCACGATCCCACCCGGCTTCAAGCCCATGAAGACGATTCCGCCACAACGCGGTGTGACTCGCCGGACGCCGCGTCCGGTGACAAGAACGGCAGGTGTCGGTTCGGTGACACTGACCACACGTTTTTCCGTGCGCCTTCACCGACCGCCACCGACTCTCTTTCCCGTGCTGTTCCAGCCATCCTGCACGGTGATCACCAGGCCGCACTCGAGCGCGGTCCTCCCCGTGACATTGCACGCAACGTGTCCCCACCACCGGCGCCCCCCGTGCCCGGTGGCATGCCATGCAGGCACCATACTCCACCATCACCCGCCCTGCCGCCTGCTGCTCCGCCACCGTGCCCTGATGGCACGTCCGGCAATCAAACCGCCTCGAGTGCTTCACGTGCAAGAACTGAAACGGAAGCCTCAACGCCCGGAGCGGCAGTCGGAAACCCGTCGGCGTCTCGTCGTGACAGTCGGTGCATATCTCCCGGTCCAGCACCGGTCGATTCCGGCTGACATCATGACAGTCCTGACACTCGAGTCCCTCGTCCAGGTGCACCCGGTGATGAAACACAACCCCACCCTCGGGCTCTTCCGCCTGAACCGCCACGGCGATCACCAGCAAGGCGGTCAAAAGAAAGGCGAACACACGCAAGGGGGATGGTTGCATGAGATCCTCCAGTCAGAAACGTCTGGTCAGGGCAAGGAACAGCGTATGATAATCCCGGTCCGACCGTTCGAACGTGTAGCGCGCACTCACCCGCAGCCCTGGAAGCGGGTCCCAGCCAAGCCGGAGAAACCAGGTGCGGACGGATTCCTGTTCCTGGATGTCCTGAAAATAGTCGTACTTGAACGACTGGTAATCGCTTCCGGCCTCAACATGCCATCCCGACCGTGCCCAGGACAGCCACCCTCCCACCGTGGTCACCCCTTGTTCTGTGCCCGCGTCCGACCGCCCCGCCTGGTGTCGCGCCAACGACGCGCCGAGGCCCACCCCTTTTCCAAACAGGTCTGCACCGTCTCCAAGCAGGTAAAACCGCGACAGATTGCGGTTGAACGGCCCTTCTTCCCCGGACAGCAGACGTCGTCCACTCCATCCGGCGTGCAGCGCGACGACCCCTTTCCCCGTATCCTCCCGGCGCCAGGCATCCATGGCCCAACGAATGTTCGGGTTGCTCCGGCCCAGCACCGCATAGTAGGGATCCAGTTGCTCATTGACCTCGTCGAGCGCCACCAACTGGGCCGCCAAGGACAGGTCCACCCCCAAAAAGCCACTCGAGGCCACGAGTCGGCCGCGCCCCCCGGCGTGAGACACGGCCCCCCCGAGCCCCCGGACAAAGACCCGCCCCATCACCCCCCGCCCACACCGCCCGAAAAGCTGGACTCCGTACGTATGATCGACCACCGTCGCCCGATCGTCCACGCTCGACGAAACGTCCTCCCGCGTATACCGGTAGTCGATTTCCAGCCTCGCCCGCTCCCCCAGGTCCACGACCGCTCCCAACGAACCCAGCCAGTCCTCGAACAATCCTGCGTCCATCTCGAAAAAGTGAACGCTCCGCCCTCCAAAAGCCACGAACCTCACCCGACCAGACCCAGGCGCCACCGAAACAGACGCGCCATCGAACGTACCTGGAAGCCCCATCGGCGTGGTCAGCCGTCCGCCCCAAACCTCGCCCGCCCGACCCGCAAAACGGTACCCGGCAACGAGTGACAGCACGTTCGCCCACGGTTGCGGAGTGTCGTACAGGGAGGCAAAGGTCGCCACTGCACCCGGAGTCACACCGTCCACGTCGTACCAGATCCCCACAGACGCCGTGAACGTAAAGCGCTCACCCGGCCCGGTGTAACCTCCGTCGGCCAGCAACCGAACATCATGATCGCGTTCCGGCACCGCCTCGGCCGGTAGATATGCCCCATCCCCCCCTTCGTCTTCGACACCCCCGACCGCCGCCCTCACACGGTAGGACCCCTGAACCGTGGCCCAGGTGACCCCATGCTCCCCCTCACTCGCCCCCTCGGCGCCCTCCAGGCGCCTCGAGGCCGCAGTGCAGACCAGCAACGGAACGAACATGGCCGGCATGAACAGGCTAACAGGGGTTTTCATCAGATGCCACGCTGGGTTGCGCTGGTGGCATTCGACCGGTGTCGTGTCGTGGGAAAGGGCGTGCGCGGCGACCGGGGGAACGCGGACCAGTGATTTTTCGAGAAAGCTCGACAAATCCTCTCGATCTTTAGCATCTTTATCTGCCATGCGCAAGGGCCGAATGGAATATCCGATGCCGGGCAAGGAGATGCAAGGTTCTCACCCCGCCCCGAAGGACTGGAGGTGAAGGGTGGCGTATTGCGGCACGGCCTGTGTTGCGGGTCAGGACCGGGTTGCCGCCGGGATCTGTGGGAGGTCCGGAGCGATCCATCGGTAGAAGGACGGCAGGACGAAGAGGGTGAGGGTGGTGGCGGTGAACAGGCCTCCGATGACCACGACGGCGAGGGGTCTCTGGACTTCGGCGCCGGGGCCGACGGCGTAGACCATGGGGAGGAGTCCGAGCACGGTGGTGGCGGCGGTCATGAGGAGTGCGCGGAAGCGGAGTCCACACGCCTCGATCACGGCGTTGTCCACCGAACGTCCCCTTTGGCGGAGCTGGTTGATGAAGGTGACCAGCACGGTTCCATTCTGGACGGCGACGCCGAACAGGGCGATGAATCCGACGGTGGAGGGGACGTTGAGGGTGATACCGAGGAGCAGCATGGATGCGATTCCGCCGACGAGTGCGAAGGGGAGGTTGACGAGCACGAGGCCAGCGGTTTTCAAGGAGCCGAGGGCGGAGACGAGCATGAAGAAGACGAGCATGACGGAGAGGGGGACGACCACGGCGAGCCGGGCCATGGCCCGCTGCTGATTTTCGAATGTGCCGCCATACTCGATCCAGTAGCCGGGGGGCAGAGCCTCGGTGATGTCCGCCAACTTTTCCTGTGCCTCGGCGACGAATCCGCCCAGATCCCGTCCGCGAATGTTCGCCTCCACGACCACCCGCCGCATGTTGTTCTCCCGGCTCACCTGCGCAGGTCCCTCGACGCGCACGATCGAGGCCACCTCGCCGAGGGGTACACGTGCGCCGGAAGGGGTGGGGAGCAGGATACGTTCCAGTGTGGCGATGTCCCGGCGGGCGTCTTCGGGGAAACGAACCTGGACGCCGAATCTCATCTGGCCATCAATGAAGGTGGTGGCGATCTTTCCACCCACCGCGGTCTCCACCACGTCATTGATGTCGGCCATGTTGAGTCTGTACCGGGCCATGGCCCGCCGGTCCGGGACGATGTCGAGTTGGGTGAACCCGGTGACTTGCTCCACCCGGATGTCTTCGGCGCCCTCGATGCCACCGAGGACAGCGGCGATACGGTCGGCGTTTTTCTTGAGCACATCCAGGTCTTCGCCGAAGATCTTGACCGCCAGGTCGCTTTTCACGCCTGAGATGAGTTCGTTGACCCGGAGCGCAATGGGCTGACTGAAAGACAACCGGAGTCCCGGGATGCTGGCGAGGCGGTCCTGCATGGCCGCGACCAGGTCTTCCTTGGTTCGCCCGGTGGTCCATTCCGACTCTGGATGAAGCATGACGAGGATGTCGTTCTGCTCCGGTCCCATCGGGTCCTCGGAGATTTCGGCCCGTCCGGTCTTGCTGACCACAGTCTGCACCTCGGGGAAGGAGAGCAATTCCTTTTCGATGAACGAACTGACCTCCAGGGAACCTTCCACCGATGCATTGGGGAGGCGCACGGCGTTGATGGCGATGGCGCCCTCGTCGAGTTGTGGCAGGAACTCGGTCCCGAGCAGTGGAATGGCGGCAATGGTGCCAACCAGGAGCAAGGCGGCGACGGCTGCGGTGATGCCGGGCCGGGCGACCACCTTTCGGAGGCCGCGCAGATAGAGTCGCTGGAGCCAGAGGAACGCCCTGGGTTCCCGGGTCCCCACCCCTTTGCCCATCAAGAAGGTGAGGATCATGGGCACGATGGTCAAGGCCACCAGGAGGGAGCCGAGCATGGCGAACACCATGGTCTTGGCCAGCGGTGCAAACATCTTGCCCTCCATGCCGCCCAGGGTGAGCAGCGGCACGAAGACGAGCACGATGATGAGAATGGAGAAAAGCACCGGGCGGGCCACCTCCCGAGTGGCCCCGATCACGACCTCGAGCAAGGGTCGGTTCCGGTTCTCCTTGAGGTGACGCACCACGTTCTCGGTCACCACAATTGAGCCGTCCACGACCATTCCGATGGCGATGGCCAGTCCCCCGAGGCTCATCAGGTTGGCGGTTACCGCGGCACCGTCCATGGCGATGAAGGCGGCGAGCGCGGTCAGTGGCAGGCTGGTCGCCACGACCAGGGCGGAACGTAGGTTGCCGATGAGCAAGAACAGGACGAGGACCACGAAGATGCCGCCCTGGAGCAACGCACCGGTGACCGTGCCGATGACGGCCTCAATCAGATCGGTCCGGTCATAGTAGACATCGATCTGGACTCCTTCCGGCAACGCTTTCTGAATGGATGGAAGAGCCGCCTTGACCCGCTCCACCACCTCCTTGGAGTTCTCGCCCTTGAGCATGATGACCATCCCGGCCACCGCTTCCCCTTGCCCATCGCGGGTCACCGCACCCATCCGGGCCATCGAACTCTCGACCACGTCGGCAACCTCGGACAGGTAGACCGGCGTTCCATCTTCGGCTCGAACCACCACGTCGCGAATGTCGTCCATGGTCGAAAACAGGCCGACGCTCCGCACGTTTTCCTGCTCCCAGCCTCGAGTGATGAAACTGCCGCCTGCGTTGGCGTTGTTGCGGGCCACCGAGTCCACGATTTCCGGGAGGGTCAATCCGTATTCCAGAAGCCGCTCCGGGCTTACGCGCACCTGAATGAGCCGAACGAATCCTCCCATGCTGTTCACTTCGTTGACACCTGGTAGCATGCGAAGTCGGGGAGCCACCATCCAGTCTTGCAAGGTCCGCAACTCGGTCAGACTGTGCCGGTCGCTGGTCAAAGTGTACTGGAAAATCTCCCCCAACCCGGTGCTGATCGGACCCATTTCGGGCTCCACTCCCTCCGGCAACTGCTCCTTGGCCAACTGAAGGCGCTCGAACACGAGTTGCCGGGCAAAGTAGGTATCCACATCGTCCTCGAAAATGACCACCACCTGGGAAAGCCCGGTCTTGGACAGAGAACGCACCATCTTGACGTTGGGCAGTCCCCCCATCACCCATTCGACCGGGAAGGTAAGTTGCTGCTCCACGTCGAGAGGCCCGAGTCCTTCGGCCTCGGTCAGGATCATTACTTGCTGATTGGTGACGTCTGGAAACGCATCGATCGGAAGCCGCATCCAGGAAATCGCACCGGCCACCACGAGTATGATGGTTCCGATTCCCAGCAACATCCGGCGACGCAACAGGAATTCAAGCAAGGCAAACACATTCCCCTCCCCTCTCAGTCCGCGCAACCCGCGCCCATCTTCGAGCGCAGCACGTCCGATTTCATGAGAAACGCCCCGTTGGCCACCACCCGCTCGGTCCCGTCCAGTCCTCGAGTGATCTCCACCAGGTCTCCCACCACCGCACCCACCGTGACCGGCCGCCGCACGTAGTAGGCCCCACGGTGGTGCACGAATACGAACTCCCGCCCCTCGTCCTGCAACACCGCGTCCTCGGGCACCACGATCGCCTCCCGGTCATCCTGCACGAACAGGTCCACATCCACGAACATGCCGGCCAACAAACGCCCGTCCGGATTCGGTACGTTCACCCGGACCCGGGCGGTCCGAGACGCCTCGTCCATGGCCGGTGAAATGAAATCCACCACTCCCCGGAACTGCTCCCCGGGATAGGCGCGCGCCATCACCCGCGCCTCGATCGGCGCACTCGCCTGGGCCCGCACCACACGCGCCAGATCCCGCTGGTACAGGTCCGCCCACACCCAAACCGTCTCACTGTTGCCAACCGTGGCCAGGGATTCGTTGGGCTGGGCAATCTCCCCGGGAACCGCGTGAAGCCTCAGCACAGTCCCGCCCATGGGCGCCCGAAGCACCAACCGCCCGGTTGCGTTGGCCTGCGTCAACGCACGGGCTTCCGCCTCCGGCATGCCCAGTCGCACCAGACGCCCCAGGGCGGCGTCGACTCGAATCCTCGCCGCCTGCTCGGCCTGTTCCGCCACCAGGAACTCCTTCTCAGACGCAATCCCTTCCTCTCGTAGCGCCTTGACACGCAAAAGATTCCGCCGCGCCAATTCCAGCATGCTCCGCGCCTCCAGGTAGGCCGCCTCGGCATCTCCCACGCGCACCGAATCCAGCTCCACCATGGGTTGACCCTTCTCCACTCGGTCGCCCAACGTCACACGCACGCGCCTCACTATCCCCTCCGCCTGCGTGCTCACGTGGATCACCCGCCGCTCATCGAACTGCACCTCGCCGGTCACCCGCAGCGGTACCACCACCGGCCGCTTCGAGGGGACAACAGAACTCAACAGACCACGCTCGAACAATTCCGGCGGCGCCTTCACCACGCCCACCTCGTACCGACACTCCTCACATTCATGTGTCTTCAACCCGTGCTCACACTCGAGCTCGAACAGCGCGTCCACCGAGAGATCGAGATCCGACGCCTCCTCCGACCCGTGCCCCGACCCATGGTCGTGACCCGATTCGTGACCCGATTCCGACTCATGGCCCGCCCCGCCCTCCCCTTCATGCTCTCCGCCGGACCCACTCGCCTCGGATCCCCGCTCCCTTGCTCCGCTCCTGACAACCTCTCCACTCGAGGCCTCGACGCGCTCTCCCACTCCCTCGCGATCGGCCACCTGGAGCGCACGCTCCTGCGGACCGCACCCGGCCGGAGCGGCCCACACGAGCCACACCACCCAAACCAGGGTTCGGCCCCCGGACCACCCACGACGTTTATAACTAATCATTTCTGTGTCTCTCCAAGCTGTTTAATACTGGACGGACCCTTGCGCCCGCGCTCCTATCCTGGTCGCCCGTTGCAACGCGCTTCAATCACGTTCCACACGCCTGCTCGGGCGACACGACGACCTGCTCCGCCCTTCCGCCTGGCGGAAGGACCCGAGGACCGAAACGATGGTGAGGAGTCAGAACCGTGGAGGATGGAAGATGGACTGAACCACGTCGTCCAGGTAGATGGATTCGGACAGGTCTACGAGGCCGGCATCGAGCAGTTGGGGCGGACCTTCGGGGCGGGACACCGGGGGTTCCAGCATGGTACCACACACGGTGCAGCAGCAAGCGCAGCCGGCGTCACCGGGCAAGCCGGGCTCGGCGCCTCCGGGTAGAGGCGCCTGTGAGGTGCAACAGATCGGCGCGTTTCCAGGCTGGAACGCCCAGGCTCCGGCCACGTGGCCGAACGCGACCAGAAGGACCGCTGCGGCGACCACCAGCATGATGAACCGCCGGCCGCTTCCGCCACGCCACGCCGCCCCGCCCGCCCTCGGCCCGATTCCGGCCGTGTGCGGGAACAGTTTCTCGAGGCGCATCCACCAGGCACGGAGGCCCGGTCCATCGGATGTGGCATGCCGATCATTCATGCCCTCAAGTATACGGCCCGCCCGTTTGATGTCAATTCTTCCTCCTGGCTGGACGATTGGAGGCATGGCTCGACGCCCGGGTGCGGACCGTCCGGGACGAGGTCGGTTCACAGACCACCAGGCCATGGGTCAACGTACCGAAGAGGACACGGCCGGTCGCAGCGATGGTCGTTCCGACCGTGAGGGTGCCTTGACCGAACGGCTCCGAGTCCAGCCCCGCGCTGGAGAGCGCGTCGAAGGCGGCGTGAAGCTCACCATGGCCCGGTTGTCGCCAAGATAGATGTTTCCGTCCACGTCCACGACCGGTGAGGAGGTGACGGCGTGGGCGTTCATCCTGTCGGAACACCACGAGATACGACCACTGCGTTCGTCGATGGCGAACAGGTGGCAGTCCGGGCCGGACGTGGCATTCTCCGGTGCGTCTCCGTGGAGCCCACCGGAGGGGGCGATCCAGGGGGTCCCGTAACCGCCGGAGGACCCGCTGGCCCAGGTGTCGGTTCCGGGGTTGCCGTGACCCGCGCCGTGCCTTCCGGGTTTGGCGTTTCCACCGGTTCGGGCTCCCCACCGCTGCAGGCCGCCATGCACCCTGCCACACATGGGCAGCACGAAATCAGAAGCGATCTCATCCAGGCGCCTCGTGTCTCCCGGCCTGCCGGCCGGAGCCAGGGGAGCCAGGGTACCATCGGGGAGGGGCGCGGTCAAAAGCAATCACACCGGACCGGCGGCGCGACAGACTTGCGAGTCCGGCACAGGACAAGTATATTCCTCGTTGGGTCTGTTTGGCCGGTCATGGACTCGAGGAGGCCACCTTTGATGCGTACACGGTCACGCCTTCCGACCTGGTTCCTCGTCCTGTTGCTCCCATTTTTGACCGCCCCTTCAACGCCTGCCCAGGAGCAAGCGCCTCTCCCCGCGGAACTCGCCCCGTGTATCGATCCGGTCCAGACCGCGGCCGGCCTCGTGCAGGGAGACGCGGATCTGGAGACGGGGACATGTGTGTGGAAGGGGGTACCCTATGCCGCGCCCCCGGTGGGACCAAGGCGATGGCGCCCGCCTCAGTCACCCGAGCCGTGGGACGGGGTGCGCGCAGCCAGGGAATTCGCGCCTCGCTGCATGCAAAAAGGGGCCATGGAACTCATCAATCATGACCCCAGCGGGGAGATGTCCGAGGACTGCTTGACGTTGAACATCTGGCGCAAGGCCACAGGGGGACCGTATCCAGTGTTTGTCTGGATCCACGGTGGCGCGTTGAGCGGAGGCACTGCGAACACCCCGATGTACCATGGAGGCCGACTGGCTGCTCGTGGGGGTCTTGTGGTGGTCTCCATCAACTACCGGCTCAACATTTTTGGTTTCTTTGCGTCCCCGGCGCTTCGGGACGAGGACGCCGAGGGCATGGTCGGGAACTACGGACTGCTTGACCAGATCGCCGCTCTGGAATGGATTCAGGAGAACATTGCGGCTTTTGGAGGAGATCCCTCGAGGGTGACCATTGCAGGCGAAAGCGCCGGGGGATGGTCGGTGTGCAACCTTCTGGCCACGCCGTTGGCTGCGGGTCTATTCCACGGAGCGATCATCGAAAGCGGTGGGTGTCACGACGCCACGACCCTGGAACGCGGGTTCGAGGTTTCCGCCGAGGCTGCCGGCCGGCTCGAGCTGGACTTGAACGACCTGGAGGCTCTCCGTGCGATCCCAGCGAAAAAGCTGCTGAGGAAAGGTGTGCAATGGGAGAACAAGGGGATCAAGTGGCTCCCTCGGATCGATGGCGTCGTCCTGACCGCCCAACCCATCGACCTGCTGATGTCCGGGGCCTACAACCAGGTACCGCTTCTGGCAGGTGCCAACCGTGACGAGGCACATGACACAGTATTCCTGGATCCTTTCCAGTTCTTTCATGGCCGCAAGCGGTACCAGAAACGACTCCGCAAGATGTTCGGGGCAGACGAAGGGAGCAAAATTGCCAGCTTGTATGATCGCGACACGTTCGACCACACCATCGACGCGTATCGCAAGGTTGCCACGGACGTGGCCCTGCTCTGCCCGACCATGGGCGGTGCGCGCGCGGTAGCGAGCCACCAACCGGACGTCTGGCTCTATCGCTTCGACTACGACGACTTCCGTTTCGGAAGCACGGTCGGCGCTTGCCACGGTATGGAAATTCCCTTCGTGTTCGGCACGTTCGACGCCTGGCCGATGCGGCCTTTCTACAGCCGACGGCGTATCCGGGAGGCCGAATCGCTTGCCGACACAATCATGGGTTACTGGATCGCCTTTGCTCACCAGGGAGACCCCAACAGTCCGGGGGCATTGCCCTGGCCTCCTTTGTCAGAGGGAAATCAGTTCATGCGATTCGACGAAACCTCGTCGGTCGAGGCGCTCGACGCACAAACCCTTGCACGGTGCGACTACTGGCAGGCGTATGCAGAGGCGAACCCCTGGATCGTGGAGACCCTCGGATTCCTTCAGGGTGCTCCCGAGCAACCTCATCCAGAAGGAGGGGCCGATGAACAAGGCACGACACACAGCAATCATGGTGGGAGTGGCCGCGGCTCTGACGCTCACCCCAATCCCGGGTGACCGGGCACAGGCCGATTCCCCGGGATCCTCGAGGGACATTCCAGAGCAGATGGTGCTGATCCCGGGCGGCCTGGCCACCATTGGCACGGATCCGGCCGAACTGAACCAACTGGTCGAGATGGGGCGGGAAGTGCCCCACATGGACAGCACACACGCAACCTGGTGGTTCGGCGACGAAACGCCGCAACACGAGGTCTCCGTGGCGCCGTTCTACATGGACGCGCACGAAGTGACCAACGCCGAGTTCGCGGCTTTTGTGGAAGCCACCGGTTATGAGGCCGAGGGCGACTGGCGGAAATACGCGGGGGAGGGGCGAGAACAACATCCGGTCGTGAACGTGACCTGGCACGACGCGAACGCCTATGCCGAATGGGCGGGGAAGCGCTTGCCCACCGAGGCGGAGTGGGAATGGGCGGCTCGAGCCGGCTCGGACGCGCGGTGGTTCCCGTGGGGTGACACGCCGGATCCCGATCGGGCCAACTGGCGCCAGGAAGGGGAATCCTTTTTCCAGGGCCTGGGCCGGATGATGTTCGGCCGCCGGATTCACACCACGCCGGTGGGCAGCTACGAACCCAACGGATTCGGACTGTACGACATGGTGGGCAACGCGGCGGAATGGTGCGCCGATCCCTACGCGCCCTACCCCGGTTTCGCCCTAGAGACGTGGGTTTTCACCCGGCACGGTCCCTATGACAAGGACGAAGCCCCGCTGCAAGGTCGCGTGATTCGCGGTGGTTCCTGGGACAGCCCAAACGCGGTGTTCGTGCGTATCACCAGCCGAAACGTGCAGGCTGAAGATGAAGCCTCCCCCCGCGTGGGATTCCGGTGCGTCCGCTCGCTGGAAGAATGACCGCACCCCCCTGTTTCCCATTGTGTGACCACCGTCGCATGTCTGCCACCTGATGTCTCCTTTCCTGTGGAGTTTCGCCCCATGCCCCGATTCGAACGCTCCGCCCTTTGCCTTGCCGCTGCCGGTCTCACCTTGTTCCCGGGGCCCTCCCCTGCCCGGTCCGAGGAGACCTGCGCCGACCGGATCCTCCACGGTGGCACCATTTGGACCATGGACCCGAACCTTCCTCGAGCCGAGGCCGTGGCCATTCGAGGTGACCGTATCCTCGCGGTTGGAGACGCCAGGGACGTGCTTGCCCTTTCCTGCGCGCACACGGACCAGGTGGACCTGGGCGGTCGCACCGTGATTCCGGGCTTCAACGACAACCATGTCCACACCTTTGCCACGGGCGTGTTCCATGCCGCCCCGGTCCTGCTGGGCCTCACCTGCGAGGAGGTGGCGGACGTGGTCCGCGCAGCAGCCCTCGAGTCGCCGCCTGGACAGATGATCACCGGAAATGCGTGGGACTACCCCACCTGTCCCGACCCGCACAAGGCGATCCTGGACGAGGCCGCTCCTGACCACCCGGTCTTTCTGGTCCAGTACTCTGGACATGCTGCCTGGGTCAACTCACGGATGCTCGAGCAGATGGGTATCGACCGGGACACGCCCGATCCCCCCGGGGGACAGATCGTGCGCGATTCCCGGGGGGAACCGACCGGGATACTCCGGGACAAGGCCATGGGGGACACCCAGTTCCAGGACTACCGGCGCCACCTGCTTTCTCGAAAACAGCACCGGGCCGCCGTGGCGCGGGCCCTGGACCTCTACCTCCGATCCGGTATCACGAGCGTTCAGGACAACACATGGGAACCGCTGACCGCACACCTCCTGGTCGCCTACCGACGCCAAGGCACGCTCACATGCCGTTTCTCCATCTGGCCCTATGGCGAGTCCCCATGGCTGCGCCCGTTCATGCGCTTGATTCGGTACGACAACGTCTGGGTCCGGCCCGGTCCCATCAAGTATTTCGCCGACGGGGCGTTCTCGACTCGGACAGCCTGGCTCAGCGCCCCCTACGCCGACGAACCGGACAACATGGGCACCCCCTACCACGACGCCGAAGCCCTCACCCGTCTCGTGACTCGAGCAGCACGCCGCCACCAGCGACTCGCCATCCATGCCATCGGGGATCAGGCGGTACACGAGGTCCTGAATGCGCTCGAGGCCGCCCAGGCGCGGTATCCCTGGACCCGCGACCTCCGCATGCGGATCGAGCACGTGCAACTGGTCCAACCGGAAGACATCGGGCGGATGAAGGCGCTGGGGGTGGTCGCCTGTGTCCAGCCCTTTGCCCTGGCCAATCCGGACAAGGACGTGACGCTTCTCGGGCCGGAACGTGCGGCAAGGGCCTACCCCTACCGGACGCTCTTGGAAGCCGGTGTGCCGGTCTCGTTCGGGTCGGACAACCCGGCGGAGGTGGACTATCGGCCCATGCTGGGGGTCTATTATGCGGTGACGCGGCAGGACAGAACGGGAGAACAGGGCCCACTTGCTCCTGCAGAGAGGCTGACTCCCGAGGAGGCCATCCGGTGCTACACCATGGGTTCGGCCTACGCCGAATTCATGGAATCGGAAAAAGGCAGCATCACGCCCGGAAAGCTCGCCGACCTTGCGGTGCTGTCTGCAGATCCGGCCGCGGTGGACCCGGCCGCTCTTCAGGACATCGAGGTGGTACTCACGATCGTGGGCGGGAAGATGTATCCCGTGGACACGCCAGGAAGACAGGCCCCTGTCACCTGGAATCAGACCGTCACGGAGTCCAGGTCCGCTTCCCGGTGAACTCCGAAATCTTGTCCCACAACCCGTCCGGGCAGTCGCCCACCACGCGCCCCTCGAGACGATCGTAGTATCCATCTCCGTCATCGTCGATCCCGACACCGCTGACCCGGTCCGTACAGTAGACGGGCTCGTTGCCGAGGTAGTAGAATGCGGTCATTTCCCACTGGAACTGGTCCTCGTTCCACGACCCACGGCAGTCAAACTCTTCGAGGCTGTAGCCAAAAATGTCATCTTCCGGTGTCCAGTCGGTGAACCAGCAGATGAGGTCGCCGTCCTCGTACTGATACACGTCGTAGTAGGCGTCCATGTACTCGAGCGCGTTGTCCCCCCACTGCTGATGGCACAGGTAGGATCCGGTGAAGCCGGTCCGCATGAAGGGTTCACCGCAGGAATCGATGCCCAGCAGCATCACACCCGCCAGAACGAGGGGGACGGAGGCAAGAATACGGGTTCGGACGGTCGTCATGACGATTCGCTCCTCTTGATGGAAATTGACAGAAAACCGCGGGCCATGTCCCGGCAGAGATCCTCCACGGCCTCCACCTGACACGCCTCGCCCCCCTTGCCGATACGGTCTGCGGTCCCTACTGTTGTGACAGAGAGAGGTTCGACGCGCATGACCCCGGGAACCGCGAGGATGGAACCACAGAGGAACGACAGGGGGCACGCTTCATGGCATATCACGACAGAAACGGAATGTCCAGTTCGCCGGTCGTACCAGGGGCCATCGGACCATGGATCAACACAGTGCTGTTCCTTGCCGCCATGGTCGGGTTGGCCGCCTGGGCCGGTCACCTCGTGGCCGGAAGGACCGGCGCACTCTTCGCACTCGCCGTGGCAGTCAGCTCGAGCTATTTCGGTTCGAGGCATGCGGACCGGATGCTGCTCCACAGTGTGCGCGCCCGGCCCATACATCCTGCGGCCGCGCCGGAACTGTGGACCATCGTGCAGCGACTGACCGAACGGGCAGGGGTCCCGATGCCGCGGCTGTGGCTCGTGCCGTCGGATCAACCCAATGCGTTCACGGTGGGTCGGGACCCCGAGCACGCCAGCATTGCAGTGACCGAGGGTCTGCTGGTGCAATTGAGCGCTCGAGAGCTGGCCGGCGTGCTTGCTCACGAGGTGGCGCACATCCGCAACAGGGACATCTTGCTGATGTCCTTTGCAGCGACCATCACCGCGATGTTCGCCTCGCTCGGCCGTTCCCTCTGGCTCCTCATCCTGCTTGCCTCCCCGGTGCTGCTCCTGCTCGCCCCCGGAGTGTTCGGGCTGGCAATCCTGTTTGGCATGGCCACCCTGGGCGCACTGCTGCTCCAGTCGGCACTGTCCCGCGAACGTGAATTCGCTGCCGACGCCACCGCGGCCTGGCTGACCGGAGACCCGGCCGGGCTGGCGACCGCGCTGCGACGGATCGACCGGAGCAACCGCTCACTGTTTCGCCTCTTGCTGGGCGGCCTGTCCCCGGACGCGGCCTCACCGTTCCAGAGTCATCCGCCCACCTCTGAGCGTGTGGCCCGTCTCCTCGAGACTGTCCCGCCTCACCAAGGGGAAAGCAATCCCATCTCCCCACAGGAAGGACAGGTGCTGGACATGCACCAAAGCTGGCAGGGCGACTGGTTCCATCCCCACATCCGGCCCGGCCAGGCCAGGCACCAGCCGTGGCCGTTCGGCCGAGACCTGTTCCTCGTCATGCCTGGCCGGGTGGACCCTCGCCCCATGGCACCCCGAACACGCATCATCTGGCGATGCTGTTGACCTTCTGGCTCGACGCCGGCCCCGCCAGGTGCGTTTCGGTGGAATTCCCGCCACTCATTCGACCGTAACCACCAGTTCCAGGAAATCACACGCTCCCTCGGAGCAATGCATGCCCACTCGGCCGGTTCGAACCATGCCGTCGCTCGCTCCCAGGTGAACGGTTTGACCGGCATAGGTGAGGTCGAAACTTTCCCCAAGATCGCTCAACTCGACCGAGAGTCGGTAGGTCTGTCCCGCTTGCGTCCCGATGTTTTCCAGATCGAGAATCTGGGCCGAATTCTTGGTGATGGACGGACACGTGTCGGCGAAGGAACAGCGGGCCCCCTGCTGATAGTCCAGGGGATCACTGAGAAAGAAGGCGTAGCCGTTCGTCGGCCCCCAGGCAGTGAACCCGGTACCGAAATCGATGCCGATACGCGGTCCCGGGTCTTTCCAGTCGTCCGTGAAAAGGGTCAAGTCGACCTGGATGAGCGATCCATCGACGATCATAAAATTGTACCAACAAACAATGTCCTTGTTGTCCTCGCACGAGACGCTGAGCGCGCCGTCCACGATTCCCCGATTCGTGCAACCATTGGTCTCGCAGACGAGCATGTTCAAGACGTCGGGATCGTCAAAAGATATCACCGAACTGCACGTACCATACGCCCCATCGCAATCCTGGTCGATGTCGTCACACAGTTCCTGGGCACCCGGGTGGATCTCAGGTGCCGTATCGTTGCAATCGCCTCCCGGGGTGTCGGCCGCTGCCTGTCCGACACCGTCGCAGGCAAGGTTTGTCGAAGGCACGGTTTCGTCGCCATCCGGCCGGTATCCATCTCCGTCCTCGTCCACGAGGCAAAGTTCCTCGCCATCACAGTCCTCGTCGACCCCGTTCCCGGGAATCTCTTCCGCCCCGGGATGAACATCCGGATCTGCGTCGTTGCAGTCGCCGGTCGGGTCGCCGGCCAGAGCCTCGCCGTCGTCCAGGCAGGAAAGGTCGGCGGATTCCACCACGGATTCAGTGTCGGGACGGAACCCGTCTGCGTCCGCGTCGAGAAAACAGAGTTCCCGGCCGTCACAGTTCTGGTCCACCTCGTCTCCCGGCACCTCGTTCGCCTCCGGGTGTACCTCTGCGTCCGAGTCGTTGCAGTCACCTGCACGAAAAACGTATCCGGCGTCCGGAGCGCACCCGGTCATGGTCACGTCCGGGTCGCCGAAGGTATCCCCGTCTCCGTCCCAGTAGTAGGTTTCCAGGACTCCCTCGTCGACGCTTCCGTCGCAATTGTCGTCGTCGCCGTTGCAGACTTCGCTCGCACCGGGGTGCACGTCACCATCCTGGTCGTCACAGTCACCTCCCACGTCGACGTACCCGTCCGGCCGTTCGCACGCAGCCTGCACACGCTCCTCGTTTCCGTATCCGTCTCCGTCGTTGTCGAGGTAATAGGTGATCTGCACCCCTTCGTCCGTCTCCCCGTCGCAGTCGTTGTCGACCAGATCGCACACCTCGACCTCGGGGAGCACCTCGCCCACGCATTCCCCCCACTCGCCCCCCGAACAGGCCGCGACTCCACCGTGGCACTGGCCCAGATGTTCGGTTCCGGGCTGGCCGGTATAGCAAGAACGAGACAAGGGGGCTCCCGCCTCGTCTTCGTCCACCTGCCCGTCACAGTCGTCGTCAAATCCGTTGCACGCCTCCTCGGTGGGAAGAACCTCCCCACTGCAGACGCCATACTTGCCATCCACACAGGCTTGCGTCCCGGCAACACACAGGCCTACGCCCACCGTTTCCTCGAGACCGCTGTAACAGGAACGAGACAAGGGGGCTCCCGCCTCGTCTTCGTCCACCTGCCCGTCACAGTCGTCGTCAAATCCGTTGCACGCCTCCTCGGCTCCCGGATACCGCGTCGGATCCAGGTCGTCGCAGTCGACACCAGTATCCCATCCATCCCCGTCCCCATCCGGCCGAGGAGTCAGCTCGGGCTCCGGTGTGGGTGTCGAAACCAATGGCTCCGGTGTCGGTGTCGAAACCAATGGCTCCGGTGTCGGTGTCGACCCCCCGGGGGTCACCGATGCCTCGGGAGTTGCAGTTGGCGTTCCCTCCTCGGGCGTCGCCACGGGTGTTGCAGAGGGTGGCGGGGCCGTCCCGTCATCGTCGCCTGTGTCGGGGCACCCCATGAGCGTCAGCAGCACTATCCCAAATACCATCTCATCCAACAGTGTGAACCTTTTCAAACGACGCATCACATCTCCTCCGCGTGATGGACAGGGAACCGACCCGGCTCGAATTTCCCTGGGGATGGCCGAGTATATCACGATGCTGTTCGGTTCGTCATCGGTGACGCTGAAGGTATCTGGTTCCGGTGCCCGGGGTCATACGCGAGACATGAGTTTGTCGAGTCGAGAGAGAATGCGGGCATGGGTATCAGGATCGAGTGCGTCACCAGGAAGGCAATCCGAGAAGAGCGTGTTGTCCGTGCGCCACGCATGCACGGGTTGGTCGTGCTCGAGCGTGGCCAGGACAGCGCCATGCAGTTCATACCGAGCGGAAGACAGCCCGAGGTCGCGGAGTGCCAGAGACAACCCGGAAACCAGGGCACCGAGCGAGAGCAGCGGTCGTTGGTCAAAAGCGCTCGAGGATTGGTTCGAGGAAAACGCTCGTGAGCAGGCGGCTTCCGAGAAAGAGACAAGCGAGCGGCAGCCGAGGGGGCGCCAGGGATAGATGCCGCATGAGTGGTCTGGCAACAGAAAGAGGCAGGGGTGGCGCCCCAGGGCGTGCAGATCCCAGGTCGAGCCGGACTGTTTCCGGGCCACGGTCCGCAGACCTTCCACCACGTCGGCCAGGTCCTTCGGTCCCAGGGTGTTGCGCAACGTCTCTCCGATCCACAAGGCCTCGAGCCCGGTCACACCCACTGGATTGTGGCAGCAATGGGCGCAGCCCCGGTGGCACGCCCACGGCGCCGTTCGCTCGAACTCCTTGAGCATGGTGTCATAGGTCTGGAACAGGAACGTCATGGTGCGTGCGACGACGGCATGGTCGGACTCGTGGGCCATGTGGGACCTGACCTGGGCTCGAGTTTCTCGAATCAGCGCGAAATAGGCGTCTTCCATGCCGCTTCTCCGTGCGTTCTTCTCATGATAGCGCGCTCCGAGGCTCGTCGGGACAGAATTTGGCACCGACGCCACCCGGCGACAAGGGGGAGGCGGGGAGTCAGAAGAAGAGCACGATGCCTGAAATCAGGAGCAACAGATATATGAACATGCGAAACCCATGTTCGTCGACCCTGCCGTGGAGTTTCTCACCCATCCAGATGCCGAGCGGCATGGTGGGGATGAGGGCGACATAGAGTTCGAGCACCTCCCGGTCGATCCGGCCGTTCAGAGAAAATATCACGATGAGGGCGGCGCTCATCACCCACCAGACCAGGCTCAATGTGGCCCGGAAGGTCTCCTTGGGCAGATCCATCCGTCCCAGCGAGTAAACGAGTGGCGGACCGCCCGTGGAGAAAAAGGCGTGTGTCACCCCTGCCAGCACCTGAAACAGGCTTGCCCGCAGCGAAGAAATCGGAGGACCGCCGGACCTGGACACCTTTAGCAAGTAGAGCTGCCGCACTGCAAATACGACCACGAAGGCGCCGAGCAGCCATTTCAGCCACACGCCTTGCACGCAGGGGAATGCAGCGACGCCGATGGCCAGGCCGATGGCCATGTTGGGAAGGATGCGTCGAAGGAGGAGATGCCTGTCGGCGTGCCGGTGGTGGCGAAATCCGATGTAGGACGACACAATGATGTTGAGAAGTACAATGACGGGGACGAGTTTTTCGATTGGATAGAAGTTGGCGCCGAGCGTGACGGCGATGACGGAGGCACCGAACCCGGTGAACGCTTCGGTGGTATAAGCCAACAAAACGATCGGAGCGAGTACAGCGACGAGAAGAGGGAAGTCCAACCGGGGTCTCCTTCCTGGCGCATTCCTTCCGCCTGGTCTTCGTTGTCGGGCACAGGGATGGTCCGGCTGCCTGCCGACAGGCAGTGAAACGGCTCAGTATAGCCGCCAGGGCATGGCCTTGCAAGGGGGGCGAAGCAGGTGGGGTACCGGTTCCTTGGTCCGGTATGCTTCGAACCGGGAGACAGCGTGAACCTGATAATCGCCCACGACCGACACATGCCATGCCGCGATGGCACTCCGATGTGTTTGTTCAGCGTCCCCTACCGAGAAAGATGGACACCTTGCCTGCGCCCGGCAGGAGGGTTCCGTCGGATTGCTGCACATCTGCGGTAGGCGAGCCCACGGCCAGGTCCGAGAAGCCGTCGCCGTTGAAGTCACCAGCGGCGAGTGCGTAGCCAGCCTGCTCTCCGGCCGTGGCGCCTTCCAGCACCGCGTCTGCCTCCTCGAGCGAGAGGGTCGCCGGCCATGCGTCCCGGCCCGCTCGTCCCAAGAACAGGTAGACGCGGCCAGCAGAGATTTCGTCACCGGACGCCAAGGCAACGCCGATGGCGAGGTCGCCCAGCCCGTCTCCGTTCCAATCTGGGAGTCCAACCACGGCGCAGGGGCACCGATCGCTCTCGGTCCTCGAAAACCGCACATCTGCGACTGCGTCCAGGGTACCGGTGAGGGGCAACGGGTCGGTTCCGAACAGGAGGTAGGCCGCTTCCGAGGCGTCTCCGCTGTTGGCCCCCACGCCTATCAAGGCGTCCTCGAGGCCATCTCCATCCACATCGACGCCGGAGGCGACGGACCAGCCGACTCGAGCGGAGACGGCGGTCCCATCATACCTTGCCGCCCCGAGGTCCTCGAGCGCTTGCTGCCCTTGCCTTGCTGTGTCCTGGCCGGGAAGCCAGTAGACGACACCAGCTTCGACCCCGGTTTCTCCACTTCCGCCGATAAGCAACCCCGAACGTTCGTCTCGGGTTGCATGACCGAACGCGAGGGAGACGCCCACGCCCACGTTTCCAGTGCCGACGAACCGGGGCAACGTGGCGACACTGGTGCGATTGGGCCATCCGAACGGGCGTTCCGAGAGGAGCACGACCATTCCGGTGGCCACCGGTCGTCGCTCCCACCACGGAGCACCGATGGCCACGTCAACAGCCCCATCACCATCGATGTCCCCCGGTCCAGAAAAGGCGGTGCCGAGGTACATCCCGGCGCTCGACCCCTCGACAACCGTGAGGGCCGCGTCCGCAATGAGTGCGTCCATCCACGTTTCGCGACCGGGAATCAGGTATGCAGCCCCGGCGTCCGTCGCCACGCCTGTGGCGTGATTCGGGGCTCCCACCAGAACGTCGGCCAGCCCGTCCCCGTTGATGTCTCCAGCGATCGAAACCGCCGACCCGGCTCTCGCCCCCGCTTCATCGCCCTCGAGAACCACGAAAGCACCCGGAGCCTCCGCGTCGTCGCACCAATCCGCCGCCCGGCCGAACACGAGTACAACAGATCCTTCGTAAGTGCCAGCCGTTTCCGGCACGTCGTCCCACGGTGCTCCGATGACGAGATCTCCGATACCATCGCCATTCAGATCGCCCCCCGCCCCCAAAGAAAAACCCAGGTGCGCCTCGACCCGCATGCCCTTGATGACGGCAAAAGCTGCCTCGGTTGTGACCATTCCTTCGACCACGCCGTCACAATCGTTGTCAACGAGGTCGAGTCGTTCCTGTGCTCCGGGATAGGTATGGCAGTCGCTGTCGTCGCAGTCTCCGCTGCAACTCATCCAGCCATCACCGTCCACATCGGCCTCATCAAGGCCCGTTTGACCGTCGCAGTCATCGTCCCGGCCGTTGCACAC
This sequence comes from uncultured Gammaproteobacteria bacterium, assembly GCA_964418585.1. Taxonomy (GTDB): domain Bacteria; phylum Myxococcota_A; class UBA796; order JAJRTE01; family JAJRTE01; genus JAJRTE01. Next base: position 1,641 of record CAYQMG010000137.1, on the reverse strand, counting down.
CTCCGGTGCTCCGGGATGAACGCTCCACACCATGTCGTCACAGTCCGCCGCGGCGCTCGAGGTCCCACAGCCACGATAGCCGTCTCCATCGTTGTCCTGTTCCGTGGAAGGTACCGCCCCGTCACAGTCGTTGTCGAAGCCATCGCACAGTTCGTTTGCTCCGGCATAGGTCAGAGGGTCACTGTCCGTGCAATCCCCTTCGCAGGGAGCCTGGCCATCGTTGTCCAGATCGTACTCCTGCGAGGGCACGATGCCATCGCAATCGTCGTCCACTCCGTTGCACCGCTCTGTCGCACCCGGATAGGCCTGAGGGTCCTGGTCGTTACAGTCGACGGCGGTCTCTTCCGGGCCGCACGAATAGTAGCCGTCGCCATCTGCATCGTCACAGCCTGCCACCTGAATGTAGACCGCACCAACGCCTCGAGCCGACAACTCGTCCACGGCTGTCAGCACGAGTTGGATCTTCCCCTCACGGGAGGGCACGTATTCGAACGAAACGAGGCCGTCCGTGCCCGCAGTCACGGTGGCCACTTCTCCCGAGACACTGTCGGAAAGTGTCACACGGATGTCGGCACCTCTGGGACCATCCGGGTCGGAAACACGGCCCTCCACCACCACCGGTTGCCATTGGTAGACATTCGCGTAGGGCAAGGGAGACGTGACCGTCACCTCGGGAGGCAGGTTGGCAACCTCGAATGAGACGGACTTGCGTGTGACCAGGCCTTGTGGATCTCTGGCCGAAAGTTCCAACTGATAGGCGGCCTCCTCCAAATAGGGTGCGTCGAACACCACGGTGCCGTCAGACGCGGGAAGCGCGGTTTGCTCGGAGTCAAGAATGCCCTGTCGCTCCAGCCTCCACGACACGGCGAGAAGCAGAGGATCGGAAGCGTCCGGGTCCTGCACCCTTCCCTCGAAGCGCCAGGGGGCGTCCCCGGGGTAGAGCCTGCTTCCAGGAGAGGGGAAGGCAATCTCAACTTCTGGAGGATGATTGGGGACAGGCGTTGAAATCACATTGTCGGAAGCCCCACCCGTGCAGGCAGTGGTCATGGCCAACAGGATAGCGGCGGACCAGGTTCGAGCGTCGGAAAGGATCCACATCGCGTACCTCAGCCATCGGTCAGATGGTCGGAGAAGCGCGACGAGGCCCCCCACGCCAGAACCGGTGCCCCGCCCCGCCGTTACGTGCACCGAGATAGCCTATCACTTTCCGCATGTTGTGTAAACCATGAACCACTCCGCACAGTGCAACGGGGCGCTGCCTGCATGGTCTCGGTATGTGGCGGATTGCTCGACATCCTGCCGGTTCTTGCAGGGTGACTGACCATGCGCCGGGTCTCACGGGGCCGGGATTTCCTGCTCCACCCACCAGCGCAGGTCCGTGGAGCCCACCAGAAGCACCGTGGCTGCGCGCACCGCCCGCTTCCCCATCAGCACCTGCAATGCCCCGGGGTCCGTGAGATAACGCCCAATCTGCTCCCGCGACGCCTCCCGCGCTCGGGCTACATCCCCCTCGCTCGAACCCGCCTTCAGATGCTTCAACTCGAACAGCCACGCATACTTCGCGTCCGGAAAACGACGGTCCAGACCAAGAAAAAGATCCGCATACCCGTGCCGAAACTCCTGCTCCGATAACGGTCGATA
>CAYQMG010000136.1:0-11909 GCA_964418585.1 uncultured Gammaproteobacteria bacterium | reverse complement strand
CGCAGCAGCCCACGGAGGGTGGAAAGGCCGTCGCCTCACCCTCTGCCATGAACCGCTGCGCCTGGTGTCCCGCGCTTCGCGCAAACTCCGCCTCTCGGCGGCAGGCCTACGGCCTACGCCGCCGAAAAAGGATCACGCCTGGCATGCGCCTTCTCCTTCGTTGACAGTGCAAAATCAAGGATGATATAGTGAACTTGATTCAGTTGTGGCCGTGACAGGAAAGGTCCCTCGACCGCGTTTCCCGGTGGTGACGGGTGCTGTACGTTGTTTGCCGGCCGAACGTCTCCTCCGTCTCGATTCGCTCGCAGTTCTCTCCTGCCCGAGATCCGGCTCCGGGAGGTCAGACCATGTTGAAAGTGCCAGGCGGATTGCTGTCGGATTGTGTCAGAAGCAGGACCGGGAGGTCCGTTCACGTCATCCTGCAAGCCTTCATTTCCCTGAGCCTGCTCCTGTTCGCTCAGGGATGCTTCCCTTTGGACAACGCGGAACTCCCCATCGATCCGCTCCTGGTGGACAACGATGGGGACGGGTTTGCCGAAGAGGATGGCTCATCCGTGGCCGGCGGGGATTGTGACGACACCAATCCCGCTGTCTATCCCGGGGCGTTCGAGGTCTGCGATGGCCTGGACAACGATTGCAACGGCTCCATCGACGAGGGTTTCGATCAGGACGAGGACGGCTACCTGGACGACTATGCGTGCGCAGACTTTGCCGAAGAGCTGGATTGCGACGACGATGATTACCAGGTGAATCCAGGGCAGATCGAGTTGTGCGACCAGAAGGACAACGATTGTGACGGGGACGTGGACGAGGGGTTTGACGCAGACGGGGATGGATACGCCTCCTGTGTGGAGATCGATGCCGGGTGTGACGACCTGGAGGCCGATGTGTACCCGGGCGCCAAGGAATCCTGCGATGGGTTGGACAACGATTGTGACGGCCGCGTCGATGAGAACTTCCAGGCGGAGAACGGCACCTCCTTGTGCGTCGACGACGATCTGGACGGGTACACCGAACAGGAGGGGGATTGCGACGATACCGACCGGGACATCTCTCCGGGCGCGACCGAAGTGTGCAACGACAAGGACGACAACTGCGACGGTGTCGTGAACGAGGGATTCGACCAGGACGGCGACGGCTACGCCACCTGTGACGGCGATTGCGACGACTCGGACCCGAATGTCAACCCGGGCGCCGCCGAGGTGTGCGACGGGATCGACAACAACTGCCACGGCGGTGCAGACGAAATCTTCCAGACCGACACCGACGGGGATGGAACCATCGACTGCATGGACTGCGCTCCAGAAGACCCAGCCTCGTTCCCCGGCGCCATCGAGATCTGCGATGGTGTGGACAATGACTGCGACACGGAGGTGGATGAGGGATTCGACCAGGACGGAGACGGGTTCGGGGGGTGCGAGGGCCAGGATTGCGACGACACCGATCCCGCCATCTATCCTGGTGCGGACGAGGCCTGTGACGGGATAGACAACGATTGCGACACGGAGGTGGATGAGGGATTCGACCAGGATGGCGACGGGTTCTCCCTGTGCGACACCTCTCCAGATTGCGACGACACGGACCCCACCGTCTACCCGGGAGCCACCGAAATCTGCTCCGATGGCAGGGACAACGACTGCAACGGTCAGGTCGATGAACCCGTGGACTCCGACCAGGATGGCGAAACCACCTGCGACGGCGACTGCGACGATACCGACCCGGCCATCCATACCGGTGCCACCGAGCTGTGCGACGGCGTGGATAACGACTGCGACGGCGGCGTGGACGAGGACTTCGATCTGGATGGCGACGGATACTCCACATGCGATGACCGGGGCGTCGATTGCGACGATTCGGACCCGAATGTCAACCCGGGCGCGGCCGAGGATTGCTCCGACCTCGTGGATAACAATTGCAACGGCGAGATCGACGAGGACCTCGATCAGGACCTCGACGGGGTCTCCACCTGCAGTGGGGACTGCGACGACACCAACCCCTCCGTTCACCCCGGCGCTGTGGAGATCTGCAACGACCGGGACGACGATTGCAGCGGCGGAAGTGGTGACTTCTATGTGAGCGTCGACACGGAAGGCGCACCCGGAGCCGACTTCAACTCGATCCAGGACGCCATCGATTCCGACAGGGTTCAGGACGGCTGCTCGGTCGAGGTGGCTCCCGGGACATACTACGAACTGATCAATTACCACGGCAAGCTGATCAACCTTCGGTCCGAAATGGGACCCGAGGTTACCATCATCGACGGCCAATCCGTTGGAACCGTTGTCACGTTCGAAAGCGCCGAAGGCGCTTCAGCCGTGCTGGATGGCTTCACCATCACCGGCGGCGTCGGAGCCCTCGCCCTCATCAACTGCGTGCCTGCTCCGTGCGAAAAACTCTTCTTCGGCGCCGGGGTCGATGTGCGGGACTCCAGCGCGCCCACCATCCGAAACAACATCTTCTACGACAACGCCACCTTCTACGGCGGGGGCGTCTACTCCTACCAGAGTTCCCCCACCATCGAGGGCAACGAGTTCATCGAGAACACAGGTGACGGTGGCGCAGGTATCGGCGCCCTCGAAGGTGCTCCGATCGTGCGCGACAACCGCTTCTCTGGAAACATCGGCTCCTACATGGCCTCTGCCATCTACTTCGACACCGTGACCGGCGGCGTGATCGAGAACAACGTCGTGGAAGACAACACCATGGACGACCTGGTCACTTTCGATAGCGGCCAGGGTACCATCCAGCTTCAGGATTGCGTCGGGGTCGTCGTGTCCGGCAACACCATCACCGGGAATCGGGCCACGGTGGCCGCAGGGATCGCCCTGGGAAACAATGTGGACACGGTGGTCGAGGACAACGTCCTCGAGGACAACGTGGCCACCTATCTAGGCGGTGGGATCATCTCCTACCGGGGTGATGGAACCGAGATCCGGAACAACATTCTGCGGAGAAACATCGCCCCTGCTGGCGGTGGCGGACTCTACTGCGACGGCAACGACGGCATGGTCAACCTGACCATCACCGGAAACACCTTCGAGGCAAACGACGGTGGTTCCTTCGGCGGTGCCGCGGCCTTCAACTCCGATTGTGTCGCCACCGTGGTTCAGAACGTGTTTACCCGGAACCAGGCCCTGGATGGTCGCGGAGGGGGGGTTGACGTGGTGGAGAGCGAGGCGGTGTTTGAAAACAATGTGTTTTCTGGGAACAAGGCAATCAACGGAGGCGGCGCCGCGGTGATGGGCGTCGCAGTGCCCGCTTTCTGGAACAACACGTTCAACGGAAATTCCGCGAGCACTTACGGAGGGGGGGTCTACTTCGTGGACGCCAGTCCCCTGTTCGTCAACAACCTGGTGACCTTCAGTCTGAGTGGCAGTGGGCTTTACTACGCAGAAGACCAGGCTGCTCCTTCGATGGAGAACTTCCGTTACAACGATTTCTACGGGAACCCTTCCGGAGAGACCAACCTGGAGGGCCTGGTGCTCATCAATGCGAACATGTCACGAGACCCTCTCTACGTGGACCGCTTCTCCGGAGATTTTCACCTCGAGACCGGAAGCCCCGCCATCGACGCCGGGTCCACCGAGGTGGGCACCGACCCGGACGGTTCCCCGCCCGACATGGGCGCCTATGGCGGCCCGCTCGGTTTGTGGTGACCTCCTCCCAGATCATCCGGGCGGCTGAAGCTTCCTGCCGTTCGGGAGCAATCGAGGCAGCACATACAGGATCGGTTGACCCTGATCCCACAGGCAGCCCCTGTTCCTGCTGAATCCCACAGGAGAAGTCGGCGTCGAATGTCCACGTTGGGCAACAACCGTTCGTGGGAGATTGTCTGTCGAGCAACGAGGCCGGGCAAGGCAGTGGGACGTTGGAGAAAACAGGGAGTCAGAACGTTCCCTGGATGGCCACGCCGGCCGTGCCCGGAGAAGCCCATGGATACCATCGGCCCTGGAGGCTGCGGCCCTTGACGTGGAAGGTCCGTGTGCTGCGACGTACGTACAGATCGTCGGGATCCTTGGGCCCGCTGATGACATAGAGAACCGCCCCGGTGCCGCCGAACAGGACCGCCGCTCCAAAACAGGCGTCGGCAACGTAGGCCAGGGTCTTCTGGCGGGCGAGCAACCGGTCCTTCTCATCGTCCGGCCGGTTCGCATAGTAGTTTTCTTGCAGGGTCTTCTGCGTGAGCCAGGTCAGGATGCCCGCCCCAGTTCCAGCCAGCAAGGCCACACCGGACGCGGCCAGCGTACCATAAGCCACCGGTCGCAGCTTTTGGGTGTCGAACGGCTCGCGTTGAGACATCAGTTCAGGCGGCACCGAGACCGTCTGCGTCTTGTCTGCACGAACGTTGAACATGGCGCCCTGAAGCACCTTGTCATCGAGCACAGCTTGAACGAAGTGGAAACCGACCGAGATGTCTTCGACGGTGGTGCCCGATTCATAAGGGTCCCCATCCACGTAGACCATGGCGCCGGGCTTGAGGTCGGTCGGGATACGCAGGTTTCCTTTCGGGTATTCGATCACTGCCTCCTTGGCCTCGAGGAACAGTTCTTTGGGAAGGTCGCCAAACTGCTCGTCCCATCGGACCCGCCGGTCAAGCACCAGGGCCTGCTCGAACGCTGCACGGGATTCCACGGTTTTCTCCAGAAAGAACAGGGCGACCCCCTTGTAGAGATAGAGTCGGCCGAGACTGACCCGACCGAGCGGATCGACGAGGCAGGGCAGGGAATCCTCGGCCCGCTTCAACCGGTTCAACGCCTCCTCGTACTTGACGAAGAAGATCTTGGTCTTGCCCTGGTCGAGCAGCCGATCGAACTCGCTGGCACGGGTGATGGAGCAATCCTCAGTCTGTGCCTTGAGTTGCGTGGGGGCGAGGACCATCAGCAGGGTCAGGAGACCCGCTGCGGCCCGCCGGATCATGTCAGGAATCCGAGAAGCAGTGTTCATCAGTCGTCTTCCATGAGAAAGCGCCGTTGCGACCAGTCCCAGACTCGAGTGACCTCCTGGTTGGAAGCAATCGTCACCTCGAACGTGTGGCTGTCTGACCCGTCGTAGGTCTCGTACCGGACACGGTGTTTCCCCGGTGGGAGCGACAGGCGATTGGGCGCACGGACTCGAGGCATATCATCCACGTAGACGTAGCATTTTGGCAAGCAGTTGACAACGAGCGTTCCTGGGGGGCCGGCCGGAGCCTTGGGTTGGGGAGGTGCCGTCGCCTGCTTTTCTGGTTTGGAGGCGGTTCGAGCAGCGGTGTCAACCGTGGACCGATTCGTGTCCTGGCGGCGTTCGGCCGGCACGGCTGGACGCGAAGGTTGGCCTGTGTCGGCCCGAGTTTCCTCCCTGGGCGGTGCCGTCGAGGATGACCGTGTGGACGTGTTGTGCACCGGATGGGTCGCTGCCAGGGCGACCGGCTTCTCCTCGACCGGCTCGAGATCGGCCGTCACGGTAGTCACATCGTCCTTGCGGACACGGGTCACAGTGGTGAAGGGTTGATAGCCCTCGAGCTGGACCGTGACGACATAGGACCGGTTTGCTTCCAGATCGTCGAGCCGAGCAGGAGTCTTGAACTTGGTGGGTTTTTCGTCGAGCAGGACGGTGGCGCCTGGTGGGTCGCTGGTAATGACCAGGGTCCCGTGTTGAATGAGTTTGACGAGTTCCGGGGCGATGGAGACCGTGGACCCCGGTTCATAGGTGACCGTTTCTTCGTAAGGGGCATAGCCCTCTTTCTCGAGCATGATGACCGCGATACCATCGTCCGAGAGTCGGAGTTTCGCTGGCGTGACGATGGCGAGCGAGCGCCCCTCGACCGTGCGCACCTGGGGCACGCCATCGAGAAATATCCGGGCTCCCGGCGGTGTGGAACGGATGGTGAGGAAGGTTGGCCGGGCGCCGAGCAGGGAAGACATGGTGGAGTAGGCCGAGTCGAGCCGTCCGGTCGCTGCCAGTCCTCCCACTGCGGCCACAGACAGCAGCAGGGCCAGGAGAAGGTAGATACGTGCTCGGCTGCGTCCCTGGCCGGGCGACACGGAAAGGGAGGGTTGAGAGTCTCCTTGACTCGGGGCCGGGGTTGTCGCCGCCTGCCCGGTTCCGAGAAACACCGTTTCCGCACCCACCTGGGGATTGGACCCAATGGGCGCAGGTGGAGGCGTGATGTTGGGGGGACGGAGTTCCAGCGATGACAGGTCCACCGGTTCGTTCGCCTCCGAGTGGTTCGTGAACCCCAACAAGGCGATGGTGTTCTCCCCAACATCGTCGTCCTCGGTCCCAGGAGGCTTGATGAACTCCGCCACAACTTCCTGGATGGTGGGCTTCTCCGGAAACTGCGGCCGAATACGCTTCAGATCCTGGGCCATTTCCGCCGCGCGCCGGTACCGGTGGTTCACATCCCGCGCAAGAGCACGCTCCAGAATCGGCACAAACGCCGGGTAGTGCCGCGACAACTCGGACAGATCCCGCTCGATCTCCACCTGCGCAACCTTGAACATGATCGACGGCATGTTGTCGCCATCGAACAGGGCACGCAACTGGAGCATCTCGAACAAGACCGCTCCCAGAGAAAACAGGTCCGACGCGGGCGACACCGGCGCTTCGCGCGTTATCTGCTCCGGGGCCATGTAGGCGAGGGACCCCTTCGTGACCTCGGCCGTCCGGGTCTGGTAAGCGTTGGTGGCTGCCTTGGCGATTCCGAAGTCGGCGATCTTGACGGTTCCACGATTTGTCAACATCAAGTTTGATGGCTTGATGTCCCGGTGAATGATGTTCATGGGCGCCCCGTCGTCCGTGGTGGCTTCGTGGGCGTACCCCAATCCCTCCAGCGCTTGAAGAATGATGTCGATGGCCAGTCCAGGCGGAAACTCCCGCCCCTGGTCCCTGAAACGGGTGATCACGTCCCCCAGGTCGACGCCCTCCACATACTCCATCGCGATGTAGTAGACGTCGTTGACCTTGTTGAAATCCTGGATCTCGACGATGTTCGGGTGGTGGAGTTGGCTCCCCAGCCGGGCCTCGTTGACGAACATCTCCACGAAGCGGTTGTCACGCGTCATCTCCGGCAGGATACACTTCAGCGCCACGCGCCGGCTGAACCCTTCCAGGCCGATACGCTGGGCTTCGAAGACCTGGGCCATCCCGCCGGCACCAATCTTCCGCAGGATCTGATAGTTGCCGAATTGCACCGACGCCATCGGCGTACCTCCAGGGACCGCCAAACGCCACTCGAGCGTGATAACCGGGGAGAAGTCGGTTCGGCTCGGTCAAGGGCTAATATATCATCATATCATGGGCGTTTTTTCAAGTACACATTGAGTTCTCGACAGGAAACGACGGGCAGAATTGTCATGACGAAGCACGCCCGTGCGGGGTATAAGGTAAACGGGTTTGTGCGACACGAGCCCGATGGCCCCGGCTCCCTGCCGTGTTCCCATGCTGATTCCGACCGTAGGCAAGCTCTTTCTCCGTGGTCGCGCCGCATCGATGTTCTGAATGAGACGTTTCGGGCGCCGCTCGGCCAGGTCTCGACCCCACAAGAGGAAGGACGGGTGATGCACCACTCCAGCCTGGTGGCCGGCGCGGTGGCGGTGACCTGCTTCGCGCTGACCACGTGTTCTCTGGCAATGCTCTACTGGTTCGATCAGCACCCCTATCTGGTATGGCCCGACCCGGTTGCCACCCCGGGAACGCTTCCTCGAGGGGGCGACGGAGAGGTGCTGGTGGTGGTTGAAGCCGATGCAATCCGGAACGCAGCGGCTCGAGGCGACTTTCGGGCGTGGGACGCCGGCGCTGCGTGGTGGAACTGGGTGACCCAGTCGGTGGGACCCGGGTCGATGATGGACGTCGACGAAGTGGGCATCGCGATCACAGAGAGCGTGCGACTGCTGATCCTGACCCGAAGCGCCTCCAACACATCGAACGATCGGGTCACAGGCGTGGTGCGCGCGGTTCTCGAGGCTGGCGGTGGGGTCATTCTCGAGGGGCCTGGGCCGTCCTGGCGCCTTCTCTCCGGCGTTGCGCTCGGCCCAGACCAGGTGCCGGGCGGACGTTTCACCCGCGCCGTGGGGCTGCATTCGTCCTGGTTCGCTTCCTTGCCTTCGGGCCTCAACCTTCCAATTCGGCGCCAACCTGTCCTCGAGGTGGACGGGGACGTGGAACCCATCTTGTGGATCGACGGTGAAGCGGTTGCTTTTCGGCGGCGTGTTGGTCCTGGTGTGGTGTTCTCCCTGGCCCTGGACATGGGTTACTTGTGGCAGACGGTTCAGCAAGGTCGACCGGACCGCGATTTGAAGGTTCGGAATCGTTTTCCCGAGGTCCATGCAGACCCGGTGGAGACCAACGACCTGGTCGCCGACGCCGCGCTCTTGACCGCAGAGGTCCCGGTGGCTGACCTGCTCGAGGACTGGTTCTTTCGAGTGGTCGCCGATGACCTGGGGATACCCGGATGGTGGGCCTATCCGGCGGCGGCACGTGGGGCCTTTGTCATGACCCACGACGAAGAGGGGATGGGTGAACGCGCTGTCTGGATGGCCGAGGCCGAGCATGGGTGGGGGTGTGTATCCACCAATTTCCTGGTGCCATCGCCGGCCGTCACGGAAGGCATGTTGCGCCGCTACCAGTCGTTGGGGGCCGAGGTGGGGCTCCACCTGGTCCGCCCTGACCGGCACGGTCGCGATCACCCCGGTTCCGGAATCGGGACCGAGGGCCGCTATCGCCTGATCGGTCTGTGGCGGATTCACCCGGTCCGGATTCTTCTGAACCCGGGCGAGCAGTGGGCCTGGCTCCGGGCACGGGGAAACGGGGCTCCGGTCGCTCCGGTTTCGCGTACCCATTTCCTGCGCTGGTCAGATACGTATGCCGGGTTGTTCGAGTCCCTCGAGCAGGCCGGGATACGGCTGGATTCCAGCTACGGGCCAGACGTACACGACCGGGGATACCTGTTCGGCACCGCTCGTCCGTTCCACCCGCTCGGCGTGCACGGATTGCCGCTCTCCATTCTTGAACTCCCCTTCGTGTCCGCCGAGGACCTGGGGGGCGCGGACCACACGTTCCTGACGAGGTTGCTGCAAGACAGCGTGACCAGCACGCACCAGGCATTGGTGGTACTGTTTCATCCAAATGTCTTCCGTTGGCACCCCTCGGTGGAGAACTATCTCACCTGGAAAAATATCTGTCAGGAGGCCGCAGACCTTGGCGCCTGGGTCACGACCCTGTCCTCGGTGGAGCGGTTCATGCGTACCCGCGAGCAGGCCACGTTGATGGCGCGGCCGGCGCCTGAAGGGCTCCGCATCACCTACGGATTCAACGCTCCGGGTGGCACCCTGGTGCTCCCGGCAGACTTGCGAGGCCGACGACTGCGCGAGGTGGCCACGCCCGAGGGCGAGCGTGTGGGGATTCGCTGGCTCGAGATGTTCGGAATCCCGGTCGCGCTCGTCCAGGTGCCTGACGTTCGAGGTACCCTCCTCTGCCGTTATGGATCCTCTCGAGGGGATGGCCTGCAGTGGAAAGCCCGTGGTTCACCAGACCCTGTGTCTCGATGAGGCACGGACGGCGACAGGCGGCCGGGACCGGGGAACCTGTTCCGCGTCTCACTCCTCGGATTGACTTCGGCGCCATTGGGCAAGAGCGGCATCGATCTGGACCGGGTCGTACCCGCGAATGATCGTTCCCGCGATGTCGACCACCGGGACGCCACCGTACCCTCGAGCCTTCCGGGCGACTTCCTGAGCGGCCTGGGCATCCTTTTCGATGTCCTTGGCCACAAATTGGATCCCTCGAGCCTTCAGGTAGGCGGCGGTCTTCCGGCAGTAGGGACACCACGACGTCATGTAGAGGGTGACCGGGGGGCCACGCTTGGCCCGGGAAGCGACAGATTGACCCCCCCCGTGCCCGTCCGGTACCTGCTCTCCACTTCGAGCGGACGTGGTTCCCTGCTTCGGTGCCTTGCCCCTGTCCTCGTTGTGCGTCTCCCTTGATTCCGGGACCGCGGCCTGGTCCCGAGGTGCAGACGTTCCCGCCTCGCTGGCAGGTACGGGCGTTCGCGTGGCCGCATGGGTCGTCGGAGTATCCCGCTTCCTTCCAGGAGGCACCAGCGAGGCGAGCGAAACGCCCTCGAGACGGTCCGGGAGGTAGTCGAGGTAGCGTACCTCGTTGAGGCGGATGCGGCGGGCGTCCTGGATTTTCTGTAGCAGGCTTCTGGCCTGGTCGTACTCCTCCGCCCACGGCCGGACCTTCTCCAGCTCCCGGGCCACTGCCAGGTACCCTGGATCCGCGTAGGTGATGTCCCCGCCCCTGGCAAGAAGCCCTTGCTCGATCTCCAGTGCCTTCTGGTAGTGCTCACTGCTCGATCCGCCACAGGCCGAGGCCAGCGTGGACAGGAACAGGACCAACGAGGCAAGCAACGAGCCGCGAATTCTGTGCTCGATCCTTCGTATCGCAACCATCGAGTGACTCCTGGGTGCCGAAACCGTGCAACGCCGACATCGCTCCGCATGGGCCACAGGAGCGTCCCGGCCGGGCAGGTACGTCCCTCCCGCCCGTGCAGTGGTGGCCCGAACAACCGGCCACTCCCCCTTTCGTGCAGGGGAGGAGGCCGGCCGTGGGTGCGCAGTCTCTCAGTGTACCCACGGCCGTGCGGGATGCCAAGTCCGGACGGAACCTCACGACCTCCACCCGCCTCGTGTCCCTCTTCTCCCCGAGCGCTGGGGTCTCCCGGAAGGCCCGATGAGTCTCGTTCGGCTGCGCTTCTTCGTCCACCGTCGGCCCATGAGGCGCTTGCGGTCGACGATAGCATCTGGTTCCTCTTCGAGAATACGTTGAATCTCGTTCCTCGGAGCCCAGACGGTGTATCATGCTTCGAGCGTCTCGACGACCTCGTCGTTCCCCAGAATCGGTGCGGCAGGCTGAATGGCGTCCTGGCGGCCCGATGAGAGGAGTTGAACAGTATCGCACAGGATTTCGGTCTTTGAACGGAGATTCCCCTCCTTGTCGGACCACTTCCGCGTTTGAAGGTGCCCCTCCACGTAGATGGCGCGACCCTTGTCCAGGTACCTGTCGCAGATCTCCGCCAACTTGCCGAAACTCACCACCCGGTGCCACTCGGTTTCCTCCCGGCGATCCCCCTTGCGATCCCGGTAAATACGGTGTGTGGCCAGCGAAAACCGGGCGATGGGGCGACCGTCATGCGTATACTTCACCTCTGGGACCATTCCGACTCGACCGATCAATATGACCTTGTTGACACCTTGCATCACGTCCTCCTGTTGCTGATTCGGAACGGTTCCCGGCAAGTCGGTTGCCTGGCCGGGAACGACCGGATGGCAACACGATGGCAACCTCCGGTCTCCCATCAGCCCCCGCTGAGGTGAGACGCTGGCTCGAAAACCAGCCTCTCTCCGTCCGGACCGCTCAGCGGTTCACCCGGCAGAGCCCGGAGAGATGTTCAAGGGAAACCGCAACGATCGCCATGGTGCAGTCGTGGATGGAAAGTTGCAGGGACCGTGCCAGACACACGGATGTCACGAGTGGGGCAACGTTCGGAACTTCGGTCGCTTTTTGCACAAGCATCCCTTGCTGTCCACGGATGGAGGGTCCGAGCGTGTCCGGAGTTCAGACTCGAGTCCGAAATTCGGACACGTTTCGGACACGACGCGACCAGGACCAGACCGGGAAGCGGACCGAAGCACCCCGTTGCAGACCTGATTCATTCTCGAGAATTGGGAACGGCGCGCAGGCGCGCAAAGCGCGCGCGCCACAACGGGTATTCCAGAGAATAAACATATCCCTGCAACCGGCCCCCAAATTCGCAACGATGCACGGTAGTCACGCAGTTCCCTTGGGGGGTATGGAGCCTTCGCGTCACGCACGATTCACCCAAGAACTCTCCTTCGGACACTGGAAGATGGGGAACGCCTGTCGGGTGC
>CAYQMG010000135.1:0-5685 GCA_964418585.1 uncultured Gammaproteobacteria bacterium | reverse complement strand
CTCCTCCACGCAAAGGAGCGGACCGGGGGAGGGGTCGTAGAGCAACACGAGATAGGCGAACATCTTCAACGTCCCATCGGAGACGTGCCGGTCGAGGAACGGCTGCTTGAAAGAGCTGTCCTTGAACCCCAGGAGCAGGCGGCCATCCTGGGTGAGAATGGGCTCCACATCCTCGAACCCGGGAATCCTCTGCTTCATGGTCGAGATGATGTTCCGAAACACTTCGGGGTGATTGTCATGGAGGTTTCGGGCGACGAGCTGCAAGTTGTCACCCGTGGTGGACAGGTGCTCGTCGAACCCTGCGGCCTCTTTCGTTCCCCGGGCGGTGTGGATACGAAAATCGGAAACGTGCCAGTTCTCGATGAGCTGTCGAACGGCGTTCGCCGCCCTGAACCGGGCAAACTGTCCCATGCCCTTGATTGCCAAAATGTCGGGGGAGCTGAGCGTCTGCTCCTCCCGGGTCAGCTCCTCGTCCGGCTTGTTGAAATCCTCCTCGTTGCAGACGGCGTATCCCTTTCCGTTGCGAAAATCGAGGAAATGGAACGGGGAGCCGTGGCGTCCCCGCTTGTACCTCAGGATCTCCCGTTCGACCGAGATTCCGGTTTCATTCTCGGCGATTCGAAGGGTGTAGGTCACGAGTCGTTCCACGCCCACGATGCCCATTCTGAGCTTGAGTTCGATGAGCAAGTCTCTGCGTTCGGAGCCCCGACTCAGGAGTTCCTTCATGCCGCCCCGCATCTGGACGGCACGCTTGACGTCGAAGGTCAGACAGTCCTTCAGGAATCCGAATACGTCGAACAGGGTGGACTTGCCCGTTCCGTTCGCTCCCACGAGGACGCAGAAGGGGGGGATGTCCTGGAGTTCGACCTGCCTGAACACCTTGAAGTTCTCAAGGCGAATGGCCTCGATTCTCATGGTTCATCCTCCGAAGTGTCCGGGCCTGGAGATATCTCGATGAAGGGCACCGCCACTTCCAGGACCGTGAGTCCACCGTGGGTGAGGGTCGGGTAGCCGCCCTGGGCCTTCCACTTGCGCCGGCCGAGTACGAAGCGGTACCGTCCGTGGGTGGTCTGGATGTCCAGGTCGAGGGGGGGGACCCACACCGGCTCCTCGGCGCCCCCCGATGTGAACCGTCCTGCCTTGTACACCCGCTTGAGGTACTTGCTCTGCTCGGGATCGACGACGTCCGGGAACCCGCCGCTCGCAGCATAGCCGTGGTCGGCCGTAATCACCAGCCGCCGGCCGTTCGAGAGCCTTTCCACGAGCTTCCAGAAGGCGTCGCCGGTGAGCGTTTCCCGGGTTTCCTGGAGAAGCCGATCAATGCCCTTTCCGTGCCCGTCCAGGTCGTGCACGCGCTTGTCAGGCCACTGATGCCAGAGAACCCAGGAAGGTTCCGGCGAGATCAGAGGAACGCAATCCTCCCAGGGAAGATCGACGGTGTCCGTCCGCGCTCCACCGAGCCGGTTGCTGGCCGGGGCGCCATTGTTGGCGAGGGATGAACGGCTCGGCAGGCCCAGGGCGTTGGTGAACGGCGTCGTATCGGCTGGCAGTTCCGCGCCGGTTGGTCGGGCCTGGTGAAGCGTGTAGCCGCGTTTTCTTGCCTGTTCCAGAATCCACGGAACTTCCCGCAGGGAGAGACCATCCAGGATGAGCACCGCTCGACCTCCACTCCGACACGTCCACCACTCGGCAAGGATGTCCGCGGTCCTGGGGACGGCCTGTTCGTAGCTGGCCCACAGGTCCCATCCAGCGGTGGCCAGGAAGAGATCGATGGAGGCCAGGGCACGGTCCCGCGCGGTGATCTCGGCCCTGGTCTTGCCCTGGACCGGTGAGGAAAACACGTCCCAGGCGTACTCGAGGATCGCTGACCAGGCCTGATCCGGTGACGCACCTTGAAGCGAACGCAGAAGTCGCAGGGGGAGCGGCATCAGTTCTCCTCCATCTCGAGGTCGAGGGCATAGGTCATGCCGTCGGGAAGCGTTTTCAGGAGACGTCCGAGCTGGTCGCCGGTGAGGGCGTCCACCTTGATGACGAGGTGACGAACCTGGGTGCCCGGAGTGATCTGCCACTCGTCCTGCACCTTGGCGAGGAGGTTGAGCGGGGAGTTGGCGCTTGCCGTTCTTGTGGCAAACGTCTCGACACCGCCGAAGATCTCGCCCTGGTTCGACGGCCAATCGTACTCTCCCCCCGGCTTGTGTTCCGTGCCGTTTCCCGTCTCGGCTTCCGTGGATGTCCCGGCTATCGTGGAGGTGCCAGCCTCCCCGTTCCATATTCCACTGCTCTTGCCGTTCTGGCCGGTGTTCTCTGCGAACAGCCCCGCCTGTGCCCCTCCTTCCGTCTCCTTGGTGTGTACCTGCACGTTGCTGGTCTGGGGTCCGGTCTGGGGCAAGAGCAGATGGGTCTCATCCAGGTGTTTCCCGGTGCCGAGTCGTCCTCGCATGCGTTGCAGCGCCGCTTCCTTGCTCTCCTTTTCGCGAACCTGGAGGTAAGTTTGACCCCGGAGGTTGATGGCGATCTTGCCCTTGGCACACAGGTGTTCGAGCTTTTCCTTGACCAGGGTCTCTCCGAGCCACGGAATGCAGGTTTCCTGGTTCGGCCGCGGCTCGCGGAGTTCGCGCAGCAGCTCCCCCACGGTCTTGTTTTCCCTGGCCGCTGCCAGGACCAGGTCCTCGAAGTCTTCGGGCAAAAAGAGGTTGCCCCGCACTAGCTTGTCCACCTCTTCCGGGATCCTGCTTCCCTCGGAATAGTGCGCCGATACTGTGAAGCGGCACTTGCCCGGATCCTGGAAGTGCCATGTCTCCAGAATGGCAAACCGGTCATAGCGAGTCTTCAGGATGGCTCTCAACTCCTTCTGGTGCCTGTACAGCAGCTCTCGGTATTCCGGGTTTCGGGCCTTCCAGTCCGACGCCAGGTAGATCGCTCGAGCCAGCACCAGGAGCGTGCGATCGAGGTAGACGTTGGGACTGTCTCCTCGGGGCAGGAGAAAGCGGATGGTATTGCGGCCGGATTGAAGGTGCTCCTTCAACCAACGGCCCAGCGTCTCGCCCACGTTTTCCGGGCACTCCGGCAGAACCAGCAAGGGGATTCGGTCATCCCATCGATCCGGCCGATCGTTGTCATCCAGAGGCCCCCATGGGTCCGCTCTCCAGGTCCGGGGAAGGACAACGACCCGAAATCGCCGGGCGACGTTGTCTGCTCCCCCGATCACGTAGCGGATTTCCCTGGCAAGCTGAACCATGTCTTCGCCTGTCTGGAACAGCTTGTCGTTCCGGGCGCTCGCCATGAGTCTGGCCAGCGGGTTCTCCTCTTCCTTGAAGACCAGGCGGTTGCCTTCCCGGTGGATGTTGAAGCTGTTCTCCACGATGGTGTCGAGTTCCACCTGGAAAGCGTTGTCGTCTATCGGCTTGCCCTTGGTGATGTCCACGTGCAACGTCGCCGGTTCTGCACCGGCAAAGTTGCCGACAGCCAGCGACCGAACCCAGAGGGCGCCAACGATCTCCGAGAGATGGGGGACCTCGCGCCCAGGATTGCTCACGGCGGCCTGAACCGCGACAATGTTGCGTTGCGCTTTTTCCCGGAGATTGGCATGGTGCTCGTTGGCCACCGAGTCGAGAAGAGCGGAAACGCCGCTGCGTTCGTCATCCAGTCGAAAATCGGCCGGGGTGATGATCGGGGACTTCTCACCTTGCCGCTTGAACAGTTCTGCAAGGATCTTGATCAGGTCCCGGGTCTCTTGCGCGTAGGTCGCCACCAGCACCTGGTCTTCGAGCAGTTCCGTGACCTGCGGTGCGAAGGGCCACGCCTCCACGAATTCTCTACGGATCTTGTCTTCCTCGTCCGGAGGCACGTCCATCAGGCGGATGTATTCGGCGACGTGGGTGGCGATGACTGTACGGATGTTGTCCGCCGGAATCTGCAACCGATTCTCGAACAGCCGGTGCAAGAGGAGTCTCTGGCGGTCTCGTTTCGCATGGGGACCCTTGAAATCGACCAGGGCGGGGTTGACCCGCTGAATCTGCTGGAAGGCGTCGGTTCCGCCGTTTCGGACCGATACCACGAGCACAAGGTACTCGGGGTGCTCCTTTGCGATCTCCGAGAGGTTCTGAATGAAGTTGAAGGCCCAGTTTCGCCACGGATACTGCTTCGTGTTGGTCAATCCGTCGAACCAGGTCTGGTACTCGTCAAGAATCAGTGCGGTCGGCTGCTTCTGGAACAGCTCGAGGAGCAGCTTGTAGGGAAACACATCGGTCTTTCTGTCACCGAGACCTTCCCACTTGCCGCGAGCCCATTGCCCGTGGGGGTGTTGGTCTAGCACCACGTCCCAGAGGAACTTGTAGTTCTGTCGGTGCAGGCTCTCGGTGATGACGTGCATTCCGGTGCGAAGCGGCAGGGCGGCCACCTTGGGGTTTCCCAGGCGCGGACCCCAATCTTCCAACCACGCACGGGTGGCGGGCGTGTCCGTCAAGGCGTGGTAGAGCACGGCCATCACGTGCGACTTTCCCTGGCCCCGCTCCCCGATGAGCACGAGGGGACGTCCCTGCCCGGGGCCTATCGCCTCGATGGCCTTGAGGACGTCCCCTGAAGGATAGGTAATGCGCAAGAACGCTTCCGCCGGGACCTGGGTGGCTCCGGTTCGATTCCGGTTGGCGAGTTCTATGGCGGTGCCCTTGAGGCGGCGTCCCTGGAATTCCTTTCGAAGGGTCAGTCCCAACATGCCTCTCTCCCCGAATCGCCTGGTATCCGCTTCGATGGAGGTGCTGTCTGCGCCTCGGTCCACGGGTTGCCCTGGCGTTGCCAGACGAAGCGCAGGATACAACAATGCGCGCAAGCCAGCAATAGATTTGTGCTTTCTTCGTTGTTGGTCAGGGTTTGGTGTAGGTTGTGGTGCGCGGGGAGCGGCTGGGCGATGATGTGGTGGTTGGACTTCAGGACCACCATGCTGGAACTTGCACCGGGAAGAAACTGGGCGCGCAAAGAAGTCGGAGATGAGCGGAAGAGCGCCCGGGTTGGGGCCGGAGGGGCTACCTGGTCTTGATAGACGTTTCGAGTCCGGCGAAAAGGTCATCGATCAGGGTCGCGGCGTTGGGAACCCCGAGCGCGTCGAGAACACTGAGTGCGGGTCCCTGAGGGTGGAGGAACCTGCGTGGATTGGTGCGGGACCAAAGACCTTCGGATTCGAAGCGGGCCGGGGCGCCCTCGAGGTCGGCGCCGATGAGGCGGCCGTGAACGGCCACGTGGCGGTAGTCAGCACACGTGGGCTTGTCCCCATCGAGTTTCTTATTCAAATCCTTTATCGCTTTCGCGACTTCGGATTTCAGGAATGGGGTCCACGGCGGGCGAGCCGGTGCCGAGCGAGGAGGCCGTGCTCGCCGGGACCTACCGGTTTCTGCGGCCGCGCATCGTCCGGGAGTCCGAGCACACGCGGCTCGTCCGCACGCTGCTCCAGGAGCTGAAGCGCCAGCTCGTCCAGAACACCAGCATCAGCGTCTCGGTGGACTACGACGCCGCGGCGGCTGAGGGCATCAGCGTCGTCGCCATCTCGAAGCTCCCCTCGCTCGTGCTGTCGGGACCGCGCGTCGCCGAGAACCGCTTCTTCTCCTCGAACGAGCCGCACGAGGACGTGGTCCCCGGGCCGGCCGGCCCCGAGCTCATGCGCCGGCGGCCGCCCTACACGGTGGACCTGTC
>CAYQMG010000134.1:0-3271 GCA_964418585.1 uncultured Gammaproteobacteria bacterium | reverse complement strand
GCCGGCGACATCGTAGTCATGTTCGGCATCGACTGTGCTTCGAGCGACACGTTCACCGACGGCACCATGGACGTGTCCATGGCCTCGATGCACGTGCCCGACCCGGTCATTTCCCTCACGGTCAAGACGTCGAGCAAGGCGCTGGCGAACATGTCCAAGGCCCTGCGAAGATTCGTGAAAGAAGATCCCACCTTCCGCGTGTCTTCCGACCCCGAGACGGGAGAGACGTTGATTTCGGGCATGGGAGAGCTGCATCTGGACGTGTACATCGAGCGGATGAAGCGGGAATACAACGTGCCGGTGGAGGTGAGTCCTCCGCGGGTGGCCTACCGGGAGACGATCACGACGGAGGCGAAGTTCGACTACACGCACAAGAAGCAGACGGGCGGCTCTGGGCAGTTCGGGCGTGTGGCGGGTGTGATGCAGCCCCTGGAGGAAGGGGAGTACGAGTTCGTCAACGAGACGGTGGGCGGTGTGATTCCGCGGGAATACATCCCGGCCGTGGACAAGGGGTTCCAGTCGGGGTTGAAGAAGGGGCCTCTCATCGGCGCGCCGGTGGTGGGGGTGAAGGTAGTGCTCCAGGACGGTGCGGCCCATGCGGTAGACTCCTCGGACATGGCGTTCCAGGAAGCGGCCAAGGGGGCGTTCCGGCAGGTGTATCCCAAGTGCAAGCCCCAGGTGCTCGAACCGGTGATGCGTGTGGCCGTGGAGGCTCCGGGAGAGTTCCAAGGCGCCGTGGTCGGCACGCTGCTCCAGAGGCGCGGCATCATCATCGGCACCACGGAGCAGGAAGGGTTCGCGAGGGTGGAGGCGGACGTGCCCCTGGCGGAAATGTTCGGCTACTCCACCGTCCTGAGATCTTCCACCCAGGGCAAGGGAGAGTTCACCATGGAGTTTTCGCGGTACAATCCCGTGCCGGCGGCCAAGGCCGAGGAACTCATTCGGGAACACCAGGAGCGGCAGCGGAAAGGTTCGAAGGGCTGAGATCCGATGATTACGACGGAAGTTATCGAGCAGAGCCCGATGCGGGCGTTGGAAAAGGCGATTCGAGGTGGGCTCGGCGCTGGTCGGGTGGGTCTGGTGGCCGCTCGTTCCGGGGTCGGCAAGACCGCTTGCCTGGTGCAGATCGGACTCGATGCCTTGATGCGCGGCAAAACCGTGCTCCACGTGTCGGCCGAGGCCCCGGTCGACCGTTTGCGCGCCTACTACGACGAACTGCTGCGCGAAATGGAGCGATTGACCGCCCTCGAACTGAAATCCTCCACCATGATCGACCTGGAGCGACGACGCCTTCTGGTTTCCCAGCCCGGAGACACCATCGAGCCCGACAGGGTGCAGCAGGCCTCGACCGTGGCACAAGGCGTTCTGGGCCGCTCCCCCGAGGTGCTCATCGTCGAGGGTGTCGATTGGTCCAAAGAGAATCCCGAGCGTGCCGAAGCCTGGCGCTCCCTGGCTTCGGATATCGGAGCCGAGTTGTGGATGAGCGCCAGGACCCACCGTCACGTGCCGGTCTCGCATCCGCGCGGGATTCCCTCCCCGGTGGACAAGCACGAGCAGGCCGTTGATGTGGTGCTGGCTCTCGAACCCCAGGATTCCAGGGTGCTGTTGCGGGTGCTCAAGGGACGGGACGAGCAGGCGGACGCCAAGGCTGGCGAGCTGCTCCTCGACGCGGTGACCATGATGCTCGTGGGTACGGACAGCGACATGGCCCGGCTGCAGACCCTCCGCAGGCAGAAGTTCTTGCTTCACACCGGTGGGGCGCGAGGTACCGAGGCGACTTTCGGTGAGACCGCCGAACGCTACGGAATCCGCGAGGTCACTCTTTCGTTCGAGGGACATCCGGACCGGGTGAGGAGCCGCGGGCTGCGCCTGCTCGACGATGACGAGTTGCGACTCGGTGACGTGAGTTTGCGTTACGTCTCCCACCACCTGCACCGTTCTTTCCCCAAGAAAGACACGTTCCGCAAAGTGCTCCAGAGCATCTGGCACCAGGTGCGGCCTTGCGAGCAGGTGTTCGTCGTGGGAGTCATCCAAGACGACGGCACCGTGCGTGGAGGCACGGGCTGGGGCGCCGAGTTGGCCCGCCGTTGGAACAAGGAACTGTTCGTTTTCGACCAGGACCAGGACAAGTGGTTCCAGTGGAACGGCGAGCGTTGGGTCGAGGCTCTTCCCGTGATTCGGTCTCCCCAGTTCTGCGGCACCGGAACCCGCCACCTGCGAGACAACGGCAAGGCTGCCATCGAGGCGCTCTTCGAACGTTCTTTCAGTCCCTCCAACGGTTGATCCCTCTCTTCCCCTCTCCGGCGCGACTCTCCGGGGCTCCTCCGCATCTCTTTTCCCGGGCGTTCCCCGCCCTTTCCCTTTCGTATCGAGAGCGGCTTCACAGGAGCTCCCTGCCGCTATAAGCTCCGCCCATGCGTGTGTCGCTCCATTCCTGGCTCTGGCTATCGGTCGGCCTCACCCTCGCGGGGTGTACCTGCTCGAAACCCCATCCCGCACCCACCAGCAAGTCTTCCTCACCCGTCTCCTCGGGAGCCGTCGTCAAAGACGGAGGGGCTGTCACCCCTGCTCCGAAGGCTTCTTCGAGGCCTGTGGGCAAGTTGTCACCCGCCAAGGATGTGACGATTCGAGGCGCAGGCAACTTCGAGCTTCACGCAGCCTATTGGAAAGCCCGCAAGCCCGGCGCTCCCGCCCTGTTGTTGACCCATTCCCTCGGCGGCGACCGTCACGAATGGGACCAGGTGCTCCGCCGTCTGGTGCCCTCCCATCTCGACGTGGCAATCTTGTCGTTGGAGTCGAGGGGGCATGGCGCTTCGACCGGACCCAAGGGGCGCGTCCACTGGACCGCCATGTCCCAGGGCGAGTTCGCCAAGGTTCCCAAGGACGTGCTTGCCGCGATTCGTTGGCTCGAAAAGCGCCCGGGAGGGCCTCCCTCGTCTTTGGTCCTGGGGGGATCGGACATCGGCGCCACGGCCTTGGTTCGCGCGGTGAAGCTCTGGAAAGACTCGATGAAGGGGGAGCGCGGCAAGGGTA
Source organism: uncultured Gammaproteobacteria bacterium (assembly GCA_964418585.1). GTDB lineage: Bacteria > Myxococcota_A > UBA796 > JAJRTE01 > JAJRTE01 > JAJRTE01. The sequence goes on along the minus strand of CAYQMG010000134.1, from coordinate 238 downwards.
AAGGCAAGGGGGTTGTTCACCCATGTCTGGCGGGACTCGCGATCGTTTCTCCCGGAGCCAGGCTGCGGGGACTCGACATCTATCGGCCGTTCGCCCTGTTCCAGCAGGTTCCGGTGCTGCTCGTGGCCTCGAAGCAGGACACCATTTCGAACGAGCCCATGCTGCATCTTCCGCATATGGCGCAGCGCGTGGACGTGTTCTCGGGCGACGGCTCGAAGTTCCACGGACTGCGTTTCGT
>CAYQMG010000133.1:0-2602 GCA_964418585.1 uncultured Gammaproteobacteria bacterium | reverse complement strand
GACGGGCCGACCTGTGGTGGGTCATCTGCGACTACAACGACATCTTCTTCCCCCTGGAGCTCGAGCCCGGGACGGTGCTGCGCATCCCTTCCACGGACCACGTCTACATGCACCTCATAGGGTGAGACGCCTCAAGACATCCAACTTTTTGCTTGACATTTTGCATTCGAAATGCATAATCTCCACTGAGGAGATTGACCATGAGTCCGACCTATATCAAGAGATCGCTGGAGCCTGTCCTCAAGAGGGCGGCTAACGAATTCCCTGCCGTGGTGCTGACCGGACCACGCCAATCCGGCAAGACGACGCTTCTGCAGCACCTCTTCGGGAAGCGCTACCGTTACGTTTCCCTTGAACCGCCGGATGTACGGGCGTCCGCGGAGAGAGACCCGCGCACCTTCCTCGAAATGTACCCGCCTCCTGTGATATTCGACGAGGTGCAATACGCTCCGGCTCTCCTTCCCTACATCAAGGAGAAGATTGACGCCGACCGGCACAGGAGCGGGCAATTCCTATTGACCGGTTCGCAGAACCTCTTGCTCATGGAGAAGGTGACCGAATCTCTGGCAGGTCGCGCCGCGATGCTTCGCCTTTTCCCGCTTTCAAGGCGTGAGATCGAGGGAAGACCGCAGACTCCCCTGCCATGGGAATCCAAGCGCCGGTCGTCCAAGGGGAAACCTTTTGCATATCGCGAGCTTTGGAAAGGATTCCTGAGAGGCGGGTATCCCGAGCTTGCCGCATACCCAAGGCGGGACTCAAACCTGTGGCATGGGAGTTACATCCAGACATACCTCGAACGGGACGTGCGCACGCTCAGGCAGGTGGGAGACCTGTCCCAGTTCCAGGATTTCATCCGGATCCTGGCAGCCAGAAGCGCCCAGCTCCTGAATTTGACCGATGTCGCCCGGGACTTAGGTGTTGCAGTCAACACAGCCAAGGCATGGCTCTCCGTGCTGGAAGCCACTTACCAGGTGATCGTGCTTCGCCCATATTTCGCCAACGTCGGCAAGAGGCTCATCAAGACACCGAAAGTCTATTTCACGGATGTCGGCACACTCTGCTACCTCGCTGGTCTGAGAGATCCCGAACACGCGGCTTCTGGCCCCATGGGAGGCGCCATCATGGAGACCGCCGTGCTCTCCGAGATCGTGAAGACCCTAACCCATCGGGGCATTGATCCGCAGGTCTACTTCTGGCGTACCATCGCCGGAACGGAAGTGGATTTCGTGGTAGAGGCCGGGGGAAAGCTTGTTCCCATTGAGGTGAAGCTGTCCGCCACTCCACGCCCTGCCATGGCCTCCGCAATCAAGACGTTCCAGAAGGACTTTGGAGACAAGGCGATGCCGGGATATGTGGTACATCCAGGCGATATAATGCTTCCCCTTGGCTCTGGCGTGACGGCCTTGCCGTTCGCGGAGTTGTAATCCCACGCGCCTTTTTCATTTTTGTGCAAATCCAAAGTTGAAGTTTGGATTTGCACAACCTCGACCCTTGACGGCCCCATTCCTCGACCGGGCTGAACTTCCTCACCATCCACCCGTCCCGACACCTTCGTCCGTGCGCCGGTAAGTATCCGGTGGGTGCCGCCTGACGGCGGCTCGACCGGAGTACGGCGCATGGATCTCGATACCTTCAAACCGACGTTCCTGATCCAGATCGAGGGGCGGACCCTGTCCGCGGACATCACGCAGGAGATCACCTCGTTCGTCTTCGAGGACAACGAGGAGGAGCTGGACGTACTGGAGCTGTCCGTCACGGACCGCAACCTCCAGTTCGTGGGCGATCCGCTCTTCCAGGAAGGCAACGAGATCGTGGCCCGCTTCGGGTACGTGGGCGACCTCTCGCCGCGCAAGAAGGCGGTCATCAAGGACATCGACTACGACTTCCCCGAGAACGGCGACCCCACGATCCGCATCAAGGCCTACGACAAGGGCTTCAAGCTGGCCGGCAAGGAGAACCAGAAGGTCTGGAAGAAGCCGCCGCCCGGCATCCTCTACTCCGAGATCGCCGAGGAGATCGCCGCCGCCAACGGGCTCACCCCGGTGGTGACCCTCACCAAGGGACGCCACCTGCGGGTCGTGCAGAGCAACGTCTCGGACGCCCAGTTCCTCAAGGAGCTCGCGGCCAAGGCCCGCGACCGGGACGGAGACGGGGTCACCGGCTACGTCTTCTACATCCAGGACGACGAGCTGCACTTCCACCCGCGGGAGCTCGATCAGAAACCGGCGGTGGTCCTGGAGTACTTCACCGACCGGAAGGGGGTCCTGCGCTCCTTTCGGCCCTCCACCCAATCCCAGGGCGCCAAGGGGCCCGGTGTCGAGACCAGGGCCGTGGGCGTCGACCCGCGCAAGAAGGAACCGGTCGAGCACAAGGCGAGCAACGAGACCACGCCGGAGCGCACCTCGCTGGGCAGGCGCACCTACCTGGTGGACGGCAACACCGGAGAGGCCCGCTACAAGGAGCAGGAGTCGGGGCAGATCGTCCCGAGCTTCGAACGGTCCGAGGGCTTCCACGAGGAGCCGCGGCAGGAACCGGCCCAGGACCTCGCCGAGGGCAGGTTCAAGGAGGCCGAGCTCCGCCAGGTGGAGGCCGTTGCGGTCAC
>CAYQMG010000132.1:0-2832 GCA_964418585.1 uncultured Gammaproteobacteria bacterium | reverse complement strand
GCAGGTCCAGTATTTGGGCTTGGATGGTTACGTCGAGGGCCGTCGTGGGTTCGTCCGCGATTAGTATATCCGGCGAGCATGCCAGGGCCATTGCTATCATGGCGCGTTGTCTGAGTCCTCCGGACAGTTCATGCGGGTATGATTTTCTTCTTTTGGCCGGTTCCGGCACTCCTACGGAGGCCAGCAGTTCTTCTACTTTTTCTATTCGTTCTTTTCTTGACATTTTTCGATGTACCTTGAGGACTTCTTCTATCTGCGTTCCGACGGTAAGCACCGGGTTCAGGCTGGTCATGGGTTCCTGGAACACCATGGCGATCTCGCGTCCCCGAATCGCCCGCATACCGCCGGAGTCGAGTTCGAGGAGATTTCGGCCCTGGTAGCGGATGGCACCACCGGCCACGAACCCGGGCGGGGAAGGCACGAGTTGCAGAATGGAGAGGCCGAGGACCGACTTGCCGCAGCCGGATTCGCCCACGACGCCCAGGCAACGCCCCCGGTCCACTTCCAGGGTGATACCATCGACTGCCCGGGCCGTGCCTTCGTCGGTCTTGAAGTAGACCTTCAGGTCGTCGATCTCCAGCAAGGGCATGGGCCTGGTCATAGCCTCTCGTCTCGGGGCGGACATGATTCGGCATCTTAGTCGCGCGGAATCTGTCGGGTCAAGTCAAAGTTTCCACGTCCTGGCGCCCCGGCGGCCTTCTGTGCGCGCCTGGCTGAACACCTTGCACCCGGCCCAGGTGAGATTGCCGGACACGCCCCATTTGACGAGCGGGGGGCGGGGGGCGATAATGGCGCTGGGACATGTGCGCCCCCGGGTGGATGTGGGTGCGGAACCAGAGGCCGGGACAGGCAGAGGGCGAACCCGAGACAGGAGGCGGCTCCGGTGGAAAAGCAGTTTCGAGACCTGGCGACACGCGTGTGCGAGGCACTCCACGATTCGAACGAAACCGGACTCATCCTGCTTGCGGGTCCGGCCCACCGAGGGGTCGACGTTCTCCACGCGCTCACGCATAGTTGCGACCGGATTGCGTGGACCTGGTGGACGGTGGCGGAGTCCCCGCCCTCCCCTCCCGGGTCGAGCGCTGACCGTCCATCGGTGCTCCTGGTGACCGGATTCGAGTCCCTCCCCGAAGACGAGGTGCGTGCCCGCGCCGCCCGGCTGCTTCAGGGGACCGCCTCCTGGACGGCGCAAGGCGGCAAGGCAGTGGTGTGGGTCCCTGTCGATGCCTCGGACACCTTGCACGAGGCACTCGGGGAACACGCGGCCCAGGTATCGCTCGAACTCGACATCCCCGAGGCAATCGCGCCACTCGACCCCGACCTGGAGGCTCGTCGTCGCTACGCCGCCCAGGTACTTCTCACCCTCGGATTCCGCCCCCTCCATTCACTGGCGAGCGAACGCTACCTCCGGGCGCTCGAGGATTTCTTCGTGGAGCCCACGGTCATGACCGACCAGGGTCCCCTCCCTGTCCTGACGTGGGCACAAAGCACCCACTCTGGCGTCCTCCTCGGACCGGCCGGTGGGGGAAAATCCATCTGCCTCGCCGCCATCGCACTCGCCCGGGCGCGAGCATGCGAGGAGAACCCGGTCGGGTCCGGGCTGTCCATCCTGGCGAGTGCACGGGACATCCTTCCCCGACTGGAAGCCGACGAACCGGGTTCCCCGGCCGAAATCCTCAGCACCTGCGCCGCCACAACCTGGGATGACCCCCAGCGAATCCAGACCTGGGCGGCCGGAGGATGCCTCCAGCTCCTGGTGGACGACATCGACGCTCTCGACGAAACTTCGTCCCGACGCCTCGGCGCATGGCTCCAGGACCTGCGGTCGAGCTACCCCCGTATGGGGGTCATCGTCTCAGGACGCCACCCCATGGCAGACCTCGGGGACGAATGGCGTACCGGCCGGATCCTGCCGTTCTCCGGCGACCAGGTGGAGGGCTATGCCAACCGCTATTTCCGGCTCGTCGAGCCCGCATACCGAACCCAGTTGACCTCCAGCCTCCTCGAATCCCTCGAGGAAGCCCCCTGGCTCCGAGACATCGCTGCTCATCCCTTCTACCTCCTTTCCCTGTGCATGCTCGTGGCTCGCCAGGGCTCCCTTCCCCGGGTCCGTGTCCGGATCCTCGAGTTCCTCATCGAATCCATGCTCTCCCGGTGGGAAATAGGCGGGGCCAGCGACTGGACCCAGCGGGCACTCCGCGAGGAAATCCACGATGACCTGAGCCAACTCGCCCTCAACCTGAAACTGAACGATACCACCGAGTTCGGTACAGAAGATATCCGGGAGGTGGCGCAACGAACGCGCGTGTCCCCGGAAACCATCGTGACCGCGGAAACCTTGCTCCAGGCCCCGCTCCAGGCCGGTATCGTCAAGGCAACGAAGCCTGGACGCTACACGTTCGTCCATTCGGCCTTCCAGGACTACCTGGCTGTGGAACCCATCGTGGGAGACATCGAGCACGGCGTGGAACGGCTCACCCCACACCTCACCGACCCGGCATGGCGCGACCTCATCGTGCTCGGCGCGGGCATGGCGGTGCGCCGCCACTCGTGGAAAGTGCCCGACCTGCTTCATGCCATCTGGCCCGACGAAACCGAGTCGAATGACGACGCCGAGCCGCACCGGGCAGAACGTCTGGCCCTCGCCCTCGACGCCATCCTCGAGGCAGAACAGGACTCGGAAACCCTGGCTCACTGGATGAAGCGGGCAGACCGGGCTCTTGAGACCATGGACCCTGCCGCCCATGCGGGCCGTTCCATGCTCGAGGCGGCGATAGGACGGGTGGCACGCCGAATCGAGACGACAGAGGGGTGATTGGGGCAGGTTCTGCC
>CAYQMG010000131.1:0-16515 GCA_964418585.1 uncultured Gammaproteobacteria bacterium | reverse complement strand
CCTGCCCGCGTCCCGCTCAGTTCGACGCCTGGTTCGAACCGGTCTCATCGACCTTTTCCAGCCAGGCTTCTTTCCAGAACAGAAAGCACATACGGTCGCAGGGATCCGGCTCAAGGGGGGAACCGTCACAGTAGACTCCGTCGAGGAGGACCACGCGACGAAGGCGCTTCACCCGGAAATCCCGCTCGTCCAGGAACGTGCGCACCTGTTTCACCACTCGGAAGGTCCGGCCGCAATACTGGTACTGGACCGGCATGAAGTGGAGACCTCCGCACATGCCGCGGGCGTCCAGGGTTTGCTGAATCGCCTCGGCCGACTTCACCCGTACCCGGTCCCCGGGCTCGAGCAGCGGTGCGTGCGAGCGGATGTTTCGCGGCGGGGACGGTCTGGGTGTTTCCGGCTTCGCCAGCCGCTGTTTCAGCCATCCTCCCACCCGGGACTTGAGGTGACCCACGGCACGCCGGCGGTGCGTGACCAATTTTTTCGGAAGCACCCGGTCCGCCCGTTCCAGGAACGGGGCTCCCCACATCTCCGCCCTTCGCCACCAGCGCAGGAAATGCGGATTGTCCAATTCCACCAGGTCGATGAGCTGGCACCGTTCCAAGTTGCGCCTCCCTCCTCTCCCGGTGGCGACCTCGCCCCCCGGGACAGCGGGTGATATTCGTACAACCTCTCAAAGACTAGCACCATCCACCTTCGGTGACAAGGAAATGGTGTCGCCATTTCTGGCATCCGCAGCGCAGCCCGGCCGGCTCCACCTCGCGGCGACGGCCCCCGGCGCGCCTGTCCGGACCGCCCCTGCTCCAGGTGCCCAAAAAACCAGGTGTCCATCGTGCACGCCCGGCTCGAACGAACGGACCGGAACCGGCGTGCGATCTTGCTACACCCACGGCCTGGTTTGTGCCATACTCCACCAAAAGCCACACCGGGCGCCCCCGGGCGCCACAACCCACATGACGACTCGCAGAGAGGAGACGTGAATCGATGTCCAAGATCTTCGACACCGTGTTGCTGCTTGCGCTTCCGGCTTCCGGCAAATCCGAGGTTCGCCGCTACCTCGCCAGCCTCCCCCCGGACCGCTGCCGCTCGGAGTTCCACATGGGTCCGACCGTACAGCTCGACGATTTCCCTTATGTGCACCTGATGCGGCGCATCGATGATGAGGCCGAGGCCCTGGGCCAGCCGCGCATTTTCTTCGAGGCCCCCGACCGTTCGTTCCGCTCAGGCCACGACTGGGGAACCCTCATTCACCTCATCAACGAAGACTACGCAGACCTGGTGAGCAAGAAACGGATCGAACCCGATTCGGCGGCCCAGTACTACTTCGACCGGATCGACGCGGCCTCCAACCGCGTCGGGCTCCCGGCGCGCATGGCCGCCCTGGATCCCACGCTCCGCGGCCGACTTCGCGAGCGCATCGAGCAGGAAGCCCGCGAGATGCTCCAGGAAAAGATGGACAACTATCCGGACACGCTCGAAGGCAAGACCCTGGTGATCGAGTTCGCGCGCGGCGGCCCGGACGGGGCGGACATGCCCCTCCCCGAACCCCACGGATACCGCTACTCCCTCGCCCAGCTCTCCCCCGAACTGCTGGAGAAATCAGTCATCCTGTACGTGTGGGTCACGCCGGAGGAATCCCGACGCAAGAACTTCGACCGGGCCGATCCCGACGACCCCGGGTCGATTCTTCACCACGGTGTGCCTCTCGCGGTCATGATGGGTGAGTACGGGTGCGACGACATGACCTGGCTCGAGGAAAACAGCACCCGCCCGGGCACCGTGGAGGTCCACGCACACGGCAAGACCTACTTCCTCCCCATCGGCCGATTCGACAACCGCGTGGACAAGACCACGTTCCTGCGTGAACCGCAGGAATCCTGGGACCCGGAGGCGGTCCGGCAGGTTCACGAAGGACTCAAGGCGGCCATGGACAAGATCGCCTCGGTCTGACCGCCTCCAGCACGTTCCCTCGAGTCATTCCTCACACACGCCCCCCCGTTCCGTTCACGACTCCGTCCGGTCCAACATTCCGGGCCCGCCGGTTCAGCTCAGGTGTTTGCCCAGAAAATCGATCACGTCGATCTTCGTAATGATTCCCACCGGCACGTCGTCGTCCATGACCACGGCCACGTTGTCCTGGTCGAATACCGCCCGCACGTCCAGCAGCGAGCTGTCCAGGCCGACCCGGCCGTTCAGCGGCTTCATCACCGACCCGGCCGGCCGATCCAGACCGTCCGGAGCTTCCACCACCACGGCCAGCAGGTCCGACTCATGAAGCATGCCGGCCGCCCGCCCCTCCCGGTCCACCACCGGGACCTGGGAGATGTTCCGGCCCTTCAACATCTCAATCACTGCTCGAACCGGCTCCTCGGTCCGGGCCACGACCACCTGCCCGGCTCGATCGCCCAAAACATCCCGCGCGGTCCACGTGCGAAGATCCTCCGGCTCCAGGAAGCCGTTGTCCCGCATCCACTCGTCCGAGTAAAACTTGGAAATGTAGGCCCGACCGCTGTCCGGCAGAGGGACCACGACGATCTTGCCACGGCCCAACTCCCGCGCCACCTGTACCGCCACATGCACGGCGGAACCGGAACTCCCCCCTGCCAGGATTCCCTCCTCGCGCGCAAGACGCCGCGCCATGATGAAGGACTGCCGGTCGTCCACCTGCCGAACGTCGTCCATGACCGAAAAGTCGGTGGCGCCACACATCATGTCCTCACCAATACCCTCAACCTTGTACACATGGGGTTCCACCAGACACCCGGACTTGAACAACTCGTAGTAGACACTCCCAATGGGATCCACTCCGATGACCTGAATCTCCGGGTTCTTCTCCTTGAAAAACCGCCCGCAACCGCTGATGGTACCCCCCGTGCCGATCCCGGCCACGAACACGTCCAGTCGACCACCGGTCTGCTCCCAAATCTCGGGCCCCGTCGACCGATAATGGGCCTCGATGTTGTCCGGATTGTGATACTGGTTCAGATAAAAGGCATTGGGCGTCTCCGATGCAATCCGCTTCGCCACGGAATAGTAGCTCTCCGGTGAGTCCGCAGGAACATTCGTCGGCGTTACCACCACCTGCGCACCAAACGCCTTGAGCGTGTCCTGCTTCTCCTTGGACATCTTGTCCGGCATGGTGAAAATACAACGGTACCCACGCACCGCCGCGGCCATCGCCACGCCCACCCCGGTGTTCCCACTCGTGTTCTCCACAATGGTGCCCCCGGGCTTCAACAGGCCCTCCTGCTCCGCTTTCTCGATGATGTACAGCGCCATCCGGTCCTTGATGGACCCGCCAGGGTTGAGGTACTCGAGCTTGGCCAACACGGTGGCGTCGTCCGGCCCGACCACCTTGTTCAACTTGACCAGAGGCGTGCCGCCAATGGCGTCGAGAATGTTTTCATGATAGAACATGCCACGCTCCAGGCTGTTTCTTGGATGAACAGTGCCCACGCCGGTCCTATGCCGGTTCCCGACGGGAAATCCCTGTCTTTCTACTCCGTCCCGCCGGTGCCGTCAACATGGAATGGAACCAGACCCAGGTCCGTTTCAAAGTCGGCGGCGTGGATGGACGGCCACCCCGCCGCAGGTCTGCCGCCGAACGCCGAAGCATGGGCGACGCACCAAGCTGCGTGATGGCGGTCGAGGCACGAGAGGGGAGTGGGGACCTGGTCTCCTCTCGTTGCCTGAACACCACTCCTTGCTTGCCCCGGCCCAAGTGCCTCACCCCTGCACACCACTCCCTCGACCGGCCCCGATATCCCGAATCGACGTATCCTCCGGAGCCCCATGTCGGCGAGCACGTAGCTCTTGCTTCCTTTCGTCGGCGATGTTTTCCTGTGCACCGGAACCCGGACGAAGCAAGAAGGCGCTGCACACCTGGAGGTGACTGTGGAAGCGAAAAAGGCGCACGCAGGACGTGACAAAGGAAGAAGGTTCGAAAGGTGCGGGAAGATCTTTCCTGTTCACGCGCTTGCACTGGCGGTGGTGCTGGCGGTTTCGTGCAACGACGAGGAAGTGGACCACTCGCCCAGTCCACGACCGGCCGGGTTCGTCACCGGCATGGACGCCGACCTCATGCTCTCCGGGATCGATTTCAATGATTCCGGCGGGCCTCTTCTGTTCAACCATCCTGGTCAGGTGGCCGGAGACGGAACCCGACTTTTGCTCCCTGACCGAAACAACAACCGCGTGCTGGTCTGGAACTCCCCGCCCGCAGCAAACGAGCCGCCCGACCTGGTACTCGGACAACCCGACTTCAACGCCAACGACTCAGGCACCACGATGGACCGCCTCAACTGGCCCATCAGCGCCGCCACGGACGGCGAACGGGTCGTGGTGGCCGATACCAACAACAATCGCGTGCTGGTCTGGCGCACGTTCCCCGTGACCAACGGCCAGTCCGCAGACTTCGCTCTGGAGGCCGACTGGCCCTGGGGTGTCTGGACCGACGGGACCCGTCTCGCCGTCAGTGCTACCCGCACCGGAATCGTACTGATCTGGCACCACTTTCCAGAATCAGCCGACGCCCTCCCCGACCTCGAGCTGACCGCCCAGGGCATGATAGGAACCCCACGGACGATCACCAGTGATGGAACCATGCTGATCATTGGAGACCACAACCCGGCTCCCGAAGTGTCTCCAGATGGCGTGCGGGGAAACTTTTTCTGGACCTCGTTCCCCACCTGGCTCGACCAAGACCCCGATTTCTTCATGCAAGATCCCTACGATCCAGCGCGCGCCATCATGCAAGGAACCTTTACCGATGACGGGAAACTCATCATGCTCGGCGCCGAACTCTACGTCTGGAACAAGCCACCTTCCAGCGCCGACGATGCCCCGGACATGACCATCCCGGAATCGATCTACTCCTTCGCAGGGGGGGACGGATCAGGCGTGGTCCAGGCGGGCAGCACCCTGTTCGCTTCCTTGAGCAATGGGAACAAACTGGTCGCATGGGAACCGTTTTCCTCGAATATGCCTCGAGAACCCGATTTCGCCGTGGGAGCACCCGACCCGGAGACCAATACCTTTCAAACACATCACTTCATTACCAACCCACGCCCGGCCACCGATGGACAACACCTGTTCGTCTCCTCCGACTTCGACAAGGAACTCCACGTGTGGACCTCCATTCCGGAAACCAGCGGCGTGCCACCAGACGGCGTCGTCGCGCTTCCTCAAGACTCGTCACCCTGGAGCATCACACTGTACGACGGACAAATCGCCCTGGTCGGAGGCTCCATGCTCCTCGCCTGGCGCACCCTTCCCCTCCAGGGCCAGGACCCGGACGTTCGCTACGAGGGTACGCTGGGCGGCGTCGACCTGAACGAGGTCCGCGGAATCGCATGGGGACCCAAGGGATTCTTCCTTTCCGACCAGGCACACGACCGGATCTACGTCTGGGAAGACCTCCCGGACGTGAGCACGCCGCCCCAGTTCGTGGTTCATGTGGACTCTCCAGTCCGAATCTCCTGTGACGACACCTATCTCGTGGCCACGTGCACGGAAACGCACACCATCGCCCTCATTGAGCTGGACACACTTGTTGAGGATCTGCCACCCATCACGTTCGGAGTCTCGAGCCAGGGGAATCTCTTCAATCGTCCCGAGGATGCAATCGTGGCGCACGGGCACCTGTTCGTGGCCGACACCGGATTCAACCGTGTGCTGGTGTGGAACCGCATCGAGGACGCGCCCGCCGGCATGCCGCCGGATGCCATTCTGGGTCAGCCGGATGCTGTTCACACCGAGCCTGCGACTGCGCGGAATCGGCTGTTCTGGCCGGCTGCGCTTGCCTACGACGGCCGGTATCTTTGGGTGGGAGAATACAAGTTTTCCGGGCGGCTCCTCCGGTTCAGTGGGTGATCGGCGGAGCCATGCCAACTTTCCCCTTGCCGCCCTGCTCCCCTGCCGTTGTAGAATAGCCAGGAAGCCTCGATCGGCGGTCTGTGGCCCGGGTCCGGGCTGAGAGGACTCGAGGCTCGGTCGAGGTGATGTGGAGCGGGGAGACCAGCACGGGACGGATGACATGTGCGCGAACGAAACGCCCCCATATCGATTCGGCTCGTACCGACTGGTGGAGCGTCTCGGCTCGGGGTCCATGGCGGAGGTTTTCAAGGCCATTCTCGAGGGAGCGGGGGGGTTCGAAAAAACCGTGGCGCTCAAGGTCTACCGAGCGGAGTTGTCCCACGACCCGGACTTTGCCCCCTCGTTCATCAGCGAGGCGAGGCTGGGAGGGTTGCTGTCGCACGAGAACATCGTGGCCAGCCTCGATTTCGGTCGTCACGAAGATCGCCTCTACCTGGCGATGGAGTATGTGCGGGGCCCCAGCCTGCTGGCTCTCTTGCGGCGTCATCGCAAGTCCGGGGCGCCGATTCCCCCTCACGTGGCGCTCGAGATCGGAATCCAGGTCTGCCGTGGGCTGGACTATGCCCACCGGGCCAAGGACCACGACGGGCGTCCTCTCAAGATGGTCCACCGAGACCTCAAGCCCTCGAACATCTTGATTGACCCGATCGGGACGGTCAAGATTGCCGACTTCGGAGTGGCCCGGGCGGAGAGCAACGCCGAGCGCACGGTGGTTCCGACCCTCAAGGGAACCTTGCGGTACATGTCCCCGGAGCAGGCGGCCGGTGCGCCGAGCCTGGACCATCGATCCGACCTGTTCGCCGTCGGCCTCATCCTGTTCGAGCTGTTGACCCTTCAACGCATGTACGAGGGCAACGATCGGGACACGGTGCTCGAGGCGGCCCGCGGCGCCCGGATCGAGCCTCGCCTCGCGCTGCTGCCTCCCACGCCTGTGCGTGAGGCCCTGCGCACCTTCCTTCTGCGCGCGCTCTCTCGAAACCTGGACCAACGATTCAGGTCCGGCGGCGAAATGGCCGAGCAGCTCGAGACAATTCGACGCCGCCTGCCTCCGTCTCCAACCCTGCGGGACTGGCTGAAGAGCGTACCCGGCTCCCCACCCCCACCGAGCCCCGGACCGGCCCGACTCGAGGATCGGGTTCCGGAAGGAAATGGAGCGCGGGAACCTGCCGTCAACGGCACGGACAGGGTCCAGGCGGCCTGGGTGGCGACGACCCGGCTGAACCCGAATGACCTCGGTACCGGGGCCGAAAGCGCAGACCTCCAGGCCACGCAGCGACTCCCCCGTCCAGCTTCCCCGCGGCCAAAACCAGGCCTGGACCCGAGCCCCCCCATGGCCGGCGCCGAAACGGTGCGTGAGGACGGACCAGAAGCACTGGACACGGTTCGAGCAACCCCGGAGCCGACCCAGGCACCCGGGCCGGGCCTGGACCCGGAACCCACCCGGTGCGCTCGAGACCCCTTTCTGGGGGTGGTGCCGGAAGCTTCGGCCCAGGGCTACCCGGACATCGCGGCAGGATCGACCCGGGCCACGGCCACCACGCGGGAAGGACCTTCCATTCCCGTGGCCACGGAGGACCCGGGGGCTGGACCAGGTGCGCCGGCCAGACCCGCAGGTTCAGCCTCCCATTCCGACCCCACCCGGTCCGCTCCCTCGGCACTCCTGCCCATCGCTGCCGAGCCGGAGCCAGACGAGGATTCCTCCGAGATAGACCTCGGCACGGTGATCTCCCCGCAGCCCGCCCCCGAATCCAGAGCAGACCCGGACGCCACCCGATTGCTGACACGACCGGACCCCTCCTCGGCGAACGCCCCGTCGAAACCCAGGGCCGAGCCCACCGTGGTGCTCGAGCCGACGCGGCCGGTTCCACCTCCTCCTCAGGCGACGGCCCCACCACCCGCGGAACGGTTCGAAGAACCCACAAGGCGCCTCGAGCCGCGTTTCACACCGCCCCCCCAGAATCCGACGGGGGTCCGCAGCCCATCGCCTGCCCCCATCCACCAGCAGGCGCCCCCTACTTCGGCCCACGGAATCCCGGCCGAAGCCCTGTCGAGCGCGCCGCCCAGAAAGAGACGCCGAATGGCGTTCCTGACCGCTTCCCTCATCGTGCTGGCGGTCGCTTTCGCCGGCTACCGACTCCGGCGCCCCGGCGCGGAACCGGCCTCGAGCCCCGCAACCACCCCGGTCGCCGACAACGCTGCGGTCGCTTCTTCCCCCACCCCTCACCTGCCAAGACAGATCCCGGCGGACGAAATCGCGGTCGGCTCCAGGAATGGTGCGAAGGGGACTGCGACCGACGAGGCGGTTCCCTTCCGCGGCCTCCGCGGCGAAACACGTGTCCAACCGCCTCGCCCCGCACACCAGACCAGCACCACGGCGCCTCTCCCCTCGAGCGACACAGGACTCGTCACGTTGGAAAGCACGCCCAAGGCCCGGTATTTCCTCGACGAAAAACCGGTCCCGGCGGACACGGCCCATCCCCTCCGGGTCACCCCCGGTCCGCACCAGGTCACCTTCTACTTCTCCGGTGGAAACATCCTCGAGGCGCGATTCCGCGTGCGGACCGGACAACACGTGCGCTGCTCCGCCGACTGGCAGGCACAAACCGCTCAGTGCGCCGCTGCCACTCCCCCTTGACCCACCGGCCACGCACGACGACGCTCCGACCAGAGCCTGAAATGCCGCACTCCGCGCCCCTCCCGGACGACCCATCCCCCACCGCTCACCCCCCTACATGAGCCAACTGGCACCGGAATTGTCTTGAAAAGGCTAATCGGTAGCTCGTCCCGTGCCGATACCTGGAAATGAAGGAGAAAAACGGGTATCCCATGGAGAGTACCACCATGCGCAGCAACACCAGGCTCTCACGTGTCGTCCAGATCCTGTTGATCGGTGCGGTCGCCTTTCCCGCACTTCGGTCCACCGCACAGGCCCAGGTCGTCCTCCCCCTCTGGAGAGACAACGACCACGATGGCTACACCGAAATCGGCGGCGATTGCAACGACGCCGACTGGCTCATCTATCCAGGTGCACCCGAGTCGTGTGACGGCGTCGACCAGGACTGCGACGGCCTCCCCGACGTGGAAGGCGGCGCCGATGCCACCTGGGAACGAACCGTCTGCAACCCCACGCTCCCTGCACCAGACGACCCGGGCATCATGGGGTGGGACCAGCCCACCGTCCTCTACCGCGAAGACCTGGGACTCTACCAGATGTGGTACCGGATCATTCGCGGAGACAACTACGCACACGAAATCGGCTACGCCGAAAGTACCAACGGACGCGACTGGACCATCGAACCTCAGGCCGTGCTGCTGCCTGGCGCGCCCGGGGAATGGGATTCCGTCCGTCTTGGCTATCCCTCCGTGATTTATGTGAACGGCACCTACCTGATGTACTACCACGGCAACGAAACCAACAACAAGATCCGTATCGGAATGGCTACGAGCCGCGACGGACTGAGCTGGAAAAAGGAAACGGGCAACCCCATTCTCCTGCTGGGCGAACCGGGAAGCTGGGACGCGGCCGCGGTGCATGCGCCCACGGTTCTGTATGACCCGGACGACGCGACGTTCAAGATGTGGTACAGCGGGTCGAACGGAGTGTACATCCGGATTGGATACGCCACGAGCCCGGATGGCTTCATCTGGACCAAGTATCCGACGTTTGTGCTGGACGTGGGTGCGGCCGGGGACTGGGACGACAAGCGGGTGGTATTTTGCCGAGTGCACAAGTACAACGGGGAGTTCCACATGTGGTTTTCGGGGGATGACTCGAGTCTCACCTATACTTACGAGATCGGTCATGCCACGTCGACCAACGGCAAGTCGTGGACGTTGTCGCCGGACAACCCGGAGTTCTCGTTTGACAGCGGCTCTTCGGACTTCGATGCCTACATGGTGTATGGAGCGGACGTGATTCCTCTTGGAGACGGGTACGCGATGTACTATTCCGGGGGAGGGTCGTTGTCTGGGCCGTTCGACATTGGGATGGCGTACAACTCGGCGCCGTTCTGATGGTCTGCCGGTTTTCCGGTATTCCGTTGCCGGACTGTGGTGATGTTCACCCCCAGAAAGCTGGTTGACCGGTGGTCTCCAGCACAGCCCTCCAGAGTTCTCCTTCCGGATCGACCAATTTTCGGCTGGCCACAGCAGCGCGAATGGGGACGTGAGTGAAGACGTTGTTCCAGATACCGACGAGCATACCTGTGCGTCCGGACAGGCCGGCATGGACCGCATTTTGGGCCAGGGTTGCGCAAAACAGGGAGTCGTTGGGGTTGGCCGGGGCGCTTCGCACGAGGTAGCTTGGGTCGATGTACTTGAGGGTGTGGCGAATTCCGCGGGTATTGAGTTCGTCGCTGATGGCCTCCTTGAGAAAGAGGCCGATGTCGGCGAGGTCGAGGTTTCCAGAGGGGTCGTAGCGTTTTCTGTCCTGCTGGAGGAGGTCCTGGCCGACCCCCTCGGCGACCACGATCACGGCGTGCCCACGAGACTCGAGGCGGCGGGTGAGCCATGCGATCAGACCTTTTTCTCCCTCCAGGACGAAGGGGATCTCGGGAATGAGCACGCAGTTGACGTCGGGTTCTGCGAGGGCGGCGTTGGCAGCGATGTAACCGGAATGTCGTCCCATCAACTGCACCAGGCCGATCCCGTTGGGAGCGCCTTCGGCTTCCACATGGGCGGACCGAATGGACTGGATGGCGATGGAAAACGCGGTTTCGAACCCGAACGTCTTTTCCACCAGTGCGATGTCATTATCGATGGTTTTTGGAATGCCGATGACCGAAATTTTGAGGCCTCGGGCCTGGATTTCTTCGTGGATGGCCAACGCGCCGCGCATGGTGCCATCGCCGCCGATGGTAAAGAGGAGCCCGATGCCCATCCGTTCCAGGGTATCCACCATGGCCACCACATCCTGGGGGCCTCGAGACGAGCCCAGGATGGTGCCGCCGTCGTGATGAATGTCCTTGACCACGCTGGGGGAGAGGTCCAGGACGTCGTGTCCGGCCTCGGGAGCGAGTCCTTCGAATCCGTAAAGGAACCCGTGTATCCGGCGCACCCCGTAGTGGTAGTGCAGCTCCATCACCAGGGCGCGAATGACGTTGTTGAGGCCCGGGCAGAGGCCGCCGCAGGTCACGATCCCCACGCGAAGTTTGCTCGGGTCGAAGTAGATGAATTCGCGAGGCCCCGCTCGTTCGAACGAAAGCGGCTGCTCGTTCTTCCCTTCCTGGAAGTGCTCCATCACGCGCTCGAGCGACAGGTCGTAAAGCACGCGGGCGTCGTCGGAAA
The DNA here is from genome assembly GCA_964418585.1 of uncultured Gammaproteobacteria bacterium. Taxonomy (GTDB): domain Bacteria; phylum Myxococcota_A; class UBA796; order JAJRTE01; family JAJRTE01; genus JAJRTE01. The sequence continues at coordinate 5,355 of CAYQMG010000131.1, read as the reverse complement.
CATAGTTGGCCACGTGGTCGCCGAGCACGTTGGAATATCGAAGGGGCGAACGTATTCTGGCGGGTCCAAGGCGCTCGATGGTCAGGTCCACAATCTCTCCTCCCTGGCCTCTCCTCCCTGCTCGAGACCGAACCGGGACAGGGGCCGTGGTGGGTGTATCCAGCTTGACCGGCCGCCGATTCGGTCGGTCGAGCTGGGGCGTTCGGGGCGGTGCTCTGTCACACCACCAACCCCGGTGGATGTGCGTCCGTATAGGGATCCCACGGTCGGTCGAGCATCGTTCTCACGTAGGCGGGAAGATGGGTCATGTGCACATGGGTGGTCGCATCGTAGGCGGACAGGGTCCCTTCCACCCGGGCCCGAATGAGCGAGTCGATCCGGTCTTCCCCCGGAAGCGGTTCCGGACCGGCACGACAGACCACGAACGACCAGGGGTCCCCGAAGGAATGAATGAAACTGGACATGGGCGAGACCTGGTCGAACACGTCGCGGAGGGTACGCACGATCCTCGGGAAAAGCCCGGCCGCGGGCTGACCTGGCAGCAGGATGGGTCCGGCGTGGGTGGCGAAGATTCCGCCCGGAACCAGGACGCGCCGCACCAGGCTGTAGAATTCTCGAGTGAACAGCATCCGTGCGGGACCGCCTTCCAGGGGCTCGGTGATGTCGAACACCACGGCGGAGTATGATCCAGGCGGCTGGTTCTCGATCCACTGACGCGCGTCGGTAAATACGAGATGTGCGCGGGGGTCGTCGAACGCGCCCTGGTGAAAGCTCGGCAGGTAGGTCTTGCAGAACCCCACCACCTCCTCGTCGATGTCCACCATCACGGCCTGCTCGACCCAACGGTGCTTCAACACCTCGCGCAGCGTGGCCCCTTCCCCGCCGCCCAGCACCACCACCTTGCCTCGAGGCGGACTCGCCAACAGCCCCGGGTGAACCAGCGATTCGTGGTAGATGAATTCGTCCCGCTGCGTGGCCTGAAGGCTCCCATCCAGCACGAGGGAGCGACCATAGGGCACGGTCTCGACCAGTTCCACGGTCTGGTAGGCCGTCCGCTTCTGCGCCAGACGCTCGCGAACGGCCAGGAGCAACAGGTCCCCTTCCTGAAGTGCTCCGGTCGATACCCAGTCTCCGGACAATCTCGTGGGGTCCCAGCTCACGCCACCCCTCCCCCCGCCGACGCAAACCGCATCCCCGGCTCAAACTCGCCGACCTGTGCCGCAGACTCCGCCGCCTGAACCTTGCCGGACCGGTCCACCGCTCCGGGAACACCCCGGGCAATCTCTCGAATGTCATATTTCCGGGGAGAAAACGCCCGGATCAGGTGCGCTGCCACCAGGTGCGGCATGGCCCTGTCGCCGCACGTGAACACATCCACTGCAGCATACGACTCTTCCGGCCACGTGTGAACCGATATGTGGCTCTCCGCCAACACGATGACGCCGCTCACACCCTGTGGCGAAAACTTGTGGAACGACGTGTTCAGGATCGTGGTCCTGCCCTTGCGTGCGGCCTCGATCATGGCCTCTCGAATCCGGGCAAGGTCGTCGAGGAGAACGGGATCACACCCCCCCAGTTCAATCAACAAGTGAGTTCCCAGTCGGTGCATCCATATATCCTTCCCTGCTGCTGTCTCACCCCCTGGCGAACGTTCAGGTTCGTTCACACCGGCGAACGCACACGCTGCACCGAGAGCCGCAGGAAAGGTCGAGGTCGACAGGTCAGGTCTCTCCGTATTCGCCCTCTGGCGCCGTGCGTCGACTATGGTCAATCTCGTCCATACAGGAGGCTGCTTCCATCGGGTTGACAATGACGGGATATTATAGACGCGGCACAGTCCTGCGCAAGTGTTTTTTCCTCCCGTTCCGGGCGGGCGGCTGGAACTACCTGGTGTCCGCCGGGTCGCGAAAGGGGACCAGTTCACGGGGAAGTCCCTTTTCCGGCGCGAAGTCCCCGCAGTTTTCGGGATCCCCTCGTGTGTGCAACGGTTTTCCCACACCCGGCACATGCCACACGGCCACCATGCAGTCCACATAGTCCGGCGTCCCCAACAGGGCCTCCAGCGTGGAACGCCAGGTCTGCGATGAATCCTCGAGAAGGGAAAGCAGCACATAGTGAAACCCGCCTGCTTCCTCCCGAGTCCAGGTGCGGCGCCCGGCGCCTCCGCCCCTCGATACGCCCCCCTCGAGCGCGGCGATCAGTGGCACCTGCTCCCGGCGCGTCAAAAACGTGTCGGGAACCTGACCCGGCAAGTGCCAGTCCAGCCCGGTATCGATCGGCTGGTGATGGAATGCCTGCCAGACCGTCTCCCTGAGCGCCGCCCGTCCAAGCGGCACATGCAAGATGGGGGCCGGCCACGGCAATTCCGCAATCTCGGAAAACACGGCGGGAACCCGCTGGTCGGGCCAAAGGCTTCCCTCAACCCCGGGATTGAGCCTCAGAATCCACAGAGATTCCACCACCAGAAAGACGGCCAGCACCAGAGTCGCCGCCATCCGGCGCTGGAACCGATCCACCACCCACCCCACGCACACGGCCATGGCCGGAATCGCCAGGGCCATCCACCGATAGGGCCACCAGAAGCGCTGAAATCCTGGAAGGAGGTTCAACGCGGACATGGGAAGCGCCAGCCAGTTCCCCCCCACCGTGACCGGAACCCCGTCCGGGCCGACCATGAACGGCCCACAGGCCAGCACCGCAGCGCCGAGCGCGGTCAGCGCACACGCACGCACCCCCGACCGTCCTTTCACCGCAGCCCAAAGGGCCACCGGCAACAACAAGGCGCTCACATGCAGATTGCCGTCATGCCGTCCGGGGCCGAAGATTCCGACAAAACTGGTCGGTGACAGCGAAAACTCGGCCTGGAGCAACAGCGGATGGGCCACGTGGCCCGCAATGTGCTCGAACACATGCGGAGACCGCAGATATGCGATCACCACGGGCACCAGGAAGGGGAGCATGAGCACCAGGGCGCCCGCCGCGACCGCTGCCAGGCGAACCAGCAGCTCCCGCTCGATCCGCCCCCGGACCCACTGGATTCCCACTGCGGCCAGGGTCCACAAGATGAGAAAGTAGGCATAGAACCAGTAGACTGCACCGGCCGCAGCCAGGGCGGCGGCACTGACGACCACCCATTTCCGCTCTTTCCGGCCCTCCAACAAAGGCAGCATGGCGCCCAGGTACAAGGCCATCGGGGCCCACAGCGCCTGGTCTTGCCGTCCAGACCCCGCCTCGATCCAGGCGAACGGAACCGTCGCGCCCACGACCAAAGCGGCCCATCCCGCAGACCGAGACCCGGTCAGAACACGGGCCGCCCAGGCGGATGCCAGTCCGTTCAGGACCACGATCCCGAGCGCCACCAGATTCGCAGCCAGTATGGGGTCGGCCAGGAGATAGATCGGGGAGAACAGCAGCGCCACCCCGTAGTTCCAGATGAGCAGCGTCACGTCCTGCCCTTCCGGCCATACGAGGCTTCGCGCGTGAAATGGATACTCCCCCCTCAGCAGGGACCGCACAAAAGCATGCGGCCACCAGATACCCCCGTTCGCGTCAATCGAATAGAGACCCTTGTAAAGCCGTGTGGTCAGATACCTCACCGATGGCCAGGTCGCCACCAGACTCAGCGCCACCGCCACGAGAGTTTCCGCCGCCACCCATACTCTCGAGCCTTCAGCGTGCGCGCTCCTGCCCGACGAACCCCGCCTCGCGGAACGTTCCGCCATCCGCCCTGCTCCCCCGACCGGAATTCCCCCCCTGATCCCGTCTCCCTTTCAGGCTATCAATGGGCAAGGGGCTTGTAAAGCGAAACGGGGCACTTCAAAACCAGGTGAGCGTCAGTCGGCGGTCGGAAGTTCAATCGCTGGTCGGTAGATGAGGCGTGAGCAGTCGGTTCTGCCCGTCGTTGCCCACGAGCACATGGGGGGGCAACCAGTCGACCAGGCGCACAATGGCGGCGTCGTACGACCCTTCCTTGTTGAAATAGCCGGTCATCATGAGGTCCGTGTAGTCATCAAACGCGCCCGGTTCCTCGACCCCACGGTTCAGGAGCACCCGGTTCTGCCAGTATCCGTCATCAGGCTTGTTCGGCTCGACGATGTCGTCGTACCCATCATCGTTCAGGTCTCCCACCGCCACGTGGTACGTCTCGGTCTCATCACCCCCCAACACGCCGTAAAGCAACGTGTAGTCGCCTGCCTCGTCGAAGCTGAGCAGCACATTCGGTCCGTCCAGCACCGCAATGACAAAGTCGTCCCGAACACCGTCCCCGTCCAGGTCGATGGGCACCAGGCCCTTCACCACCGACCCGGACGTCAGCTTGAGGGTCGTCTCCAGAGTGTACGCCGCAGTTCCGTCTCGAGGATTCCGATAAACGTCGATGAATGGCGCCAGGAGCCCACCGCCCACCAGCAGGTCCGGATAGGGTGCCTCACCGAAAAACGCCACCGCATGGCTGGCACCGCCCCGGTCCGGAAGATCCACCAGCCCCGATTCCGGGAACCGACCGCTCCCATCGTTGAGCGCCACCTGGCTCGAGTGATCCTCGTTCGCAAACACCAGGTCAATGTCACCGTCCCCATCCACATCCGCAGCGGCCATGCCTCGAGTGTTGTGATCCATCGAGCCGTCCGGTTCGTAGGGCAGCCCGTCCGGCTGATACTCGAGGCGGCCCGACGCCGTGTTCCAGAGATAGAGAATGTTCGGCTTCTTGGTGTCGTTCCAGCCTCCACCCGCCACCACCAGATCGAGCCACCCGTCCCCGTTCAGGTCCACCAGAGCGCCATCCCATCCGCCAGCACGACTCGGCAGTCCAGAACCCGGCTCCACCACCGAAGGGTGCGGGAAAAAGTCCAGAAGATCGTGTCCGTCCACGAATCCTCCAGCTTCCTGGAGATACACGTCCGGCGGATAGTCCAGGTTCACCGCAACCACGTCCGTGTCCCCGTCCCCATCCAGATCCCCCTGGAGAAATCGCGTCGACATCTCGCCTCCAGCCGGGAGGTAGGTCTCGGTCTCGTCCTCCACAGACACCATCCGTCCATCTCCATATCGACAACGCCACAGCCGGTTCTGCTCGTTCTGGTTGGCAAGCACCAGGTCCTCGTGACCATCTCCGTCCAGGTCCCCCGCAAACACATCCATCGTCGAATAGACCGTGTTGATCGGACCACCGAGGTAGGTCACCTCCTCGGGCAGATCGCGCCGGAAATCGGTGAAACTCAGGACACCGTCAGGAGACTCTCCAGGTGGGGTCTGGTTGACCCGGGTGTACGGAATCCCCGCCGCCACTGCCCAACAGTCCGTGCGCCCGCCTCCGTCCCGATCGATGGCCCGCCCATCATAGGACTTCGTGTACCC
>CAYQMG010000130.1:0-4629 GCA_964418585.1 uncultured Gammaproteobacteria bacterium | reverse complement strand
GAACTCTGCAACAACCGGGACGACGACTGCGACGGCGCCACCGACGAAGGCTTCGATCAGGACGGAGACGGGTTCAAAACTTGTGACAACGACTGCGATGACGCGGACCCCGCGGTCAACCCGGGCGTGTCGGAAGCGTGCAACGGGGTGGACGATGACTGCGATGGAACCGTGGATGAAGGCTTCGACCAGGACCACGACGGATTCACCTCGTGCAACGGGGATTGCAACGACACGGATCCATCGATCGAACCAACGGCAACCGAGATCTGCAACGGCGCCGATGACGACTGCGACGGCGAGGTGGACGAGGGGTTCGACCGGGACGGAGACGGGTTCAAGACCTGTGACAACGACTGCGATGACGCGGACCCCGCGGTCAACCCGGGCGTGTCGGAAGCGTGCAACGGGGTCGATGACGACTGCGACGGGGAGGTGGACGAACCATTCGACACGGATCACGATGGCTATCCCACCTGTGCCATAGGCGGCCGACCAGCCGACTGCGACGACGACAATGCCACGATTCATCCCGGGGCGCCCGAACTGTGCAACGGGGTGGACGACGATTGCGACGGTCTGGTGGACGGCGGGTTCGACACGGACGGAGACGGCGTTACGGTGTGCGACGGCGACTGTGACGACAACGATGCGGGAGTGTATCCGGGTGCCCAGGAGGTATGCAACGGGGTGGATGATGACTGCGACAACGTTCGAGACGAGGGGTTCGATGACGACCAGGATGGTGTGCCGCGCTGTGCCGTCGGCTCAGTCCCGGCCGACTGTGACGACACCGACCCACTCATTCGTCCGGGGATGTCCGAGACCTGCAACGAGGTCGACGACGACTGCGACGGGGAGGTGGACGAGGGATTCGACCAGGACGGGGACGGTGTCAGTTCGTGCAGCGGCGACTGTGATGACGGCGACGCCACCGTATACGCTGGAGCATTGGAAAGCTGCAACGGGGTGGACGACGATTGCGACGGGGCCGTGGACGAGGGATTGACCAGCACCTATCATCGCGATGCGGACGGAGACACGTTCGGAGACCCTGCCACCAGCCTCGAGGCATGCACCATGCCCTCGGGCTACGTGGTCGATGCCACGGACTGTGACGATACCGACCCCACGACCTATCCCGGTGCGGACGAAAGCGCCGGAGACGGCAACGGGGACGGTGTCCCGGACGGAGATGGGAAGGACAACGACTGCGACGGCCTGGTCGACGAGGGCACGGACCTGTTCGACGACGACGGCGACGGATACCGCGAGGTGGACGGCGACTGCGACGATGACGATGACGGGGTCAACCCGGGCGTACCCGAAGCAACGCAACCGGACGGGATCGACAACGATTGCGACGGGCTGGTCGATGAGGGCACGGAGGTGTTCGACGACGACGGCGACGGATACCGCGAGGTGGATGACGACTGCGACGATGACGATCCCTGGACCTACCCAGGGGCTCCAGAGCGATTCGACGGGAAGGACAACAATTGCGATGGCGTGGTGGAATCGGAGATTCAACTCGCGGATGCGTTCAGTTTCGTGGGTCACGAAGCAGGGACACTGACGGGCATGTCGGCGGCCGGAATCGGGGACGTGGACGGAAGCGGCACCAACGCTCTCGCGGTGGGTGCACCGGGAACCGGGCTGAGTGCCGGGGCGGTGCACGTGCTCCTCACTGCAGATCTCGAGTGGGGGGACGACCTGGACCTGGCCGCGCGCTCTGTCACCTTGTGGGAAGACAACATCGGGGCCTACACCGGCTATTCCGTGGCCGGAGCGCTCGACCTGAACCAGGACGGATACGACGACTTCGTGATCGGGGCGCCATTTTTCAGCACGGACACGTTGACCAACGCAGGTGTCACCTACGTGGTGATGGGCCGGAGTTCCGGCTGGGGGAACAGCCTTGTTTCGGACTTTGCGACCAGCGCGGTGAAAGCGGTTTCGTCTGAGAACTACCTGGGAATCTCGGTGGCCGGCGGTGGAGACGTGAACAACGACGGATATCCCGACGTACTCATCGGGGTCCCCTGGCCCTCGGGCACTGGTGGTGGCGCCGGCTGGGTGCTGGTTCTCAACGGCAAGGAGCGGGGCTGGTCGCCGTCCCTGGCACCGACCGACCTGGCCAAGCTGACCGGAAAACCTGCTGAAGGTGTGGGATGGGCGGTGGCAATCACCGGGTACACCACGGGAGACAGTGCGTGTGACATCCTGGCGGGCGGCACGTTCGACACCGAGTCTCGAGGGGATGCCTGGTTCCTATATGGCAGGACCGATTTCGAGCCGGGGACCGTGTTCGGACCGGACAAACTGGGTGGAGCACGATATCGCGGCGTGACCAGCCAGGAATTCGTGGGCGCCTATGTGGCCGGCGCAGGAGACGTGAACGGAGACGGGTACGACGACTTTCTGGTGGGACGGGAAACGGACGGCAACGGGTTCGATGCCAAGGCCTACCTCTACTTCGGCCCGAACGTGCCGGGGCCCGGGACTGCGGAGGCGACCGCGCCGGTCCGATTCTACGGATCCAGCTCGGACCAATGTCCTTGCACCGTGGCCGGCCTGGGGGACATCGATGGGGATGGGTACGACGATCTGGCCATCGGCGTCACCCGAAGCAGCGAACGGAACGGTGGGGGCACGGTCTACCTGTTCTATGGCGGTCCGGACGGCACCTTCAGCCAGAGCACACCGCTTTCCACGACGGACATGGCCTTTTACGGGGAAGCGGCCGGGGACCAGGCTGGCACCGCCCTGTCGGCTGCAGGCGACCTGAACGGGGATGGGTACGACGACTTTGTCGTGGGCGCGCCATTCAACGATCAGAACGGGACCGATGCGGGCAAGGTCTACATCCTCTTTGGTCACCCCCGGTGACCTTCGGGACTCCGGATGCGCTTCCTCCCTTTTTCAACCCGCCGTTTCTCCTCCCCCACTCCGGCCTCGTGGGCGGTCCCGCCGCCTCCCCTGCCCCTCTGGTCCGCCACCTGGTTCCTCTGCGTGATGATCGGGGTCCCAACCATTTCCCTGGGGAGTGCGCCTGCTCCGGATGTGGACTCCCTTGTCGTCTCTCCACCCGCGCAACCGGTCGACCCACAGGTCATGGTAACGGTGGCCCGCGCACACCTTCTGGTCCTCCGCGGGGCGTATGATGCAGCGGTGGCCGAACTGAACCCGGTGGTCTCCCGTTCCGTGGAAGCGCGCTACCTCCGGGGGATCGCCCTGGCACGTCTCGAGGCTTGGCGCCAGGCTTCGCGGGACCTGAGCATTGTAGCAGCCTCCCCGTCAGCGGACCGGTTTCCCCGGTTGAACCTGGAACTCGGCATTGTCCGCGCCCGCCTCGGCGCCTGGGAAGAGGCCCGCTACCTCCTGGAAAACGCCGCCCGATCACCTGCGACGGCCCGGGAGGCACGGATCCATCTCGAGCAACTCGCCGCCCCGCCCCTGGCCGTGCCTCGAGGCCCGGAAAGGCGTCGCGACTGGGCTGCGCAGGCTTCGCTCGGCCTCGGGTTCAACAGCAACGTCCCGTTTTTTCCCTCGAATCAGGCGTCCCCCTGCAGCACGCAGTACCTCGGATCGTTCGCCGGGGGCCGGTGGCTGGACCGGACCTGCGGTGTGGTCGGCAACGAACGGATCGGTATCACGTTTCGTCCGAGTCCACCGCGCACCCGCGCCGTTGCTGCCTACCGGTTCCTCCATCAATGGTACCTGAACCGGGACCTCGCCCTGTTCGACGCCCAGGACCACCGGGCAGCGGCCACCATCGCCTGGCGTTCGGGTATCGAAGCCGGCTATCAGGCCCACCTCCTCGCCCTCCACAACCGGTATCGGCCGGTCCGAAGCGTGATCCAGGCGGCTCGAGTCCGTTTCAACAAGTCGGTGAGCGGCCCGACCGGAATCTGGATCGAGTACCGGGCGGGGTGGGCTCGCCATGCGAACCTGACCGAGACCTGGGACGTATTCGCGAACACGGCCGACCTGTGCATGCCGGAAATCGATCCGGCCAATCCGGATGCTCAATATTGCACCGCGGCCCAAGGTGGCCTGGAGCAAACGGCCGGTGTCGGCTTCGATTGGCCCGGCCCCCGGGCAGGCATGGGCTGGGTCACCTCGGTCACGTGGCGGCACGCCAGCATGCTTTATCGTGGAACCGCCACCCGGTTCGGTCTCTGGACCGATACCCGCCTGGGACGCAGGGGCCGACTCGAATCCCGACTCGACTACCAGGTCCTGAGCTACCCGGCGCGGCCGGAACCGGTCCGTGTCAGCCGGATTCAAGCAAGCTTGACCCTGGCCACACCGCTCTCCCAACAGACCGAGGTGCTGCTCGGATACGTGGTGACCGCGGCCCGGAGGACGGGTCCATCTCCGGCACAGTTTCAAAGGCACGTCACGCGGTTGGAGGTCTCTCATGCGTTCTGAAAGGCTCCTTTCTGCTCTCACCACGACCGCGCTGGTCCTCATCGCCGGCCGGGGTGCAGCGGCAACCGACGTTGAGGCTGTCGATACACGACGAAACCAGGTGGTGCTGGTGCAGACCGTGCCAGGACCTTCCGGCGTTCAAGTGGAGGTCGAGCCCACCCCGGCGACGCCGGGCCGGGTGCTCTTGCCGGGCCA